>NZ_JBFREI010000014.1:0-225140 GCF_052114225.1 Chitinophaga sp. RAB17 | reverse complement strand
CTGGAAGCGCCTCCTGTAATATCTAATCCAAATTGGCTGGCGAAACCGGCATAGGCTCCAAGGCCCCCTGCATTACTGTCTTCCAGCACAAAGGAGAGCTGTGCTTCATACTCTTTTGCTTTTATAAGAGCTGCTGTTAATCCCAATCCAGCTCCAATAACACCAAATAGTATAATGATCCATTTTCTTTTCCATAAGAAAGAAAACCAATCAGATAATTTGAGTAAAAAGTCTCTGAAAGATACATCAGGCTTATCTTCGGTATGATCTATAGTGTCTTCGGAGTAACCCATGAACTTAAATACTTTGCTTAAATAATTATTTGACTATGTTTAAAATAGTCACAATGACTAATGCTAATGATGCTACTGCGCTTCCTATTGCCACTCCTTCCTGTGGAGTAAGCCCTTTTCTATCTTTCTTGGTTGGCACGTATATTTCAGCTCCGGGCTTTACTTTAGGGTACTTATTAAAGAAAAATACTTTACGGGTATTCTTTACTTCTCCATTGGCATAAACAATATAGCTTCTCCTTTTGAGGGCAGAACCTGTAAATCCTCCTGCGCCTCTGATATAGTCTCTAAAGCGTACATCAGCATCGTACCTTACCTTTTTTGGAAAATAGATTTCTCCAAAAACTTGCACTGTCTGCAATTTTTTAGGAATCTTCAAAATATCTCCTTCTTCCAGCAGAATATCATACTTGGATCCGGGCCTACTCATTATCCTGTCAAGATTTATGCCCAGGAGTTGATAAGGGTGGTTTACTGTATTTCTTACACTGGTAATATCAGAACTATCCTGCAACTTATTATAGAATAATTCCAGTTTATTTGATAACAGCGCACTATCTCCACTATTCAAATATGTTTTACGTAACAGTAGGGCTCCTTCTGGAAATGCCTCCGGTTTAAGGCCTCCCGATCTTTTAATAACATCTGAAATCCGTTCTGCTTTGCTTAAAATGGAATATGACCCTGGATATAATACCTCTCCATCTACACGCATATTGGCTTGCTCACTATAAGCCGGGGATTTCCTAATAACAACCTCATCAAACGGCTCCAGTACAACATTTTCGTCGGAAATATTTTTTAAGTCGGCACTGATATCAAACTGTTTAATAATCGCTCTCGTACTATCCTTACTATCATAATCGCCCTTTCTTATCCTCCTGGAAATTTCAACATGCTTTAACGAAGCGGCATCTCTAAGTCCTCCAGCCAATAAAATTAAGTCTTCCAGATGCATACTGTCTGCAAAAGGAAATATCCCTGGCTTATTCACTTCCCCACTAATAACAATGCGATATTCTTCTCGCAAATCCTGTTTTGAAAAGATAATAACATCATCTTCTTTTTTCAACGGAATCACCGTCTTACCATTTAAAACATCCTGCACGTTAAAGCTGATAATCGCTGGTGTAAAGTCTTCCTGCAGCCTACGTACAATGCCCCGGTTCATTGATGCTTCTTCCTTTACTCCATCCGCTTTTTTAATAAGGTCAGCGATTGACATACCAGATTCCAGTCCATAATTTCCGGGATGGAAAACAGCACCTGTAATAACCACCCGATTGCTAAAGCGGTTTAAGATTGAATCAACAAAAAACTGATCTCCAGGCTTCAATTTAAACGTAGCAATCATATCAGCAGGCACATTGATGACTTCTCTCTCCTTATTATTAATTCGATAAGCAGTAATATTCTCTTTAAATGAAGCATCTGTATATCCACCTGCAAAATCAAGAATATTAAGCAGTGTTTCGTTATCTTTTGCCTCGAATATGGCAGGACGTTTCACCTCACCAATCAATTCTACCCTTGTCTTGTATGGATTAACCTTTACAATATCCTGATCCTGTAAAATAATGTTATTAGTCAAATCTCCTCTGAAAATAAAATCATATAAATCGAAAGTAACAACGGGTTGACCATTCCGGATCACTTGTATATTTCTGAATGATCCATTGTCATTAGGTCCTCCGGATACATAAAGGGCATTTGCTACAGAGGCTAAGGAAGGCAATGTGTAAGTTCCTGGATTTTCAATCTCCCCTATCAGGAGGACGCGGATACTACGAATATTTCCCAATGAAACCTGAACAAATGTCTTTCCTGCAGGAATAGTTGAATAGATAGTTGATAGCTGCTTTGTGATCCGGGCCTTGGCTTCTTCCATAGTAAGACCATTAACATAAACAGGTCCAAGGTTAGGGATTCKAACATATCCTTCAGATGTAACTGTTAGATTATACTGTGCTTCTGCGTAGCCATATACATCAACCATTACCTGGTCATCAGTAGCTAATTTGTAATTTGGAGGAGTCGCCATCCTGAGATTAGGCTCAAAAGTAAGGTTTTTGTTATTGAACAACTCCGCACCGAATATTCTTTTACGTTTGGTATCGACACTCGTTTTCTGCTTGAATAAATCGATGGTTGAGGTATCGGAGTTATTGAACAACCGGCCTTTATAATCATCTCCATTAGATTGCGAACCGGCAGGCTTTTTTAATGATTGGTCCAATGACTTATCCAAACCAAGCTGTAAAATACGCGCTTTTAGCTTTTCAGCCTCACTATCCGGGATTCCTTTCTGAGCAGCATATGAATCAATGTCAGACATTGACATATTATTTTGCTTCATTTCAGAAACAATGCGTTTGATCTGATCGTCGGATAAATTATCAACATTCACCTGGCTAGCCTGACCCGGGCTTATAGATGGGACCTGTGCACTCACACAACAAGCAAAAAACAGGAACAGCTGGATCAGCAAAATCTTCTTGAACATGTATTAATAGGATAAAAACTCTCTAATAATTCTTTTTTGGATAATTAACCGGACTCAGTTGGACGAAATGCCAAATGAGTTGCAAATCTATTAAAAATAACATATAAATGTTAGAGCAATCAAATTTACTACCACTTTTGTACTGAAAATATCAGGAAGTGTTTTTTACCTGTCGAAACATATAATTTAAAATTTGCAATGTCTCTTGCAAATATGCGTCCAAATATTATCCTGCGGCTAATTTTAAGATAATTATAATATATGATTTTACTTAATACAATAAATCCTTTTTATTAAAATCCTTTTGTTATTCTTTTACGTTTATCTATCTGAGAGTTGTCCATGAATTACCTGTTTTGAAAAATTACGATTACTACTTAAACTACCACCGTTTTTATTGATCTAAGTATTAGCCTGGGATAAATTGCTTGAGAATCAATTGTATTAACTAAAAAATGTCATGTTTTAACCGCCCCTTGGCATCCTCTGAATACATCTTTTACCCCTTTTTTTGTTTAAATTAGTTAAGGCAAAACTTAAACATTATGTCGTCTGTTGAATTTAACACCTTGCTTATTGGAAACGCTGATTTCCTGAAACCCTTTGCTTTTACCCTCACGAAAGATGCCGAACAGGCAAAAGATCTCTACCAGGAAACCCTTTTCAGAGCCCTTTCCAACCAGGAGAAATACCTGGAAGGCACCAACATCCGCGCCTGGCTATTCACCATTATGCGGAATATTTTTATTAATCATTATAGGAAAAAACTGAAACATCGCATGGTCGCAGAACCCAGCGCCAGCGATTTCTTCATAAATTATCAGCAACATACAGTCACCAATAAAGCGGCCTCTAACTTACAAATGAAAGATATTCATGTGGCAGTGTACCACTTGCCCAATATCTTCAAAAAGCCATTTATGCTTTATTACGAGGGTTACAAATATTTCGAGATTGCAAATATTCTACAGGAACCATTGGGAACTATCAAAAGCAGGATACATTTCGCCCGGAAAATACTCAAATCGCAGGTTCCAAGACAATAATTTATCCCTAAACATTAACATGAAAGTATCATCCAGCCCGAAATAACTTTCAGGCCGGACTATCTTAGCTATGAACGGTAGTAACCATATACCAGCCGTAGATAATGTTCTTTCAGATGTGACTGGAAATAAAAAGCAGTAATCATAATAATAGCAGCTGCACAAAGAAACCCTGGATGAGGCCATATATAGTAACCCGCAAAACATAACACCAGGTAACGGGCATACTCCAGATAAAATACCCACTTCTTTTGCTCCATAATAGCACCACAGTTGATCAGCGTAAGCAATATCAGCAAGGCTACACATACCTGTATAAATACAGGTACATAATGCTCCAGTAACAGGAAGGAAAATAATACCAGCAGTGTGACTACTATTTGCCACAGTACATAATTAAACAACTTAGGCGTTTCCGTTATATGAGGGTTACGCAGCAGGAATTTCTCCTCCAGCACCTCCCGTGCTCCCGGATCAACATTGTCCGGCTTACCAAAAATAATACGCAGCTTGTTTCGCCATCCTTTCGCCTGCCTGGCAGAATAAAGCATCTCCAGTATAAAATGAAAATGCTGCCATAGAAAACTATTACTTTCCAATGGCTTGGTTAAACCATACACCGGTTCCTCCTCTTCTTTTACAAAAGTGCCGAATAACTTATCCCAGATGATAAATACATCTCCATAATTCTTATCTAGATACTGAGGATTGCTGGCATGATGTACCCGGTGATGAGATGGTGTAACCAGGATATATTCAAGAATACCCAAATTGCCAATAGTACGGGTATGTATAAAAAACGGATATAGTCCATGCACCAGCAGCATACTCGTGATCATGGCGGGTGGGAAACCTATTACCGGCAGTATTGCCCAGAAACCAGTACGTACAAATGCCTGGAACACCGTGATACGCGCGGATACAGTATAGTTAAACTCTTCACTCTGATGATGCACTACGTGCGCGCACCAAAAAACCGTTACTTCATGCGCCAACCGGTGATACCAGTACCAGATAAAATCGGTACATATCAGTAAAGCTACCCATAACAATACACTGGATTTAATATCAAATATGGCGTAATGACGATACAGGTAATCGTATACAAAATAGAAAAGCCCCACGGTAAACGTATCCAGTAAGCGCTCGGCAATACCCACACTCAGGTTGGTAATGGAATCATTAAACTTAAAATAAGTCTTGCCTTTTTTACGTGACACCAGGTATTCCAACCCAATGAATGTCAGGAAAAAAGGAACTGCCAATGCCAGGTAGTTTAAATGCACTTTATTAAATTTTAAATCCGGAAATCCTTGATCATAAGACATAGGCTCATACACGGTGCCAGCCCATGTATAGGTATCATAAATAAGTATCTGGTGGTGGTAAACTACCACAATGATAAGTAATAAAATTTAAATATCCTACTATTTCACTAGACTAATAAAAACGAAAAGCGGAAAACAACTTTCGTCATCTTCCGCCATCGCGTCATTGCATATATCTTTATTAGTCCTCCGGAGGTCCGCCATCGGCCATTCTCACTACCTTAGGAACAAATTTCCCTATCACTTCCACCAGGTCTGCTTGGGCTGCCATCACAGTATTGATATCCTTGTATGCACCGGGCGCTTCATCCAACCCTCCTCCAATCAACGTAACCCCATGCTCCTGCAATACCTGCATTAACTGCCGGTCCGTAATTGATTTCTGCGCCTGAGTACGGGACATCAGCCTCCCTGCACCATGCGATGCTGACTGCAGGCTGCTTACTTCTCCTTTTCCCCGCACAATAAATCCAGGTGCCGTCATAGATCCCGGAATCACTCCCAGTACGCCTTTACCTGCCGGGGTTGCCCCTTTACGATGCACAATCACTTCTTTACCCTCATATGTCTCTTTCCAGGCGAAGTTATGATGGTTCTCTACTCTTGCCAGCAAAGTAGCACCCATTGCATTGATAAGCCGCTTATGAATCAAATGGTGACAGGCTGACGCGTAATCACCCGCCAGATTCATAGCCAACCAGTATTCCTGTCCTGCTTCTGAATTCAGATCCAGGTAAGCCAGATGCCTCGCCTTCTCCGGCAACGGACAAAGATCTTTTGCCACCTGCGTATAATGCCCCGCTATCTGCGCCCCCAGTCCACGGGAACCGGAATGCGATAGCAACGCCACATAATTACCAGGTGCTAATCCCCACTCATTCTGTGCATCTGTGATAGTCGCAATTCCCCACTCCACAAAGTGGTTACCGGAACCGGAAGTTCCCAATTGACCAGCAGCTTTATCAAACAGATTCTTCACGAAACGTATTTCCTTAAACTCAGTTCTTTCCAATACCGGATCAGCTTCTCTTTTCTTCCACTCCACGCCCGCACCAAATTTTGTCCAGTTCACCAGCTGCTTCTTGTATTCGTCTTCATTTGTTAGCAAGGACTGCTCCGGCAAATCCAGTATACTCAAACACATACGGCAACCAATATCCACCCCGACACCATAAGGAATCACGGCGTTATCGGCAGCCAATACCCCACCTATAGGCAACCCATACCCCTGATGTGCATCCGGCATTAAAGATCCGGCTACGGCTACGGGTAAACGAACTGCATTATTCAGCTGCTGTATCGCGCCGTCCGCAATATTGTCCAGCCCGAAAACGACGTATGGCACCGGCGTTTCACGCAATGCAATTTCTTCCGGCGCAGTTGGGGTCAGCAACTGTTCTGCCACCTTCCCTAACTTATCATCCGCTACATAAGCAGCAGGATCTGCCAACACTTTCTTCAAAATATCTATCGCTTCGTCACGGGTCAGATGACTGAAATGTTCGTCCATTACATTGATGGCTAAACGGAACACAGGACTTTTTGGGTAACCTAATTCCAGTAAGGTTTTACCGCCTACTTTAAAATTTGACATATGGGGTTATTTTTGTCATACCATTCTTCCTGCAACATTTGTTGCAGGGGCTTCTTCTTAAATTTATACTTTCCTTTTTCAATACTGAGCCAGCCACTCCACCGGTATACGCTGCCATCCACTAATTTCCTGATCTTATGATCCAAATAATGATGATCTATGTAATTCTTCAACTGTTGAATTTGTGAACTTAGCTCAGGTATTATCATCCTCGTTTGTGTGATCATATTGGGTCTTACCCGCAACACAAATCTCCAGGGTTCTTTAATAACCATGCGCCGGACTGGTATCAGGCTTTGTCTATGAAAGAAAAGACGTTCTTCAAAACAATCCGCCTCTTTAGCAGATAACTTTAATTTTATAAACTGATCAAGATCCGGTTGCGCTAAATGCTGCTCTCTCACCACTAATTTCTTTCTTCCATGAGATCTCTTCTTCACTTTAAAATCCTTCCGATGACTATAATCATACGTGTTGATTTTCTTTAGCAACTCCTGGTAGAATTCCGCCTGCCTCCCTCTGGCCACATCATCCCTTAAAACAAAGAAACGCTTGTAACCTTTCATTACCGGCGGTTCCAGGGGCATATATCCGCGCTTCCCCCATGCGTCCCACAGAGATCTCTCTTCTCTGCGCAACTGTAATAGTTGCTTTTCAAATTGCTTGCGCGTATCACGTATTCTTCTTCTGACTGTTCTTATTCGTGATGCTGCAATATAGTTTTCAATTTCCGTTTGTATCGGAGTGTCCATAACCAATGATTCATTTCCCACTTAATTGCTTCCACTTTTTTGTGGAAGCGATTGCTCAAGCTGTTGTATATGGACATTTGATTTTTTTTCATGACTTTAGTTTTTTAAGGTTAACAAATAGGTTTGCGCCAATTCCCTCTTCTACTTCTTTTCGTATAAAGGCATCCGGTAGTAAATATCTATCGATGAGATACCGGCCATTGCAATCGCCCAGCCACTCTCTCCTCCAGCAGTCATACCAGCCATCCATTATCTTATAAAGTCTTGGCTGCAATTTATTCCTATCAAGGAAACGATTTATTTGATCGATCCTGGCCAGTAATTCCGGCGCCTCTGCTCTCCGCTGCATGATAATGTTGGGTCTTACTCTGAGTACAAAACGCCAGGGTTCTTTGAATCGATATTTCTTTACCGGCTTCTTTGTACGTTTATCCTGCTTAATGACTTCTTCAAAGCATTCCGCTGCACGCCGTCCGAATCCCATCATTTTAAAGGTCGCTTCATCTGGTTTATACAACTGTTGTACATAATCAATATACCTCCATCTTCTTTTGTAGCGTTTGCTCACGCGGAAACTTTTTTCCGCGCAATAAGTCACTGTGTTAATTTCATCAAGAATACCCTGATAAAATCCGGCATCTTTACTCCGCGCTACATCTTCCCTTAATACGAAAAAGCGTTTGTACCCTTTTACAATGGGCGGTTCCAATGGTACGTAACCGCGACGGTCAAAAACTTCCCATAAGGCCATTTTCTCCCGGTAAAGTTTCAGCATTTGCTTGTCCTGATGCATAATGGCAGCACGCTTTCTTTGCCTGGACGCTCTTATACGTGAAGCAGACAGCAGGTCATTTAACTCCAATAAATAATCGTTCATAAAACATGTTTAGGTGTTCGATCGGAACTCCCTTAACATGCTGATATAGATGGACAAATATTTTCTTTTGTTAGTCATATTTTCAGTTTATGCTATTTCTTCCAGCGCTTCTCTTCTGAACCCAATCACATGTTGCTTCCTTTCGAAAGAAGGTTCATGCTGATTCGCTATTTCTGCAATCGTCATGGGTTTATTAATCACGCTGTCGAAGCCCATGTGCTTTGATAGCTGTTGTGCTTTATCCACCTGCAGCCGCTTAAATTCATATTTGGCGATTAACCGCCCTTTACGCAATAAAGCACTGTCGATGGCGGATAAGTCGCTGTTAAAAGAACATACGAGTTGTATATTCAAACAATCTGCCAGCAAGCCATCCGATAAGTTCAGCAAATTAGATACAGAAGAATTACCGGAAAACTTACGATCCATAATTACATTTTCTGCATCTTCAATGATCACCACACAATTTGGATTATCAATCAGCAGTTCCATGAATTCAGGGTTCATAATATTGTTAGCCAGGTCGGGAGAAACAAACAGTACCCGCTTTTTGATTCTGCCGATCAGGTAACGCAGGTAAGTCGTTTTTCCTGTTCCTGGTAAGCCATGCAGCAATACAATCCCCTTGTCTTTATCCTTCTTCAGTCGTTGCTGTATTACTTTATCGATCTCTTTAAATTCTTCATCATAAAACATCCCGATATCCAGACGGGTACGCTTTATTTCCAGGCTTTTCAGCTCCAGTCCTTTACGTCCACTGGTGATGAGATTTATTTCATGTGGTTCTCTGCGCTGCTTTTCTTTATAGCGTGTAACCATCTCCGTTACTTCGGTAACGAAAGCCGGAATTTGTCCATTATGCAATATTTCGCACCATGATTGCCAGAACGCTACTACGCAGTTATTATTCAACACCATCAGTGTTTGATTATGCTTATACTTTTTCTTTTTGTTATCATAATCGGTATAGCGATGGGTATGCGTAATAATATTTACATATGTTTTTGCAAAAGCAGCGGCGGCTTTATCGCCATCTACTTCATAAATATTGTTGATATCCGGAATCGCATTAAAATTAACGGTATACACTCCCTTCGGATCAAAATGCTCACCATCAGTGATTTCGATGTTATTATTAACTATATGCTTCATGTTACGTTATCTCTTGAATGTGAATACTTCCTGCTGATAAAGATTTCCCAGGGCGGTGAGCCCTGGGTAAATCATATTTATCATGGGGGAAATTACAAGTTATCCTTATGATAACCTGATTGTTGGGGGTTAAATTGCAAACAGAGACGAAAAAATATATCTTCAAAAGGAGAAGAAAGCGGAGCAGGATTACTCCGCCTGCCTGTTTTATATGTACCTCCTCAAATAATCTTTTTTTGCAACACAAAAAAACCCGGTCTGTTTTCACGGACCGGGTTACTAACGTTAACGTATACACTACGTTAAGACATAACCCGGCCATTTAACATTAATTGAATTAATGCTATCCTGAAACCATTTACTGCGGCGGATCTGAACCCGTTCTGTAATTGCTGGTAAATTCATTATCATAAAAACGATAACAAAAAAGCCCGGATCCAAGGACCCGGGCTTCTGTTATTTTTACAAATATTCTTGATCTACCTGTAAACATAAAACGCCCGGAATCCGCCACTGCCCTGCTCGGAGCAAGGAATTGCGTTGTCCATATATAGATTGAAGCGTTTCATTTTTATAAGTTTTTTATTATCAATTTTAACGATGCAAAGATAACAGGATATATTTTGATATTGCAAATTTTTAACAAAATATTTTCAAATATTTTTTCTATGCTTTATTTAGCAACACTTTTTTATTTAAAAAATTAACGGCTGTATCTATTACCTGCAGCGGGTTTCAAGATTCCTGTACCGGATCGGAACTATTCTTGTGCACCATTACATACACCCTATCTACTCATCTCCTTGCTGTTAACATTTATGGTAAATGATCGTAGATATAGGTTATTTAACGATCCTGCTGATCTACGCTCTTCAGCGTATATCCTTTGTAGATAGTCAGTTTTAACAGCAGTAAAAAGCCGGAAGTGTGCATACTTCCGGCTTCAGTAACCAATCGGGACTAACAAATACAGATGTTGATGGTCGACCTTAAAAAATTATATTAATACCGCACTCTCTTCGAACTCTGTCTGGAGCCGTTGCATTTGACGGATATGCCGTTCAATATGCTTGGTGAGGAAATAGATGTATTGGTATATATCGAGCTTACCCAGCTGATTTACAGACATGTTAGTGAATACAAGTACTCCTTCTCCATTTTTCAGGAGAGACAGGTTATACATGCATTGTGCATATTGCTGTTTCAGGAGGGCTTTTACCTCTTGTATATTTTTAAATCCGGTAGGTTCCATATGTTCAGGCCTTACCCAACCAAAGGATTTGCTACCGATGACGTCTATCTGACCTAATTTATCCTGGTAATCCGCGGGGAGTATCACGGTGTGGCCGGTCTTTTTACGTTCCAGCGCACGACGGGTACTCTTATTAATAATCAACAGCAGGAAATAGTTGGTCAGCGTAATATGCTCCAATACTTCTCTGATGTTCCATTGATCGCGGTCTGGTTTGAAGTGCAGTAATGCCTGGTCTTTTTCAAACCACTGATCCAACTCTTTGAAATTGGTGAGTAAAGCCTCTCTTACAATTTGAATAACGTTTCTCATCATCTAACGTTTTTGGGATTATGCACTTTGCTGTTTGCTAATGAAATGGGTTAGCGCATAACTTCATTTAAAAAATATTTTGTTTGCCATTTTTATGCCGGATTTGGCCACAAAAAAACCCGGCCGTATTTACGGACCGGGAGTAATAATGTATAGAGAGTGATCTCACATTACCGCATACCATGTCCGTATGGCTTTTTAAAGGCAAAGCCATCCCGTTTACACCATGAGGTGTATTTTTTTTGCATTACAGTTATCTTTTGAAATTCTTTCAATGTCGTCATTTCAGTACTGCTTCAAAAGCAAAAAGTCCCACACTTTCTCTAGTGCGGGACTTTTGTTTATATCGTTTGATAACTTTTTCTATCGTTAACAATCGGTGCAACACGCCCGCAATCTGGCCTTGACCTGCTTTTGTTTGCAGGCCATCGCTAAAATCTTGTATGTTGATATAAGTTGCACAGTTATTTTTGTTCTTGGAACAAAGATAATTTTTATTTTTTTTATTACACAAAAAAACACCCTACTTTTTTCCTAGACTTAACATTTAGTTTAAACTGCAACTATTTCATACGGTTATCTCAGAACAAACTCAATTGTGAATTTGGCCGTCGGAACGCGTCTGTATTGAATTCGAAGCGATCCTGGTTCAATCCGTTCTTTTTAGTGTGAATTTTAAATTGTTGCTTAATCAGGTCCGCGAAGTTCCCTTCCCCTCTCATCCGGCGTCCAAATTCGCTATCATTCACGGTGCCTCCGTGCATTCCTTCTATGAGATGCCATACTTTATCTGCCCGGTCGGGAAAGTTTTTATAGAGCCAGTCATTAAAAATGATCTTCACAGCATCGTTGAGCCTTACCACCGTATAGCCTGCATACCTGGCCCCATTGGCCGCTGCCGCTTCCAGCAGGCGGGGAATCTCATGGTCGTTCAGTCCGGGTATAATGGGGGCCGTCATAACGCCAACGGGCACACCGAGATCACTCAGCTCTTTCACCACTTTAAGTCTTTGTACCGCAGTAGCCGTACGGGGCTCCATTTTCAACCGCAGATCCTCCTGTAGCGTGGTAACGGATAGGTATACGCATACCAGGTTCTCCTGGGCCAGCTGTTGCAACAGGTAGCGATCCCGTAATACCAATGAGTTTTTAGTAATGATGCCCACCGGCTGTTTGTACTCCAGCGCTACTTCCAGCAGCTGACGGGTAAGCCACATCTTACGCTCCACCGGCTGATAACAGTCAGTATTGCCCGACAGGGAAATGGGCTTGGGCACCCAGTTCTTGTTGTCCAGGAACTTACGAAGCAGTGCAGGAGCATTATGTTTCACTATGATTTTACGCTCAAAATCAAGACCGGCACTCAGGCCCCAATACTGGTGCGAGTTCCGGGCATAGCAGTAAATACAGCCATGCTCGCAACCCTGGTAGGGGTTCATGGAAAACCACATCCCCACATCCGGACTATCTACCTTGTTGACCAGCGTCTTTGCATGTTCTTCAAATATCTGGGTGGGTACATCCGCCTGCCACCACTCATCAATACCTTCGGCGTGTTCCTGCGCATATTCGTCCGTCAGAAATTTATTCTTCGGATTTATCTGCGCACCACGGCCTTTATAATATTGAGGCTCTGATCCCCCTTCCTGGAACGGCAAAGTCATAGACTAAATATTTTAGTAAAACTACTAAAATATTTAGTTATTTACATAATTTGTTTTAAGCGGTAAGGTTAGATAATCTCCATCTGTTTCATCAGGAAGGTGGCATTCTTATTACGAGCAATGCCTTCCCGGATGCGATAGTCAAAGTAAAGATGGTTGTCCTGTATAGTGCTTTCAAAGCAGTAGTTTCGGATCCGATTGGGATACGCATCTTCCAGTTGACCCAACTCAAGGTCGTGCGTGGCAATCATCCCCAGGCAATTATACTGCAGGAAATGCTCGATCAGGCTGCGGGAGCCGGAGAGTTTGTCTTCCGAATTAGTGCCTTTGAGAATTTCATCTAATAAAATAAATACCCGCTCCCCTGTTTTCAATTGACGGATAATATGCTGTAAACGCAGCAATTCTGCCTGAAAATAAGACGTATGACTGGCAATGGAATCTTTGATCCGCATGGAGGTCATGATATGCATAGGGCTGAAAATCAGTCGTTCCGCACATACGGGCGCACCACACATGGCCATCAGCAAATTGGCGCCCACACTGCGCAGGAAGGTACTCTTCCCGGACATATTAGAACCGGTAATGATCAGGAAACTGTCTTTTTTCCCGGCAGCACCATCGTTCTTTACACATTCGCTGGCGGGGATTAATGGATGCCCCAGCGCAGTAGCCTCCAGTACACACGCTTCCTGTGGTTCCGGCCAGGAAAACTGGGGATGATTATACGCATAAGTGGCCATACTATTCCATAATTCGAACTGCGTAATCACATCAAACCATTTGACGATATGGAGCTTGTGTTGCTGCTTCCAGCGCTCCAGTCGCAGGATACAATGAAAATCGTACAGCATCAGGGAATTGAGGATTAACCCTACCAACAGGTTCAAACGCTGATCAAAGGCACCGCTTACACGCGCCAGCCCTTTCAATGCCACATCGGCCTCTTTCGCAATATCCTGCTGCTCCTGAAGCAATGTCGATTCCTTAAAAGAACCACCTTTAATAAGGTTGAGCAAAATCGAAAACTTGTCCAATATGCGCTCCTTATGAGACATAAGCCCATACTGGGCCATAATATCCTTTTGATTAATGCCCAATAAAAACCAATTCACCACAATCATAATCGTTAAGGGATACCAATGCCCGCTCACGCTACCATACACAATGGCGGCTACTGCCAGGGAAGGACTTGCCCAGATGGCAATATTTATCAGTTTACTATTGATAAAATGGAAAGGCATTTCCAACCAAGCGGCAATTTCGCGGCGGTCACTCTCCTCTTCCTTTGCCAGCAGGGCATTAGCGGTGAGCAGTTGCCGGAACTCCAATTCGGGGGCCAACACTTTCAGGGCCCGTTGAGTATCCAGGATAGCAGCCTTACTTTTAAGCGGTGTACGTAAAGCTGCTGCCAGCATACGTTTACCGGACAAAGTACCTGTTCTGTTGATATGCTGAAAGATAGAAGATGGTCCAAATACATCCAGGTCACTGGTAAAATCATGCTTATCATCCACAAATTCATTCCCGTCTTCAAACGATGACTGCCAGGAGGTGACAAGCTGTAACTCCTTCCTGTTAAGCTCCAGCAAGGTTTCGAATAATTGAAGTCTTTGCAGTGCTTTGGTATAAAGTATCAGTAACCGGGCAAATGCAATAGCCCCGGCTATGGCCAGCACCAGCCAGCCTCCCATCCATCCGTTCCTGATCAGCTGTACCACGCTGGTGCCTACCAGCAGGAAACTGATTAACCGTGCCCACGATAAAATAGAGGTTAATCTTTTCTCCTTTCTCATCGATTCATTGAACTGATCTATCCGTTGCTGGTAAATATTTGCTGCTACCATTAATACTGTCAGGTTTATTGATTTAAGAATACCGGTACTATCTAATAAAAAATCAGGGATCTCATGATTTATGTTCACAATTTATTGAACATACCTCATAAAATCCCTGATTAAAGTTATCTGGACGATTTATGCGTATTGTCTTTTCAGCAGATCAGGATATTCCTGACTTACTTTCAGGATCAGTTCACCAAATAAGGTATTCACCCAGGCAAACCAGGGGCGGGTAAACTTAGTCGGATCATCCTTATGATAAGATTCATGAATGAAACCAGTGCCACCATCTGTATTGCGTAATGTTTTGATGCAGTCTGCTATTTCTTCTTTATCATGACTGGTTAAAGCTCTCATGATAACACTCATTGGCCAGATATAGTCGTTCCCCGTATGCGGACTACCTACGCCATCACCATATTTGCCTCTGTAAAACCAGGGCTGGAAATTGCTCCACACAAAATGCCTGGATGCCTGGTACAGTGGATCATCGATACCTGTATAGCCCAGGTATGGGATGGATAAGAGACTAGGTACGTTTGTATCATCGAGGAATAAACGATTGCCAAATCCATCTACCTCAAAACCATACATCATGCCCAGCTTAGGATGTTCCACAATAGCATATGCTTTGATAGCGCGGTCCACTTCATCTGCCAGCGCAGTACATTCTTTTGCAAAGGCGGCATCTTTATAAATAGTTTCGCTGATTTCCGCCAGCTGACGCAGAGATACTACGGCAAACATATTGGAAGGAATCAGGAAAGGAAATACGGTGGCGTCATCAGAAGGGCGGAAAATAGACACGATCAGGCCTACCGGAGATATTGGGTTCCCCCAGCCTCCATTTGCCACTGTATCGGACTGCACTGCAGAGATACGCTGGAACTTGTACGGACCGTGGCCATCTTTACGCTGCTGTTCCTTAAATGTTTTTACGATGGACTGAGCCGCCTGTTTGTATTTAGCATCAAAGGGCGTATTGTCACCACTTATTTTCCAATAGTTATAAGACAAGCGTACCGGATAACACAGGGAATCAATTTCCCATTTACGTTCATGCAGTTCCGGTTTCATATCTGTCAGATCTTTATCCCACTCACTACCGGTTGGTCCTTCATTGAAAGCATTGGCATATGGATCAATGAGAATACATTTTGTCTGGCGATTAATCACGCCCACTACCATTTCCTTCAGTTTCGCATCATCCTTTACCAGTGGCAGATAAGGCCATACCTGCGCAGAGGAGTCGCGCAGCCACATCGCATTGATATCGCCGGTGATCACGAAAGTATCGGGTCTGCCGTTTTCTGATTTAAAATTAACGGTGGTATCAAGTGTATTAGGAAAACAGTTTTCAAACAACCAGCCTAATTTGGTATCCGCGATCTGCGCTTTTACCTTCACAATCGTCTTTTCCACTGCTTCGCTGGTAAATTTCCGCTTTGCCAGTGGTGGGCGCTGGGAGGTATATCCGTTCCAGCCAAATACTGTTTTGGGCAGTCCCAGCCCAACAACGCCTGCTACCAGGGCGCTGTTCTTTAGAAAATCTCTCCTTGCAACCATAACGTTTTTTGAATTTAGGAACCCCTAAAATAGAAAAGTTTCCTGGATTTGCTTAATCGATTTATCAATCGTCCTCTTCTTCCGTAGCCTGTAACTTCACAAAAGCACTTCTCCTGGGGGCTGGCATCACAGCATGCTCTCCATGGATAGCCTTCCACACCACCTCATTCAACTCCAGGTCCGGTACCCGATCTTCATGCGCCAGATCAAAAGTGGCGGAACGGCGCGCACTTTCATTCCAGGCCACATTTCTTTCGTGAATGTCTACCCGGGCGGGTAAAACTGTATAAGGTGTCAAATCAGGCGTAGCGGAAAATAACTCCCACATAGGATTGGCGGCAGCATCATACTGACTCATAGGAGGCAAACCCAGTATCAATTCTATGGTACGCAACATTCCTGAAGTGGAATACATATTATGACTGACTGCATTTCTCTTGATGTAAGGACTAATAACATAGGCCGTAGAACGATGAGCATCTATGTGATCAGGGCCATTCTGGGCATCATCTTCCAGAATAAAAATGGCGCTTTCCTTCCATATCTTACTATGGGAGATGTAATCAACCAACTGCCCTACTGCCAGGTCATTGTCCGCCACGGCAGCATAAGGCGAATAGGCCCCTTTCCGCATACCACTGGTATGGTCATTACCCAAACGGATACTGTTGAAATGTGGCACCGCGTCAATGGCCAGCAAAGAATCAAAATCATGTTGCCAGATTTGCTGACGGGCTACATCCTGGATATTGAGATCAAAAGAAGGATAATCTGTACAGAAATTATTTTCCAGTGATTTGAGCGCCGCTTTTCCCTTACCCGCAAACTCGCCATAAGTACGGTAAGTCACACCTGCACGATTACAATAATCCCAGATAAATCCTTTTTTAGGATACGCTATTTTACGACTGCCCTCATAGTCATAAGTACCACCACGACCACCATAGCTGGTAGGCCAGGTTTTCTCTACATAATCGGTAGCATAGGCGGCCATACTCCAGTTATGCCCATCTGCGCTAACTTCTGCATCTACATAAAAATTATCCAGTAACACAAAATCACCTGATAAACGATGCTGATTAGGTGTAATACGCTCAGGGAAAATACACAAACTGCTATCTCCGTTTCCTGCGGTCATATCTCCCAATACCTGGTCGTAGGTACGGTTTTCCTTGATAATGTAAAAAACATATTTAATGGGAGAAGTTTGTCCGGCAGTCCTTGGAATCGGGTTACCGGCTTCTCCGGCAGCGGTATGTTCTTTCGCTTTTGTATAAGGTGTATTTTCATATACCCATCCAGACCAGCGACTCAACAAGGCATCTGTCGGTTCATTAAAAACAGATAATGTCCCTTTAAACAAACCGCCGATATATTGTACCGGCCTGTCTTTCCTTGTATTCGCCTGATGTGAGCCACTCTCCTCTTTCTTGTTGATTGGATTAGGGCCATCAGGGTTAGCCATAGAGGTAAATCCTTTACCGTTGGCAACAAATACTTTCTTTCCTGTTACTCTTACACAGGTAGGATACCAACCTACTGGTATAAATCCTTTAGACCTGCTTTTACCAGGATTGGTCACATCAAAAACGGCCAGGCAATTATTATCTGCGTTAGCAATGTACAGCTGTTTATTATTAGCTGATAATGCCAGTCCATTTGTAGTAGAACCCGTGGGCGCATCCGGATACAATGCCGTTTGCAACCATTCAATTACTTTATGATCTGCAGTATTGATAACGGCTACCGAGTTATCATTTGCATCAGCTACATATAAGTATTTCCCATTGGCAGACAGAATCATTTCATTGGGATGGCTGCCTACAGTAATCGTATTACTTATTTTCTCAGAAGCGATGTCAAAAACAGCCACGGCATCCCCACCCCAGAGGGAAATATAGAGGTGGCTTCTATCTTTTGACAGCAGGACGGTATACGCTTCTGCCCCCAAAGGAATATGTGAGATGACTTTATTTTGCTGCAGATCGATCACATAAAGACTATTGTCTTCCTTGGTTACTACGTACAGCCGGTTACGTGACGGGTCTATTACCATACCTGTAGGACAAATTTTTTCTTTCGGCCAGGCGAGGCCCAGCCGGATACTATCTGTTACCTGCAATTTATTATCAGTGATCGCATATTGCCAGATTACATTATCGTTGGCCCCGGAAGCATACAACTTCTTTTCATCCTTGCTAAAGGCCAGTCCCAGCCATGACTTCGGAATCGTTACTTCATCCAGCAGCTGCTCTTTTACTGCATCTATCAATTGGATGGTTTGCCGGCTTTGCCCATTATTGGTAACGGCCAGATACTTCCCGGAAGGCGAAAGTATCATGTTCAGTGGTAAATCACCCAATGGCAATGAATGCCCCACAGGCGTTAAAGCCCAGCCATTGGGTAACGTAATACGCTTTGCTACTGTATCTTTGATTTGCGCAGTTGACTGTAAACCAACGAAAAACAGGAAAACGAAAAATATTTTCTTCATAACGATTATGATAAGTGAAGCTGTAAAAATAGGCGCCCTGCTCCAGGGAGATAATGGTTCAGTAAAAGGTAATACTAATATAATGTAAAGAGCGGAAAGCTTAAAGCAGAAAGCAAAAAGCTATTGAAGCGAATGAATAAAGCGGAAACAATACCCGCTCTGATCATTCGCTTCAATAGCTTTTTGCTTTCTGCTTTAAGCTTTCCGCTTTAATTACATATTTCTCCGGTACTGTCCACCTACTTCGTACAGTGCATGTGTAATCTGTCCGAGAGAACAATGCTTCACTGTTTCCATCAGTTCTGCGAAGAGATTACCATTGCTTACTGCTACCAGCTGCAGCTGCTTCAGCGCTGCAGCGCTCTTGTGCTGATGTCTGTCCTGGAAGGCTTCCAGCGTATGTATCTGAAATTCTTTTTCTTCTGTAGTAGACCGGATTACTTCCGCCGGAATAATAGTAGGTGACCCATTTTTATTCAGGAAAGTATTTACACCAACGATCGGGAATTCGCCGGTATGTTTCAGTGATTCATAATACAGGCTTTCTTCCTGTATTTTATTACGCTGATACATCCTTTCCATCGCGCCTAAAACGCCGCCACGTTCTGTGATACGGTTAAATTCGTTGAGTACGGCTTCTTCTACCAGGTCCGTCAACTCTTCGATGAAGAAGGCACCCTGCACCGGGTTCTCGTTTTTAGCGGTACCCAGTTCCCGGTTGATGATGAGCTGTATAGCCATGGCCCTTCTCACACTTTCTTCAGTAGGCGTGGTAATGGCTTCATCATATGCGTTCGTGTGCAGGGAATTGCAGTTATCATAGATAGCGTACAATGCCTGCAGTGTGGTGCGGATATCATTGAAATCAATTTCCTGTGCATGCAAGCTGCGGCCGGAAGTCTGGATATGATATTTCAGCTTCTGTGAACGATCATTTCCTTTGTATTTATACTTAATGGCCTTTGCCCAGATGCGGCGGGCTACACGGCCTATTACCGCGTATTCAGGATCCATACCGTTGCTGAAAAAGAAAGACAGGTTAGGTGCAAAATCATCAATGTTCATCCCTCTGCTCAGGTAGTACTCTACATAGGTAAACCCGTTGGACAGCGTGAACGCCAACTGTGTAATAGGATTGGCGCCGGCTTCGGCAATATGATAACCGGAAATACTCACAGAATAGAAGTTCCGTACTTTTTCTGTGATGAAATATTCCTGCACATCCCCCATTAACTTCAATGCAAACTCAGTAGAGAAAATGCAGGTATTCTGAGCCTGGTCTTCTTTCAGAATATCTGCCTGTACGGTACCACGAACGGTACTTAATGCGTGTGCTTTTATTTTTTCATATACCTCCCGATCCAGCACTTCTTCGCCGGAAATGCCCAGCAGCTGGAGTCCGAGGCCATCGTTACCTGCCGGCAGGTCGCCGCTGTAATGCGGCAGCGGATGATCTTTGAATTTCGTTTTTATCAGTGCGGCTACCTTGTCGGTCAACCCATTTTCTTTGATGTATTTTTCACATTGCTGATCAATAGCGGCATTCATAAAAAATGCCAGCAGTATAGGTGCGGGGCCATTGATCGTCATGGATACAGAGGTTTTAGGATCACAAAGATCAAAACCACTGTATAATTTTTTAGCATCATCTACAGTAGCGATGCTCACACCGGAGTTACCTACTTTACCGTAAATATCCGGTCTTACTGCAGGATCTTCGCCGTATAACGTTACACTGTCAAATGCAGTAGACAGGCGCTTTGCCGGTTGATCCAATGAAACATAGTGAAACCGTTTATTGGTCCTTTCCGGTCCGCCTTCTCCGGCAAACATACGGGTAGGATCTTCTCCTTCTCTTTTTAATGGAAATACGCCCGCAGCATAAGGGAACTCACCAGGCAGATTTTCTGTAAGCTGCCAGCGGAGAATATCGCCCCAGTCTTTATACTTAGGTAAACTAACCTTGGAAATCCTGCTATGGCTGAGGCTTTCAGAATAGAGTGGTAATTTAATCACTTTATCCCTTACCTGGAATTCGTAAAAATCAGCGGTATATTTTTTCAGCAGGGCAGGCCATTCTTCCACCAGTTTTTTGCACTCCGGAGGTAATGATTTCTCCAGGTGTGCTTTGATGTCGGCGAGGGAGGCGGCGAGGGCTGGCTGCAAAGCCATAACACCTTCTACCTGGTACAGCTGCGTGGCGATTTTGCATTGCTCATCTGTCCATTTGCTGTAATCTCCGATGGCTTCTGCTATTTCGGCGAGATAGCGTACCCTTGCCGGTGGAATGATCTGTGATTTGGTAGAAGTAGATTTTACACTTTCGTGGGCCATAGGGCCGAAGTTGGCACCGGTTTTCTCTTCTACTTTCTCCATTACCCTTTCGAACAACAGGTTGATGCCCGGATCATTGAATTGAGAAGCAATCGAACCGACTACTGGTAACGCATCTTCTTTGGCGTCCCAGAGGCCGTGGTTGCGCTTATATTGTTTGCGCACATCATGCAAAGCATCGAGTGCGCCAGCTTTATCAAATTTGTTGATGGCAATCACATCTGCATAATCCAGCATGTTAATCTTTTCCAGCTGGGAAGCAGCACCGTACTCTGGTGTCATTACGTACAGGGATACATCGCAGTAGTCGGTGATAGCGGTATCGCTCTGTCCTATACCAGAGGTTTCCAGGATGATAAAATCGAAGGCGGCCAGTTTGCAGATGTCGATTGCTTCCTGTATATGCTCACTGATGGCTTTATCGCTTTCGCGGGTAGCCAGGGAGCGCATGTAGGCGCGGGGGTGATGAATGGAGTTCATACGGATCCTGTCGCCCAGTAAAGCCCCACCCGTTTTCTTTTTGGATGGATCGACTGAAATTACGGCTACAGTTTTATCATTCGTATGATTCAGGTAGCGGCGTACCAGTTCATCGGTGACACTACTTTTACCGGCCCCACCTGTTCCGGTAATGCCCAATACGGGAGATCTTTCCGGATCAGCTGCGGTATGGGTGATATGTGCTGTTGCAGTATCATCCACCGTTACAGCCGTGTTGGTTTTCTGTCCTTTGAGCAGTGCTACCGGCATATCATTTTCTGCCAGGCTGATAGACCGGGCGATGATTTTCGGGTTCTTTTCTTTTTGCAGTTGCGGGATATCTTCTACATTACCACCTTCTGTCAATGGTTTCACAGCAATGTCGCACTGGCTGATCAGGTCTTCAATCATACCTTCCAATCCCATCTGCCGGCCATCATCGGGTGAATAGAGGCGTGCAATGCCGTATGCATGCAGTTCTGCAATTTCTACCGGCAGAATGGTACCGCCGCCGCCGCCAAAAATTTTTATATGGCCACAGCCTTTTTCCTGCAGCAGGTCATACATATACTTGAAAAACTCCACGTGCCCACCCTGGTAGGATGTTACCGCTATTCCCTGTGCATCCTCCTGGATGGCACAGTCTACAATTTCCGCTGCAGAACGGTTATGCCCGAGATGAATTACCTCGGCACCTTTTGCCTGCATAATGCGCCGCATAATATTGATGGCCGCATCATGACCGTCGAATAAAGCTGCTGCTGTTACAATGCGAACCTTATGTTGTGGTGTATAAGACATAATATGATGGTAAGTTTTAGGTATCCGTTAGTCGTAATCCAGTCTTTGTCATTCCTCCACAGGAAGAATGCAAGTTACGGAAAAACCTGCTGAACTGCCGGTATAGCACGGGTTTACCCAGAATTAGAATTGATTGAACAGGGGCCTTGTCTTGTTGCAAAATTTTTAACTGATTCCGAAATCGCTTAGTATTTCCCTAAAACAACTTTCCCCTGTACAATGCCTGTACAAGGGAAAGCGTAAAGTAAGACACAAGGCAGTAATGCTTAGCAGTCTTATGATTCATAACGTGGAACTATAAAATCAATTTATTGATGAATGATTTTGTAGTCTTTAAATCTTGTTTAGTGGAATTTTCTACATACGAAATATACTGTGAAAAAATCTTAGTGCGAATCAGTCGTAAATTTTGGTTTTATGTCGAATAATAAGTTGCTTTCTAGGATGTGTATATCTTACACAATCTTACTTAAATTTTTGTTAAATACAAACTTTTTTTTCTTTTTCTGAAGAAAAAGAATGCTGCAAATTATTTGCAGGTACGTACGTTGCCAAATCCTTATTGGTAAAGGATTTTAACCTCATGAAAATTAACAGAAATAGTAAGAAACAGGGGTGTGCGGGCTAAAAAAGTACCATCACAACGTCACTAGAAGCCTATACCCAGGTAGCGCTTCTTACGCTGGTCATATTTATCAAAATTAAATTTGTAGAGCTTGGCAGGACGATGCGGTACATCTTCCTCTTCTTCGTTCAAATCCATCAGTAAATCCATGGATAAAAACTTTTTCCTGAAGTTGCGGCGGTCCAGTTCCATATCCAATATGGCTTCATAAAGATTTTGCAGCTCGCGGAGGGAGAACTTACGGGGTAACAGGTTAAATCCGATAGGCTGTACCAGTACCTGCTGTTTCAGGCGCTCATGGCAGGTATCCAGGATTTGCTTGTGGTCAAAGGCCATGTCTTGCAGATCTTTAACGCTATGCCAGTGCAGTTCGTTATTATGCGTCTTCAGCTCTACGTGCTCAATATTCACCAGGGAGTAGTAAGCTACTGTAACCACCCTGCCTGCAGGATGCCGCTGAATAGCACCAAAGGTCTGTACCTGCTCCATGTACACAGTATCCAGGCCTGTACGGGCTTTCAAGACGCGATAAGCAGCTTCGTCCAGCTCTTCCTCCGGCCGGACAATATCGCCCAGCAGCGACCATTTCCCCTTGTATTCTTTCAGATCTGATTCGATCAGTAATACCTTCAGCTCATCGTTGTTAAAGCCGAAAATAACGCAGTCTACAGAAATCGCTACCTTGAAATAGTCCTTTATTTCTACAAGGTGCGTATTGATGTTCTTGGTGTACATAGACATCATAAGGAACGTGGAATTACAGAAAAACGCAGTTAATTGTTCTTACGCAGAATTATAATCAAATGAAAGAAAAAATTACCACATTTAAAACAAAATCCACCGAATTTTTTGAAGAGATATCCCTAACGTGAAAGATAAGTTTAAATTTACGTCTCAGTTTCATATATTATGTACACAAAGGAGATAGAAATAACCCTGGCGCAGCTGGCCAAAGATCTGCTAAGCCACTTACAGCAGCAGCAACTGCTGCAATCCATTGATGAAACGCTGGATGCCCTTCGCCGTGTGATCAGTTACAACGACTGGCGTTACTACGTGCAGAGCGAACCAGTGATAAGTGATTATGAATACGATCAGCTTTTCGCCTGGCTTAAAAAGCTGGAACTGGAACATCCGGAGCTTATCACAGCGGACTCCCCTACCCAGCGTGTAGCCAAAGGGCTTACCAAGGAATTTGTTACGGTACCCCACCTCGTGCCTATGCT
Source organism: Chitinophaga sp. RAB17 (assembly GCF_052114225.1). NCBI lineage: Bacteria > Pseudomonadati > Bacteroidota > Chitinophagia > Chitinophagales > Chitinophagaceae > Chitinophaga > Chitinophaga sp. RAB17. The sequence goes on along the minus strand of NZ_JBFREI010000014.1, from coordinate 201,000 downwards.
CAGTCTGGAGAACTCCTACAATGCAGATGATCTGCTGGACTGGGACCGCAAGGCCCGGGAAAGTGCCGGCATTCCTGAAATAGAATATTGCATTGAACCTAAGTTTGATGGCGCCAGCATTTCCCTGATTTATGAAGATGATCAGCTCACACGGGGCGCCACCCGTGGCGATGGTGTAGCGGGAGAAGATATTACCACCAACATTAAACAGATCCGCTCTATTCCATTGTCTGCCAAATTCTCCAAATACGGCATTCACCAGATAGAAATCCGCGGAGAAGTACTGATCAATAAAAACACCTTTAGTGCCTTCAATGAAAAACGTATTGCCGACAATCAGCTGCCACTGGCTAATCCGCGCAATGCGGCCTCAGGTTCCCTCCGGATGGTAGATCCTAACGAAGTCGCCAAACGTGGACTGGAAGCCTTTCTGTACCATATGAGCTATCATACCATGAACCAGGGGCAAACAGAACCCGATGCGCTCACAACGCATAGTGGTACGCTGGAACTATTATCTACCCTGGGATTCCGCAGCCCGGCCAAAGAAAAGAAAGTAGTTAAAGGCATTCAGGCCGTGATTGATCATTGTTTGTGGTTTGAAAATGAACGCGATAACCTGCCATATGAAATAGATGGTATGGTGGTAAAAGTGAACGACTATAACCTGCAGGATAAACTGGGCATGACCACGCATCACCCGCGTTGGGCTATTGCCTATAAATTCAAAGCACGACAGGCTACCAGCAAGCTACGCAGCGTAGAGTTCCAGGTAGGCCGCACCGGCTCTGTTACGCCTGTGGCAAAGATTGATCCCGTTCCCATTGGCGGTGTTACCGTTGGCTCTATTTCTCTTTTTAATGAAGAAGTGATTAAAGAGAAAGACCTGAAGCTGGGCGATACAGTCCTGGTAGAAAGAGCGGGAGACGTAATTCCTTACATTGTAAAATCTGTAGCCGACCTGCGGGATGGCAGTGAACAGGATATTGTGTTCCCTACCCATTGCCCTGTATGTCACGATAAGCTGGTAAAAACAGCAGACGAAGCTGTATGGCGCTGTACCAATATCAACTGTGAAGCACAGGTAGTGGAAAGAATGATTCACTTTGTGAGCAAAGACGCCATGGATATTAAAAGCTTTGGCGAAAGCAATGTGCGCAAGTTCTTCTCATTAGGACTATTGAAAGATATTCCGGGCATCTACGAACTGGACTTTGAGAAAATAGGTGCACTGGAAGGCTTCGGTAAAAAGTCACTGACCAACCTGGAAACAGCCATTGCACAATCCAAAACACAACCGTTACACCGGCTCATATTCGGACTGGGCATACGCTATGTAGGCGAAACCACCGCCAAAACACTGGCCAACGCAGTAACGCATATCATGGATCTCCAGAACTGGACAGAAGAACAAATCCTGGCACTGGAAGATATAGGCCCGAAAGTAGCTGGTTCTATACGTGTGTTTTTTGCCAATGAAGATAACATCGCCATGCTGGATAAACTGGCTGCGCTGGGCATCAACATGGAAAACACTAAAAAGTCAGCACCTACATCAGGTAACCTCAACGGACAAACGTTTTTATTTACCGGCACCCTGCATAAACTAAAACGTAGTGATGCAGAAGAGATGGTAGAAAAAGAAGGAGGCAAAATAGTGAGTGGGGTGAGCAGCAAACTCAACTACCTGGTAGTGGGAGATGATGCCGGCAGCAAACTGGAAAAAGCCAAGAAAATCAATACCGTTAAAATACTTTCAGAAGAAGAATTCATTCAGCTGTTAGATATTAGCCTCTAGCTTTTATTCTTCAGCTATTCAATTGACATCATTCACTAAAAGCAGTTGGCGTTCATCTGCCGCTACTCCGGTAGCAAGACTAACCGCTGACTGCTAACAGCTAAGAGCTATTCAATTGACATCATTCACTAAAAGCAGTTGGCGTTCATCTGCCGCTACTCCGGTAGCAAGACTAACCGCTGACTGCTAAGAGCTAAGAGCAATATATGACCGATGAACATTTTATGCGGCAGGCGCTGCAGGAGGCCCGCAAAGCCTTTGAAGACGGAGAAGTACCTATTGGTGCTGTGGTAGTATTAAATAACCGGATCATTGGCCGCGGCTATAATCATGTGGAAAGATTAAATGATTGTACGGCGCATGCGGAGATGATAGCATTAACAGCCGCGTTCAATACTTTGGGCAGTAAATATTTAATGGAAGCCACTTTATTTGTAACCGTAGAGCCTTGCCTGATGTGTGCGGGAGCCCTTTACTGGAGCAAGATTGGCAGGATTGTGTATGCGGCGGCAGATGACAAGAACAGCTATCGCAGAGCTACCGGTGACCGGTCCCCGTTTCATCCTAAAACAAAACTGGAAGCCGGTCCGTGCAGCGAAGAAAGTTTACAATTGATGAAAACTTTCTTTGAACAAAGAAGATAATTATTTCTTATTGGAATCCATCAGTTTATTCATCCCCATCATTTGCTTCATGGTATGATCCATACCTTCAGAAGAGCCATCCAGGAAGATGACGTTTCCTTTTGAGTTTTCAGCAAAATGTTTAATGGCTTCTGTCCACATGGAAAAGAGGATCACCGAGGTATCCAGGTTAGCCTGCTGCATTTCTTTAGCGGCCATACTCATACCCTTGGCTACTTCTTCCCGGAACAGCGCCACACCCATACCACGCAGCTGAGCGGCCTGGCGTTCAGCTTCTGCAGCAATTTTGATGGCGTTACCATCAGCTTCTGCCGCTTTGGTTTTAGTGATCAGCAATGCTTGTCCTTCGTTTTCAGCAGCCGCTTTCAGATTATTGGAAGCTACTACCTGTGCCATGGACTTCATAATCACTTCATCAAAAGTGATGTCGTTCATTTGCAGATCCAGCAGATGGAAACCCCATTCTTCCAGGGTTTTGTCGATCTGCTCTTTTACGTGTTCGGTAATGTCTTTGCGCAGGCCCAATACTTCTGCTTGTCTTTTTGTAGCCACAAATCCACGGATAGAACCTTCAATAGTGCGCACCAGCGCCTGCATAAAGCTTCTTTCATCCATAAACTTGAAGGCCACATTCTTAATCGTTTCTTCCTGTTGGTTCCATACGGCATATAACAGCATGGCTTTGAAGTAAACGTTCGCCTGATCAATGGTAATTGCCTGGAATTCCAGTTCTACAGACCTGTTCTGGATAGATACTCTTTTAAATACCTTTTCTATAACAGGTATTTTAAAGTTCAATCCGGGAAACAATACCCGGTTGTATTTACCGAAGATGGTCGTTACGCCAATGTTACCCTGTTGTACAGTAACGAAGCACGACATTAAAACCAGGAACGCCAATACCAGTAAAATAATCAAGTACACATTCATAGTATGATTGTTTAGGTAGGGTTTAAGCTCGTAAATATACTGAAATAAAGCCAACAGGGGTAGATAGGCATAGTTTTCCCAACGGATATATTAAAAGAAGAAATTTGGAGGTGGTAATAAAGAAAATAACAATGGATGAAAGCTGAGCTTAAAAACACAACGAATGAATAATAAAAAAGCTTAGTCAGTTATCCTTTATATTCTTTGTTTTCTTCTGAAATAGATAAATACGTCGTCCAGTTCTATTTGTTTTAATTGATAGGCGAGCCGTGTTCTAAGGTCTTCTGTTTCATCTTTTATCTTCCTGTATTGGTCTTTCAGAATTTCATAGCGGGCCACAATTTCTTCAGCAGTTGCAGATTCTTCCAGTTGCAAAATATAATATGCTCTTTCCTCGGTTATCATAGTCATAGGGGTATTTCGGCTAATAATCATGTCGGGCGTTTAAAACACACGTAATATTTAATTCACTAAATTAGTGGAGTTTGAAAAACGAGCAAATACCCAAGATTGGGTATTTTTAAAAAATTTAGCAATTTTTAGCAAAAATCTTTTTAACAAATTTTTAGGCTAGTTATTGGCTGACAGGAAAATACAATTTAGAATTATGGGTTCTATTCACGGGGTCTAAAAAAGTGTGAGGCACCTACGCGGGGTGCAAACGTACATGCTGATCCTATCTTCTCCTTTCTATTTATTCAAATCCTATCTTGCGTGCAATGGTTACCAGCTCGGAAGTATTGCGCACTTTCAGTTTCAGACGAATATTTTTCCGGTGGGTCTCTACAGTATAACGGCTAAGGTTCAACGAATGGGCGATCTCCTTGTTATTGAGTCCTTTTACGGCCATGGCCAGTACATCTTTTTCTCTCGGTGTCAGCTTATTAAACAGGTTTTCATTCTGCCGGCGCAGGATAGCGCTCAATGCTTCTGATAGCTGTGCATTGGTATCAATCGCATTGGTAAGATCCAGGAAGGCGCAGATGATTTCTACCACCCGCCCATTCTTATCATGCGTAAAGGGTACTTCCAGGCCCAGCAACCAACTATAATCTACCTCGCCCTTTTTGCGTATGCGGGCCAGGCCTCCAAATTGTGCCTTGTTATTAATGAACGATTGCTGCGCTACAGCTGCCAGTTTAAAATCCTCCGGATGCATGATGTGCCGGAAAAACTCCATACCCATGCCTGTCATCTCTTCTGAAGAAAATCCGACTGTTTCTGCCAGGCGTTCATTACACCAGGTAACGGATTTGTTGTTATTGTCGTAGCTATAAATCATGGCGGGTACATGATGTAAAACGCTCTCCAGCCAATGAATACGATTTCTTAAATACTCATTTTCCTTTTGTAAGGCATTGAGGGAAAAATTTTGCCCTGAGTCCGAGCCTGTCTGCATACTATAAGTTTTAAACAAACAATAGGTAAACAACAACCAAGCACACACGAAATATGCCTAATGTTACGTCCTGTTAAACCGAGTATCCGTAAATATAAAATAATTTTCCATATGATCAAGCCCAGGCATTGGTTGATTTCCCGATTTTACTGTTTGGTTATTGGGTTTTACAGATATAAGCGGTTAACTGAAACTAAATATCTAAATAACTAAATAATTAAATGGCTAAATTTTAACGGATTGGCAGTAAATTTGGCGACTATCAAGAAATCATATTTTAAAACCCATAAAAAATTGAGTTATGGCATTTACACTTCCGAGCTTACCATACGCAACTGACGCGTTAGAGCCGAATTTCGATAAACTGACAATGGAAATTCATCACGGTAAGCACCACCAGGCTTATGTAGACAATCTGAACAAGGCAGTTGCAGGTACAGAAAACGAAAACAAATCACTGGAAGAACTGGTAGCTAATGCCGGTAAAATCAGTCCTGCTGTAAGAAACAATGGCGGTGGTCACTGGAATCACAGTTTCTTCTGGACCAGCCTCGCTCCTAATGCAGGCGGCGCTCCAAGTGGTAAACTGGCAGATGCTATCAATAGCACCTTTGGTTCTTTTGAAGCATTCCAGGAAAAATTCAACACTGCCGGTGCTACCCGCTTCGGTTCAGGTTGGGCATGGTTGCTGGTAAAAGATGGTAAACTGGAGGTTTCTTCCACTCCTAACCAGGACAATCCACTGATGGACGTTGCTGAAGTAAAAGGTACGCCAATCCTGGGTGTAGACGTATGGGAACATGCTTACTACCTGAAATACCAAAACCGCCGTCCGGAATACCTGAAAGCATTCTGGAATGTAGTTGACTGGAACGCTATCAGCAAACGCTTTGAAGCAGCGCAATAAGGCGTAAAGCCGAAGGCAAAAAGCAAAAAGCTATTGTGTACGAGATATAAGCGGTTATACGCTTTACTCTACTACACAATAGCTTTTTGCTTTTTGCCTTCGGCTTTATGCCTTGCTCACCACTTTAAGATTTGTTGGATCCCAGTGGATGATCTTATTTTCGAAATAGCTTTCGTTACACAGCAATGCCGGTGCAGCAGCGCGGAAACCGAAAGTAGGATTTTCTGCTACTTTACCACCAGTACGCATCGCATTAAACAGGTTGTAGAAGTGATCGAAGTGAGCTCCTTTATAACCCTTCTCTGCTTCATACTCCATTTTTTCCTGTGGAAGTATCTCTGCACGGTGATAGGCGTATGACTTACCCGTGTTGGCCGCAGCCGCATTCGCTGCTGCCAGCGGATCATTCTCGTCTACATGTACGTTGTTGCGATACAAGGTTACTTTATCCCATTCAACTGTCATGGAGCCTTCACTGCCCACCATACGCAGGTAATTGGTGCCACCGGTACCATCCACAAAGTTTACACGAAGCGACAGGTTAAATGCAGGATGTATAGCTGTTTCAGGATAATCGAACATACCCAGCATTACATCAGGTACTTCCCTGCCATCTTTCCAGTAACGTAATCCACCTGTGGCCATTACTTTGTTGGGGCCAAGTGAACCGGTTACCAGGTGAAGACTGGAAAACAGGTGTACGAACAGATCACCGGATACACCGGTACCGTAATCTTTATAATTACGCCAGCGGAAGAAACGTAATGGGTCAAAATCGCGCTTTGGTGCGTTTTTGAGATAAGCTTCCCAATCAACCGTTTTGGTGGATGCATCAGCCGGAATCGGATACTGCCATGCACCGGTAGGCGACATACGTGCCCAGAAACCCTCTGCATAGTTCAGTTTACCAATAGCGCCATCTTTCAGCAGCTGTCTTGCTTTTTCATTTCCCAGAGAACTCATCCCCTGGCTACCTACCTGGTATACTACTTTTCCATTGCGTTGTTGTGCTTCTACTACAGCAGGTCCTTCTGTGATATCGTGCACCATTGGCTTTTCACAATACACGGATTTACCTTTGTTCATAGCAGCCACAGAAATATCCTTATGCCAGAAATCAGGCACTGCAATAATTACAGCGTCAATGTCTTTGCGGTCAAGAATTTCCTGGTAATTGCGGGTCGTATAAATATCATTTCCCCATTTCTTTTTAGCATCTGCCAGGCGGCCATCATAAAGGTCGCAGGCGGCTATCAGCTTCACACCCGGTACAGTAATCGCGGTGTTGGCGTCTGCAGTACCCATTCCACCAGCACCTATCAGCGCTATCTGAATCTGGTCGTTTGCACTATACTTTTCCCTCAAACGGGAAAGCGATTCAATATTTCTTTTTTTGTCAGCAGCAGTCAGAATACTGGGTAGCAGCGATGCGCCCACTACTCCTTTGGCAAATTTGCTGATAAAACTCCGGCGAGAGTCTTCATTGGAATTTACTGGCATGATTTAACCCTTTTAGGTTGTAAATGATAACTGTTTATTATTCACTGAGATTTCTCAAAATATAAACAATTCACCGGAATTCATAATTTTAGTAAACAGTCAAAAATATAAAGCGCGCATTCCAGACCAGGCCGAAATGCGCGCTTTATATTTCTTATTATCAATAAATTAGTAGTCCTGGTGGCCTGTGTTTTTATTTCGCAGCTGTCAGCAACTGTTTATATTTAGCAGGATTATGCAGGATGTCCGAAGCTGTATTTACTTCATTATCCCATTCCAGTGATTTGATAATACGACCTCTCTGTAAATAGTACCGGTTAACGATTTCTTCTTCCAGCAAGCGTTTTATCTCTTCTTTATTTTTCAGCAGGTCCTGCTTTTTATCGTGTTTCATTTTAGTTTCCAGTGTTTCCAGTTCTTTGGCAACCGCATCATAATACTTTTCTTTCTTAGCAGTGCTTTTGAAAGAGTCCAGCGCTTCTTCACTACGGGTTTTATAGCTGTAGTCTTTGTTGTCGAGGTAGCGTTCGAAATCCTCGAATTCCGCATCCGTGAGCGTGAAGCTACCGGCAGCAGCTATTTTCGGATGGCTGTAATAATAGCTGGTAGCATAGTCGAAGATAAATTGTTTGCGGATGAGGGTAATCGCTACCTGGCTGATGTAGGTAGGCTCTACTTTCGCATCCGGTTCTATACCGCCACCATCTTTCACGGCGCGGCCACCAACAGTAGTGAATGATTTACGCAGGGAATCCGGTACATAGTCTACACTGCCATCATCATTGCGGTGAGAATAATCTATTGCCTGGATACAACGACCACTGGGCGTATAATATTTAGCGGTAGTTACTTTCAATTTGGTGTTATAAGGCAGCTGACGGGTGGTTTGCACCAGTCCCTTCCCGTAAGAGCGCTGGCCGATTACGAGGCCGCGATCCAGGTCCTGAATGCTGCCTGCCACTATTTCTGAGGCAGAAGCAGAGGAATGATTGGTGAGTACTACTAATGGCAGATGTACGTCTACCGGCTGATCGGATGTTTCGTAGCTGCGATCCCAGTTTTTCACTTTACCACGGGTGCTGACAATGAGTTTATTTTTATCTACAAAAATATTGGCGACTACTACGGCTTCATCCAGCAAACCGCCGGGATTACCCCGGAGATCCAGCACCATTCCTTTCAGGGAAGGGTTGGTTTGTTTCAGTTGTTCTACCGCCCGGCGTACCATGGCGCCGCTGTTTTCGGTGAACTGGGTCATTTTGATGTAGCCTATGTCGTTTTTCAGTATGCCGGCATAGCTCACGGACTTTACGTTAATTTCTTCACGGATAATCTTTTTAGGGGTTTCCACACCAGTTACCGGGTTTCTGAAAACCATGTCCAGCGGGGTACCTGCGGCACCTTTCAGTTGTTTGCTCACGTCTTCCTGGGCTACATTTTTTATGGATTTACCATCCATACTCACAATGATATCACCTGGTTTTACGCCGGCTTTGTCCATGGGACTGCCTTCGTATACATCTGTGATGGAAGTCCATTCACCGTTGGTATTAATGGAGGCGCCTACGCCGCCGTATTTGCCGGTGGCCATGAATTTGAGGTCATCGAGATTTTCTTCGGAAACGAAATCTGTAAAAGGATCGGTTTCTTCCAGCATGGCCTCAATGCCCTTGCGCATCACTTTTTCGGGAGGCAGGTCATCTACGTAGTAAGTGTTCAGTTCCCGGTAAAAAGCCGCAAATATGTCCAGGTTCTTGGCAATCTGGAAATATTTATCGTTTTCATTGAAAGCAAAGATGCCTGCTGCTGTAATCAGCAACAACAGCGCTGCTGTCAGTTTCTTTCTTTTATTAAAAAACGCACGCATGCAAGAATGTATAAGATGAACGATTAATAGTTGGCAACCGGTTTCACTGTTCAGGGAACCGGATCATATCCATGCCCACCCCAGGGATGGCATGACAATATACGCTTTATGGTGAGATAGCCACCTTTGAGGGGGCCATATTTTTTAAATGCTTCGATCCCATACTGAGAACAGGTGGGCGTATAACGGCATTTACTGCCCAGCAGAGGCGAAATAAACCATTGATAGATCTTTATCAGGAAAATAAACGGGTAAGTCAGCCAGCGCACTACACGATTCATATAAAAGATATTTTAAAGAAGCTGAAAGCTTAAGGCATAAAGCAAAAAGCTATTGTAGCGAAGGATAAACAACGAAAAACTTAGCAACAGGGTGACTTCAAAATATCATCTCTGCTCCCATAGCTTTCAGCTTTTTGCTTTCCGCCTTACGCTTCCCGCAGCTTTTTTAAAATTACCGAAATTTTGCCTTGCAGGATAGAAAAGGGGGCTATTTTTTTGTCGGTATAGATCAGGAAAACGGCGAGCTGCCGGGACTGTGACTGGAGGTGCTCATATAATTCCTGCTTTTGCAGGCGCCAGGCTTCGCGGCCCAGGCGTTTGATGCGGTTACGGTCTACTGCATGTGGGAACTTGCGGGTAGCGGCACTAAAGCCTACCTGCACAGGATATTTACACGGCTCCTGTAGGGGCATGTATACCACACGGTATGGAAAAACAGAAAACGCTTTTCCTTCACGAAAAAGCGTTTCAATAAGTTTTCTGCTTTTTAACCTTTCTTCCTTTCTAAAAGAATAAGTTTTTATGGCAAATAGTATTTAGCTACTATAATTATTTCAGCTTACGCTCGTCAGAAACAGTCAGCTTCTTACGACCTTTTGCTCTACGGGAAGCCAATACCTTACGGCCATTAGCGGTTTCCATTCTCTTTCTGAAGCCGTGAACGCTCTTTCTGCGTCTGTTATGCGGTTGAAAAGTACGTTTCATTTCTTTTTTTTGTTTTTACCTGTACTATACTAAAACTCCCGAATTAAAGTATACTGTTTTTTAAAACGGAAGGCAAAGGTAGCAGAAAATATTTAGAAAGTAAAATTAAAATCCAAATTCCTAAATGTAAAGGTGGAATGCAGTGTTAGCCGCATTCCACCTTTACATTAAAATAATTAATTATTTAACGCCTAATTTAGTCTTAACGGCTGCCAGGATATCATCTGCAGCAGGAGAAACCAGCAGCATACCAGCAGAACTGTCGATTACATAACCGTAACCTTTTTCCTTTGCTACATCTTCAATGGCTTTGCGTGCTTTATCGTAGATAGGTTTCAGCAGTTCCTGCTGTTTAGTCTGTACTTTCTGTTCAGCAGCTTCGCGGTAGTCCTGGATACGTTTCTGAGCATCCTGGATTTCACGACCTTTGATTTCTTTCATATTGTCGGTCATAGTGGCCGCCTTGTCATCAAAATCCTTCATTTTCTTTGTGTACTCATCCACCATAGTTTTGCCCTCACCTTCCAGGCTCTGAGCAAAAGTCTGTAGATCAGTTTCTGCCTTCTTAGCTTCCGGCATGCTGGCTACCAGTGCTTGTGCATTGATATGCGCTACTTTGGATTGTGCCATTGCATTCACGCTGAACAAACCGGTAACCGCCACAAAAGCAATAATTACGTACTTCTTCATGATGTTGTCTGTGTTTAAAAAAATTTAAATACTTATAGTTAAAAAATAGGTACACGATTATTTCTTCACCCCTAAGGATTTCAGAATCTCTTCGCTTTTGTCCAGCTTGGGATCAGAGAAAATAACGGTGGCACCTGCGGCCTTGTCCAGTACAAAGTCAAACATTCTGCTGGCAGATAATTTCTGTACAGCATTGTAGATCCTGTCCTGGATTGGTTTTACCAGTTCTTCTCTTTTCTTGAAAAGATCTCCTTCGTAACCAAAACGCTTCTTCTGCAAATCCTTTGCCTCTTTTTCTCTTGCTACTATCTCATCTTCACGTTTCCGCTTCAGTTCTTCCGTCAGCATTACCTGTTCGGCCTGATAAGACTTGTACATCTTATCTACTTCCTGGAATTTAGCATCAATTTCTTTCTGCCACTGTTCAGCAACGGCATCCAGCTTTTTCTGCGATTCCTTGTATTCAGGAATACTTTCCAGTATATATTTTGTATCTATCACGCAATAGCGCTGTGCACTTGCTGCACCGCCCATAGCCAATACAATAGCGGCTGTAATAAATATTTTTTTCATGCTACAATAGATTTTTTGCAAAACCAAAACAACGGTTAAACTTGCAATATATAATTTATTTTCACATTATTCTGGTTCAAAGCCGAGCATAAAGGTAAACTTAGCCGCGTCTTTCAGACCACCACCTGGCGTAAGACGGTCAAACCCAATACCGTAATCAAATCCAAGCAATCCAAACATTGGCAGGTAGAAACGCATACCAATACCGGCAGAACGACGTAACAGGAACGGATTGTATTCTTTAATATCCTTATAACCATTCGCAGCCTCCAGGAAAGCCAAACCAAAGATCGTAGAACTTGGATTCAGACTGAACGGATACCGCAGTTCCATCACAAACTTATTAAACACCGTGAAACCAGAGTAGTTAGCAGGCTGTCCGTTTTCAGGATTAACACTTGGATTGGAAGTATAATACACCGGATAACCTCTCTGGGAGATGATATCACGATCGTAAATAGCAAAGTTACTCAAACCATCACCACCCATTTCAAACCTACCGAATGGAGACAACGTTGTACGATTGTTGTAACGGCCAATATAACCAAACTTCGCTGCCACTTTCAATACAAACGTTTTATTGTCACTACCCATCGGACGGCTCAAAGGAACATACCATTCTGCGTTAAAGCGGTACTTCTGGTACTCAATAAATTTAAACGCTTCAGAAGCTGGTTCCTTGGAATAGTCCTTATCAGGATTAAACAGGGAATATGGAGGCGTATACTGCGCTGATAACATGAAGTTGGAACCACTACGCGGGAAGATCTGCTGATCCACAGAAGACCGTGCCAGCGTCAGTTTAACGTTCACGTTATTAGAGGTACCATTTTCAAAACCCTGGATACCAAAATAGTTATAGTTCTTCAGTTTATACTGCTGATAGTTCAAAGAGTAAATCAGGGTGAAATAGTCATCCGGCCATTTCAGCTGTTTACCCAGTGATACAGAAGCACCCAATACCTTGAAGTGACCATTGGTAGAAGTAGTGGTATCTCCGGGCAGCTTGTAATAATCATTATAAGCGTAAGGATTCTGGTAGCTGCTATAGAAGCTCACAGAAAACTGGTTTCTCTTTTTTCCACCCAGCCATGGCTCAGTGAAAGAGAAGTTATAGGAACGGTAAGCTTTACCATTGGAAGATACACGAACAGACAGTTTCTGACCGTCTCCACTTGGTAAAGGATCCCAGGTTTCTTTTCTGAAGATGTTACGTAAGGAGAAGTTATTGAACGTTACACCAAGGGTACCGGTTAACCCGATATAACCACCCCAACCAGCAGACAGTTCCAGCTGGTCATTGGCTTTTTCTTCTACAGTATAGTCAATATCCACGGTACCATCCTGTACGTTAGGTACGGGGTTCATACCGATCTTTTCCGGGTTGAAGAAGCCAAGGTTGGCAATTTCACGGTTAGAACGGATCAGATCCTGACGGCTGAATTTTTCACCTGGTATAGTACGCAGCTCACGGCGGATAACGTGTTCATTTGTTTTTTCGTTACCGGCAATGCGTACTTCCTTGATGGTAGCCTGCGGACCTTCACGTAAACGGATTTCGTAGTCGATGGTATCGCCACGGATCCCGATTTCCACCGGATCGATCTGGAAGAAGAGGTAACCGTAGTCCATGTAGTAACCACTGATATCGCCACCTTCCTGTGACATTTGTTTACCAATTCTCTTTTCCAGCAACTCCAGGTTGTATACATCCCCTTTCTTGATACCGAGTAAGCGGGTCAATACAGAATCGGAATAACGGGTATTACCTTTCCAGGTGATATCACCGAAATAATATTTCTTTCCTTCAGAAATCTGCATATCAATATTCAGATTCTGCGTGCGGGTTTTGTAAGTAGTATCTCTTACGATGAGGGCATCACGATAACCTTTGGAGTTATAGAGACCCACTACTTTACTTTTATCTTCCAGGTATTTGGTTTCGTTGAACTTGGCAGAGCTGAACAGTTTAAAGCGGAAATAAGGATCCAGCTTTTCCAGTGCACGGGTGGGCTGCAGGAACCCATAGGTTTGCCAGAAATCGTCCGGCTGGGCCAGGGAGTCTTCATACACATGTTCCGTATCAGGATGTAGGGTAAAGCGGGAGCGCTCTTTGGTACCCTTCATCTTTTTCTTGATCTTGTTATCGGCAATGTTGTAGTTGCCCACAAGATTAATTGTTTCGATACGTACTTTACTTCCTTTAGTAACAGTAAAGATGACGTGTTTAGAGTTCACCTGTCCGCTATCAGCTCTTTCTTCAATTTTTACACTGGCGTTACCAAAGCCTTTATCGGCATAGAATTTATGTACTACCCCGATCACGTTTTGTTTCATCGCCTGGGTAATTACACTTCCTTTACGCAAAGTTGCTTTGGTAGCAATATCGTCTGCTTCGGTTTTTTTAATTCCTTTGAAGGAGAAAGTGGACATACGGGGCATTTCCGTTAATCCTATTTCCAGCCAGATCTTATTGTCTTCAATTTTGGTTACGTAGATGGTCACGTCTGCGAACAGTCTTTGTGACCAAAGGCTTTGGATCGCCTTGGTAAACTGGTCACCACCCGGATAGGTTACCTTGTCACCTACACTGAGGCCGGAAAGCGACAGCAGCAATGACTTATCCAGGTATTGGGTACCGGCAACGGTAATATCGGCAATTTCGTACTGTTGCGGATTTCCCATGTTAATAGGAGAAACGGCCGGCGGATTAGCAGGGGGCTGCGAGGGGGGCACGGTATCTTTTTGCTGAGCGGATACACGAATGCCTGCACTGCAACATAATGCTATAGCCAGAAGGCCCTTAGGAAATAATTTCTTCATTCTGCTGAATTTGTTCGCTTGTTTTGCCAAAGCGCCGTTCTCTGGTTTGGTAATTTAAGATGGCTTGGTAAAGATGTTCATTGCGGAAATCCGGCCAACGGGTATCTGTAAAATACAGTTCCGCATAGGCCAGTTGATATAGTAGGAAGTTACTGATCCTGCATTCCCCACTGGTACGAATCATTAATTCAGGGTCCGGCAGGCCGGTGGTACAGAGATATTTTTCCCATACCTCAGGCGTAACAGCTGTTGGGTCCAGGGCTCCATTTTTCACGTCCAGGGCTATTTTCCTGGCCGCATTCACGATTTCCCACCTTGCACTGTAGCTGAGAGCCATAATGAGATTGAGGCCGGTATTCTGGCTTGTAAGGGCTATTGCCTCCTCCATTTCCCGTTGAGCCTGGGGAGGTAACATATCCATGTCACCTATTACACTCAAACGGATATTATTTTTTGACAACGTATTCACTTCCATCCGGATAGTGTTTACGAGCAGTTCCATGATGCCATTAACTTCGTAAACCGGGCGGTCCCAGTTCTCGGTAGAAAACGCGTATAGGGTCAGATAACCTATCCCAAGTTCTGCACAGGTCTCCACTATATTTCGCACGCTTTCTACCCCCTCGTGGTGCCCGTACAGCCTGTCTTGTCCCCGCTCCTTTGCCCAACGGCCGTTCCCGTCCATAATAATGGCTATATGGCGCGGTAACCGTTGTAAGTCCAATTTATCCTTCAAGCTCATTTGTGTCAGGCGTATTATAACAGATTATAACAGATTTACTAAAAGGGTGCAAAGATACAAAAATAGAGTAATGACTTTTTTGGCAAAGCCTAAGAAGGTGTTTTAACGTAGTTTTAACAGCGAATTCAATACCAGTGGGGATTTTGGCAATTTCGGAGACCGATGAAGGCGGTTCGCAGGTATGGAAAGGCCGCCGGCAGAAAGTATTTTCTTCTTAAATTAAAATTTACAGTTGTAAGAAGTAAAAAGAATGCTGATCGTGAGCTCAATCGTTAAAAACTGATCCTTATCCCGGCTATTCCCGCGCTGCCGGCCCATTACCCCGATAGGTGTACCTTTTACCCCCGACCTGTCCTGCAATTGCGCTGCTACTGTTGGCTGCCCGTTAGGTAAGGCAGGAAAAGCAGCAGGGCCGGCGTAAGTAGTACTTACGTCATCCAGGTAATCAGTTTGTGTAAAACGATACAGGGCTTCGAGACCCACATTCACTTTTTTGGAAATATTATATTTAAAGCCCCCTCCTATTAACCAGGCATATGATACCAGGCTATAGGGCTTGCGATCCGGATACAAGGCAGTTCCCTGTCCTTCGGTACGCATAGGCTGTAAAAAATATTTCACGCCGCCAAGATAAGTATAAGGGTTGTAATAAAAAATACTGGCTCCCCCTGTGAGATAGGGCGAAAACCGCTCATACAGGCTTCCGGGCTCAAACCGGAAAAAATTAAAGTCCCCCTGCAGGGACAATTCAAACAAATTAGTATTGAAACTGAGGTTGCGGCGATTTTGAAATTCATTTTTGTTGTAAACATCGGAGTAACCCAATTGCATGTACCGGCCATGCACCCGTACCCCTACATAATCGTTCATATACTTTCTATAGTATATGCCCACAGCAGGTTTCAGCGTATTTAACGCTCCCCGGGTATTCAGATCCCCAAAGTATTGTGCCCCGCCAATGGATAAACCCAACTCCCCTACATATGACAGCTCATTCTGCGCAGATGCACGATTTGCAAACAGACAACCTGTCGCCAACAGCAATAATAAGGGGATATATTTTAGATATAGAAAAGGTTTCAGCATAAATCAGTTCTACTTAAACGCTAAAATGCCGGATTTATTTAATGTATGGCTGATGATTATGCTTACTGTTTAAACGAACGCCTCATTCCCGGGCATAATTTATATTACAATCAGCGGGCAATATATTTGTAAATGTAACAATATATTTTACATTTCTATATTTTAATCGTATTCCGTGCGTCAATACCCCATAATAATTTATTGCGCAACGTGTGCAGAAAATTGCTGTCATCCAGCCTTAGCAAGCTCAGCTTGAATTCTTCCTTTTTAATAGCCAGCTGCACAGTATTATCAATTGTTTCCATGCGACTATCCATAGTACACAGAAACTGATCACTGCGTCCTTCTACTTCAAAAGAAATGATATTATTATTTGGAACGATGATGGGCCTTACATTCAGATTATGTGGCGCCACCGGGGTAATTACAAAATTGCCGGCATCCGGAAATACAATTGGGCCGCCACAACTCAGTGAATATCCGGTTGAACCTGTAGGCGTAGCCACTATCAGTCCATCTGCCCAATAAGTATTCAGGAATTCTCCGTTCAGGTAAGTATGAATCTTCACCATGGCGGAAGTATCCTTTTTGTGAATGGTAAACTCATTCAGGGCATAAGGCACGTCTCCGAACAGGGGCACATTAGCGTCCAGGTGCAACAACGACCGCTGATCTACCACATAGGTACGGTTCAGTAACGCCTTTACCAGTGCATGAATTTCTTCTTTACCAATACTGGCCAGGAAGCCCAGGCGCCCAAAATTAATCCCGATCACAGGGATATTGGTATCCCGCACATAACAAACCGTGTCCAGCAGCGTACCATCGCCACCAAGACTCATCAGAAAGTCAATTTTACCCGGCAAATCTTCTGCAGAACTAAAAAGTAAAGGAACGCTTTCGAAGGGAATATGCTGCTGGAGGGTACGGTAAAAAGGTTCATAAATGATGGCCTCTATTTCTGCCCGCTGCAATTCTTCCAGCAATAAGCGGATGTTTGCAATATCTTCTGTAATAAATCCCCTGCTATATAGTGCTACCTGCATAATTTTTTTAAGCTTTTTGCTGTTAGCTGCCAGCTGCTAGTGCCGCTTTTCTAAAAGCTAATGGCAAAAAGCTAACAGCTCCACAGTCACATATCCACGCTCGTGTGTAAAAATAGTCCTTTTTGCCCTAACTGGTTAAAGCTATACTCTATCCGGAGGCAGGTATCGTAGAACGAAACAATGTCTACTCCTACACCTGCAGTGTATAACATCCGGTTATTCAGGAAACCGTTGCCCGGGTACTTACTATAGGCATAACCCGCGTCCCCGAATACTTTTGCAAAGATGCGCACAGGAACAGTGTTAAATTTTTTAGGAACGATGGGGAGCTTTAGTTTAAAAGACAATAATTCCTGGCGGAGGGTGGATTTAAGCACTGCGAAGCTCGTACCATCTATCACATAATATTCCAGCCCGCGCAGGTAATCATCTCCGTAACCCAACGCCTGCTGGTTAATATACGGCTGTTCGTTCGAGAACTTTGCCTGGCTGCGAATGCCAAGCGCCGCAAAGGTTTTGGGGCGCAGTTCCCAGTATTTTGCCATGTTGAGCCGGAAATGAACATCATTAATATCGTCCCAGGGGCCCAGTCCTTTTTTACCCACTTCTGCCACCAGGTTAAACCCTTTCAGGGGATATACCCAGCTATCGGCTTTAATGTAGGTCAGGCGATAGGTGATATCGAGGAAACGTATACGGGTACGGCCATGCCCCAGGTAGTTGGGATTAAGAATGGCGACAGAATCCGCTACTTTTTCGTAGTTATAGTTCAAAAAAACCTGGTGCCGGGTATTAATTGCCGGGCGATAGCTATAGTTAAGTCCTACCATATATACCTGGCGCAGGAACTCATCTTTCCGGAAAAACTGTTGTTTATTATTGCTGGTACTGTCGTTCACCTCACGGTTACGCTTATAGGAAGCGATGATGCCTATCCCATGACGAAAATGCTTATCGATATAGGGCAGATTATATTGAAGGGCAAAGCGTTGGGTGTAGCCGAACTGTAAAGCCGCATTCAGCGCGTCATTACGGCCGGTCAGATTTTCCTGGTTACCGCTTACGCCGATATTAACGCGGCTGAGACTATGTTTTTTTTCTACCCACCACTGGTTAAAGTTGCGGTCTGCCAGTTTAAAGATAGGATAAGCAAAGGTGTACCAACGTTCCCATACTTCAAATACGAGATCGGCATTATCTCCATTCCAGTTTTTTATATTGGCGGTAACATTCAGAAAGAGGGAGGTATTGAGCAGCTGTTTACGCCGCTCTTCGAGGGTATTGGCCAGGTCGCGGTAATAGATCGTATCTCCTGGTACAGTACTGATCTCACGTAAAATAATCGAGGTGCGGGTTTGTTTGTTACCCGTTACGATGATATTACGTACCACCAGGTAGCTGCTATCCTTTGCAGCAACAGACTGTCCTTCAGCAATTTCCGGTAACACTATTCCCAACAGGCAGATCATGGCCAGCAGGTAGTAACAGCATCTCAGCATGTAGGTCCTGTAAAATTTTAAAACATGTTGACAATGTCCAAATATAATGAAAAGCTGTATGCGGATTTATCTTGCTGCTGATAAAAAAATCAGCGAAGACAGATGTGGGTATATCCACATTTATCTTCGCTAATCATTATAAATCCAACAAAATAAAATCAATGTAATCCGGGTCCGGAAAAACTACATGCTGATATAATTCATCAACAGGTCGTAATTCTTTTTGAGGAGTTCTTCTTCAGGTTCTTCTGCGAAAATGTATTTAATCACGTAGTTAAACCTTTCGAAGGTGGCTACCAATCCCTGTAATTCCTGTCTGTTTGTTTTCAATATCACTTCCAGCTTACCGGTAACCGGGTTGGTAATTGTATTTACGCTCAGCAGGGTTACATCATTTGACTCTGCGATACGGGCAATTTCGCTGAGTGCGTAGTCGCGCGGATCTACTTCAAATGAGATGATACCACCGGGTTCCTTCACCCCGTTATATCTCGCTAAAGCTGCCAGGAGGTTATCTTTGGTAATGATACCGAGGTATTCATTTTCTTTGGTAACTACCGGAAGGGCAGACAGTTTAAAATCGTAAAAAAGTTTAAGCGCTTCAAAGAGATGAGCATATTCCATGACAGCCGGGCGGGTGCTTCCGTACTCCATAGATTCCAGGGGTACATCAGGGTCTTCGAGATCCATGATCTCGTCTTCCTCCACCAGGGCCAGGTATTTGCTATCTACTACCATCGGTAGTTGCGTCAGATGATATTCGTTCATCAGACGCAGCGCCTTTGCTCCTGTATCCGAAGGATGCAGAACAGGTACTGAAGATATGAGTTCTCTGGCAATCATGTGTAGCGTATTCTTACACAATAATAGGAAAGAATATGCCAACAGAAAAAGAAATTACATGTACGCGAAACCACTGCACCTTTTGGTACAGTCAGAAAGCAACCGGGAAAATACCGGTTTAACTGGCAGGATGATGTTTCAGTTTCTCCAGGAAAGCATGCAGGATCTTGTTGAATTCATCGGGTACTTCCATCATAGGGGCGTGTCCGCATTTATCAATAAACTGCAATTCAGAATTAGGTATCAGCTT
Source organism: Chitinophaga sp. RAB17 (assembly GCF_052114225.1). NCBI lineage: Bacteria > Pseudomonadati > Bacteroidota > Chitinophagia > Chitinophagales > Chitinophagaceae > Chitinophaga > Chitinophaga sp. RAB17. The sequence continues at coordinate 181,417 of NZ_JBFREI010000014.1, read as the reverse complement.
TTTAAATTCTTCTCCTACCATAGGGGGTGTTACGGTGTCGTTCATACCCCAGATCAGTAAGGTTGGTTGTTTGATGTCCTGCAACTCATCGCCGAGATTGTGGCGGATGGCGGATTTTGCCAGGGTGATAATTTTAATCACTTTCAGGCGGTTGTTTACAATTTCGAACATTTCATCTACCAGTTCTTTGGTAGCAATTTTCGGATCGTAAAAAGTAAGTTCTGCTTTTTTGCGGATGTACTCATAGTCTCCGCGTTTAGGATAGGTTTCGCCCATTCCATTTTCGAACAAGCCGGAACTGCCGGTCAGGGTCAGTGATTTAATAGATGCTTCAGGGTGTTTCAGCAGGTAAACCAATGCCACATGACCTCCCAGTGAATTGCCCAGCAGGTTTACATTTTTGTAGCCCCTGGTTTCAATAAACTTGTGCACATATTTGGCCAATCCCCCTACCGATGTTTCCAGGATGTTTAAATCGTACAGGGGTAACATCGGGATCACCACCTTATTATATTGCCTGAAATATTCGATCATGTGCGAGAAATTGCTCAAAGCACCAAAAAGTCCATGCAATAATACCAGTGGTTCTCCTTCTCCTTCTTCTATAAAATTAAACTTACCCTGTGTTTTGATTTCGTAATCCATTGCCAAATCTTGAAAGTCAATTTTACGCTAAAATAATTCTTTTTATTAATCTAAATAATCTTTGAAACGAGTTATCCAGGTTGGATATGATGCGCCGCCGTCTCGAAAAATGACTGCAATTGGGCAAACATATTCTTAAAAACCGGGATCACCTGTCCAATATGATCCAACACCCACGGGCCAATATTCTCAATATATGGATATACAACAGATTGTAGCTTTGTTTCAGGGCTAAGCCAGTATACCTGGTTGGCCATCCATAGCATTACACTATAAATTATTATAAATATAACGCTATACAACAGTATTCCGCCCAGTTTATTCAGCCAACCCAGCATCACCATTTCTACCAGCTTCTGTAACATTCCGGCACCCAGCCTTACCAGCAGGATCACTCCCAGGAAAAGGCAGATGAAGCAAAGAACAGGCACCCAACGGGAATGCATATCCCAGTGCTGCTGTACATATAAAGCGGTAACCGCTGATAATTTCAGGGCGGCGGCCAGTCCCAGTACGACTGCTACCAGCGAAAACAAGGCTACTATCAATCCACGGGTATACCCTCTGTAAAGGGCAAAGACCATGATAATAGCAAAAATAATGTCTATAGGCATGATAGAGCTATAAGGACGAGCCATTTTTTGACAGGAACCAGTAATTAGCCTTCCGGCCAGCACCCATTATCCAGTCAAAAAATGCCCGGCTCCTTTCAAATTACTTACTAAGCAGTTCTTTTACCAGCGCGGAAATAGCCTTTCCATCAGCTTTGCCGGCCAGTTGTTTGGTAGCAGCGCCCATTACTTTACCCATATCAGCGGGTGAGCTGGCGCCGGTGGAGGCAATAATATCGGTAATGGCTGTACGTAATTCAGCCTCGCTCATTTGCTTAGGCAGGAAACGTTCAATAATAACCAGCTCTTCTTCTTCTTTTACTGCCAGGTCTTCACGGTTCTGTGCACGGAAAATTTCCAGAGAATCTTTTCTTTGCTTGGCCAGCTTCTGCAAAATCTTTGACTCATCAGCTTCTGTCAGATCTCCACTTGCTCCTTCGGCCGTTTTAGCAACCAGTATAGCCGCCTTGATAGCACGAAGTGCACGCAGGTCAGCTTCCTTTTTACCCAGCATCGCAGTTTTGATTTCTGCGTTGATATTTAATTCTAATGACATATGGTAAGGTTTAATGGATTATTGTCCTTCTGCTGCCTGCTTATCCTGGAATTTCTTGAAGAAATCCTTCGCAAAAGCACGCATTTCATCGGCCTGATCTTTATAAGGAGTGGCTCTTCCATAGGTATCGGCCATGGTCATCATAGTCTGAAAAAAGAAATCCGCCATTTCATCCACCATCATATCTTTTGTCCACAGGTCAATGCGGAGGGCCACCTTTTCAGCCGGATCCCAGAAAGATACGATCATGCCCTTGGCTTTGATCATTTTTTCATCTTTATTATCTGTAGCGCTCCACTCTATTGACTCGGGCACCTTCTGATCGTCCAGCCCAACCTGGATCTTTATAGTAGATTTCGTACTCATGATTTTCAATTAAAGCGCAAAAATAGCCATCATTTGCTGATTTTCAGACGCCGGTTTTCCGGAAGCCGGAAATTGGCCGGCATTAACAAGGCCAGGCGGACATAAAATATCGTCTCTTTTATGCTGTTAAATGTGTCCATAATTGCGCCGCTGCCTGCTCCCAGCTACTGAAAGGTTTAATGGGAGGCAATTTGGCCAGCAATCGTGTACGCAACTGCTCATCTTTATATAAAAGACTCATCTTTTCGGATAAGTCATCCAGGCTGGCCGGATCAGCATACAACACGGTATCTCCGCCTGCTTCCCGGGCTGCCGCACTATCCAATGCAATTACCGGCACTTCGCAACGGTGCGCCGCATAAATGGGCAATGCCAGGCCTTCGAACCTGGATGGATACACGAGCGCATAAGCAGCCCCCGTTAGCCTCGCCAGGGTATCTTCGTCTGCCGCCTCCACGTTAACAACGTCCTGCCGGAACTTATAGCTTTGCAAGGCAACAGCAATGTCGGCTCCTGCAGCGGTAATAGTGCCTGCCAGCACCAACTTGATATTACTGCGCTGCCGCTTCTTCAATGCCGAAAAAGCTTTCAGCACCGGGATAATATTATTTCGTGGATGCAAACTCCCCGTTACCAGGAAATATTCCGCTCCACCAGTAAACGCTTTTTTCACGGATTCCCGCTGCTCCCATTCCAATGGCTTGTAAAGCGTGCTTAAACCGGTATCCAGTCTTGTCAGCTTATCTTTCACAGCCGGAGCATAGCGAAGTATTTCGTCCCTGCTGGTATCAGATAACACCGCTATTCTCCTGGCACGTTCCAGGTATTTCGCGGTATTCTTCTTCAACGCCCGCTGTTGTACGCCCGGTTGTAAACCTGCATCTCTTAAAAAGGACAGATCCCTTACCAGCAGGCCGGCAGGGAGTTTACTACGAAGGGGTAATGCACCATCCAGCCCCAGGAACATGTCCGGGCGGAAAGGCTTCATAGCCCGTACCAGCTGCCATTCCAGCCACCAGTAAAGATGCCAGGCTTTATTACCTTTCAGAGGCAATATTACTTTGGTCACATTTGCCGGGAAGCTTAGTCCGGTTGGTATCTCCCCATCAAAAAATAAAGTGAACTGATGGCCTGGCTGCTGCCGGCACATCGCCAGTATTATTTCAGTTGCCACTCTCCCGGTATCGGCAGGCATGTCCTGTCGTAAACAAGCGGCATTAACAGCAATTTGCATAAACGATTCCTTTGTCTGCGAGCTTGCAAACCTACACAATTTTAGATTCGGGAGAGACTGATTTTGAGATTATCGCTTATTCCGCAGACTTATTGGTAACATAAAACACCTTGGGAGACGTAACATTCGCGGTATTACCCAGGGAGGCCAGCGTAATTGTTACCGCGTATGTTTTTAACGGTTTCAGATGCTTCAGTGTAATAGTAAAAGGTGTCGTCTTTATATCGGCAATAGCGTCCTGTCCCAACGCAATATTACCCGTTTCTGTGGCCACATTCAACGTCACCTTTACGCCCTTATCCGGTATTTTTGAAGTGATGTTTACCTTTAAACCATAAGTACTGTCCAGGACCTGATTGTACTGACCAACCTTCATATCCGGCAGTTCAAATGCCAGTGTTTCCTCCTGTGTACCAGGCGCGGGATCGCTTCCTTTCTTCTTCTTACAGGAAGAAAAAGTTATCAGTGCAATGGCTAAAAATGCTGGGAAGTAGGTTTTCAATAATATCATCTCAAGTGTATATAGGAGTATGAAATTAGCTTTTTTTTATATGCAAATCAAATTTTACTTCGCACATCCAGGGCATCACGCAATCCATTTCCCAATAAATTGAATGCCAGCACCAACAGCATAATAGCGATGCCAGGCGCCAGCGCCAGCAAAGGATTGTGGGTGATAATAAAGTTATAATTCTCCTTAATCATCAATCCCCAGGATGGCTGCGGCGGTTGTACCCCTACCCCCAGGAAGCTAAGCCCCGCCTCTACTACGATGGCGGTAGCAAAATTACCGGCGGCAACTACCATTACCGGCCCCATAATATTAGGTAAAATATGTTTTGCAATGATCCTTATATGGCTGTAACCCAATGCACGGGCAGCTTCTACAAACTCCAGTTCCCGGATCGCCAGCACCTGCCCACGGATAATACGGGCAACCCCTACCCACATGGTGAGCCCAACGGCAATAAATACCTGCCAGAAACCTTTGCCCAACGCCAGTGTGAGCGCAAACACCAGCAACAGCGTAGGCATGGACCATACCACATTCACCAGCCACATAACCACGTCATCGGTTCGTCCTTTGAAATAACCCGCTACCGCACCCAGTATCACACCAATACTGAGGGATATGACAACGGCGATGCAGCCTACACCAAGACTTACACGGGTACCTACTATCAAACGACTTAAAATATCCCGGCCAAATTTATCGGTACCCAGCCAATAGGTGCGGGAAAAAATACGTTCTTTCCCGATGTTAGCCTGTAAATCACGGGGTGAAAGCGGAGACGCCGGAGGCTTCCCATACCAGATAGTGGTGAGCGGATAAATTTCTTCCCGGCTGGTAGATTCATCCACATACCGCTGAATGACCAGTACGCTATCTCTGAACTGCCATGATCGTATTGGGATCCAGGTCATGTCAGATTCCGCGCCGAACAGCAAACGGGGAAAAACAGCAGTAGCCTTTACCGGCTGTTCCTTTCGCATGGCCAGCATGGTTATCTGGAATCCGGGATGTTGCCCCTCTATTTCCAACACCATCCTGTTGGCATCCGGTGTATGATCGGGTGCAATGAAATAAGCCGTTACGCTGATAAATACAGAAAGGGTAATGACCAGCAAACCAGCCACCGCACCCTTATTACGGCGTAATCGTTTCCAGGAAGATTGCATATTTGACAAAGGAGACGTATTTAGTTTACCTGGCGGCCCTTCCACTGATAACTACCGAACTTTCCCAGCCAGCCTGCAATTACAATATAAGGAATATGAAATATCTGCCCGGGAATAAACCATAACAGCAGTTCTGTTTTATTGAAAAACCTGGCTACGGGCAGCAGGAAATACAGCTCCAGCGTTACTTTAAATAATAGGATGATCAGGAACCAGGGCCACCACACCGGCAGAAAGAGTGCGATCACCGCCATGGCCAGCATTCCCGCATTGAAAAGATATACGAGCAATAATACCCAGGTCAGTCTTTTATCTTCATACTTATCTGCTTTGGATGACCAGCGGATACGCTGATTCATGAAGTCTTTCAGGGTGTCTACTGCCAGGGTACGTACGATGGCATCTTCACATTTCAGGTACATCACTCCTTCCGGATAAGCGCTATAAATTTTGTACATCAGCAGCATGTCATCACCGGAAGCGATATTGTCGATCCCGCTGAATCCTCCTACATCGTGAAACGCCTGCTTTTCATAAGCCAGGTTAGCACCGTTGCACATAGTACCTGACGCCAGTGCGGCCGCGGCGCCGGTAATGCCCTGCATGGTCATGAAGTCCAGCGACTGTAATCTTTTAAAGAAGTTATGTTCTTTGTAGAAGCTTACCGGAGCGGCTATAAATTTAGGTTGATGTTGCTCATAGTATTGCACCATGGTTTCAATCCAGCGCGGCCCCATTACACAATCTGCATCTGTTGTAACTATAAGATCACCGGTGGCCTGTGATATGGCTATTTCAATGGCTTTTTTCTTATAGGAATTAAGCCGCTCCTGTTCATCCAGGTGCTGACTTAATTCCAGCAGGTGAATATTTTCTGCCGGGTAATTACGGATAACTGCGGCCGTATCGTCTGTTGAAAAATCATCAATAATAATTACTTCCAGGAAGGTGGCATGATACGTTTGCCGGTGTAATGCTTCCAGCAAGGCGGGCAGGTTATCGGCTTCATTTCTGGCGGGGATAATCACAGTTACCTTTGTATGCCCGACAGGATGTGCCACCGGGGAAAACTTCTTCAATCGCTTCCAGCCCAGGCTATACCAAAGCATCAGTATACCATAGCCTAAAGCCAATCCAATTACTATTATTACAAAAAAATGCATCCAGGTTAAAGATTTTCTTTGATAATGAGCCCCAGCTGCTCCGATATCAGCTGATGCCCTTTTTCCAGTACCAGAATTTTAGAGGGAAATGAATCATCCGCAAAGCGGGTACCTAATACAGGTGGAATTACACGATCATATTTCCCGAAGATCAGGAGGGTTAAAACGTTATAACGTGATAATAATTGTTTACAACGCTTTTTATCCGGCATCATATGTCGCAGATTTGTCCATACATTATACACCAGCTCCCGCTTCTCCACCTCATTCATCCGGTGCAGTGCAAATTTATAGATGCTTTGATTCAGCAGTCCTAATTTGCGCCAGGTATGCAACAGGGTAAAAAACAACTGCGGGTGATAGGTGTTGTATTTAAATAATTTGTTGCCGACGGAGGTTTGTGTCACAAACATATGCCAGGGGTTATTTCTCAGCCCATCTGCTGCTGCCAGGATCAGGTGATCGATGCGATCCGCCAACTTTTCTACCAGGCATAATGATAGCCGTCCGCCCATACTGTAACCTAACAGTGAAAATCTTTCCTTTCCCTGTTGTTGCAATATCATCTGCACCAGGGCAACCAGGTCTTCTTTTTCAAATACCCGGTCTTCGGCCCATTCGGTACTTCCGTGTAATGGCATGTCCAGGGCCACCATGGTAAAGGTATCTCCTAAAGTGGCGGTAAGCGGGCGAAAATGAGCAGCACTTTCACCAAAGCCATGCAAACAAATCAATAGTTCACTGCCCGCACCTTCGCAGGTGCCGTGAAACCGGCTTTTCAAATATGACAGATAAAAATCAGGCATAAAAGGGGGACAATGATAGTGAATAATGCGCAAAGCGGGAAGTTAGCCGCGGAAATTGTCTGAACCAGGATTACTGATGATGCTGATTTATTTTTTGTTAAAAATTACAAGCTGCAAAGATGAGTAATCTAATTGGTTTACATTCAGTTAAAAATAAAGGAATCCGGGAAATCAGCATAATCAGTATAATCCTGGTACAGACAGATTCCCCTTTCTGCTTTTTTCAGTAAATTACAGAACTACCAAAAATTCAGTAACATGGACGCAACAGTTGAAAATAAGACTGCGCTGAAAGGCGCAGAATTCCTGGTCAAGGAAAGTGCTCCTGAGGAAGTGTTTACTCCCGAAGACTTTTCGGAAGAACAGCTGATGATCAAAGACATGGCAGATCAGTTCATCAGTAAGGAGGTAACACCTATTGTAGAAAGAATAGACAAACAGGAAGAGGGTTTGATGCAATCGCTTTTGGAAAAAGCAGGTGAACAGGGTCTGTTAGGTGCTTCTTTTCCGGAAGAATACGGCGGATTAGGTAAAGATTTTGTGACCGCTACAATCATCAACGAAGGACTGGGTGCAGGTCACTCCTTCTCTGTTGCCATGGCAGCGCATACCGGTATCGGTTCCCTGCCGATCCTTTACTTTGGTACAGAAGAACAAAAACAAAAATACATTCCGAAACTTGCCAGTGGTGAAATGAAAGGAGCCTATGCCCTTACAGAACCGGATTCCGGCTCTGATGCACTGGGAGCCAAAACCACTGCAAAACTGACGGAAGACGGTAAATACTACATTTTAAATGGTCAGAAAAGCTGGATTACCAATTCCGGTTTTGCAGATGTATTTACTGTCTTTGCAAAAATAGATGGCGACAAATTCACCGCATTTATTGTAGACAAGGGCACACCCGGATTTACACTGGGCGCGGAAGAACATAAAATGGGTATCAAAGGTTCCTCTACCCGTCAGATCTATTTCCAGGATGCAAAAATACCTGCAGAAAATGTACTGGGAGTGATTGGCAAAGGTCACCTGATAGCCTTCAATATCCTGAACATAGGCCGGTTGAAACTTTGCGCTGCCGCACTGGGCGCCGCCAAGAAGTGCATCAATACCTCCGTACAATACGCTAATACCCGTACACAGTTTAAACAACCAATCGCCAACTTCGGCGCTATCAAACATAAACTGGCGGAAATGGCGATCCGTACCTGGACGTCAGAATCAGCATTGTTCCGCACGGCTCAACTCATAGATGATAAAGAAAGAGAATTGCTTGCAGCTGGTAAACCCTTCAACGAAGCGTTATTAGGTGCTGCAGAAGAATATGCAGTAGAATGCGCCATCCTGAAAGTAAATGGTTCTGAAGTACTGGACTATGTAGTGGATGAAGGCGTACAGATTCACGGTGGTAACGGCTTCAGTGATGAATACATCATCTCAAAAGCTTACCGTGATTCCCGCATCAACCGCATCTTTGAAGGTACCAATGAAATCAACCGTCTCCTTACCATCGACATGACACTGAAACGTGCACTGAAAGGTAAGCTGGACCTGATGACACCGGCTATGAATGTGATGAAGGAACTGGTAAGCATTCCAGACTTCGGCAACGATGACGAAACTCCTTTCAGCCAGGAAAGAAAAATGATCCTAAATTTCAAGAAAGCGATACTCATGGCTGCCGGCGCTGCCGCTCAAAAGCTGATGGCAAAACTGGAAAATGAACAGGAAATCCTCATGGATATCGCTGACATGGCCATTGAAACATTTGTGGCGGAAAGTGCCCTCCTGCGTTTAATCAAACTCACCAACAGCAAAGGCGAAAGCGCCGCTGAACTACAGGCCGATATTGTACGCACCTTTATTTATGATGCAGCAGACCGTATCAATAAATCAGGTAAAGATGCGATCAATGGCTTCGCAGAAGGAGATGAACAACGCATGATGCTATTAGGCCTCAAACGCTTCACCAAAGCAGCTTCCTTTAATGCAAAAGACGCCCGCAGAAGAATTGCGGACAAACTCATTGCAGATAATAAATACAGCTTTTAGCTGTTAACCATTAGCTTTTAGTAAATGCAGCGAAGATCAACATTACATCATCTTCGCTGCATTTACTAAAAGCTAACAGCTAATGGCTAAAAGCTTTTTTTCCTATTCCCCTCACCTGCTTATCTTTACACTCTTTCAAGATATTGATGACAGGTTATTATGCTATCAGCGAAGTTTTTTCCTCAGATTGTTGTTGTACTTTGTATCCCCTTTATAGCCAGCAGCCAGGCATCTCTGCGTCTCAGCCAGCCTTCAAGGGATCAAAATAATGTAAGCACCTCCAAACAGTTTATTGCCGGTCGCACCTGTATTGGCTGTACTGTCCGCATTAATAATGATACCGTACACGTATACGCTACCGGTACTTTCGCTGCTAAATATGAACTGCCCACCGGCAGAAGCAATTTTGTCGTTACCAGCGAAACACCTAACGGTGAAACATACACGAAAAACATCACCTATTATTACAACCAGCCGCCGGCAGCAGGTGCTACCAGTGTTTTCCGTATAGATTTTATAGAGATATCACCCTCCGGGAACCTTCAGTTATCAGAAGGCGACACATTGCGGATAAAAATGAAGGGCTATCCGGGTGAAGAAGCCAGCTGGTTTAATAACGCCCCCCTCCGCGAAATGCCCACCTCCCAAACAGGTGGAGTACCCGGCTATTACAGTGGCAACTACATTATACAACCATCCGACTCACTGTTGAATGGCAAAATATTAGTACGGTTGCGTAAGCGCAGTGGAGAAACGGCTATACTTGGCAGCCCATACCGCTACAGTGTTATGCGCAATGAAATACCACTGACCGGCCGTACCATCGACAACATGACCTATCTTACTTCCAGCCCGCATGGCGATCGCCTTGGTCCTGATAAGATTGGGTATCTTGATAAGGATGTGCTACTGCACATTGTTGGTAAGCAAGGCGACTACTATAAAGTAAAACTATCTTCCAAAACAACCGCCTTTATACCGGAGCCTTTGGTAGACACGGAAATCCCACAGGAGCAGCTCCCCATCAGCATTGCAGACGATGCTAAAATATGGGGCGATGACAGATACGATTACGTTTCTGTGGCCTTGTCAGACAAATTGCCTTATACTTCCACCCAACTCGTTTCTTCTAAAAAAATAATACTGGATATACATGGTGCCTATGCAGAAAAAGGACTCAATACCCTGCTGCAAAACACCAGAGAAATTACTTCCATCGCCTGGGGACAGCCCTCCCCGGATGTTTGCCGCCTGGTAATTTCGCTGCAACATGCGCCCTGGGGCTACCAGGTATACTACGACAATAACCGTATAACGGTAAAGGTTAAACGTGTACCTGAAAAACTATCGCTGAAAAATATCGTTATCGGCATTGACCCGGGCCATGGAGGTAGCAATCCCGGTGCTACCGGCCTTACCGGCGCAGTGGAAAAAAACCTTACCCTGGCACTGTCGCTGCAACTGAAAGCCATGCTGGAAAGAGAAGGCGGTACCGTGATCATGTCGCGCTACACAGAAAAATTTGTAGCCAACGAAGACCGGTTATCATTCTTTCGCAGCGCCAACCCCGATTTGCTACTCAGCATTCACCTGAATTCATCCGTGAATCCGGTAGATGTAAATGGTACGGCCACTTACTATAAACAACCTTTCTGCGAACCGCTGAATGCCGCTATCCATGAGCGTTTACTGCAAACAGGTTTGCGTGATTTCGGGAACAATCCTGACTTTAATTTTATTCTGAATAACCCTACTGAATTTCCGGATGCGCTGATAGAAACCCTGTTTCTCAGCAATCCCGGAGATGAAGAAAAGGTGCTGCAACCTGCGTTTCAGCAACAGATGGCAGAGAAGATCATGGAAGGTGTGAAGGACTACCTGAAACAGGCTGCTGTAGGGAGATAGCAGCAGATATTGTCTTCGTTCATGATTATACTGATTCAGATGATTTTCCCGATGCTTTTTTGGGATTTTATAAGATTAAAAAAGATTAGCGAAGATGAATGCGGATATCCACATTCATCTTCGCTAATCTTCTTTAATCCTGAAAAAATTCAGGAAAATCATCTGAATCAGTATAATCATGAACAAAGACAAAAACTCGCGGTAATCATCAACATCATCCTGGGTAAGCCTAAGACGCGTGGGTTAGGGCATTTAAATAGACAGACAACCTTTTGATTGCCTCCGCTGCAACGCTGATCTGCTCCTGCGCTTCCGTCCACCGGCGTTGTTCAATAGCTTCTCTCACACCAGGAATTGTTTTCACACCGTAGCCGGTATAAAATCCAGGAGCGTATAATGTATGCTTGTACCATGCACGGGCAGGGAGTCCTTTTTCACTGAGCAGCTGCTGTTCTGCCTGATACAGGACTTTATTGTAAGCGGCACCTGTGAGGTTCTTTTTAGCTGCCAATGCCGCGGTAGTTGTATCTAAACCAATCAAAGCATTCTGCAGGGGAGAGAAATCCAGGTAAGGCACTTCAGACTTCTGTGCGGGTGGCAATAAATGCTTTGCCGTATCTGTGGCGAGCTGATATTTACGCTCGCGGATCAGCTGATTATCTATAGCAGTAGATTCCCTCAGATTGCCCGCCAGTTCGGTTAATTCGCTTACATATCCATTTACGGTTTCATAGAGTTTGCGGAAGTCGAATGGCAGATTAACGGCATCGGCTAAACGTAGTACAGTATGTCCGGCGGTTTGAGAAAGTACCACACCATAACTGAAGCTGGGATCTTTGAAGCGGGAGTAGTCGTCGTAAGAATCGTAGATGGAGTGATATTCTCCGCCTGCGTCTTCTCCCCCAAAACCCAAATCAAGAGAAGGCACCCCCAGGTGCTGCAGGAAAGAAGAATAGTCGGAACCGGAGCCCATGGCGCCGATAGCAATACCTTGTTTAGCAAGTTTTTCTTTCTTTGCTTTCGGCGTCGTGGCTTTGAGCACATCTGCCGCCTGTTTGCGGGCGAGAATGCTCACCTGTGTTTGAGGGTCAGTAATATCGCGGGCCACCTCATTCACCAGGGTTTCCAGTGCATGTGAGCCGCTGGCATTCAGAAAACCGCGACCATTACCATCAGAGTTGATGTACACAACCGCTTTTTCTTTCAGTTCAGCTGCGTGGTCTTCTACCCATTCTGTAGAGCCGAGCAGGCCGGGTTCTTCGCCATCCCAGGCGCAATACACCAGTGTGCGGCGCGGCTGATAGCCTTGTTTATGCAGTTCGCCTATGGCTTTGGCTTCTTCCAGCAGGGCAGCTAAACCGCTGATGGGATCGGCGGCACCGTTTACCCAGGCATCGTGGTGGTTACCACGTATCACCCATTGGTCGGGTTGCTCACTGCCTTTCAGCTTCGCAATTACGTTATTGCAGGGACGTATCTGCCAGTCGAAGGCCAGTTTCAGGTGTACCCTGGCTTTTCCACCACCAATATGATAAGTAAGTGGTAAAGCACCCCTCCATTCTTCCGGTGCTACAGGGCCTTCCAATGCTTTCAGCAAAGGAGTGGCATCGTGATAGCTGATGGGCAATACGGGTATCTTCAACAGGTTAGGTGCCTGCAGGCGGTCCAACCGCTGGGCATCAGCAGTAGCACCTACATTGGGAGTCAGCGGGTCACCGGGGTATATCACGATATCCATCACAGAACCACGTTGTACACCATATTCATTTTTGAAAGCTCCTTTGGGATATACGTCTCCGTTATAGTAGCCATCATCTTTGGGATCAGAGTAGATGATGCAGCCGGCAGCTCCGTGTTCCTGTGCTACCTTGGGCTTGCTTCCCCGCCAGGAGCGGCCGTATTTGGCGATCACTATTTTGCCTTTTACGCTGATACCGGCACGGTCCAGGTATTCATAATCTTCCGGAAGGCCGTAGTTAACGTATACCAGCTCTCCCTCTACATCTCCGTCTGCGCTCCAGGCGTTGTAGGTAGGCAGTTGTCCTTCCTGGCCGGAGGTTGCATCTTCTTTCAGGGCTGGTTCTTTCAGGAGGGCTTTGTAGGTAGTAGGGCCTTTCAGTTCCAGCACTCTTTCTTTAGGCGTGGGGAACAGTACCTGGTAGGTCACGATTTCAGCATCCCAGCCATAGCTTTTGAAGCGCTGCAGAATATCTTCTGCTACGGCTTTGCCTCCTGCGGAGCTAATATGATGTGGTTTGGAAGATAGTGACTGAATAGTTTGGCCTATATGGCTGCTGCTCAGCTGTTTGTCGAATTGTTTTTCCAGTTGTAATTGCTTTATGGCGGCGCTGTCGGTATATCCAAATAGTTTCTTATCCTGCGCCTGAGTAGTCCCGCCGGCGCATAACAGGAGCGCCAGCAAACGAACAAAGTTGGTTGTAGTCATAAGTGATGCAGATCTTGTTGTTAAAGAGGGTTTATCTACTCAATATACAAATAGTCTATAATACCAATAGACTATTTTATTGGCATTAATAAACGTAATAACTTTTGGTTATGATCCATAAATACAGGTTATAGGTCAAATAGTCTACTTAGCCAGTAGATTAGTCTATATTTGTAAATCCTTTCATAGCTTTATTGTGTGAAACGATTAACGTAACAACATAAACAGCAGTTATATGGCTAATGCGATTCAGGAGTTTAACGACTACCGTGGTAAAATGAATGAAGTAATACTGGGAAAACAGAATAAAGTCATCAACCGTCTTTTTAACCTGGACACGAATACTTATGCAGAAGGCGCGCTGAGTACCAAAACCAAGGAGATGCTCGGGCTGGTGGCCTCTATGGTATTGCGCTGTGACGACTGTATCAAATATCACCTGGGTAAAGCATTTGAGCAGGGAGTAACTACGGACGAGATGTATGAAATCTTTGCAGTGGCCAATATCGTGGGTGGAACGATTGTGATTCCGCATACACGCAGGGCGGCAGAATATTGGGAAGAATTACAGGCCCAATGATCTTAATTTACAGGTATCTATCGTAACTTTACAGACTCTATAAAATTATATTTAACTCATACTAATGTCAACAGCAACTATAGCTCCGCAGGCAGCCCTTACGGCAAAAGACTTTGCAACGGACCAGGAAGTACGCTGGTGCCCTGGCTGCGGCGACTACTCTATACTTAAACAGGTACAAACAATTATGCCTGGCCTGGGGGTTCCCCGCGAAAATATTGTGATTGTTTCCGGTATCGGCTGTTCTTCCCGTTTCCCATACTATATGAATACCTATGGTATGCACTCGATTCATGGTCGTGCTACCGCTATTGCGTCCGGTCTGAAGGCAACCCGCCCCGAGCTGAGCGTATGGATCGTTACCGGTGATGGTGATGGCCTGTCTATTGGTGGTAACCATACCATCCACCTGCTACGCCGTAACTTTGATGTGAACATCATGTTGTTCAACAACCAGATCTATGGTTTAACAAAAGGACAATACTCTCCTACTTCAGAAGAAAATAAAGTGACCAAATCTACCCCAATGGGTAGTATTGACCATCCGTTTAACCCAATGGCCCTTGCTCTGGGTGCAGATGCCACTTTTATTGCCCGCAGCATGGACCGCGATCCCAAACACCTGCAGGAAATGCTGAAACGCAGCCATGCACATAAAGGCGCTTCTTTCCTGGAAATATACCAGAACTGTAACATCTTCAATGATGGCGCTTTTGAAGCGTTTACAGAAAAAAGCAGCAAACTGGATGAAACCGTTTTCGTAGAACAGGGTAAACCACTGGTATTTGGTGCAACGAAAAATAAAGGTATCCGCCTGGATGGATTAAAACCGGTTGTAGTGGAGTTGGGTGGTGAATACTCAGAAAGTGACCTGTGGATACATGATGAAAGCGATTTCTATAAAGCGCAGATACTGACCCGCATGTTTGATGATGTGCGTATTGAAGGTCATTTACCACGTCCTTTTGGTGTTTTCTATCAGGCGAACCGTCCTACTTACGAAGATATCATGCAGTTCCAGCTGACCGAAGCCCTGGAGAAAAAAGGTCCTGGCGATCTGGATAAGTTACTGGCTGGTAACGAAACCTGGACTATCAACGGATAATAACATCTTCCTATAAAGTAAAAGCCTTCCGTTTATCACGGAAGGCTTTTTTATGCTTTGGCAATTATTTATTTAGTGTCCCAATGACCCTACATCAAACAATACTTTGTAGAGTAACACCACCCCAAAAATAATCATACTTACCCCGGCAATACGGTTAAGCCATTCTACATTGGTAAGGGTGAGCTTATGGCGGATCTTATCAGAAACGAATACTTTAAGAATATCTGCAGATAAAACCATACTCAGACATACCCCATACATCACCACGCGGTGGCTTATAGAGGTGGCACTGTAACCAATACACACAGGCAACCAGAAAATAACCACACCCGGATTCAGGGTGTTCATTAAAAACCCGGCCAGCCATATTTTGAGATAATCATGCGTGCCGAACATTTCCGGTTTTTCTTCCCCGGTGCTGATCTTCACCTTCTTAAAAAGTAACCCGTAAATACCCATACAGATGAGTAATATACCGCCTACTATTCCGATAGTATGGTTGTATCCTTCCAGGCCACTGATAAAGGCGGTAGACAGATTACCAACCAGTACGAACATGATATCGCTCACAGACACGCCCAATGCGAAACTAATGCCTGCTTTAAAGCCATTATTAACACTGTATTTTATAATTGCGAATATAACCGGGCCTACCGATAATGATAGAACCAATCCCAGTCCTAATCCCGCTACAATTGCTGCTATCATGCTTATAATTTCCGTGTCACAGGTGCTACTTAATTCTTAACGGTTTTTCCGACCAGAAATTTCTCCCAGTCTTTCAGTTTCTCACCTTTCATTACACGTGGAAACTTGTTCATGGCACCTTCCTTGCCTTTGCAACGGAGGTAATCTATAAACACATCATTCGGCAATATTTCTACAAATACTTCCTTCAATGCAGCAGAACGTTCTACGGCATAATCATCGTTTACCTCGCTGAGGGTTTGATCAATGATTTCACGTACGCTTTCTGCATCTACACCAGGTGTATCTGTACCCACATACCAACGATGCGCGAACAGGTTCTGATAAGGGAAACCGGCCACTGTGAACTCTCTTACTGTGATACCCAGTTTCTTCTGTACATTATCGATGGCTTTGTTCATGTTGTCGATACTCATATGCTCCCCGCAAAGACTGAGGAACTGCTTGGTACGGCCAACAATCACTATTTCATGCTCTTTTACAGAGGTAAATTTCACTACGTCACCAATCAGGTAACGCCATGCGCCGGCGCAGGTAGACAACATCACCGCATACTCCACATCTTCCACCACCTCGTTGATCATGTAAGATTTAGGATTAGGCTTTACCTCTCCTTCTGCATCAAAGTTCTCTTCATTAAAAGGAATGAACTCGTAGAAGATCCCTGCATTCAGCACCAGTTTAATACCCTTGGTACCCGGACGGGCCTGGAACCCAAAAGATCCTTCGGAGGCCATGTACGTTTCGATGAACGCTATAGGCTTTCCGAGCAGCTTCTGGAAGCTGTCGCGGTAAGGTTCAAAGGATACCCCTCCGTGAATATACACCGCCAGGTTAGGCCAGATTTCGTGGATATTCTTCACCCCATGATATTTGATGATTTCTTCCAGTACAATCTGTACCCAGGCAGGCACCCCACAAACAGTACCTACGTCCCATTCACGGGCCTTGCGTACGATCAGCTTAATACGCTGTTCCCAATTGGGTTTACGGGAAATTTTGCCCCCCGGCTTATAGAAGCGGCGAAACCATTTGGGAATATTTTTGGCCTGAATGCCGCTCATATCACCTTCATAGTAGTCACCCTTCTCATATAATGAAGTAGTTCCACCCAGCATCAGAATCCCTTTCTCAAAGGAACGGGGTGGTATGTTGAAGTTAGCCATGGAGTACAGCTGCTTCACACCTACTTTCTTCACGGTTTTAAGCATTGCTTTGGTAACGGGTATATGCTTACTGGCAGATTCCGAGGTACCTGAACTCAATGCAAAATATTTGATTTTCTCCGGCCAGCTCACATTAGCTTCACCTTCCAGACAGCGATACCACCATTCATTGTGCATTTTTGTATAGTTATGCACGGGGACTTTTTCACGGTATTGTCCTATGAAATTGGGACTATCCAGAATTTCCTGAAATTGATAGTGTTTACCAAACTCCGTCTCCTTGGCCTTCTCCAGCAAACGATGCAGTACCTGCAGCTGGTATTGGCGAGGTGTTCCTAATTTAAACGTGAACTTCTTCCTGATGCGTAGTGACCTGGAAATAAGATTACCTATAATGGCCATTAACTTTCCCTCTCTTTAATTGAACTACAAAAATAAGTGGAATATTGAATATAAGTTGACTGATAATTCGGAATTACAGGTTATGAGTTATCAATAAGTCCTCTATACATACAAAATATCCAAAGATGTAGGCTATAATTCGCAATTCATAATTCGTAATTCGTAATTACCTTTGCGGCATGTTAAAAACAACTTTACTCAAAGCTACTGAAGCCAGCGGAAAAATACTGCAACAATATTTCAATGGCCCTTTCGAGGTGAGCAGTAAAAGTTCCGTTAACGACCTGGTAACAGAGGTGGATAAAAGATCGGAAACGGCTATCATCAACATTATCAGGGAAACTTATCCAGATCATTTTATCCTGAGTGAAGAAGTAGGTGAGATAAAGACAGACTCCCCTTTTAAATGGATCATAGATCCTATAGACGGTACTGTCAACTACGCAAATGGTATCCCCATCTGTTGCGTATCCATAGGAGTGGAAAAAGACGGGGAAATGATACTGGGTGCAGTATATAATCCTTTTATGAACGAATTATTTGTGGCAGAAAAAGGAAAAGGAGCCACCCTGAATGATAAACCCATTCATGTTTCCACCAAAGCCCAGGTAGCTACTTCCTGCCTCGTAACAGGATTTGCCTATCAATGGCAGGATATGCCCAATAACCCATTACAGGTGCTGGAGCATATCATTAAACAGGGAATCCCCGTGCGTCGCCTGGGATCTGCAGCTATAGACCTTTGCTGGGTAGCCTGCGGCCGGTTCGATGGGTTTTATGAACATTCCCTCCAGGCTTGGGATTCCGCAGCCGGCTACCTCATCGTAGAAGAAGCAGGGGGCAAAGTCACCGACTTCTCCGGTAACCCATACTCCCCTTATCAGAAAGAAATACTGGCCACCAACGRCCATATCCATAGTGCATTACAAGACCTTGTTAACGGTAAATAAAGATGGAAGAGGAAAGAACAGAAATACAGGACCTGGGAGAATTCGGATTAATCGACTATCTGACCAGGAACATAGAAATACAAAATGCCAGCACTGTATTGGGTGTGGGCGATGATGCGGCTGTTATTGACCATTTTGGCAAACAAACCGTCATCAGCACAGATATGCTGGTAGAAGGCATCCACTTTGACCTGATGTATACCCCGCTGAAACACCTGGGATATAAGTCAGTAGTGGTGAACATCTCAGACATCTATGCGATGAACGCCACTCCCACCCAGATTACAATGAGCATTGCTTTCTCCAACCGTTTCTCCCTGGAAGCGCTCAACGAATTTTACGAAGGCGTATACGCTGCCTGCGAGAAATACGGCGTAGACCTGGTGGGCGGCGATACCAGCAACTCACAAAAAGGCTTCGTGATCAGCGTTACCGCCATCGGCGAAGTAACCCCGGATACTTTCGTGAAAAGATCTACCGCTGAAAAAGGTGATCTGCTCTGCGTTACCGGCGACCTCGGTGCTGCATACCTGGGCCTTACCCTGCTGGAAAGAGAGAAAAAAATCTACCTCGAAAGCCCCACAGTAAAACCAGACCTGGAAGACCAAACCTATATCATTGGCCGCCAACTGAAGCCGGAAGCCCGTAAAGACATTATAGAATTCCTGCAACAGGAAGATATTCTGCCTACCGCCATGATGGATGTAAGCGATGGCCTCAGCTCTGAAATACTCCACATCGCCAAACAAAGCAACCTTGGCGTAGTACTGTATGAAGATAAAATTCCTATTGCACAGGAAAGCAAGGAAATAGCGATGAAGTTCGGCCTCGATCCTACTGCCTGCGCACTGAGTGGCGGAGAAGACTATGAACTGCTGTTTACCATGAAACAACAGGACTACGATAAAATTGTACTCAATGAACAGATCAGCGTAATTGGCTACATGACCGATATCACAGAAGGAGCACATATCCATACCAAAGGAGGCAACAAGTTTAAACTGGTTGCACAAGGATGGAACGCATTTCAACAGTAGCGGTTAGCCATTAGCTTTTAGCTTTTAGAAAAATGCAGCGAAGATCTCCGCTGCATTTTTCTAAAAGCTAAAAGCTAATGGCTAAAAGCTAACCGCTATCTCACTATCTCTACGGGTATCACCGGACTGTTGTGCGTAGGCGGCATATCTCCTGCAAAAACAGAAAATTTCAGCTGGTACTTACCCGGTTTATCCGGCATCACCACTTCCAGGTTAATTAATCGGCGCAGCACAGCCTTTTCCAGCGTCATAGCAGACTTTACCGGAGGCAGGGCTTCATCTTTCATCATAAACCCATAACCCAGCACCGGCTCGTTGGTTCTGTCTAACCGGATGGGCTGATGATAATCATTAGTAGGTTGCAGGATTACATTCACATGTTCACCACGCTTTGCCTTAATGGTTTTCAATGCCGGCTTTAACTGTATAAGTGAGTAAGAATAATAATCGTTCTGGATATTATAGTCCCAGGTGCCTTGTGTGGTTTTCAGGCTGTCGGTAATCGGAATGCCGGTACCAGGATCAAATACCACCATCACCGGCTTACCCCATAACTCGGTTTCAGTATTCCAGAAATTATATTGACTCCTGCGGGAATACCGGCTGTTAAGACTATAGGACAGCTGCCCGGTATAAAACATATACTTCGAAGGCTTTTGATAACTATTTACAAATACTACCGGTTTGCCCTGTGCACGCGCGGCTACAGCTGACGTCCATTCGCGGTTATGATGTATTTCCGGTCTTATTTCCACTCCGGGCATAAAGTCCCAGACCATATACACCCTTACCACAAATACCAGCAATAGTGTAACCGGCAACGTATAGAGCAACCATTTCTGCGATAAGCCTTTTCTTACAATCGCCTGATGCGCCAGGATGACCACCGGCGTAAAGAGCATCACCGTCCAGTTGGCCTCTACCCTGCCTTTGAAGGTGCTAAGCAGGAAAAATGACAACACTCCTATCACACAGAATTTAAGCGCCCGCTCAAATGAGTTCTGAATAGGACTACGGAAAGCATAGTATAATATCAGCCAGCCCAGTAAAGGCCCGAACAGCAAAAGCTGCCCACCCAGGTAATCCAGCGAAAAACTGATATCATAGGAAGATGCATTGCGGTCTACCAGGTGATATTGCAGAGAAGGGAAACCATGTGTATACTGCCAGTAGATATGTGGCAGGAACAGCAGCGTAGTAATGATCACCGCCACATAAAACTTAAATACCTTCAGCAGGTTGATATTGGATAATAATGTGAAGAAGACCAGCAATATACCGTGGTACTTACTATAAAACATCAATGCCATGGAAAGCCCCAGCAAGATGGTATTCTTCCAGTTTTGTTCATTTACGAAGTTGCGGTATACCCAGAAATAAATGGCGGCAAAAAATATCAGCGGCACGTCCGGCACTGCCAGAATTCCACCTATTTGCATGGCGCCCATACTACCTATGAGCAGGTAAAACAGTTTATTGTCTTTGGAAGCAATGAGCCGCGCCGTAATCCACAGGGTGAGTGTATTCACAAATACGATCAGCAACCTCACACCCAGTTCGTTATGAAAAATACCGTATCCTATTTTGATCAGCAGGGCAATCATAGGCGGATGATCGAAGTAACCCCAGTCGAGGTGACGTGAATACACCCAATAATAGGCTTCATCATCCCATAACTCGGAGAAGCAGGCCTGTAAAAGGCCCAGCACCAGCCAGGTTAGCAGGAACAGATTTTTATACCGGTCTTTTCTAAAGAAGCGAGTTAGTGCACTCATGTGGATATACAGTATTATTAATCCTGCGAAGATAGCGCTATTAACAGTATACTGTAGTATCCCAGTTTGAGTCAATTGCCACCAGTGCCGCATCGTAGCCCACAGCAATGCGGCCTAAAGCCTGCTCACGGCCTATTGCACGCGCCGGATACAGGGAAGCCATACGCAATGCCTCCTCCAGCGGAATACCTACCTGTTCCACACAATTACGAACCGCTTTGGTCATAGTTAAGCAGGATCCGGACAATACCCCGCCAGCACTTACATAACGATCCTTTTCCCGGATATAGATGTAGCCGGCTTCCTTATCCTTATTTTCCTCTACTGCATCTGTAATCAGAAACAGGCGGTCCTTCATTATTTTTTTGCTGATACGGATAGATGCAAAGTCTACGTGTACGCCATCAGCTACTATGCTGGCGGATACAAGCGGATGATCATAAATAGCCCCCACAATTCCCGGTGCACGGCTTTCCAGCGGCGACATGGCATTAAAAAGATGGGTGGCATGGTGAATGCCGTTATCAAATGACGTATAGGCCTGGGCGTAAGTAGCGTTACTATGACCGGCAAATATAACAATGCCCGCAGCAGCTAATTGTCTTACCAGCTCCGGGTCACAGCATTCCGGCGCCAGCGTCATGATCTTCACCACATCTCTTCCGTTTTCCAGTATCCAGTTAATATCTTCCTGCGTAGGTGAATGTATATATTGTTCCAGGTGCGCGCCCTTTTTGGCCGGATTCATAAAAGGGCCTTCCAGGTGTAAGCCCAGTACTCCTTGTCCCCCCTGCTCCCAATATGCCCTTATCGCCTTCATGGCATCCAGCATTACTTCAGGACCAATAGTAGCCACTGTAGGCATGATCCAGGCAGCTCCCCCTCCTTTACTGTAGGCTACCGTAGCGGCCAGGGAAGTAACGGAAGGGTACAGGGAAAATACATGTGCATTTCCACCGTAAATCTGTAAGTCAATGAAAGCTGGTGCCAGTAATGCACCCTGCAGGTCAATTTCATTTCCTGTCGCCTCTCTTTCTGCATACGGCCTGATGCTGGTAATTTTACCCTCGCGGGTGCTCACAGCATGATCTTCCAATATCTCCTCGCCGGTAAATATCCTTGCGTTGATGAAGGTGACTGACATACAATAAAATTTTACAGATGTGAATTAACTTCGTATAGCTCTAAAGGCAGCCCGTCGGGATCTGCAAAAAATGTAAATCGTTGCTGGGTATGAGGATCAATGCGTATAGGTTCTGTAGTAACCCCATTTTGCAGTAGCTGTGCCACCGCGCTGTCAATATCGGCGACTGCAAAGGCCAGGTGGCGTAAACCGGCAGCTTCCGGGCGACTTACCCTTGCTGGTGGATCGGGGAAAGAAAATAATTCAATTATGTACTGGTTGCCCAATGCGAGGTCCAGTTTCCAGGAATCCCGTTCTTCCCGGTACACTTCACGTATTACCTGCAGCCCCAGCACATCGGTATAAAATGTTTTACTACGGGTGTAATCGGAACAAATAATAGCGATGTGATGGACGGATTGCAGAAGCATTTTTATATAATTTATCGCCTTTCCAGCTGTTAGATTAAAGCGGATGGACTCATGTGGATGGGTTTACCATACCGGAGTATGCAGCCCTGTTAAGGGCCGCATTGGCTTATCCTTTTGGCAAAATCGTGAAGGCATCCGCATCTTTCAGGAATGGAAGGTTCTTCCTTACTTCTGTGAGACGTTCACGTTGAAGGGTATACGTAAAAATATCTTCGTCATCAGACTTGCGGTAAATGATCTCCCCCATTGGATCAATCAGGCTTGATTCTCCGCTGTGATAGATCTCTTTTCCATCGTTACCGACCCTGTTGACACCAATCACAAAGCATTGATTTTCAATGGCGCGGGCTTGCAACAAGGTGGTCCAGGCAGTTTTACGTCTTTGCGGCCAGTTGGCTACGTTTACCAGCACATCATAAGCCGGTTCGTTGGTATCCGCCTGGATGTTATTGCGGGCCCATACCGGGAAACGCAGATCATAACAGATACTCAGATTGATTTTCCAGCCCTTTACCTGTGCTATCAGGCGCTTATCACCGGGTTGATAATGATCCTGCTCACCGGCATAACCAAACAGGTGCCGCTTATCATAAGTACCATAAGTGCCGTTAGGAAGCATCCACACCAGGCGATTCAGGTATTGACCGTTTTCTTCAATGATCAGGCTACCAGTGATAATAATATGTTTCTCTGCCGCCTTTTTCTTCATCCACTGTACGGCGCTACCATCCATAGTTTCAGCCAGGAGTGATGACTGCATGCTAAAGCCGGTGCTAAACATTTCCGGTAAAAAAACCACCTCAGTTTTTTCCTTGATGCTGTTGATTTTCTCATCAAACATGCGGAGGTTGGCTTCCTTATCTTCCCAGTGCAATTGCGACTGTATGAGTGTTACTTTCAGATCTGACATTGTCGGTTATTGTGATCACAAAATTACGGCCTGACTGATTAGAAACTTTTCAAATTATTGCCTGCTTACACGGCTTTATTTGCGATTTGTTCAAGCGCATCATTTATTAACTCAGATTCGAAGCCTCTTTGCAACAGGTATTGCATTGTTTTATACTTACGCTTCATCGGGATTTCACCCTTCAGCGACTCATATTTTTTCTCCGTAAGCTTCAGCAGAACTGCGGCATAGTCATCCGGATCAATTTCCTCCATCCCTTTCTTGATGCAATACGCGGACACTTGCTTCTGCTTCAGCTCCATGAGGATTTTTTTCCTCCCCCATTGTTTGATACGGAATTTGCCGCCGGCATAGGCTTTGGCAAATCGTTCTTCATTGAGGAAATTTTCGGCTATCAATTCGGCAATGGCTTCGTCTACCTCATTCCCCCTCAATCCCAGCTCCAGGCATTTGTATTTGGTTTCCTGGTGACTCCGTTCCTGGTAGGCACAAAACTGCCGGAGTTTTAATATAGCGCTTAGCATTTAGCTGTTAGCTTTTAGTGATTAACCAGAAGATTAGTGAGAAAAATCTGCCATCAGCATTAAGTCAGCCCTGGCACAAAATGCTAACAGCTAACCGCTAATGGCTAATAACCATCCTATCTCACAATTCTCAACTTAGCATAGTTAAGCATGATTTTCTTTTCGCCGCCGCCTTTAGGGAATATGATAGTAGCAATCCTGTTGTTGGGTGCACCTTCCATTGCAGCGATGGTACCAAAACCAAACTTCTGGTGTTCTACCTGCATGCCAGGTTCCATGCCTGCCGGATCATCCGGCGTAAAGTTATCCGAAGGCACGTGGGTGGTAGCCCCTGAAAAAGTAGGTTTGGCGGCAGGCTTCTGAGCAACAGGCTGCGATTGTTGCGCAGGCGTTTTTTTCTGAATGCGGTCAAACATATTATTGCTGTTACTCCAGCCTGAAGTATTGCCACCACCAAAGGCGTTGCGCACACTACCTCCACCGGCATAACTGCGGTCTATAAATTTCTCCGGCATTTCTTCCAGGAAGCGACTGGGCTCATTTTGCACCAGGTTCCCGAAACGGTAACGACTATTAGCATAAGTAAGCCATAAGCGCGCTTTTGCACGGGTAATGGCTACATAAAACAAACGTCTTTCTTCCTCCAGTTCCTCCCGCGTATTGATAGACATACCACTTGGAAACAATGTTTCTTCCAGTCCTACGGTGAATACAACCGGGAACTCCAGTCCTTTCGCCGCATGAATGGTCATCAGTTTCACCACGTCGCTGTTTTCGTCGGTTCCCTGATCAGCATCTGTCAGCAGGGTAATTTGCTGGAGATAGGAGCCCATGCTTTTATCGAGCAACTCACCTTCTTCATCGGGGGTTTCTGTAAACTCCTTAATGGAGTTCAGTAATTCCTGCACGTTCTCATAACGGGCAAGCCCCTCCGTAGTTTTATCGTTGAATAATTCTTTTACTAAGTTGGTGGATTTACCTACCATCACTGCTACATCATACGCATTATGATTGGCAAGTGATGCCTGAAAACTTTTAATCATGATCACAAAAGCCTCGATGGCTTCTACAGTACCTCCTTTGAAACCAAACTCCCTGGCTCTTTCCAGCACCTCCCACATGGTGATGTTGTGTTCATTGCTCAGGATGATTGTTTTTTCAATAGTTGTTTTACCAATACCACGCACCGGATAATTGACGATCCTTTTCAGACTTTCTTCATCACGGGTGTTCATGGTAACGCGGAGATAGGCAACGAAGTCCTTGATTTCCTTACGTTGGTAGAACGACAAACCGCCAAAGATGCGGTATGCAATGGCTTTACGGCGCAGGCTTTCCTCAAAGGAACGGCTCTGGGCGTTGGTGCGGTAAAGGATAACGAAATCGCGGTTATCATAATGATTCCGCAATTTTTGTTCTGCAATGGTATCTGCTACAAATTTACCTTCTTCGTTATCTGTCATGGTGCGTACCAGTTTGATGGTATCACCTTCTGTATTATCTGTCCAG
Source organism: Chitinophaga sp. RAB17 (assembly GCF_052114225.1). Lineage (NCBI taxonomy): Bacteria > Pseudomonadati > Bacteroidota > Chitinophagia > Chitinophagales > Chitinophagaceae > Chitinophaga > Chitinophaga sp. RAB17. The sequence continues at coordinate 155,730 of NZ_JBFREI010000014.1, read as the reverse complement.
AGATTTTTTTCTATTTGTCCTTTATTGTGCGCAATCACTTCATTGGCTACATTCAGGATAGATTTTGTACTGCGATAGTTTTGTTCCAGTTTCACCACTTTCACATCATCATAATCTTTTTCAAACTGGAGGATATTTTCTATCGTAGCGCCGCGGAAGGAATAGATACTTTGTGCATCATCTCCCACTACACAAATATTTTCGTTTACAGCACCCAGTAATTTGATGATTTCATACTGAGCAGGGTTGGTATCCTGGTACTCATCGATCATGATGTACTTAAACTTGTGCTGGTATTTATGCAGTACTTCCGGGAATGATTTAAGCAGGATATACATTTTAAACAGCAGGTCATCGAAGTCCATGGCGCCGTTCTTAAATGTACGTTTGGCGTACATATCGTAGATTTTGCCGATAAGCGGCCTGTTGGCGCGCATATCTTCCTGTTGTACCAGGTTGTCCAGCTGGTATTCATCCGGTCCCATCAGGCTGTTTTTGGCAGCGGAGATGCGGTTGTATACGAAGGTGGGTTTATAGTGTTTATCATCGAGATTAAGCTCGTTGATAATTGTTTTGATTACACTTTTGGCATCATCGGAATCGTAGATGGTGAAGTCGTTCGGGTAGCCGAGCCGGTGTGCTTCTGCGCGGAGCAGTCGGGCAAACACGGAGTGGAAGGTACCGATGTAAAGATTACGGGCTTCGCTGCCGCCGAGTATCTTTTCCACACGTTCTTTCATTTCACGGGCAGCCTTATTGGTAAAGGTGAGTGATAAAATATTAAACGCATCCACGCCATTCCGCATCAGGTGTGCTATACGGGTGGTAAGCACCTTGGTTTTTCCCGAACCGGCGCCTGCTACAATCATCAAAGGGCCGTTGATATGTATTACTGCTTCCCGCTGTTGTTCGTTAAGCTCGTCTAAATAATTTGCCTTCATCACGACTGCTGTTTATATTTTATTTATATGTAGAAAGATGTAGTATTCCAGAAGGGTGTAAAAGTACGAAAAAGGAGCAAAGGAATAAATTACAAATAGCAGTTAGCGTTTAGCTTTTAGCTTTTAGCAAAAATGCAGCGAAGAACCTATGTTCTTCGCTGCATTTTTGCTAAAAGCTAACTGCTAAACGCTAATCGCTTTATGGTTTTGCGCCCAGTGCTTTCATAAAGCGAAAGTGTGATACAACGGCTCCCTGCATAGTAGGAATGGAGTTGTAAGGCAAATTATGTTCCTGACATTTTGCTGCCACTATTTTACTGAGGGCAGGATAATGTACATGGCTGATACGTGGGAACAGGTGGTGTTCTACCTGGTAATTCAGTCCGCCTACGAACCAGGAAATCAGTTTATGACCGGGTGCGAAGTTAGCGGTGGTTTTGATCTGGTGGATAGCCCACTCATTCTCAATCATTTTAGCGTCTTCTCCTACTGCTTCAAATTCGGTTTCTTCTACCACGTGCGCCAGCTGGAATACAATCGCGAGGGTAAAGCCCATTACTACGTGCATTACTGCAAAACCAATAGCCCAGGCTTGCACGCCTACCAGGTAGATAGGGAGTGCAATGTAAAATATCAGGTATAATACTTTGCTACCCCAGAAAATCATATGATCGGTAAGGTTCATAGGTTGCAGTGGCGTAGTATATACTTTGCGACCCAGGTATTTTACAAAGTCCATGATAAACACCCATGCAAAAGAAGAGATGGCATATACCAGTACTACATAAATATGCTGGATACGATGCATAGGCACCCATTTCTGGGAGCTGCATTGTCTCATCAGCGGGCTTTTTGCGATATCGTCATCCAAACCGTCTACGTTGGTGTAGGTATGGTGAATAATGTTATGTTTCTGTTTCCAGATGAAAGCGTTACCCCCCAGTGCATTCAGGGTAAGGCCCAATGTATCATTTACTTTGCTGTTGGTAGAATAGCTGCCATGACAGGCATCGTGCATCACATTAAAACCGATACTTGCCAGTACAAAGCCCAGTAAAGCGCATAAAGTTACCGAGATAGCCGCTGGCATTGTTATAAATAATACCGAAATATACAACAGAATGGCTACCGGAATAAGGATAGCCGTTTTAAGATATAATTTCCAATTACCCGTTTTCTTGATGTTATTTGACTTAAAATAGTCCTCCACAGCGGATTTCAGCGCTGGAAAGAACATAGCATTCTTGTTGTTAAAAGTTACTTTCGGCATATAAGCATTGTTGGACCCGGCATACAGATAGTGTAGGATATCCGGAAATATTTTGAATATGTGTATGCTAAATAACGGTTTAAAACCGGTAATTGTACATTTTCCTCAATAATAAATGGTTATTTAACAAAGAATTGGGTGTATAGGCGAAATTAGGGAGAAGATACATGGGGTTTTCCTGAAGGGACCGGATAACGGAAGTCCGCAAACGAGCATACAGCATAAATGCCGCTTATCTGCGGAAACAGACAGATAATACAGCATGGTATTACTAACAATCTTAAGCTTACTACCGGGTGTTCATAGTACTTTTAGCAGCAGCTGACAACGGTCTTGCTGAGAGTTTGCAGACTTCTGCTATCCAAAAATCTGAAAAGTTTAAATAATATTATTCAATACAGAACATCAGTGTCTGGTAATACGCGTCTTCAGCATTTTACGGGCAAAGTGAATACGGCTTTTTACGGTTCCCAAAGGTTCATTCAGGATAGCCGCTATTTCATAATATTTATAGCCTTCAAAATATAACAGGAATGGTTGTTTGAAGATGACAGGCAGATTGTATACGGCCATTTGTACATCTTTTACCCGCAGATCTGATTCCGCAAAATTCCCGATAGCTGATGGCTGATGACTCAACAGGTAATCTCCTACCGCATTATCCAGCAATCTGTATTGCCGGTTGCCGCGGCGATAGTTATTAATAAAAATATTTCTCATGATCGTATACAGCCAGGCACGGATATTAGTGCCTGCCAGGTACTTATCACGGTTCGACAGTGCTCTGAACAGTGTTTCCTGGTAAAGATCCTTGGCTGATTCTGAGTCTTTAGTCAGGGTAACTGCGTACGGACGCAGAAAATCGGCGTTTCCAAGTAATAAGTTATTAAATTCGGTGGATGACATAACGGTTAACTTTAAATTATTCACAATTAGCTACGGCGACAGCCTTTTGAAGGGCCGGGAGAAAAGAGTCAGACAGTAATGGCAGGTCACCGGATCTCCAACCGGTGAGTACTGTCAGGCACCTGCAACGCTTTAAATCAACAGGGAGGTATCAACACCCTGAAAGCAGCAGATACAGGTGCCTTAATCAGGTGTTGCAATAATCATCAGGAATAGTTTTAGTTAAAGAATAAGCTTGCATATGGGGTGGTTTTAAAATAGTAAACAGGGTGTCTTATCTTAGTTTTTAGCTATCGTTTTTAATGCCTGCTGCGCAGTCTGAATGATAATGATAAGAGCATAATACCTGTGATAATGGCGTATATTCCAAATATCCAGGTAAGCGTTACGGCAGCTGCTACTGGATTTGAAACCAGGAGAATTCCAAAAATAATTGTCAGCAGGCCACCAGCCATGTACCAGCCTTCACCGGTAATCACTTTCCTTAACCTGATAGCAATAATCAATTCAAATAAACCGGCCAACATGGCCCAGAAAGCGATCAGGTAAATGAGTGCAGCGCCCGTAGCAAACGGATTATAAAATGTGAGGATGCCTAATATAACGCCCAGTAATCCAGAGAATAAAAAGAGGCCCCAGTTTTCAGTTGTTTTGCGGGCAGCAATAGCGCCAATGATGGCAAAGAATCCCGCAATAAAAAGATATGCTCCAATGAAAACAATCAGTGTGGCAAAGGTAGCGCCCGGCCAACCAACAGCCAGTACACCCAATACCAGGGCAAAAATTCCTCTCAATAAAAAGATCCACCAATAAGCGTTATAAAAATTATGCATGCATTCTCAGTTTAAGGTTTCACAAAGAGTAGCTGTATCATGGCAGGGTTTACCATTGCGTGCAATAAGCGTTTCCGTTTTCCATCATTCTGAACAACCAGGACTATAAACTAGGTCTCTAAAAATGCATGTATACTAGGTGTTTCCGTCACAACATCGGTCAATAGGACACAAGGGTGCTCTCCTTGTGGAATAGCATTTACTTTCAATCGAAAAGGTGGCAGGTGTTTTCATACTGGTAAGTTTATATGGTTACAGATAGCGAATACCGGCATGATTTCTCATCACCAGTGAAAAATTATCGCATGATCCTATAAATACCGATTGAACAACAACAGCTTAGTTAAAAATGTTTAATGGGGAGCCCGACTCTCGAAAAAATAATGGTTTGAAAACACTTTACCAGCTGATCCCTACATTCACCGATTCTACTAATACAAAAAAAGAATTATGTATTGATTCCTAAACAATAAAGACTCTATACACAATTTAAAAAATTTTGTTAAAATAAACAAAAAGGTTTTCCGGTAGACCTAAAGCCAGTGCTGTCGCTATTTTGCAGCCGTTTTTGCTTATTGCAGCGCACGCTGTTTCCTATTTTTCATGCCTGTCCACCACCAGTTTATGCTCCCGGTTAGCAATGTCCCAGGCAGTATAAAAAACGAGGCGGGCCCGTTTTGCCAGCAGTGTATAGCTGATTTTTTCTACCGTGTCTGTAGGTGCGTGATAGTCGGCATGTGTGCCGTTGAAATAGAAAATAATGGGAATGCCATGTTGTGCAAACATGTAGTGATCTGACCGGTAGTAGAAGCCTTCCGGATCGTTGGGGTCGTTATATTTATAATCCAGTTTAAGATGGGTATGGGTATCATTTGCTTTTTCGTTAATAGGCCGCAGCTCAGAGCTGAGTTTATTATCACCAATGATATACAGGTAATTGGTGTCTTTTTCATGTGCCGGATCTATGCGTCCGATCATATCAATGTTCAGGTCTGCTACCGTACGTGTGAGTGGATAAATCGGATGCTCTGTATAATACTGAGATCCCAGCAATCCTTTTTCTTCTCCGGACACTGTCATAAATACCATACTTCTGCGGGGGCCATTACCGGCCCTTTGGGCACGGGCAAATGCCGTGGCGATCTCTATTACCGCACTGGTGCCTGATCCATCATCATCTGCCCCGTAAAAAATCTTATCCCCTTCTTTTCCGAGATGATCATAATGCGCTGTCACAAACACCACTTCCTCTTTTTTATCAGTGCCTTCCAGGTAAGCCAGCACATTGGAAGGATGCAGTACAGTGGCAGCTTTATCAAATACAATATGAATATTTGTTTTAAGTTCCGCGGGGATCTTTTTTCCTTTATCGAGGTCTTCCAGCAGGCTGTCACTATTATCAATACTCATAATGGCAGATGCCAACGCAGGTGTAATAAAGTATACGTTCGGACGCGCCGTTGTATCTTTTTGCCAGTACAGGCCTGTTGTCCGGAGTTTTTGCTGATTTAATGCGCTGAAACGTCCGGCAGATGGTGAGATAATGAGTACAGCAGCTGCTCCTTTTTCTTTCGCGGTTCTTATTTTATCCTCCAGGCTGCCTTTATCACGATGCAGCCCTTTTCTCACGGCATCTCTGATCATGATTACCTGGCCTTTTACATCGAGGTGGTTGTAATCGTTACGATCAGTACTCACAATCCCCATGTCTGCATAGATGACCTGGGCAGCGCTGATGTCCTGCGGCTGGCCGGAGCGCAGATCTGACAGAAAATCGCGCCCGTATAAAAAGGTTTTGTCTTGTATGGTGATAGTGCTTTTGAGAAGACTGTCTTCATACAATGGATAATGCTGTTCCCACTTACCATTTGCGCCTGGTTTTAAACCTGCTGCTTCAAACTGGCTGATAATATAAGCGGCTGCTCTTGCCTGTCCGGGTGTAGCGGTTTCTCTTCCTTCCATGGCTGGTCCGGCAATAATATGCAGCTGTTTGCTCAGGGCAGCGGGTGTAATGGTTTCGCCATACCTGGCTGCTGCCGTATTATTTTCCACAACGGTGGTTTGCTGCGCCTGCGCAGCTATGATAAAGAGTAAACAGATGACGGTAAGAACAACTCTCATGGAGCATTTTTTAATTGACAGATCACATGCCTTGAAATAAAAAAAAGAGCCGGTTGATAGCCGGCTCTTTAATATTACTACATTTTCGTGTATTCGTTACAGTAAAAAATGATATGTGGCTTTAAACCTTTACAGGCAGGCCATTTTACGTACCCTGTCCTGGTGGCGTCCACCTTCAAAAGGGGTATTGATAAACATCTCCACCATCTCCGTAGCTACCGGAATATCTACAAATCGGGCGGGTATACACAATACGTTTGCGTTGTTGTGAGAGCGGGCCAGTCTTGCCAGTTCCGCACCCCAGCAGATGGCTGCGCGGATGCCCTGGTGTTTGTTGGCGGTAATAGCTACCCCGTTTGCGCTTCCGCAAACCAGGATACCAAAAGCGGCAAAACCTCTTTCAACTGCAGTAGATACCGGGTGTGCATAATCCGGATAATCTACAGAATCTTTGGAATGGGTACCATAATCCTTTACCTGCAAGCCTTTTGATTCCAGGTATGAAATCACTTCTTCCTTATACTCAAACCCTGCGTGATCTGAGCCAATAGCCACAGGCAGTGTAAGATTAAATATAGTATTTTCCATTTCAGTTACTTATTTACAGTTAGAGATAATTAAGACCACTCTTCTACATCGGTTTTAGTCATCTTGTCTTCACGATCTTTCAGCGCCTTTTTGGATATAAAGATACTGATTTCATACAGACAGTATAATGGCACAAATACGATCAGCTGATCTACCAGATCAGGAGGGGTAATAATTGCCGCCAGGATCAGGATCACCACAATCGCATGGCGTCTGTAAGCACGCAGGAAATCCGGCGTGAGGATGCCTAATTTGGTGAGGAAAAATACCAGGATAGGTAATTCAAACAACAATCCCATACCTAACACGATCTGTGTCATCAGATCAAAGTAATCATCTATAAAAAACTGGTTAACCGCTTTGGTAGTTACGGTGTAAGATGCAAGGAAGTTAATGGTGAAAGGTGCCATCAGGAAATAGGCAAAACATATTCCCAGGAAGAATTGAAAAGATACCCAAAAAATAACGCCTCTGGCTCCTTTCAACTCTTTCTCCTTGAGGGCTGGTTTAACAAAGCGCCAGAACTCCCAGAAAATGTAAGGAAAGGCACAAATAAAGCCGATTATAAACGCCAGTTTAAATTGCAGCATAATCTGCCCAACCATCTTGTAATTCAAAAATGTGACCTTTACAGGGGTAATACAGAGCTGATTTCCCAGTCCTACCCAATGGCTGATTTTACACAGCGCTACATAAGAAGGAAAATCTGCGTTGGTTGGCCCGAAAATAACATTGTCAAGAATTTCCTGTGTATATATAAAGCCGAACGTGCTAAATACAACAAGTGCCAGGGCGGATCTGACGAGGTGCCACCTTAGATCTTCCAGGTGGTCGAAAAAAGACATCTCTGCCTTATCCTCATTATTTGCGAAAAATTTCTTTAACATACTTTATACGGTCGAACGATGTTGAATACAGTTTCTTCTTAAGGATCACAAATATAGCGGTTGAATACTACAAATTAGAGTAGGCAATGATAAAGTAACCTATTTTAATGTGGCTTTAAGTAGTTATTCGTCCTTCGAAGAAGTAGGTACGTAAAAAAGCAGGATCCGGTAAGTAAAAAGAAAAAAATAAGGAAGAGAGGAATGGAGCAGTAGAGAAAAAAAAAGAGCCAGCCCGAGAAGAATCAAGAGCCGGCCTTTCATCCATTGTTTGTTAACCCCAAAAAAGTTGAATTCGAGAATGTCTTTAGCTTCCAGTTAAACTACCTACCTAATTGATGGCAAGCGTTCAGAATAAGTAAGAATCCCTGGTTGCGTTTTATATTGTAATACAAAAATAACAAGAATTATTTTATTATCAATGTTGGAACACTTTTTTTACAACCTTTTAACAAAAATCAAATCATTGTGTTACATCATCTGAAGCAAATGTATACAATCCGTGTTAAATTCCTACTACTTTTTTTAAAAACGTTTTAGCAAAATTGTTATTGTATCGTTAATTCAAACATTATAGAAATAATTATATCATATTAATATCCGATAAGTCAACCAATTTAACGGTCATGTCTATACCAACATCTTCATCTTCACCATTTCGATCCTGGTATCCGTAACATTCAGAATATCAAACTCATAATCGTCAATTATAATGCGTTCCTTGATCTTTGGAATAGTCTCGTGATGGTTGATGATATATCCTGATAACGTTTCACTTTCATCTTCAGGAAAATCCAGGCCATATCTTTCATTCAAGTAATCGAGTTCCAATCTGCCGGAGAAAATGTATTCTTTTTCAGCAATCTGCTTTTCTACAAATTCTTCTTCATCATGTTCATCTTTTATTTCTCCGAATATTTCCTCCAATACATCTTCAATAGTCACAATACCTGCAGTACCACCAAATTCATCTACCACCCATGCAATACTTTTGCGTTCCTTATTAAACTTGCTGAGCAGGTCTATGGCGCTCATTGTTTCCGGTACAGCAAGAATAGGATGAATGATGCTGTTGATTTCCTTCGGATCCTTGAACATGTCCAGCTGATGAATATATCCGAGGATATTATCGATGGAGCCTTCATAAATAACGATTTTTGAAAGCTTTGTTTCCATGAATTTCTTCCTGGCATCACCAATAGGGCGCTGTATTTCCAACGCTTCTATTTCTTTGCGTGGAATAAGACAGCCACGAATTTTTACATGCGCGAGTGAGAGTGCATTTTCGAATAACTCTGTATTCAGCTCCTGGTTGTTTTCACCGAAATGCTGTTGTGATTGCCGGATAAAATGCTCTACATCCACACGGGTAAAGGATTCACCATTCTCTACCAACCTTACATTGAAAAGATATTTCAACATCCATTCGGATATTGATGCGAGTACATTACCAATTACATAAAGAGGCTTTGCAATCAGTGATATCGGTAAGGCAAAGAAACCAAGCAATGTTTCAGGCCGGGATCTGAAAATGGCCCTGGGCACAAAAAAGCCCATGAACAGCATAATCAGGGTAGCCAATATCACTTCGAGGAAGATCACCAGGGGTTGCATGCCTGCAGCCTCTGATTGTTGCTTCATCAGGGAATCCCATGCAGGTTGAAAAACACCTGCTACCATGATGCCATAAATGACAACAGTGATCGTGAATCCAACCAGGCTCGTGGCCAGAAAACGACTGGGATTTTCATTTAAACCGGCTAAAATTTTACCAGTAGCCCGGCCTTGCTTCTTTTTGAGCTCAATGCTAAGTTTATTAACATTGGCAAATGCAGCTTCGATACCTGAAAAGAAGCCTGCCAGCAATACCAGGAAAATCAAAATAATTATTGTGTATCCGTCCATCCTAACAAAAATAACGAATTAGGAAAACCAACAATCAAGCCGCTACTTTATATTTAAAAAATCTGTTACCAGCTTTTTTACTTCTTCATAAGCCTGTTCCAGTTCGTCATTTATCACAATATGATCAAATTCATGCGAGAAAGACAGCTCGTAGCGGGCTTTTGCCAGGCGCTCCTCCAGGGAAGACTGGGTTTCTGTACCTCTTTCGCTGAGCCTTACCCGCAGGGCATCTAACGATGGGGGCTGTATGAAAATAGTCAGTGCGCTGTTGTGATATTTTTCTTTGATAGATAAGGCACCTTTTACGTCGATGTCTACCATTGGGATCTGCTCGCTATTCCAGATACGTTCCAGTTCACTTTTCAGGGTACCATAATATTTACCGGCATATACCATTTCGTATTCTGCAAACGCATTTTCCTCTATTTGCCGATGAAACTCATCGGCAGACAGAAAGTAGTAGTCCCTTCCATCTACTTCATTGGCACGCGGGGTACGGGTGCTGGCGGAGATAGAAAAAGACAATACCGGCATATTAGCCAGTATTTTTTTTACGATGGTAGTTTTGCCGGCCCCGGAAGGTGCGGTAACGATGATGATCTTTTTTTCCATTATTATATCAGAATCAATGTCGCTGATGACTTCAAATGCAAAACCCAAAAACCGGTAAAATGTTTTACTGGAATTTGGGTTGTGCCAGCTATCAGCTGTTAGCTGTTAGCTATTAGAAATGCAGCGGAGCTTATATTTCCGTTCTTTTTCTTTGTTATACTCTTTTTATATCTGCTCCCAGCTTTCTCAACCTTTCGTCGATATACTGATAGCCACGATCTATCTGGTCTATGTTCTGGATAGTGCTCTTTCCTTCTGCACTGAGTGCGGCAATCAGGAGAGACACACCCGCACGTATATCCGGAGATGACATGGTAATACCGCGCAACGGGTGCTGCCGGCCCAAACCAATCACCACTGCACGGTGAGGATCACATAAAACAATCTGTGCGCCCATATCTATCAGCTTGTCCACGAAGAACAGGCGGCTTTCAAACATTTTCTGGTGAATCATTACACTACCCTTTGCCTGTGTGGCTACTACCAGCACAATACTCAGGAGATCCGGTGTAAAGCCCGGCCATGGATGATCTGAAATGGTAAGAATGGAACCGTCCAGGAAAGTCTGTATTTCGTAGGAATCCTGGGAAGGGATATATATATCATTCCCCTGGATTTCCAGCTGGATACCTAACTGGCGGAATTTTTCCGGGATGATACCCAGATTTTCAACACCGGCATTTTTAATGGTGATCTCGCTTTGCGTCATCGCAGCAAGGCCAATAAAAGAGCCGATTTCTATCATATCCGGCAGCATGCTGTGTTCGCAGCCACCAAGTTCTTTTACACCTTCAATGGAAAGGAGATTGGATCCTACCCCGCTGATACGTGCTCCCATGCGGTTGAGCATTTTACAAAGCTGCTGCAGATAAGGTTCGCAGGCCGCATTGTAAATGGTGGTCGTTCCTTCGGCCAATACAGCTGCCATTACAATGTTGGCTGTACCGGTAACACTAGGTTCATCCAGCAGCATATAAGTGCCCTTCAGCCCTCCTGCTGTTTCCAGACGGAAATAGTTATCATCCGCATCATATACAAAGCGGGCGCCCAACTTTTCAAAACCGATAATATGAGTATCCAACCTGCGCCGACCGATTTTATCGCCGCCTGGTTTTGGAATAAATGCCCGACCAAACCTGGCTAACAGGGGGCCTGCAATCATTACGGAACCACGGAGCTTACCTGATTTCTTTTTAAACTCCGGGCTTTCCAGGTATTTCAGATCTACTGCATCTGCCTGGAACTCGCATGTATCACGACTTATACGATTTATTTTTACACCTGCATCTCCTAACAACTCTATCAGCAGATTCACATCTACTATATCCGGAATATTGGTGATGGTAACCTTTTGTGGGGTCAGCATCACTGCACTGATGATCTGTAAAGCTTCGTTTTTGGCACCCTGGGGTATAATTTCCCCCTTTAAGCGGTTGCCGCCTCTTACTTCAAAAGCACTACTCACTTGTTCCTGTTTTTGTTGTATTTGTTATTGTGCTTATTGTTATTATCTCTGCTTTTGCCGCCGCCGCCGCCGCTATTATTGCTGCTTTTGAATTTATTCTGCTGGAAGCTTTTGCGTTTGGTAGAACGGAACTGGTCAGCTGCTCCGGCCACATTACCACCGCCACCACCACCAAAGCTGGCAGGGCTGGCTACATGTGAAGTATGACCCGGATGGTATTCCAGCTGGTTATCGGTAATGGCCAGCAACTCCGCCTTGATAGCATCATCGTGTACACTTTCCTTGTGCCAGTTGGTATAGGCCAGTTTCATATAGTTACCGATACATTGGGTAAATCCTTCTTTTTTATCAGGATTTTCCTCATGCAGGGCTTTGTCTATGATCATTTCCAGGTTTTTACCGAAGTGGCGGTTCCTGGGATATTTTTTTGGATAAGGAAGTTTATCGGGCTTTGCTCTCAGCTTTTCAATAGTGGGGATTGGATAAGGGGATTCCACCTTGAGGTTAAAGCTGGAGATATTAAAAATATGGTCCCATAATTTATGCCTGAAGTCTTCCACATTACGTAAATGCGGATTCAACGTACCCATGAGCTCTATTACCGCCATAGCATTACGCTGACGCTCATCGTCGTCTTCTATGGTTACCAGGTACTCCACCATTTTCTGGATATTCCTGCCATATTCCTTCATTATCAGGTAATTACGCGTGGTATTGTATTCCATTACTAGTATTTAAAAAAACATGATTTGATGATGGGACATCTTAAGTGAAGAAAATTAATCGGCAACATCTATGCAAACATAATAAAAAAATATGAGGAACATTTCATAAGGGTGTATTGTTTCTAAGCGCCAAAATGTTTGATATGGAAGGATGGAAAAACAAGGTTACGCTGGTTACAGGCGCAGGTTCGGGCATTGGCAAATATGTGGCAGAACAGTTTGCAAAGGGCAGCGCCAGTGTGGTACCAAGTAATATTGATGAAAAGGCCGGCAGCTACTATCCTGTTGATGGCCGGATGATTTGGTTATTCACTTATTAGGATGTTTTATAAAGAAATCACAATAAAATATCCCAATAATTGAATAATCACCCTGCCGAATCCAAAATGTTTGCTAGTTTTAGTCAATGCAAACAAATAAACTCCCCATACTTTTTTTACATGGTGCATTAGGCGCCACTTCACAATTTCAACCGCTGGCGGCCGAATTATCGGAACATTACGATGTGCATCTGCTTAATTTCAGCGGGCATGGTGACGTTCCTTTTTCAGAACAGGGATTCAGTGTACAGGTATTTGCGGCTGAAGTATTATCCTACCTGGAGCGCCATGGGCTGGACTTTGTACATATTTTCGGATATAGCATGGGCGGATATGTAGCTATGTACCTGGCCCGTCATTATCCAGAAAAGACCGGGCGTGTGATTACACTGGCCACCAAGTACAACTGGAATGAAGCCACGGCCAGTAAGGAAGTAAGGCAGCTGAACCCGGTATTGATTGAAGAAAAAGTGCCGGCATTTGCACGGGTGCTGGAAGAAAGGCATACTGCCAGTGATTGGAAAACGGTGGTAACCCGCACCGCTTCGCTCATTGAAGAGTTAGGACATCAATCTTTGCTGAAGCATGCCGACTATGCACAGATCGTTACACCCTGTATGCTGATGATGGGCGACCACGATAATATGGTGTCTTTCCAGGAGACAATTGAAGTGTATAAAGCCTTGCCACTGGCACAGCTGACGATTTTACCGGATACGGCACATCCGCTGGAAAAAGCAGATGTACCGTTGCTGGCATATTACATAAGAAGATTTACAACGCAGAATATCTGATCTTAACTACTCGCCCATGGCCAGTTTACCCCAATTATCAAGTTCTTCTTCTGTCCACAGTTCCGGGAAAAAGACGATGCGCTTGTTTTTTGGAGGCAGGTATTGTTGCCAGTTAGTACCACCAGTGGCAGCAATATCTTCCGGTCTTTTGTGCAGGTACCTTACGGCAGACTTATAGTGCATCAATGGCCAGCGCACATTGATATTGAGGTCATATTCCTTTAACAGGGGCATTACTTCGGCCTGTGCTTCCGGCGTGAGTTGCTGGAAGCTGGCTTGTATGTTACAATCCTTATAGCGGGTAGCGAGTTGCAGGAAAGTATCCATGTATTTCAGCTCAAACTGGCGCAGCGTCAGTGTTTTCTTACCTGTAGCCAGTTCTGTGGCCCCACTTCTCCAGTAGATATTATCGAGCACACCTTTTAATTCCAGGTGCTCCATATCGGGGCGCATAGGTTCATATACCAGGTTGTTTAACCGGGTAGAGCAAATTTCGATCATGCGGAATTGTCCGCTCTGGAAGCCGCTGGCAGGTAACAGTGCCATACGGAATTGCAGGAACTGTTCCTTATCCATCCCATCTACCATTATTTCAAATGAGTTGATGAGACTGCGGAAATAGTTGTTGATCCTTTTTAGCTGGGTAATAAAAATTTCAGCTGACAGTACGGGTGCAAGGCTGATTTGTTCGATTGCCTGCAGTGATAACTTAAAGTACAATTCCGTGATCTGATGATAAATGATGAATATTCTTTCATCAGGAATCGGCGTGCGCGGATGTTGCAGATTCAGCAACACATCCAACTGAATATAGTCCCAATATGTGAGGTAGTCCGCGTACAGAAGGCCATCCAGGTAGGATGACAGGTTCTGACCCATGGCGGCATACTTTTCTTCCAGCCGTTGAATTTTTTCGGCAATTTCTGTTGTAACCATGGCGAAAATTAATAATTAAGAATGAAAAAGCAACAGGGCTACGCCCTTCCATTCCTAAAAACTAGATTATTCCACCACGTTAATTGTTCTGTAAAAGCTTTCTTCGAGGGAAATCAGGGTTTCAGTCCTTTCAATGCCTTTGATTTTCTGCAATTCATCGTGAAGGATACGGCGAAGCTGGGTAATATCTTTACAGATGATTTCCGCGAACATGCTATAGCTTCCGGTAGTATAATTAAGACGTACCATTTCCGGTATCTTTCTTAATTCTTTGGCAACGGTATCATACATGGAGCTTTTTTCCAGATAAATACCAATAAAAGCGATTACGTCATAGCCGATCATTTTTAAATCTACATGTAATTTAGTACCTTTAACTACACCCAGTTCTTGCAATTTCTTCATTCTCACGTGGATAGTCCCGCCGGAAACGAACAATTTCTTCCCCAGGTCGGCGTAGGAGATCTCGGCATTAGACATCATTTCGCTGATAATCTGCAAATCGAGTTTGTCAATATTCAAATTGTGGCTCATTTTTACAATTTGTTTTTGAATGTTTTAAAGTTATATGCAAATATTTAAAAAATATCGAAAATTCCAAAATTTCTCTTAAAAAATTTGCAAAAAAGTACCCTTCTCTTTAGATTTGCATCATAATCATTACCAAACAGGTTAACGGAAAGCAATAACAGGTAACGGTTTTAACACTTTGTGGGATGATGAAATTGGCAGACATGCCCTCTTGTCTCGAGGGTGGGGATCACAGGATAAACGTAGTATAATTGGGTTGACCACTAATCTTACTTGTGCTACAGCTAACTGCCCCGTGGAGGTTCGACTCCTCCTCCTACAGCTTAATTGGTTTAAAGAGCTCGTAAGTTATCATGCTTACGGGCTTTTTTTATGCCCACCACCGCTACCATGGCCACTTCCGACCTCCCATCCATAGTTATACATTCGGACGTCATCCCCGCATCAAGTCCACCTCAAGTCCACCTCTATTGTAGTGTTACTATAGGTGCATAGCCTGTTTCAGGCATAGGATCATCGGAGTCTACCTACCCTTTCTTCCCGGCATCTAACTGGTAAAATATGATATAAGTTATCATGCTTACAGTATTTTATTATTTAATTTCAATATATTATATATTTGAAATAATAAACCTATATTCTTATCATGAAGAAATTATTACTTGGCACCGTAGTCCTTCTGGCCTTCAATGCAGCCGTTATTTTAACCCAGATGAGTTGTAAAAAAGAAGCGAAAGCCGAACCTGCACCAACCGGAACAACCATCGCTCAATTGGATCAGATCCTTTATTTGAAACATTTTACAGCAGACCGTTATTTGGCAGAAATCTGGATATCTAAACTGGATGGCACTAATAACCACAAAGTAAACCTCACCTTACCAGCTAATATGCGGGTGTCAGATGAGGCCAAACTCAGCCCGGATGGTAAAACAATTGTGTTCAGCACATTGCTGAATACCACTGGCGGAGCCAACACATGGGGCGATGGTGGCATTTATACCTGTAATGCAGACGGCAGCAATGTTAAAAAGATTACCGAGGCCAGTACAGATGGTTATCTGAGTTTACAGGGAGTCTATTAATTTTTCAGGCTATAAAAAAAACAGCTGCTGCCGGGGTTTCCGGGGCAGCTGTTTTTTATAGCTGGACCTGGCCAGCTACCAGCCCTACCAGTCACCACTGCCAGCCACATCTACCTATTTATCCTCTCCCCATTCAAAAAATCCCAGTATTTTTGCCGCAAATGGGACAAAAAAAATTAGAACGATTTGCTGAAATCGAAACCTTCCCCAACGTATTGATATACCCGGAAGGTATGCAGGGAAAATGGAATGAATTCTTCAAAAACAGCCACCCTATTACATTAGAGCTGGCCTGTGGTAAGGGAGATTATACCCTGGGTATGGCCCGGTTATTCCCGGATCAGAACTTTTTAGGCGTAGATCTTAAAGGCAACCGCATCTGGAGAGGCGCCAAAACCGCACTCGAAGAACCGCTGACCAACGCCGGCTTCTTACGCACACAAATAGACAAACTCAACAACTACTTTGCACCAGGAGAAATAAAAGACATCTGGATTACCTTTCCGGACCCTTTCCTGCGCAATTCCAAGTCAAAGAAAAGGTTAACACACCCGAAGTTCCTGCAATTGTTTCAGCCATTGCTGGCGCCAGGAGCTACCATTAACCTGAAAACAGATTCTCCGCAGCTCTATGCTTTCACCCAGGAAGTAATCAGCGCCGCGGGATGTATCCTCATAGAAGATATTCCTGATGTATACGCATTACCGGAGGTTCCACCACTGTTAAAGATTCAGACCTTTTATGAAGGCATGCACCTGGCAGATGGCAGAACAATCCGTTATCTGAAATTTCAACTGCCTGCCGCTCCGCTGAACTGGCAAAGCATAAAACTGCCTTCAGATGAAGCAACCGTTGGTGGAGAAGATTGATTTTTACTATAACGCCCAGGGCTATATGGTATTTACCGAAAAGTTTCACCTCGACCGTGGCTTCTGTTGTGGCAACGGCTGCAGACATTGTCCTTTTGATTATGAAAAAGTACCTGAACCCAAAAGAACTACCCTCCTTGCCCAGCGCAGGGAAGAAGGAAAAGGAGACCAGTGAAAAGGTTTCCTTTTTCGAAACTGTATTTAAAATAGCACGCACCGTACCACGCGGCCGGGTCACCTCTTACGGTGCCATTGCAGATGCCTCCGGCTTAAAGCTGACAGGCCGTATGGTAGGCTGGGCCATGAATGCCGCCGGCAGCGCCAAGCCTCCTGTGCCCGCCCACCGGGTGGTAAACAGCAAAGGTGAATTAAGTGGCAGAAGCCATTTCGCCACCCCAACCCTGATGCAGGAATTACTGGAACAGGAAGGCGTAATTGTAAAAGAAGATAAAATAGAAAATTTTAAAGCTGTATTTTGGGACCCGGGACAACCTTCTTCCAAAAAGAGCATTAAGAAGAAAGGATAATTATTTTTTCAACATCCAGGCAGGGTGTAGCGTTACTTTTCTATATGACAATACTCAAGTTAAAGCTGGACCAGGAGCAATTGGTGGAGGATTTCTTTGAGAACACTCACCTGATTGGCATCGCTGCTTCTTCGCGTGATTACCAGTTGTGCTGGCATATCAATCGTCAGCTGCACACCAATTTCCGGGTGAATAATCACCTGGAAATCACGATTTCCAAGAAGACAAGGTCCTTCCATTTCCCCATATTTGAGTTTCATGAACCTACCAATTCAGTAGCACACTATATTTACAACAATCATTGCCAGGCAGAATTCCTGCTACCAGAACTAAAACAGATTGATTTTTTGTGGATGATCAAGGGAGATTACTACCAACCGAACGATGTAAAAAAATTATTGGAAGAATTACGCCTTGTTCCGCTTGTACAATTAGTATCTTTACTGGATATCAGAGAGATCAAAAATAAGATGAACCTTATTTTTTAGGATAGGCACAGCACAGCAGCGCTTAATAATTTGACCAGATTCAGTGACGGACCCCAGTTTTACATTTTAAAACCCCTGTTATTTTATGTGGGAAGAAAAAAATAAACAGCTTTACCGGGCATTTGAATTCAAGGATTTTCGGGATGCATTTGCGTTTATGACAAAAGTCGCACTGGTCGCGGAAAAAATGGATCATCACCCCTACTGGACCAACGTTTATAATAAAGTAGAAATATTTCTGAGCACACATGATGCAGGAAATATTGTTACTGCTAAGGATGAGGCAATGGCAAAAGCTATTGACAAATTGCTCTAACTAAATTTATATAACACTTTGTGAAGCGCATTATTTTAATGCTGCTGTTGTACTGTTACACTGCAGAATCCTTTGCCAATACGGATCGTACCCCAGTAGATACACTGATTACAGATACTACATTCGCACCTGCGAATATGGATCTGCGCCCCTATATCAACATCCTTACAGACGACAATCAACACCTGACCATGGCACAGGTGAGTCAACTTCCATTCATACACCAGGAAAAATTATTCCATAATAATCCTAAAAACAATGGCCGTGTAAACAATTGCTGGCTGCGGCTTACCATCAAAAACCAAAGCAATAAAATCCTTTCCTGCCAGCTGTTTTCAGGCTGGCACGACTATATGTACTGGTACATGCAGGCCCCCGGAGATACCCCGCAACTGCTCATGCAAACCGGCCTGATGTTAGACAATGGTGGTGTGGAAAGATGGAATCACTACGCTTTCAATGTAAATGTACCCTCCGGTCAGATCCGCACCTTCTACCTGCATATTATCAATAAATCATATAATGAAAATGCCCTGATGCCTATGCTCTTCAGCACAGTAGCGTATGCCGCATTCCGGGACCAACAACTGGATACCTATCGTAAAGAAGCAGTCATCATACAGGTACTACTCGGTATGCTGATGGTCTTCTTCAGTATTTCTATTATTAATTATATACAGCTACCGGACAGATCCTACATCTACTTTGCCGCTTATGTGCTGGGGCTCATTCTTTTTTTTGCACTAAGACTGGAGAGCAAGCCTTATCAATTGTCGTTCTTTCACCGGTGGCCGATGCTGAAATACTACTGGGACATTCCAGGGCTGCTGTTCTGTTTTTACCTGATGTACCTGTTATTCGGTAATACCTTCCTCAACCTGACAGAGCGCTATCCCTTTATGGAGCGGGTATTTACCTGGGTAGCCGCGGTAGTGGGCGGCCTGATTATTCTGTGTATGTATTGTATTGCAGAAGAACAATATCATTTGCCCACTATTATATACAGCTATGTATATTTCATCACCCTCGTGCCTTTACTGGCGGTATTTGTGGCCCTGGCCAGGCGCTCCAGGCATCATCCGCTGGTCCGGTTTTTCCTCTATGGATCTGTGTGCCTGTACCTGGCCTGTTTCGGTTCCTTTTTAATGCATGTGCGCCCATTGGGCCTGCTCAGTGCATTGGGAGAGCTGGCCGCCCCTACTATGCTGCTGATCGGCGGCGTATTGTTACAAGCCATGTTTTTCCTGGCAGGATTAAGCTATCGTAACAAACTGGTGCATCTCGAAAGAACCCGTACACAGGAGTTGCTCATCAAACAACTAAATAAAAATAAAGAGCTGCAACGTAAACTGAATGAGCAACTGGAAGAACTGGTAAAAGAACAGACCACCGAAATCCTGCGCAAAAAGCAGGAACTGGAAGAACAACGCAAGAAACAACTGGAAACAGAATACGATAAGAAGCTGACGGAGATTGAGCTGAAAGCGATACGTGCACAGATAAATCCTCATTTCATTTTCAACTGTCTGAACTCCATTCAGCTGTTTGTGATGCAGCGCGACTATGAATATGCGCAGAAATACCTGTCTGACTTCTCTTACCTGATCCGCAAAACACTTGATTTCTCCCGGCGTAATTTTATTTCGCTGGCAGATGAAATCACTTACCTGAATACTTACCTGGGACTGGAAAAGATGCGTTTTGAAAACAGGATGGAATATGAGATAGTGGTAGATCCGGTGATCGCCACCGCAGAACTGGAAATCCCGGCCATGCTGTTACAACCATATGTAGAAAATGCGGTAAAACATGGGATGACGAATCCCCAACAGCCTACCGGCAAGCTTTCTATCTTCTTTAACCAGGTAGCCTCCGACATGCTGGAGTGCATCATAGCAGATAACGGCATCGGCATTGCCCGCTCCAAATCCCTGCGTATGCTGCCAAAACATCACCAGTCGTCCGGAATGGAGATCAGCCAGAACCGCGCTGAGTTGCTGAACAAAATGTATAACACAGAAATTCAAATAGAAATTATAGACAGATCATCAGAAGATGAATCGGATAGCGGCACGATAGTTAAAATACTGATCCCGCAGTTATAATTAGTGTATCCGTTAATGTTATTTTATGATAAAGGCTATTATTATAGACGACGAGCGAAACAGCCGGGATATTATTGCGTTAATGCTGGAAAAATATTGTCCGGAGATCACCATTGCCGGTACGGCCTCGGACTGTACAGATGGAATTGAAAAAATAAAAACGCACCGGCCGGAGCTGGTATTCCTGGACCTTGAAATGCCTGATGGCACCGGGTTTGATGTATTGGCGGGTACCATGCCCGACATTCCTTTTGAAGCGGTGTTTGTTACCGCATTTGAAAAAAAATTCCTGCACGTGATCCGTTTCAGTGATGTGGAACTAATATTAAAACCGATAGATAAGGAAAGTTTATTACAGGCAGTTGCACTGGTAACAGCACGTATTAACTCCGGCAGCAAAAAAGACCGCTATGATGTACTCCTTGAAAATTTCAATCATAGCAAGCCGGTAGCCTGGAAGCTGCTTATACCGGCAACTAACGGAGAAGCTTACACTATAAATATTCCTGCCATCGAATACCTGGAAGCAATGGCCGAAAATTGCCTGTTCCGTTTAAACACCGGGCTACTCATTACTGCCGTACAGTCATTCCGGTACTATGCGGATCTTTTCGGCTCTCTTCGTTTCTACCAGATCAATAATAGCCAGATGATTCAGATTTCCAATATCAGTCACCTGGATGCTGCTGCCGGCAAAGTAGTGCTGAAAAGCGGTATAGTACTGGATATTACGGAAAGAAGACAACGTGATTTGTTACTCAAAATGAATCATAAATAAAACAGGGAACTACGTGTACCCTTTCCCGGTAATTATACATTTTCAAATTTTCCGGGGTCCTGCTTTCGATTTATTTAATGTTTATGCCTGCGTTTTTTATTAAGACGCGTATTTCCTTTCCATTTCCTCCTTTTTAATCTTTTGCGCGAAGGGTACGTAACAATTTCTTAACAAAAAAATTTGGTGGAATTACTTTTGGTTGTACATTTGACCCGCAAAACAAAATAGTCAAACAGTCAGATTTTGTTAGCATGATACTTTATGGCAGAACAGGACCAGAAACGAACTATGATTCTGGAAGCGGCATTAAAGCGCTTCAAGCGGTTTGGCTTGTCTAAAACTACCATGGAGGAAATCGCCAGGGATCTGGAGATTTCAAAAGGCTCTTTGTATTATTATTTTTCGGATAAAGAATCCATATACGTAGCGGTAGTGGAGTGTATGATAGCCGAATGCTTCCTGGATATGTCTGCATATGTAGAAGAAGCACCGTCTACCACCGCTATCATGGACCGTTACCTGGAGTTAAAAGAGAAGATGCTGCTGGAATATCACTTTCTGTTTGGTGTAAACGAATGGATTAAAGATGTTCCTTCCAGCCTGATGCGGCAAACCATTGAGTTATTGCAGCAGGTAGAAATTGCTTTTCTCTCAGCTACTATTTCCAAAGGGATAGAAAGCGGAGAACTCCACAAAGACACGGATACGGAACTAACCGCGCAGCTACTGGTAAATGTATTATTCGGTTTATGGGTAATATGGTGCAAGTGGCAGGCGGCAGGCTTTGATCCTCACGACCGGAACGCGCTGAAATGCTTCATGGCACGTGAAAAACAAGTATTGACCATTTTCTTTAATGGACTAAGATATCGACCAAACATCAACCTGGATTGCTAGAACGTATGTAGAAGAATCAATAACACAGGAATAGTTTTAATGAATATTTAAATTTAACGACAGATGAAAAAGTTGATTGTATTGGCCGCAGTAGCACTGTTCGGCACACAAGTAGCAAAGGCTCAGTTTTCGAAAGGCGATGTAATTTTAGGCGGTAATCTGAATGTTTCTACCACTAACACAAAAGCAAAAGACACTGACAAAAAAGAAACAGATACTAAATTTGGTATCAGCCCTAAAGTAGGTGTGGCATTGAACTCCAATTGGGTAATCGGTATTTTTGCAGAATCAAAATTTGGTTCCGATAAAACTTTTGAAGGTGTTAAAACCAAAACACTGGATATCACCCCAGGTATATTTGTTCGTAACTACCACATGATTGGTCAGAGCAAATTTGCATTCTTCGCAGAAGCCAACGCTGGTTACCATTTTGGTAATACAAAAATTAATGACAACAAAATCAGCACTGTTAACGGTTTTAAAGTGAATGTACTTCCCGGTATCACTTACTTTGTTACCAAACACTTCATGGTTGAAGGAGCATTTGGTGGTTTAAGCTATGGCTACGACCAAACTAAACTGGAAGCAAACGGTGCTAAAGCAAACACTAGCAAATTTGACTTTAACTTCCCTAAAGAATTCTCTCTGGGAGTTAACTGGATATTCTAATTGCTTCGAATATGAATTGCGTAAAATAATTACATCAGGCAATTGTATTCCTTTATCGGAGTACAATTGTTTTTTTGTTTAAGTAACTTATCCTGAAAATCTATGAAAAAATCACTTTGTTTAATTGTATTTCTCTGCGTATCCTTTTTCTGCTCAATTGCGTCTGTAAAAGAAAATTCCGCTACACACAAAAATTATATTCCCGCCAAAAGATGTGGAGCTGTTTTAACGCTAAATAACAACATGTTTGGCCGGGCGTATATCAGTTCGGTCCTTCTCACGGGAGGGCCCAGTTCTCCGTTATTATTTACTGCACGCACGGAAATTGGATCATTTAATTATCCCGATATCATTACTGTTGGATATTACCAGATGAGCATTCGTATTGATTATCCCTCCTCTTCCACCGGAGTTAATGGTATTATAGAAATAACCACCTCAATGGGGTTCTCCAAAGTTATCAATGCAGACTTACCTGCACTTTCTTATCCAGGGCATAAAGACTTAGATGTTCTTGTACCAGTAGACTGCGGCATATTGACTGTTACCTATAAGCAGTTTTAAGGTATCCGGTTAAATATTATAAAATAAGAAATCCCGCTAAATAGCGGGATTTCTTATTTTATAATATTTAACCGATCCTAGCTGTTCATAGAGATCAGGAATTCTTCGTTGTTTTTTGTTCCGCGCATATGTTGCAGCATGAAGTGCATAGACTCATCTGTGTTCATATCACCGAGGTGGTTACGCAGGATGTGGATACGTTTGAGAGAATCTTTATCCAGCAACAGATCATCACGGCGGGTAGACGATGCAGAAACATCGATAGCCGGGAAGATACGTTTGTTAGCCAGTTTACGATCCAGCAACAGTTCCATGTTACCGGTACCTTTGAATTCTTCAAAGATAACTTCATCCATTTTAGAACCGGTATCAATCAATGCGGTAGCCAGGATGGTTAATGAACCACCATGTTCAATTTTACGGGCCGCACCAAAGAACTGTTTAGGTTTCTGCATCGCATTTGCTTCCACACCACCACTCAATACTTTACCGGAAGCCGGTGCCACGGTATTGTGAGCTCTTGCCAAACGGGTAATGGAATCCAGCAGGATTACAACATCATGACCACATTCTACCAGGCGTTTTGCTTTTTGCAGTGCGATAGCAGATACTTTCACATGTTTTTCAGCTGGTTCATCGAAAGTAGAAGCAATTACTTCTGCCTTTACGCTACGTTCCATATCTGTTACCTCTTCCGGACGCTCATCTATCAATACTACCATCAGGTAAATTTCAGGATGGTTAGTGGCAATCGCATTTGCTACTTCTTTCAGTAACATGGTTTTACCCACCTTAGGTTGCGCAACAATCAGTCCACGCTGTCCTTTACCGATAGGCGTAAACATATCCATGATACGCGTAGAGTAGTTATTGGAAGTAGTAGTTAATCGCAGTTTCTCAAAAGGAAACAGTGGGGTCAGGTAGTCGAAAGGTACACGGTCGCGTACTTCTTCCGGTGATTTGTTATTGATGGTTTCTACCTTCAATAAAGCAAAGTACTTCTCTCCTTCTTTAGGTGGACGTACAGAGCCTTTCACGGTATCACCGGTTTTAAGACCAAAGAGTTTTATCTGGGAAGGAGATACATAAATATCATCCGGTGAACTGAGGTAGTTATAATCGGAAGAGCGGAGGAAACCGTAGCCATCGGGCATCATTTCCAGTACGCCTTCACTTACTATTACACCATCAAATTCTATATTAAAAACTGGTTCTTTCTTGCTTGGGTAGCGGTTCTTCTGCGCTGCAGGTGCAATTGGAATTTCTCCGGGCACTACAAAATCATCATCGTCCTGTTCATCTTCCTCTGCGGCAGGTATTGTTACCACTTCTTCTTCCTCCTCTGCTTCTTCATCTTCTGTAAAAGAAGGGATGATGATATCATCATCATCATCGAAGGTGAGGGAAGGAATGCTGTCCAGGTCTATCTCAAAATCTTTAATCTTAGGTTTTGCAGAATTAGTATTCACCGGGGTTTCATCCGCATCATGATCTTTTGATTTAGTACCGGTAGTTTTTTTGGCAGCTGGTTTTTTAGCAGCTGGTTTTTCTTCAGCGTGAGCAGGTTCTT
Source organism: Chitinophaga sp. RAB17 (assembly GCF_052114225.1). NCBI lineage: Bacteria > Pseudomonadati > Bacteroidota > Chitinophagia > Chitinophagales > Chitinophagaceae > Chitinophaga > Chitinophaga sp. RAB17. Next base: position 131,032 of record NZ_JBFREI010000014.1, on the reverse strand, counting down.
CAGCACCGTGGTTACCGTCTTCTTTCTTTACAGGTTTGCGTTTACGTGCTTTTTTTTCGTCTCCGTTGGCTTGGTTATCTTCTGAGGCTAATACTGCTTGTTTATCAAGAATTTTGTAGATAAGGTCCTGTTTGTTCAGTTTTTTTGCGTTGGGAACGTCCAGTTTCTCTGCAATATCAAGCAGCTCAGGAACGAGCATGTCGTTCAGTTGTAAGATGTCGTACATCATCTGTGTTGTCAAATTTTAGAAGTGTTGTGAGGCGGGTACCACTGCATACCAACATACACCAATTACAAATAATTGTTTTTGAGTCAATAAATTTAATTAGCTTATTAAATTTGATAGGGAATGATTGAGTTTAGGAACTGCTGATGAAGATGTGAAAATGAACTTAATCAGGCAGAATATACCGCAAGATTAAAACAAGTTTTACTATTATCCAAAAATATTTAGGGCTGAATTGCCCCAAAGCGGCCTGTAATACAGTCTTCCCCGGGCTGTAAAAGACTGTCAGCGGGACGCTCAAAACCCTGTTTCTATTGATTCTGACCAACCTATCCAGCCATTTTTAACATTTCATTGGCATACCTGCCACGGAAAAAGGCGGGACCCCGGACTATATACTATGAAGTTTTCCGCTTATTTTTGCAGTCCTAAAATATAATATATTATGAGCCAAAGGGTGAAAGTCAAGCAAATCTTGTCAGACGACAAGGCGCATTACGAAGTAACGGTTAAAGGTTGGGTGCGTTCATTCCGCAACAATCAGTTTATAGCGTTGAACGATGGCTCTACCAATAATAATTTACAAATAGTTATCAATACCGAAAATACAGATGCAGCACTGCTGAAGCGCATCACCACGGGAGCAGCTATCAGCGCTACCGGCGAAATTATTCCATCCCTGGGTAAAGGCCAGAAAGTAGAACTGAAGGCGGTTACCCTGGAAATACTGGGCGACTGTGATCCGGAAAAATATCCATTACAGCTGAAAAACAAGCCCAGCCTGGAATACCTGCGTGAAATAGCACATCTGCGTTTCCGTACCAATACATTCGGCGCCATTTTCCGCGTACGTCATGCCCTTGCATTTGCCGTACACCGCTTCTTTAATGAGCGTGGATTTGTGTATCTGCATACACCTATTATTACTGCATCTGATGCAGAAGGTGCGGGCGAAATGTTCCGCGTAACCACGCTGGACATGAAAAACCCGCCACGGACAGAGAATGGCGAGATTGATTACAAAGAAGATTTCTTTGGAAAATCCACTAACCTAACGGTTTCCGGACAGCTGGAAGGAGAACTGGGAGCGATGGCTTTCGGAGATATTTACACTTTCGGCCCCACTTTCCGTGCAGAAAATTCCAATACAGCCCGCCACCTGGCTGAGTTCTGGATGATTGAACCGGAAATGGCCTTCTATGAACTGGAAGACAATATGGATCTGGCGGAAGCATTCATTAAATCTGTGATAGGATATGTATTGGATAACAACCGCGATGACCTCGACTTCCTGGCCAGCCGCCTCGTAGAAGAAGATAAACAGAAACCACAGCTCGAACGCAGTGAAATGGGACTCATAGAAAAACTGGAGTTTGTACTGCACAACGAGTTTGTACGTATTACCTATACAGAAGCCATCGACATTCTAAAGAACAGCAAGCATAATAAAAACAAAAAGTTCCAGTACCTGATTGAAGACTGGGGCGCTGATCTGCAGAGCGAACACGAACGCTACCTGGTAGAAAAACACTTTAAGAAACCGGTGATCTTAACCGACTATCCTAAAGAAATCAAGTCTTTCTACATGAAGCTCAATGATGACGGCAAAACCGTAAGGGCAATGGATATCCTGTTCCCGGGCATTGGCGAAATGGTGGGTGGTTCCCAACGTGAAGAAGACTACGACAAACTGGTAAAACGTATGGGGGAAATGCACGTGCCGGCAGATGAATTAAGCTGGTACCTGGATACCCGCCGTTATGGTACTGCACCACACGCCGGATTCGGCCTTGGTTTTGAACGCCTGATGCTGTTCGTTACCGGCATGACGAATATCCGCGATGTGATTGCATTCCCGAGAACACCGAAGAGTGCTGAGTTTTAAACGATTTTTGCCTTGATCAGGATTATACTGATTTAGATGATTATCCCGATATTTTTTTGGGATTTTATAAGATTAAAAAGATTAGCGAAGATTAATGCGGATATCCACATCGATCTTCGCTAATCTTTTTTTAATCCGGAAAAACAATATCGGGATAATCATCTAAATCAGTATAATCCTGATCAAGACAAAAATTCGCGTATGGAATCTCTTCACGGCTGCATCTAATATCTGAAAGCGCTTTCAACCACTTTTCGTTTAACCTAAACCGTTAATGATGGCTGAAATAAATACTTCTGAAAAAAGCGGTAGCCGTGGCACCCATAGTAATAAAAAATCTACCCGCGTAGACATGACGCCCATGGTGGATCTGGGCTTTTTGCTCATTACTTTTTTCATGTTAACCACCACCATGGCGCAGCCTAAAACCATGGACCTTTTTATGCCGAAAGATGACGGCGATTCTATGTCATTGCCCGCAAAAAAAGCGCTCACCGTAATACTGGGTCCCGACAATCGTATTGCCTGGTATGAAGGTATAGGCAATGACCCTGCCATCCCCCCACAGGTGCACTATAGTAGCTATTCAAATCATGCAGGCATCCGTGACATTATCATTGATAAAAAGAATGCTGTACTCCAGGCTTTTCATAAAAATGATTTGATGGTGCTGATCAAAGCAGATAAAAGTTCGAACTACAAAAATGTGGTGGATATCATGGATGAGATGCTGATCAGCCAGGTAGACCGCTATGCTATGGTGGATATCACCCCTGCTGAGGAACAGTACTTTAAATAGCGAGCCAGCTTGATTCAGCAGTTAGCCATTAGCTTTTAGCTTTTAGCAAATGCAGCGGTGATAAACATATAGATGATGTTCTTCGCTGCATTTGCTAAAAGCTAAAAGCTAATGGCTAACTGCTGAATCAAGCTGGCTCGCTATTTTTCCCTACCTTTATCGCTCCAAAACAACAATTCAAGATATGGCAACAACCCACTCTATCCCCTCAGTGGATCTTGCAGACTTCACTTCCGGAGATGCAGGACGAAAAGCTGCCTTTGTGCAGCAGTTAGGTAAGGCTTATGAAGAAGTTGGTTTTGTAGCGGTAAAGAATCATGGGATTCCTGACGAGCTGATTGCAGACCTCTACAATTATGTACAACAATTTTTTAAGCTTCCTTTTGACACCAAACATTTATACGAGATTCCGGAACTGGCCGGTCAGCGTGGCTATACCTCTTTTGGAAAAGAACACGCCAAAGGCTATGATGCACCAGATCTGAAAGAGTTTTTCCAGTTCGGACAAACAGTGGAAGATAATGATCCTATCAGTGCTGAATATCCGGAAAATGTGCAGGTGGCAGAAGTGCCTGAATTTACGCCTACTTTTTTCAAAGCATATCGTGGGTTTGAACAATCGGGGAAATACCTGTTGCAGGCAATTGCCCTGTTCCTGGGTTTAGACGAAAACTATTTTGACGATAAAATACACAATGGTAATTCTATCCTGAGAGCGATCCACTATCCTCCTATTACACAGGAGCCTAAATCCGCTATCAGGGCTGAACAACATGAAGACATCAATCTGATTACCTTACTGGTAGGCGCCTCTGCAGACGGTTTACAGATCCTGGACAAGCAGGACAACTGGGTACCGGTTACTTCCCTGCCGGAACAAATTGTGGTAAATGTTGGGGATATGCTGCAACGCTTAACCAATAACCGCCTGAAATCGACTACTCACCGGGTGGTGAACCCTCCCCGCGAAAAGTGGAATACTTCCCGTTATTCCATCCCTTTCTTTCTGCACCCCAAATCAAATGTGAAACTGGATTGTCTGGACAGCTGTATAACTGCAGCGAATCCGCTGGCTTATGAGCCAGTTACAGCCGGTGAATACCTGGATGAGCGTTTACGTGAAATAGGGTTAAAGAAATAGGCTAAAAATAGCGAAGTCCCGGGAAACTAACGTCTCCGGGACTTTACAAATATCCTGCGTATAAGCAAGTCATTCCTTAATGGTTTTCTCAATATGGTTATTCTTTAGATCCGAACATTCTTCGATGTTGGTGGGTGATTAACCTATCTAGTAACAAAACTGATCACAACGGACAAAAGGCCATATTCGTTATAACGGATACCGATATTACAAGTATTGTGCCTTTATTAATTCAGGGGATGCTCAATATTAGCAACATGGTTGTATTTTGTCCGGATATTTGATTACCTTATAAATTCGTCCAATCGGAATTCACTTAAATTCACTGTGCTTCTACGTCATATTCCTTTCTTAAAAGCTGTGCTATTACATAGCATCACCGCCTACGGAGGGCCGCAAGGCCACCTGGCCATGATGATGAAAACATTTGTACAGCAACGTAAGGACGTAACCGAACAGGAACTGATGGAGTACAATGCTTTCTGCCAGTTACTACCGGGGGCGTCATCTTCCCAAACCCTTACCTTAATAGGCTATAAACGGGGTGGTGCCATACTGGCCATCATTACCCTGTTGATATGGATAACGCCGGCCTGCCTGATTATGGGTTCGCTGAGTTTCTTACTACAGTATTTCGGCAGGAATGCACTGAATACAGACATATTCAAATATGTACAGCCGATGGCGGTAGGCTTTCTGGCCTATGGAGGTATCCGTGCTTTTCGTATCAGTATTAACAATGTGGCCACCTTTGCCATCATGGTGGTATCTATGTTTACTGCCTTTTATCTTAAATCACCCTGGACATTTCCTGCCCTGATTATCCTTGGGGGCATCGTGTCCAATTTCAGTAACAAACGTATTCCCGGCGTAGCTGAAAAGCCCCGGAAGATACAGTGGGGAAATATCTGGTTATTTGTATCCCTGTTTATCCTCGCAGGTATCTTTTCTGAGCTGGCCCGTTCCCATGAATGGATCACCAGGCGGCCTTTTAACTTATTTGAGAACTTTTACCGATTCGGCAGCCTTGTATTTGGCGGCGGCGATATCCTCATCGCCATGATGCTGGAACAGTATGTTACGCGCGCAAAATCGCAATACCTTTCTGCAGAAGAATTGCTCACCGGGGCCGGTATTATGCGGGCACTTCCTGGTCCTACCTTTTCCATTTCCGCCTATGTAGGCGGTATGGCTATGCGTAACCTGGGCATGGGCTACCAGTTTCTGGGCTGTATACTGGCGCCTATCGCTATTTTTTTACCCAGCTTATTATTGGTATTATTCTTCTTCCCTATCTGGAATAACCTGAAGAAATATGTGGTGATATATCGTGCGTTGGAAGGCATCAATGCTGTAGTGGTGGGAATTATGTGGGCAGCTACGATGATCCTCTTTTTTGTGATACCCATCAACTGGTATAACCTGCTGATTATGGCCAGTACGCTGGCATTGTTATGCCTTACAAGGGTGCCTTCTCCCTTTATCGTACTGGCGTGCCTGTTGTTGGGCTGGTTACTATGACGTGATGATATTGTATTCCTTAATTTTATTATAAAGGGTGGTTAGACCGATCTCCATCAGCTCTGCCGCCTTTGTTTTATTTCCTTTGGCATGTGCCAGTACCCGGATAATATGCTTCTTTTCCATATCTGCCAGTCGTAATGATGAATGTTCTTCGGCGCCTCCCTGCTGAAAATCCAGCGGTAATACCGGTGTATCCAATATATCCGTATCCGTTAGAATGGCGGCTCTTTCAATTACATTACGTAGTTCACGGATGTTTCCTTTCCAGCTGTGTTGCTGCAACGCCTGCAGGAAAGCCGGGGTCATGCCGGTAATCCGTTTATTCATTTTGGGTGCTATCTGTTGCAGAAACCAGGCCGCCAGCAGGGGAATATCTTTGCGACGTTCATTCAGGGAAGGCAACGATATCTGGAAAGCAGACAGGCGATAGTACAGATCGGCCCGAAAATGCCCTGCGGCAATTTCCTGTTCCAGCAGCCGGTTAGTAGCGGCAATAATGCGAACATCTGTTTTAGTGGGTTTGGACTCCCCTACTTTATAGAACTCCTGTGTTTCCAGTACCCGCAGCATCTTGGCCTGTAGCTCTATGGCCATCTCTCCTATTTCATCCAGGAAGATGGTGCCTCCACGGGCTTCTTCGAAAAAGCCCTTTTTATCTTTTACTGCGCCGGTGAAGGCGCCTGCCACATGTCCGAATAATTCGCTTTCCAGTATTTCTTTGCCAAAGGCGCTGCAATTCACTGCCACAAATGGTTGCTGCCGGCGCTGGCTGCCCTGGTGAATGGCCTGGGCAAACACTTCCTTTCCGGCACCGGTTTCCCCTAATAACAACACTGTCATATCCGATGGCGCTACTTTTTCGGCCAAAGCAATGGCAGCACGTATTTCGGGAGATTCTCCCAGAATATTATCAAACTGGTACTTTCCACCAATTTTCTTTTCGAGATCACGGATGCGGACCTGGAGATGAGCTTTATCCATCGCCTTACTCACCAGCGGCAGGATACGGTTGTTATCATCTCCTTTTGTAATATAGTCAAATGCGCCGTTTTTAATGGCCTGTACCCCATCGGCGATGTTACCATATGCCGTGAGTACAATCGTCTCAATTTCGGGGTACCTGGTGCGTATATTGCCCACTAGTTCTACCCCATTACCATCCGGTAGCTTTACATCAGAAAGAATAACATGTATTTCTTCCTTTTCCAGGATCTTCATGGCAGCCCTTATATTGGAGGCTTCATGAAGGGTATATCCTTCGAGGGCCAGCAGGCGGCTTAAAAGCTTCCGGAGCTGGTCCTCATCATCGATAATTAAAATGTGGCCTTTAGACATAGCCCTGCAAAGATAATAGTTCCTATGGCTCGTTGGATAAGGTCGTTTTTTGAAGTTATACCTTTACCTGGCTTTCTATTTCCTTAATGGCTTTACGCAAATCATTCTTTACACTCCTGATATCCTGCCACAGGTCACCCTTTTCGTTTATACGTGTCAGAGAGTTGAATATCTCAAAATCACTGATGCTTAATTTCTCTGTCACTTCTTTCCATAATAACGGCATAGATACGGTGGCACCAGGTTTGGGACGAACGGAATAAGGAGCCGCTACCGTTTGACCACGGCTGTTCTGTAAAAAATCAATGTATACTTTTTTATTCCTGGCAGCCTTTGCCCTGACTACGCTGGTGCTTTTAGGCAACTCCTCATTAACATGCCGTGCAATATATTCCGCAAACAAACGGCTACTGTCGTAACTCACTTTAGCCGTTCCCGTTGGGATATAAATATGTAAACCAGTAGAGCCGGAAGTTTTACAGAAGGAAGTGATACTGAAATTATCGAGCATAGCCTTAATATGCAGTGCAGTTTCCACCACATATTTGAAATCAATATTTTCAGGATCGAGGTCCAGTATGATAAAATCCGGATTGTCAAGGGTGTTCACCCTGGACAGCCATGGGTTTATTTCTATGCAGCCCAGATTTACCATATATGCCAGCGTAGCTTCGTTATTACACACCAGGTAATCCACATTTTTACCGGTAGAATCGGCCAGCAACGGTACACTCTTAATCCAGGAGGGGGTTTGCGTCAGGTCCAGGTCTTTCTGATAAAAAGAAGGCCCATCGATGCCATTGGGGAAGCGATGCAGCGATAAAGGACGGTCTTTCAGATGCGGTAAAATATATTTCGATATCGACAGGTAATAATCAATCAACTGCCCTTTGGTAATTTTTTCGTCCGGCCAGTACAGCTTTGACTGATTTGTCAGCGTTACTTTTTTACTGTTTAAAGTCAGTATGCGTTCTTTTTCAGGTGTTGCCATGGTTAAATTTTTTTAGCCGTTTCCGGATGTACATCCTTTGCTGGTTTATCTTCCCGTAATCCAAGGAAAATGGGTTGTCTTAAATGTCCGTCGCCGGTCCATTCCTGGAATTTCACCTGGCATACCAGCTTTGGCTTCACCCAGGTTACCGGCATATTGGTAGCTACCTTTTCTTCGAATGGTGAGGTTTGGGCGACCAATGGCTGTAGCTTGTCGTAGAGATCTCCGATAGTGGCTTCATTCAGGCCTCCACCACAATGCCCGATGTACTTCAGCTTTTTGCCTTCATACATTCCCAGTACCAGGGCGCCTATTTTCTTTCTGCTGCCGCGGGGTGCCGTATAGCCACAGATCAATGCTTCCTGCTCATTAACGATCTTAATTTTCAACCACGACATTCCTCTCCTGCCTTCTTCATAAATACTATCCGCTCTTTTAGCGATGATGCCTTCCCATTCTTTCTCCTGTGCCTTTTTAAAGAAGCGCAGTCCATTTTTTAATACATGTGCTGAAAAGCGGATTGTTTTATCATCCAGACCGGCTACCAGGTCTTTCAATAAACTTTTTCTTTCCAATAGCGTAAGTTGCTGTAATTCGTGGCCGTCCAGGTGCAGCAGGTCAAACACTACATATACGAGATTACCCTTGCCCGTAGTCTTATAATTTTGCAGCGACTGGAAGCTGGAGCTCCCCTTTTTATCCAGTACAACGATCTCTCCGTCCAGTACCACATTGTGCGAAATTTTCTCCACGGCAACCACTACCGGAGGGTAATCCTTCAGGAAGGATTTCTCATTCCGGGAGTAAAGGGCTACTTTATGATTGTTCACACTGGCAATGGCACGATAGCCATCCCATTTGGTTTCGAACAGCCATTCAGCGCCATCGAAGGCATCGCTTACCAGTGTTGCCAGCATGGGCTTGTATACTTTTTTAATGGCAGTTTTCTTTGCTTTTTTTCGGGAAGATGCAGGTGCTTCAACGGAAGAGCTTAAGCGTACTACCGGTTTTTTTTTTGCCACCTGCTTAGCAGCGGCCTTTTCTTTTAATCCCTGGGCTTTTATTTTTTCCGGCGTATAGTCTTCACTGTTATACCCCTCTACAGCGTACTTATCTTTGTGTTTAATCAGCAGCCAGGCGTTTTCTTCTTTCCCTTTCATTTTCACCAGCGCGAATTCGCCCTTCAGCTTCTTACCTTTCATCACTATTTTCAGGTCACCGGATTTTAATTCTTTAAGTGCTTCCTTATCAAAGCTGCTGCCATTGGGATTCATCAGCTCAAAGGTGCCTTTATCCCAGATGTATACCGTACCGGCGCCGTAGTTGCCCGCCGGGATGGTGCCTTCAAAATCTTTATAATCATACGGATGATCTTCCACTTCCATAGCCAGACGTTTATCTGCCGGATTCATGGAAGGTCCTTTGGGCACTGCCCAGCTTTTGAGTACTCCGTCTACTTCCAGTCTGAAATCATAATGCAAACGGGAGGCATGATGACGTTGCACCACAAAAATATGTTTCCCTTGCACAGCCTTGCCGGAGGTGGGTTCTGTGGTTTCAGAGAAGTTCCTTTTTTGTTTGTATTTAGACAGGGTCATGATGCACGTTTTTTAGCCGCTGGTTTCCCGAGACTGGCTTTCAACTGATCAAAGAGGTCATCGCTCTTGGTATGCACTACCCGCATTTTCTTCACAACTGTTTTCTTACCACCGGCTTTGGCTTTGATTATTTTAAGCAGCTCTGCCTTATATTCATCTTTATACTGTGTAATATCAAAGTCGGCGGTATATTGTTTTACCAGTTCCATGGCCATATCCAGCTCCTTCTTGGTGAATTTAACATTAGCCGGAAGTGTGAGATCTTTGGATGACCTTACTTCCTCTTCAAAGCGGAGCTGCTGTAATAGGAGGTAATTTTCGCGTGGACGGATAACAGAGAGGTGTTCCTGCGAGCGCAGTACAAAGCGGCTTAAGCCTGCTTTGCCGGTTTTTTCGAGGGTTTGCAGCAATAAAGAATAGGCTTTTTCTCCTCCTTTTGCCGGTTCAATAAAGTAAGCAGATTCGAAATAGATGTCATCTATATCTGTTTCTTCCACAAAGGATTCGATTTCTATGATCTTACTTTTCTTCGGGCTGGCCGCTTCGAAGTCTTCATCTTCCAGCACTACATATTCATCTTTGTAGAGATATCCTTTCACGATCTGTTCCCAGGGGACTTCTTTACCTGAGTTTTCATTTACGCGTTTAAATTTGATATGCGCTCCGTCTTTGCTGTCGAGCATATCCAGGTCCAGGCGGCTGTCCTGCGTAGCGCTAAATAGTTTCACTGGAATATTTACCAGTCCAAATCCTATAGATCCTGACCATATTGCACGCATGATGTAATAGTTTTGGTATTAATAAAAAGTTAACACAAATAGTACCACTCTCATAAAACATCGCGGCATAACTTTTGGTTTTTGACATTTCAACTAAAACCCTTTTTTTATGGAAAAGCCAGGTGAAATGACAACTTTATCAAGAGTGATGGAAAAACTGCATGAGAGAGGCTTTGATCATGAATTAAATATGAGTGATCATGGCAGATTACAGAATAAGGATGCGCAGAAGATTTATAATCCGGAAGACCTGACTATCATTAAAACGTATCGTTTTGAAGGAGAGTCAGATCCATCAGATTCCTCTATTCTGTATGTATTGGAAGACAAAGACGGGCAGAAGGGCTACGTACTGGACGCTTACGGCGCTTACAGTATGCACGAAGAGGCAGGATTTGATGAATTTATTCAGAAGATTAAAGTCGAAGACAGAGAGGAACAGCTCCTATTTTCATAGCTTGTTTTACGCTTATTTTACGGAAGCCTGATCAGGCATTCTTAAGAAATTCCAAGAGTACTTTTTCATCCGCATGTAACCCGCCACTGGCGGGTTTACTGCGTTTAGCACGCAGCTGTTGCAGCCAGGGCTCCAGATCACCTTTTTCGTAACTGTCGAGGATTTGCGGGTGGATGTAATATTTCCTGCACACGGCGCGGGTATTCCCCAATTTGCCCGCCACACCGTCTATTATTGCTACAATATTCCGGCGGCATTCCGTCACGGATTCAAAGGGTGTAAGATCTGCCAAAAGATTTAGTGCATTTACAGTACCTGCCCAGGTACGGAAATCCTTGCAGGTAAATTCATCTTCCGTGCAGCATTGTTTGATATAGTCATTTACTTCACCGGAATCCAGTCCTTTATGGTCTCCGTTTTCATCGTAGTATTGAAACAATACCTGTCCTGGAACATCCTGTACTTTTTTAAGCAATTTTGCCAGGGCAGCATCACGCAGTTCAATTTTATGTTCTACACCTTTTTTGCCCCGAAATTGGAAGAAGGCTTTGCTGCCGTTTATTTTCACATGTTTATCCCGCAGCGTGGTTAATCCATGTGAGCCGTATAACCTTTCGTAGGAAGCATTTCCCACCCGGATGAGTGTTTCTTCCATCACAGATAATGCAATCGCAATAACCTTGTCCTTATCCAGTGCCGGTCGTTTCAAATCTTCGTGTATTCGTTTCCGTATAACAGGTAATTTTTCAGCGAACTGGCGGAGACGATAGTACTTCGTTTCATTGCGGGCCTTGCCCCAGGTAGTATGATAGCGGTATTGCTTACGACCTTTTGCATCGATGCCGGTGGCCTGCAGGTGGCCGTTGGGCCAGGTGCAGATCCATACATTTTCCCAGGCAGGAGGCAGTACCAGTCCACGGATGCGGGCCAGCACCTCCTCATCTTTCACCACAGCACCTTTGCTATCCTGGTAAATAAAATCCTTTCCTTTGCGCACGCGGGTGTATCCCGGCATATCTGCTTTTACGTAGCGAAGCTTTACGGATTTGGCTACTGCTATGGGGTCTGTGATCTGATCAATGCTAACCATTTACGATTTCCCCTCCATTGGGATGCAGGATTTGTCCGGTGAGGTAACTGGCGTCATCGCTGGCCAGGAATACGTAGCAGGGTGCCACTTCTACCGGCTGTCCGGCACGTTTCAATGGTACATCTGTTCCAAATGTGGCCACTTCTTCAGGGGTAAAGGTAGCTGGTATCAATGGCGTCCAGATTGGCCCGGGCGCAACACCATTTACCCGTATACCTTTGTCCGCCAGTGATGCGGATAATGATCTGACAAAAGAAACGATGGCCCCTTTGGTGGCGCTGTAATCTATCAGATGACTACTTCCGCGGTAAGCGGTAACAGAGGTGGTACAGATGATACTGCTTCCTTTGGTGAGATGTGGCAATACTGCCTTTGTCAGATAGAAATGCGGGTAAATATTGGTTTCAAATGTTTTATGCAACTGTGTGGACGTAATGTCTTCAATACCTTTTTGCGGATACTGTACCGCTGCATTATTAACAAGTATATCTATCTTTTTGAATTTCTTTATTACCTGTGTGATAATGTCTGTACAATGCTTTTCTTTCGCAATATCGCCTGCAATGAGCATACATTTCCTTCCGGAAAGGGTAATGTGCTCGCAGGTAGTTTCCGCATCTGTATGCTCATTAAAATAGGCAATGGCTACATCGGCGCCTTCCCGGGCAAATGCAACCGCCACCGCGCGACCGATGCCGCTATCTCCGCCGGTGATCAGGGCAACTTTATTATAGAGCTTCCCCTTTTTTTCATTTGCCCTTTCAAATACCGGTGAAGGGTCCATTTCTTCTTCCAGTCCGGGTTGCACGGGTTGTTGGCGGGCGGGTCTTACTGCCTTTTTAGTATTTGTTTTTTGCATACAATCAGATTTAAAAAAGGCCCCCGAAAAACCAGGGACCTTTTTGCAGTTTTTCCATTAACAATTATAGAGTCTTCATTCACTCATTCTGCTGCCGCTGCCTCATTCACCGTAGATTCAGCTACTTCTGTGAGTAAGCTGTCAGCATTTTTTTCTTCTTTTAAAGTTTGCTCCAGTAATTTCACTACTGCGGTATGCCCCATTACATTGGCCAGTGTTCGTAAACTGCCGTAGGCAGATATTTCGTAGTGCTCAATTTTCTGGGAAGCAATGATGATACCTGCATCTCTAACAGCGGTATCTTCTTCTGTATCTGCCACCACTTCCTGTCCTTCTGCAATCAGACCTTCCATGGCTTCGCATTTCTTTGCCTGCGGCTTTTTGCCCAACAGTTCAAATACCTGTTCCAGCCTTACTACGTGTTCTTTCGTTTCTGCCAGGTGATTACCTATGCAGGTTGTTAATTCAGCGGAGGTAGCAGCTTTCTGCATCTTAGGCAGTGCCTTCACAAGATTTTTCTCAGCCCAATAAATGTCTTTCAGTTCATCCATAAAAAGTTCATGAAATTTGGAACCAGACATTTTTTCGCTGCCGGCTTTCTTTGCAGTGCCATTGGTGGCTGTTTTTGTAGTAGGCATTGTAACAGATTTTTTTAAGAATGGTTAATGATTACCAGGTGATTGTCTTTTAAAAGCTTGTTCTTTTTCTTCTCCCGCCTGCGGATCTGCAGGTTTCCGGGGATTATCCCTCTCCGGCAACTCTTCTGGAATGGGTGCTATTTCGGGTTTATCCGGTGGTGGTTGTACCGGTGTTGGATCTTCTTTTCCGGGCTGTTGTTTGTCTGGAGCTGCAGGATCAGTGATAGGCTGTTTATTTTTATCCGGATTATTCATAACTCAATTTTTTATTGGTAAAGAACTACTGTTAGTTATCCAAAGTTCATTCCAATGACGGACAACCGGCATGGCCACTGTGTAATACATCTTCATAAAATCCAATACAGACAAGCATTACAAGGTGCTTCTATCTCTGCGGTAATGTTGTTCATGTTCTCATCCTGCAGGGTTCGTAACGCTTGTAGAATTAAATGGCATTCTGTGGAATATGTTGCTCAGCATCACATTGCGGGAAAAAACTCTCTTTTTTAATCTTAAATTTCATACATAAATAGTAACTTGAAATGCTTTCTCAACATCCCATACAATCAGATGCATTTTTCAGTACACAAGAAAATACGACTTGGATTTTTTATTGCATTCACGGTAATCGTTGCCGCTTCGGTGTTCTCTTACCTGGTGGCCAAGAACCTGCTGGACAATGCGGGCAGACTTAATCATGCAATAGAGGTGTCTAAAAGGCTGGAAGTCATTACCCGTCAGCTGAAAGAGGCCGAAGCTGCCATCCGTGGTTATGGCCTTACCAAAGACAGCTCCTTTCTGGACCCCAGTATGCTGGAACGCAGTAACCGGATCGAAAAGGAATACCTGCTGCTAAGAAAAATCACCGCCGATAACCCGGTGCAACAACGGCACCTGGATACGCTCCGGCGATTGCTGGAAATCAAGTATCAGCAACTGAAAGCGGGAGGAGAAAACGCTACGCAACTGAAGCAATCGTTGTCTGTAAAAGAAGGGGAAAAGTCAATGGACCTCATCGACAATAAGGTGCGGGACATGATCCGCATTGAAGAAAACCTGGTACAGGAAAAATCAGAACTGTTTCATTTCTTTGCTGTAATGTGGGTGCCCATGATCTTCATTTCCTCGCTGGTAGCCATTTTAATCGGCATCTACTCCTATATTACCCTTACAAGAGAATTCAAACTACAGCTGCATATCGAAAGCCGGATGAAGTCCTATCAACGGGACCTGCAACAAAACATTTCCCTGTTGAACAAAACCAACCAGGAACTGGAGCAATTTGCCTACGTGGCTTCACATGACCTGCAGGAACCCCTGCGGAAAATTTCCACTTTCAGCGACCGGCTGCAAATGAAATATAAGGAACAACTCCCTCCGGATGCCACGCAACTGATAGATCGCATGGTATCTGCCGTGTCACGGATGCGGGTGCTCATCAACGATCTGCTCATTTTTTCCAGGGCAGGCCGTATTACACCGGAAAGCATTACACCTGTAAATATGAATAAACTGCTACAGGAAGTTCTCAGTGACCTCGAAGTAACACTGGAAGAAAAGAATGTACAGGTTAAATATGATCAGCTGCCCGTAATTGAAGGCAGTGATACTTCTTTCCATCAGCTTTTTCAAAACCTGCTGGCCAACTCCATTAAATTTGCCAGTCCAGACCGGCCACTGAACATCAATATCCATCATCAGATCCTTACAGGGAAGGAATTGGGCATAGCGAAGGAAAGCCGCGGAAACGAGGCTTTTTGCCGTATCAGTCTTGATGACAACGGTATCGGTTTCGAACAGGCCTATGCCGAGCGCATCTTCCTCATCTTTCAGCGACTGCATGGCATCAGCGAATATTCAGGAACAGGAATAGGCCTGGCTATCTGCAAAAAGATAGTAGATAGTCATAATGGTTATATACAGGCTTATAGCGAGCCTGACAAAGGTGCAACCTTTGTGATCATATTACCTCTGAAACAAAAGCCCAAAACGGCGGATCACGAAAACGATTAAAAGCCTAGCATCTTTATTGCTGTGACTCTTGTCTTTTATTGCCTAACTACTAATCTTAAGCGATGAGCGAGCGCCCGATACACATTTTAATGATAGATGATGACGAAGATGATTTCTTTCTCGTAACGGAATTGCTGCACGACATTTCACCCGGACAATACATACTGGAATGGGCATCTACCTACCAGAAAGGTATCGCTGCACTTGAAACTAATACACATGATGTATTCCTTGTGGACTACCGCCTGGGGCCGAACACCGGTATAGACATTCTGCACCGCATACAGCAAATGCCCAGTCAGCTGCCGGTAATTATGCTTACCGGTAAGGGCGATTATAATATTGACCAGGAAGCCATGCAGGCCGGGGCCTATGATTACCTCGTAAAAGGAGAAATTACCGCCGACCTGCTGGAAAGATCTATCCGGTACGCGGTAGATGAATATAATCATCGTCGCACCATTGAGGATAGCGAGAAAAAGTATTATGGCATCTTTGAAAAAGCACATGACCTGATTATACTGGCTGATGGAGACCGCAATATTATAGATGCCAACCCTGCCGCACTACGGACGTTACACTATAATAGGGAACAAATACTGCAACTACATCTGCGGGACCTCTTCATCTCTAAAGAACAAAGCGATAATTTCCTGGGAGACATATATAATAATGGCTCGCCCGGTAGCCGCGAATATGAATTTAAAACCGCGGAGAATAAAAAACTGGTAGTCCTTATCAATGCAGTTACACTGGATGAAGCGGCACAGATATTTCTTTGTGTGATACAGGATATTACAGATAAAAAAAGAGAAGAACAGGAGAAGCAACACCAGGAAAAATTTGTAATCACCGGCCGTATTGCCAGGGTGATAGCTCATGAGGTAAGGAATCCGCTCACCAACATTTTACTGGCCGTTAGCCAGTTTAAAGAAGAAGAAGATGTGGTGGCCAATGAAGATGCGCTCCTGTATACCGATATCATTGAACGGAATTGTACCCGCATTAATCAGTTGATTACGGAACTGCTGCACAGCACCCGTATGATAGAATTGCATATGGACAATTACGGTATCAACGAACTCGTGGAAAAGGCGTTGCTGCTGGCGCAAGACCGGCTGCAGCTGAATGAAATAAAGGTAGAAAGAAACCTGGTGTCTCCGGATATCATGGTCAGTGCCGATGAAGAAAAAGTAGTGATCGCTTTTCTTAATATCATCATCAATGCTATCGAAGCAATGACGCCGGGAAAAGGCATACTAACGATTACCAGTATACGGAGTCAGGATAAAGCCAAGTTAATGATTGGTGATAATGGAATGGGCATTCCCGAAGATAAGCTGGCCAGGTTGTTTGACCCGTTCTATACCAGCAAGGCTAAAGGCACTGGTCTTGGGTTAACCAGTACACAAAACATACTTTTAAATCACAAAGGAACAATACATGTAGATAGTGAAACCGGGAAGGGAAGCGTGTTTACTATTGCACTTCCAATTACGCAGCAAGCATAAAAAAATTACGAATTATAAATTACGAATTACGGATTTGTAGGAAGATTTACTATCTCCTCACAAATCCGTAATTCGTAATTTATAATTCGTAATTTTCTTAGTAGTTAATATTCAGCAAACGTAACTTGTTGTAAAGTGTTTTGCGATCTATATTCAGTACTTGTGCTGCTTTGGTTTTATTATACTTCACTTCTTTCAGCACATTAATAATCTTATTATACTCTGCCTGTAAAGCCACTGTTTTCAGGTCATTATCGTTGGATAACATCGCCAGTTCACCGGAAACATGGATTTCTTCAGGCGCCTGTGCAAATGATTCTTTCATTTCCAGCGGCAGGGCAATCATGGTAATGTCTTCCATTTCCGGTGTCAGCAAACATGCTCTTCTGATGACATTTTTCAGCTCACGGATATTACCAGGCCAGTTGTATTGCTTGAAGCAATCCCATACTTCCGGAGAAATTTTTCCGCAGGATTTGTCCAGTTCTCTTTCTACCTGGTTTACAAAAGCAGTAGTAAATAAAGGCAGGTCATCGCGGCGCTCTCTCAACGGGGGAATATAGATAGTGAATTCGTTCAGACGGTGAAACAGGTCTTCCCTGAATTTTCCACGCTGCACAGACTCAGACAACTTTTCATTGGAAGCTACGATGATGCGTACATCGATCGGAATTTCTTTCAGACTACCTACTCTGCGTATTACTTTTTCCTGCAGCACGCGAAGCAATGCTACCTGTATATCGTAAGATAAATTGGAGATTTCATCCAGGAATAGCGTACCTCCCTGTGCCTGTTCAAAGGCGCCTATTTTGGTATTGATGGCACCTGTAAAGGAACCTTTTTCATGACCAAACAATTCACTGGCGGCCAGCTCTTTCGAAAGACTACCGCAATCCAATGCGACAAATGGTTGTTGATTTCTTTTGCTGTGATGATGAATCAAATGGGCGACAGATTCCTTACCGGTACCCGTTTCGCCAAAAATAATCACACTGTAATCGGTAGGGGCCACCAGTTTAATCTGACGGATTAACTCTTTGGCGCCTTCACTTTCACCATATACGTATTTGTCGTTTTTATCATTCTGGCTGCGGGATAATAATGTTTCCCTCACTTCCGGCTCACTGCCGGATTCCACGGGTCTTACTGCTTGTCTTTCCTGTTCGGACTCCTTATGTGCAAAGGCTTTATGCACCAGGCTGAGAATTTCATCCGGGTACAGTGGTTTAGAGAGGTAATCGTATGCACCATTTTTCACCATTTCCACCGCTACTCTCACATCCGTATAACCAGTGATAATGATCACAATAGTGGCAGGATTGATCAGGCGGATATCCTGCAGCAGTTGTGCGCCGTCAGTATCTTTCAGCCTGTAATCACAAAGTACCAGGTCATAGGTTTTCTCCTTCATCATTTTCAATGCAGCACTCCCTGTCATGGTAGTATCCACATCAAATCCATGTTTCCCGAGAAACTTACTCAGGAGCGTACAGATATTAATTTCATCGTCTATGATCAGAATATTTTTCATACTTCTTTAATATGTGGTAATTGGCAACAGAAAAGCTTAGTTAAAATTACTAATTATATAACTAAGAGGCTCCTAGCTTTTAATTGTGTCTATTAGTTCATCAACATGTTTTACGCTGAAAGGTTTAGCCAGGAAAAATGCGGCTCCTGCTTTCAGTGCTGTTTGTTTCTCCATCGCATTATCATATGCGCTGATGGTGATGACGGGTAAAGTCGGACATTTCTCCTTTATCACCGGCAATGCTTCCAGTCCGGATCCATCTGGCAGATGGATATCGAGGAAAAGCAGGTCCGGTTGATGTTTGAAGATGGCCTGCATACCTTCTCCCAGCTCATGTACATACTTTACGGTATATCCATGGCGTACGAGAGTAAGTTGCAATAACCTGCAAATATCCGGTTCATCGTCTATTATAAGAATACTGGGATATTTCATTGTGCTATCAGTTGAAGCCGAGTCGGACAGGCTCCAGGCTATTTTGTTTCGTTGTAACATACTTATGTTTATTCCATTGTTCCATCAAAAGTCTGGCTATCAGATAACACACTGTAGATTCAGCGCCCTGGTTCTGGTTTATATTATTTTTCTCCAGGCCGTCGTAGCAACCGTAAGTTAGCGGATTATACACCAGCTGTTTCAGGTGATTATTGCCTAAGTACCAGCTAAATGCCAAACGCATTTTTTCCAGATATGATTTATTCTTTGTGATGTTATAAAACGTGTTCATTGCCAACATGGTGTAAGCGACTTCGATAGACTGTTCCCCACCATCTTCTGATTGTTGGTTGGTATGCCTGTGGTACCATGTTTTATTGCTGATGACCTTCATGTGACTATCAGTAAAGGTTTTGCTGCAAAGGAACGTCAGGCTGTCTTCTGCTGTTTTACGATATACTTCTACTCCTGTCACATAATATGCCATCATCATGGCTTCGGGCAGTACTGCATTACCGTATGTCAGGTAAGATTCATACCAATGCCAGTTTTCATCTGCCTCGTCTTTGTAGTTGTTGTACAATTTTGCAGCCAGAATATTTAAGATCTCTGCTGCCCTTCCACCCTGTTTGTATTTTAAGAAGTAGTACAGGCCTTTAATGGTAAAGGCGATGGCTCTTGGTGACTGCAATGCCTCCATCCAGTTAAAACACTGTCTGAAGAGCGATAATGAGTCCTGTACAGCATCAAACGGGAGACTTCTGTGTGAAGAGAGAGCATACCCCAAAGCCCATACAGCACGTCCGTTGGCGTCTTCCAGGTTTACTTCTTCATTCATGGCAGAAAAGTCGCCGTCAATATCTACATAGTTGAGGAATTTGCCGGAAGGTTTCTGGCAATAACCTATAAAATCAATGTATTTGCGGCATAACGAATTTACAAAGCTGCTGGGCTTCAGTTCATTGCTATACATACACATGGCAATGAGTGCCCGGGCGTTATCATCCAGGGTGTAGCCGAATTCAGGATCGGGTATATCATGTTTAGAAAACTGCAGCATTCCAAATTCGTCGGTCATACGATC
Source organism: Chitinophaga sp. RAB17 (assembly GCF_052114225.1). Classification (NCBI taxonomy): domain Bacteria; kingdom Pseudomonadati; phylum Bacteroidota; class Chitinophagia; order Chitinophagales; family Chitinophagaceae; genus Chitinophaga; species Chitinophaga sp. RAB17. The sequence goes on along the minus strand of NZ_JBFREI010000014.1, from coordinate 111,136 downwards.
AATATGATCGAGGTATGGAGGTGGCAGATTAGGCAGTATTTTATCTTCTGCCAGGGCTTCACTGATCACGCTCATATGGGCAATGGCTACATTTTCCCAGATAGAACTGCGTGTTTTTTCAATAGCCGACTGGCTCATTTGCTGTCTTAGTGCAGGGTTTCCCAGTAATAACAGGGCGCTTGCTGCCAGTTGTTCCGGGTTATTGAAATCGATCAGACAACCGGCTCCGTCTTCCAGCATCTCACGGGCCTGTACAAACGAGGTAGAGATGATAGCGCAGCCTGCGCTCATCGCATACACGAAAGTGCCGCTAACCGCCTGATGTGGGTCTTTAGACGTAAAGAGGTATATGTCTGTCAATGATAAATAATCAAGTAATGTTTTCAGCGAGAGATAGGAGTTGACAAATCTCACATTCTGCTGTAGTCCCAGTTCAGTGACCAGTTCTTCCAGTGAATTTCTGTATTTCTCTCCTTCTCTGGAAAATATCACCGGATGTGTTTTTCCCAGTACCAGGTATACCGCATCAGGATATTGCTTTACAATATCTTTCATGGCTCTGATAGCGGTTTCTATGCCTTTATTTTCGCTGAGCAGGCCAAAGGTGCTGAGCACCATTTTTCCTTCCAGATGATAGTGTTTTTTAAGCGCCGGTACATCTTCTACGATGTGGGCGTGAGTACCGTGTGGTATGTGTACAATTTTATCCGCTGGCACGTGGTATACACCGCGCAGTAATTCAGCGGATGAGCGGGTCATCACAATTACTTTTGCAGCCAGCGCGCTGATCAGACTTACTACTTTGGTGCATTTATGGTCCGGGTAGGGCAATACGGTATGGAAGCGAACTACAAAAGGCTTATCCAGTAAGGAAAGCATCGCTAACAGGTTATGTCCGTATTCACCACCATACAAGCCAAACTCGTGTTCAAAACAAACCAGGTCTATTTTATCGTTCTCATTTATTTTCTGGGCAAAATCAATACAATTGTCAATATCGAATGGATTAACAGAGTATGTAACAGGTGTTTGTTTGATATTGGCAGGTTTTCCCGATTCTTCCAATGCAGCTATTTCAATGTTCAGGTTGCCGGCAAAATTCTTATTCATAGCATTTACCAGATCCTGCGCGAAAGTAGCAATGCCGCATTCGCGTGGCGGATAAGAAGTAACAAAAAGCAAGGTTCTAATCTTCATGGTAAAAATTTTATGCAACACAGTTAACAAGTAACCAGTTCCCCTCATTCCTGGAACGGGATGTAGGATGTTCCAAATATCAATCCAATGCCTGCCTTGAAGGGTTGCAGCGGATTTGTCCGGCAAAAAGTGTAGAATAATATCCACACTTTTTGCCCCCTATCCACAAGTACTCAGAACAGATTTATATTTTCTGTATTTACATTCTATTAACGGTCTCTATAAACATAATTATTTATAATTGTATCGTATTTCACAGGCAGTGGTGCGTAGGCTGGCACAAATGGCAATATTTAATCAAAATCGGCTGTCAATATTGTTCTTTGTCCATATCAGCTTAATTTAGCTGAAGTATGACCGCCCAAGCTACCATGTGAAACACAACTAACCATTCCATTTTCTCATTTAAACCCAAAATCGTCGTTATGCGCAACATTGCATGTACATTCAACGTAGATGGAATACCGACCAAAATCAATTTGCGGAAGTTACCGCGGCAAAGGAGGTTTCAGGCTATCATAGACAGAAATATTACAGAGTATATCATCTCTGACGAAACAAATGAAATTGAATATTATGAGGGGCCGGTGTTAAGCGAATATCTTTTTACCAGGATTGCTACCCTGATTAAACAATATTTCCCAAATGTGCGGGCTATTATGAAGATTGGGGAAGATAACTACGAGGACTACGATGATTTTTAGGATATAGTTTCCCGCAAAACCATAAACAATGACCAAAATGGAATCGAAGGGAGATCATGGGAGTTTTTTCCCGTAGATTCCATTTTACTTCCTTATTGGTTTTGCGGGAAATAACTTTATATAAAGCCCTTTTCCAGCAACAGGAATGCTTCTGAGGGATGCACCTGTTGCCACAAAATAGCATATACTGCCTGGGCCACCGGCATATAGGCCCCGATATTCCTGTTCATTTCGTGCATACACTTGCTGGCATAATAGCCTTCTGCAATCATATTCAGCTCCAGCTGTGCAGCTTTAACACTGTATCCTTTTCCGATCATATTACCGAAAGTACGGTTACGGCTATGTAACGAATAGCAAGTCACCAACAGATCGCCCAGATAAGCACTGGCGCTGTAATTATGTACCATTGCCTCTGTTCCTGCTACAGCAGCCTTCTGTTCTTCATACTTTTCCAGAAAGTGCTGCATTTCCCGGAAGCAATTGGTGATAAATACGCTGATGAAGTTATCTCCATATTCCTGTCCATGTGCAATACCTGCACCCAGCGCATAAATATTTTTAAGTACCGCCGCCAGTTGCACCCCGATTACATCCGTATTCACGATAGTTTGAAGATAGCTGCATGTAAACTTATCGGCAATAGCCTGTACAGTGGCAACATGGGTACCTGAAAAAGTGAGGTAAGACAGTTTTTCATTGGCTACTTCCTCCGCATGACAGGGACCAGTTATGGTGAAGTACTGGCTGGCCGGTAAATTGAATTGTGTATCCAGGTATTCTCCTATCAACACATTGTTACTGGGCACCAGGCCTTTAATAGCAGAAATAATGTGCTTGTTCTGCAGGGCATCTGATGGCAGCTGGCTCAGTACATCTTCCAGAAAAGCAGAAGGCACCGCCAGCACCAGCTCATCACAGGCAGCTACTACCGCCTTTACATCACTACTGAGCGATAAAAGGCTGGTATCGAAATATACAGAAGTGAGATAGTGTTTATTATGATGACGTTGCTGCATATGACGAATCGTATCTTCATTTCTGATCCACCAATGTATATGATGCCCGTTATCTGTCAGGATTTTTGCCAGGGCAGTAGCCCAGCTACCACTGCCAATTATACCAATGCTCTTGCTCACAGTGCAATTTTTTACGCAAGGTAATTAAAAAAGCAGTTAGCTATTGGCTTTTAGCTTTTAGCAAAAAATGCAGCGAAAACAGACGCGTTGTTACTGATGAACTCCACACTGTTTTCGCTGCATTTTTTGCTAAAAGCTAAAAGCCAATAGCTAACTGCTTAAAAATTATTTTGTCTGCCCTTCAAACAGGTCTGTTTTAGGCACCACCTTCACTTTCTTACCATTTTCCAAAAGACGGGAGATAGCGGTGTATGGTGCGCTGATAACCTGGTCGCCGGCACTAAGACCGGAAGTAATCTGAATCCAGGCATCGTCCTGTACCCCTGTTTTCACAGCTACCATTTTCACAGTGCCATCTTTCTGTAATATAAACACCACTTCATTTACAACGGGTTTTGTATTGGCAGAAGAACCAGGAGTAGTATCATCCTGTTCAGGTTTCTTTTTATCTCCGTGGCCCTTGGTCGTATCTGCATCACGGGTAGTTACCGCGTTAATCGGAATGGTGAGTACATCATTTACGTGTCTGGTTTGAATATCCACGCTGGCACTCATACCCGGGCGGAAAGGAAAGGTCCTTTTGCCCACCTTGTCAATCAGGTCCTGATAACTGGATGGCAAAATACGGATGTGTACAATGTAACTGGTTACCTGTTCTGCAGAAGAAGCGGTGCTGGCAGTAGCCGTGGCTGCGCCTTTACTGGAACTGGCAATTTGTGTTACAATACCTTTAAACTGACGGTTATTATAGGCATCCACTTCAATGATAGCAGTGTCGCCATATTTTACTTTAGGTACATCGTTTTCTCCTACATCTACCTGTACTTCCATAGTATTCATATCTGCAATGCGGAGCATTTCAGTACCTGTCATTTGAGCGGTACCTACTACACGTTCCCCTTTCTTTACAGATAGTAAGGAAATAATACCACTCATTGGTGCGGCGATGGTGGTACGACCCAGGTTTTTATTTGCTTCATTCAGATCCGCTTTGGCGCTCTGGATGGCAAATCTGTTCCCGTTTATTTGCTGTACTGCCGCGTTATAATCTGCCAGAGAGGCGAGATAGGTTGCTTCGGCAGTTTCAAATTCTGATCTGGAGATCACTTTCTGGCCAAGTAATTCTTTGTTACGGTCGTAAGCTGCCTTGTTCTGGGCTAACCGCGCTTTAAAGGAGTTGAGGGCCGCAGAGGAATTGGCTAACTGGGCTTGTTGCTGACTTACAGAAGCCGCTGCCTTATCTACCATAGATCCGTAAATATCTGCGTATATCCGTGCCAGTACCTGTCCTTTTTTTACGGAATCGCCTTCCAGTACAAGCAGGTCAGTGATTTCTCCGGATACATCGGAGCTTACTTTTACTTCTATTTCAGGATAAATTTTCCCGCTGGCGGTTACTACTTCTATAATGTTTCTGTTAGAAGCTTTGTCTACTGCAACTTTAATCCCTTCTTCCTTACCAATAACCCCGGACGCTTTCAGTACCAGGAGCAAAATAACGAGTGAACAAAGTATGCCTATGAGCCAATAAAGTGTCTTTTTCTTCATAAAGCAATTTAATTTCCCGGCATCCTACAGCGATATTTTCTGATCTCTGTAGAATTCCAGCAATTTCATTTTAAATATGTAATCGTATTGGGCCGATACCTTATCTACCTGCGCCCTGAATAATTTACTTTGGGTGGTGATGTAATCAATGGTATTCATTAATCCGAGGTTAAAGCGTTTGGTGGCAAAATCATACGCTTTTTGTGCCGCCATTACCCCGGTGGAAGATGCATTATATTTCTGTAATGCTGCTACAGCATTGGCATGGGCGGTATAAATATCCTGTTTCAGCTTCTGATTGTCAATATCACGGGTCAATTCCTGGCTGTATACATTCATTTTTGCTTTGGCAACGGTGGTACGCTGCTGCCAGCCATTGAAGATAGGGATACTCAGATTTACCCCTATATACTTCCGGAAGGTATTATCGATCTGCTGACGAAATGGTATCAGCTTATTAGTCTGATCATAATAGTTATTTGCATAGTTGGTGTTCAGGTTGCCACCTATACCCAGACTTGGATATAATTGTGCTTTTGCAGCTTGGTAAGCTTTTGTTGCACTCTGGATCTTTAACTGATCAGATTTAACCAACGGATAATTTGTTAAAGCAGCACTGTACACCATTTCCGGGGCCATTTCCTGCAATGGCGCCAGGGGCAGACTGCTAATATTGTCTGGCACCTCTGGTTTAAACGGAATCTCAAATCCGAGGTTGAGGTACGCTTTTATCTGGAGGATGGAAATGATGACATTATTCTGTGCAGTAACCAGATTGGTACTATCCTGTGCCAGCTGGGCTTCCAGGTCGGCCTGGTTACTTTCCGGTACGGAACCGGCAATTACCAGTTTCTTGGTATTGTCCAGGTTAGAGTTAGTCAGCCTTACATTTTCTTCATTTACGTTAACCGTCTGAATATTGAGTAGTATCTGTAAAAAGGCGGTAGCCACATTAAAAGCCAGGTCATTTCTTGCTTTTTCCAGCAGGAAGCTGTTGGCATGGGCATCCAGTCTGTTAGCAGCAATGGTTTTTTGCAAATAAAACCAGCTAAAGAGATTACCATCCATATTCAAGCTACCATTGGCAGTAAATACAGACTGATTAACGTACTGGTTGTTTCCCAGGGCTGCAAGCCTACCATCAGAATATCCTGCGTCCGTAGATGCTCTGAAATTAGGAATTCTTTGCAGCTGGCTTTGCTGTAAAGTAAGATCGGCGAGGCGTTTCTGCACCACCTGTTGTTTAACCGTCAGGTTATTTTGCAAGGCATAATCCACACAGCGTTGCAAGCTCCACGTATCCTGTGCTACAGCGGATGATATGTTAGCAAACAATAAAACCAGGATTACTCCTGCTATTCGGGATATTCTCATAACATACCAAAAATATAATAATTGTGATGATACTTTTCCACCTTTCTTGATAGAAGGCAAAAATTTAACAGGTATGGCAGTATACCTCATAAATTGAGTGTACAACATAATCTTTTTTTTACAAAATTCTAAAAAGTGACTGGCCTTACGGTTGTATTTGACCATCGCGGATCTGAATAACGCGGTTGCCATAGGTGGCATTCACGTCTGAATGGGTTACCTGTATAATGGTGATCTTATCCTGCTCGTTCAGGTGTTTGAACAGCTGCATGATAACTTTCGCCTGGTCAGAATGCAGGTTACCGGTAGGCTCATCGGCCAGGATAACGCGCGGTTCTGCAACAATAGCACGGGCTATGCCTACCAGTTGTTGTTGTCCACCAGATAGCTGGTTAGGGAACAGGTCTTTTTTAGCCACCATATTAAAGCGGTCCAACACATCGGCTACCCGGCTCTTTCTTTCAGAAGCAGGTATGTTCTTATACAGTAAAGGGGTTTCAATATTTTCGTATACAGTCAGCTCATCTATCAGGTGATAGGCCTGAAACACAAACCCAATGGAGCCGCGATGCAGTTGGGTACGTTTTTTTTCGTTCATTTTGTCTACCCGCTCTCCTTCAAACAGATATTGCCCTTCGGAAGGCTCTTCCAGTAGCCCCATAATGTGCAGCAGTGTGGATTTCCCGGAACCGGAAGGGCCCATGATAGATACGAACTCTCCTTCATTAATAGTGAGGTCAATATCTTTCAGGATGTAATTTTTTCCGAATCCAACCGGGTAATGCCTGGAAATTTTCTGCAATTGTATCATGATCGGTTAATTTGTTTTTTGATAATTGTGATGTTGCTGCATATCGGCATAGCAATATAATTAAAAGTAATTGCCCGCGTTTACTCAGATTTTAATGCGTTAACCGGGTTGCTCCATGCCGCCCGGGTTATTTTTATGCTCATAGTAGCCAGGGCCAGCAGGGCCATTAACCCTCCTCCTATCCCGAATACCCACCAACTTAAAGGGGTACGGTAAGCATAGGAAGCCAGCCAGTGCTGCATAGCCCACCAGGATAACGGGATGGCCAGTACGAAAGCGATACCTACCAGCTTCATAAAGTCGGAAGTAAGCAGTGTAATCATTTGCCAGGCCGTAGCCCCCAATACTTTGCGGATACCTATTTCCCGGGTACGCTGGTTGGTAGTAAAAATAACCAGACCCAGTAATCCCAGGGCGCTGATAAAAAATGCCAGCCCTGCACACCAGTTTAATAAGGTGGCCGTACGTTGCTCACTTTTATACAGTCCTTCTATCGTTTTGTCCAGGAACTTGTAACTGAATTCTTCCCGGGGATATACTTCTTTCCAGGCTTTTTCGATTTTGGCAATGGCATGTTTCCAAACCAGCCCCCCTTCACCTGGTTCCCGCAGCAGAATATGCATGTTACGATGTTGTCTTTCCGCCCAGCTGGCAATTGCCATTGGAGGTATGGCACTGCGCATACTACCGGAATTGAAGTTTTTGACTACACCTACAACAGGATGTTCGTTTATAATAACGCCTATCACATCCTGTGGACGCCTGAAGCCAAATGCTTCCACTGCTTTTTCATTCAGCAGCCATTCTGAAATGGTGTCTGTTGTCCGCAGGTTTCGGCCGGCTAACAGCTGTAAATGATACACCTGTGTGTAGTTGCTGTCTCCATAGCGCATCTCCATGTTCCTGGCAATATCTTTTTTGCCATCATTATAATTGAAGGTACTGGTTACCGTACCGCCAATGATAGGCGTATAATTTCCTCTGCTCACCATGGCTACTTCCGGGATGGCTGCAATCTTTTCCTGCAGTGCCTGGCGTTTGTTGCCCTGTTCGTTATAAAAGGGGGTATTAGCTACCAATATGGCATCTTTCCGGAAACCCAGATCCTTGTTAATAGAATAATGAATTTGTTTACTCACTATCAGCGTAGCTATAATAAAAAACTGTGCTACTACAAACTGGGAGATCGTCAGTGTTTTACGCAGCCACACTTTACCGCCTACTGCATTGACCTGTGATTTAAGTACGGCCACCGGCTGAAACTGCGATAGTACCAACGCCGGATAAATACCTGCGAGCAATGATACAACTACACATAATGCACACAGGAAAAGTAATACCGGTGCAGTATACAATGCTGCGCTGGATAGATCTTCCGGTAAAAATGATTTGAAGGCCAGCAAAATTCCGGGGGCTATCAATAAAGACAACAAACCTGCCACCAGCGTCAGGATGAACGTTTCACTAAGAAACTGCGTCATCAACTGCATTGTGGTGCTACCCATTGATTTGCGGATGCCTGTTTCCCGTGCACGGCGTGCCGCCTGGGCGGTAGTAAGATTAATAAAGTTGATACCAGCCAACACCAGTAATGCCACAGCTACCATTCCGAAGGCATATAGCTGCGATCTGCTGGCAACACGGGTAAATCCACCATAGTTACCGTTAAAATGAATATCGTTCAGCGGTTGTAATTGTAAAATCACGGGTTCATTGCCATCCTTATGCTGTTCACTAAACCTGGCCAGCTCTTTTGTTACCTTGTCTGCGTCTGATACGTTTTTCAGTTTTACCAGCAACTGGGTAACAGCGCTGGTATTATTCCAGCTGTCTGATATAAAGATATTTTTGAGCCCCCCGGTATAAGCCGTGGAGAGGGCAATAAATTCATTGAACTTAAAGTCGGTATTTCCTTTCAGGTCCGCTACTACGCCCGTAACGGTGGCGTGGATACTGTCATCATAGATAATATCCTTACCAATGACCTGCACCGGTGTTAACCCCGGGAAGTAAGTGTGTACCCGGCTTTCGGTTAATACTACCGTAAAAGGTTCCCGAAGCGAGGTTAGCGGAGTACCGTACAACCACTGGTAATTAATCAGGTCAAAATAATTTTTATCTGCATAAGCGATGTCGTTCTTATTCTTAAAATCCTTACCGTCTACCGTAATTCTTCCTGTCACGTCATTTACAAAAAAGAGGGCTGCAGTAGTTACTGCCGGTATATTTTCCCGGATGGTTGCTGCTACGGGTACTGCTACGCCGGAATTTTTCACGCTATCTCCGCTGAAATAAATATTGGACACTACGCGGAACATGCGGTCGCCATCCTTTTGAAATTTATCAAAACTGTTTTCATAATGTACCAGCAAATACACCACCAGCGCAGCAGTAATGCCCACTACCAGTCCCATGATATTAATCAGGGAAAACACCTTATTGCGCCAGATACTTCTTAATGATACCAGTAGATAATTTCTAAACATGATGCGGAAATTTATTCGGATCTAAGGCTTTTAACCGGGTTCATTAATGCGGCTTTCACCGATTGAAGACTTACTGTCAGCAGGGCGATTACAATCGCTATGGCGCCGGCCAACAGGAAAATCCATATACTCAGATGGGTATGATATGCGAATGTTTCCAGCCAGTTATGCATCGCATACCAGGCCAATGGGGCCGCCATGCAAAGTGCGATGAGGACGAGCTTAATAAAATCCTTAGACAACAACGCCACCAGGTTAACCGGAGAAGCGCCCAGTATTTTACGGATGCCTACTTCCCTGGTACGCTGCTCTGCAGTAAAGGCTGCCAGTCCCAGTAAGCCCAGGCAGGAAACCAGGATCACCACAGTAGAAAATGTCGTCAATATCGAACTGGTCCTGAATTCTGATTTGTATAAACTATTGAAATCTTCATCCATGAAGTGGTATTCGAATGGCGTCCCCGGCACATATTCTTCCCAGATCTTTCCTATGCCTGCAATGGTTTTCTGGTCGTTTTTACCGGAAGTTTTAATCAATATTTCTCCGAAATAATCATACTCTGGAAAAACAATGATCGGCTCAATTTTGCTTTTCATAGAGGCAAAATGAAAATCCTGCATAACGCCCTGAATGGCGCCTACGCGGCCATTCATGACCATCCTTTTGCCGATGGCTTCTTCCGGCTTCCAGCCCAGGCGGCGCACACCGGTTTCATTCAAAAAGAAGTGATTCACCCTGGCACTATCCGGCCGCTGTACATCCAGCACATTGGCAGCCGTTAGATCGGTACCCGCAATGAGCCGGATCCCCATGGTACGCAAATAATCTTTCTCTACCGGGATAGCGGTAACTGTCATGCTGTAGTCGGCCGGCTTGCCCTCCAGTCTGTCAATGGTATAACCACCGCCAACAGCTACGGGCGAATCATAAGATGCACTTACTTCCTGCACATCCTGCTGCTGTAATAACCGGTTCTTTAGCGTTGCAAGCAACTGTGGACGAATATGGTCGCCGGACAATACCAACACATGCCCTCTGTCGAGTCCCAGCTTTTTATGTTGAATATAATTCAGCTGATTACCTACTACCAGTGTGCAGATAATAAAGAATACCGAAGCCGCAAACTGGAACACCACCAATGTTTTGCGGATATTACCACCTGTGGCATAGGTCATTCTTCCTTTCAACACCTGTACCGGCCGGAATCGGGATAATAATATAGCTGGATAAGTACCTGCCAAAAAAGTGGTCAATAAAAACACCAGGGCCAATAAAACGTAGATGCGGTATCCGTTAGCCAGCCCCATCGTAAGCCGGACATCTGCCATATTATTAAACGAAGGCAGTAATATCAATGCCAGGAGCACACCTATCACCATAGCACAACTGGTGATCAGGGTAGATTCTGCCATAAACTGCCAGAATACCTGTCCGCGTATTGCTCCCAGCGCCTTGCGTACCCCAATTTCCCGGCCTCTGTCAGCCGAGCGGGCAGTAGCGAGGTTCATAAAGTTGATACAGGCGATCAGTAACAACAGAATGGCTACTATGGTCAGGATAGTATTATAGCGGGCATCGCCACTGGCTTCTGTGGCGGCGCCGGCAATAGAATACAGGTGGATACCTGTCACTGGCTCCGGCACAAAGTCAAGAGTCGCACCATTCCTGGTCACCCCTTTCAGCATATCCTTCACCAGGCCGCCAAGACGTCGATGTAATCCTTCTGCTCCCCCACTGCCTGCTACCTGTACATAGGTGAAATAGTTTGGCGAATCCCAGTTATCCTTTTGCCCTAAAGACGCGTAGCTGGCCACAAAATCAAACTTCAGGTGTGTATTGGCAGGAGCATCTTCTGCTACGCCGGTAATCTGGTACTCCGTTTTATCGTTTATTTTCAGGTTTTTGCCAACTATGTCTGTGGTGCCAAAATACTTCTTCGCCATGGAGACCGATAACACGATCATATTGGGACCGCTGAGTACTGAAGCTGCGTTACCGGCGATTAGTGGGAAAGAGAACATCTGAAAAAATGCCGGATCAGCATAAATAAAACGTTGTTCATTGGCCACTTTATCACCATACTTTACCGTACTGGCATATGGATAAACCCTCGACATCTGCTTTACCTCCGGGTAATCCTTTACCACATTTCCCAGCGCATTAAAGTTATACGCGGTATGAATAACCGGTTGGTCTTTTTCACCATAATCTGTACGAATGCGATATAATGTCGCCGCATTCTTGTGGAACTGATCATATGTCCATTCATTTTGCAGATAAAGCGCCAACAATATAAAGCAGGCGATACCAGTTGCCAGACCGATGATATTGATCACCGAATACAACTTGCGTTTCGTAAGATTTCTAACGGCCGTTTTCAGATAATTACGCCACATACAAATGCTGTTTAAAATATTAATCTCTTTTCAGGCTTTCTACCGGGTTAGCCAGTGCAGCTTTTATCGACTGCATACTCACGGTAAAAAAAGCAATCACCATTGCTACCAGGCCGGCTACTACAAATACCCACCAATTTATGTCTACATGGAATTCAAAGTTCTGCAACCAGCGATGCATAAAATACCAGGCGGCAGGTGTAGCAATGACAACAGCCACCAATACCAGGCGCAGAAAATCTTTGGACAACAGTAATACGATGCCTCCAATGGAGGCTCCCAATACTTTGCGGATACCTACTTCCTTTTTCCGCTGGGCCATTACCAATACCGCTATGGCAAATAATCCCATGCCTGAAATAATCACAGCAAGGATAGCGCCCGTCATAAATATCTTTGAAAACCGCTGCTCCTGCCGATACATTCTTTCTGTATTTTCATCCAGGAAAGAAGCCTCATTTTCCGCCAGGGGATTTAAGTTCTTCCACACCGCTTCTATATTCTTCAACGAGGCGATGGGGTTACGCGTTTCTACTTTTACAAAAATATAATAGAGCGCAGAAGGTTCATTCATGACCATTACCAATGGATCTATTTTCTTACGCAGGGATTCATAGTGATAGTCTTTCACTACGCCGATCACATGTACAGGCATATCATCTCCCATTTTAAACTCCAGGCCTACGGGATCAGCTACCCCCAGTTGTTTGGCCATTCCTTCATTAATAACAACCGCCGTACTGTCGGTGCCGTAATTGCGGGAAAAATCACGGCCGGCTATCATTTTCAAATCCAGTGTAGTGGCATAGTCATAGTCTACCACGAGACATTGCGTGGTAATCTGTCTGTCTTTATAGCTAAATCCCCTCGTCCAGTTGCCGGAGGAGCCATCTTTTCCCACTCCCAGGTTAAGCATACTGCCGGTAACACTTTTTACCTCCGGAAACTCAGCCAGTCTGGCGCGCATGACTGCGATAGCAGATGCCGGTGCATTATCAAGTGGGATGCTTATGACCTGCGTGGCATTATATCCTAACGGCGCCGACTGTATGAATTTAAGTTGTTGCCAGATGATAGAAGTGCAGCTGATCAGGGCTACGGCCACCACAAACTGTACGATAATCAGGCCGTTGCGTAGGCCGCTGCTTTTAGACAATCCCAGCTTGCCTTTTAGCACTTCCAGGATATTGAGGCGGGCTACTTTCCATGCAGGATAGCCTCCAGCCAGCAAAGTGATGACAAAAAAGCCAACTACTATACCTGCTACTACGTTTAAATTACGGAATATGCCCAGCGCAATATTATGACCAAATACCTGGTTATAATAAGGCAGTATCGATATCATGAGAAATATACTCAGCAAAAATGCAAAACAACATAACAGGAATGCTTCTGCCCAAAACTGCAGCAACAGCTGTCTGTCCTGCGCTCCCAGTGATTTCCTCAGCCCTATTTCTCCACTGCGCCCAAAAGACCGGGCAATAGAAAGGTTTATAAAATTGATACAGGCTATGCTAATGATCAGTATGGCCAGGATCACCATCAGCCAGGGATAAAATTTATTCAGACCGCTATTAAAAGCACTGTCCGGACTCAGGTGAAAGTCTTTCAGGGACAGGGCTTCCAGCCAGAATACCTCTTTGCCTTTAGCCGTTGCACCTACATTCTTTTCTATGTCCTCAATTTTACCTTTGTAGTATTTGTGTAACAGCGGAACAATATTTTTCTCAAAAGAAGCTGGCTTTACGCCCGGCTCCAGTTGTACAAACAAAGGAAAGTTAGACGCATTCCATTCACCTTTGGCTTTAGCATATTCCGGTTCATTTTCGAAACGGATTAACAGCGCAAAATCCAGCCCTGAATTGTCCGGAACATCGGCGGCAACAGCGCTTACGATGAAAGACTGCCATTTACCGCCCAGGTCCAGCTCTATCGTTTTCCCTACTGGCTCCTCATTTTTAAACAAGATGGTTGCCGCTTTTTCCGTAAGTACAATCTGGTCCAGCTGCTGCAGGGCATTGTCTTTATTTCCTTTCAGCAAGGGAAAGGTGAACATCTTTAAAAAATCAGCATTCACCATTTGGGTCTGCAGGTAGTAATGGTTGGCGCCATATCTTACCGGCAAATTATCGTCAGCTATAAAGGTGGTATACTTTACGCCGGGCACTTCCTTTTTAATAGCCGCCGCCAACGGCTGTGCCATACTGGAACTGGTTTTCACCCGGGCACCTGTATTTTCTTTCCCCAGCAACTGGTAAATATCCTTTCCGTTTTCATGAAAGTTATCGAAGGTCCACTCTCTGTACGCCGTGAGTGATAGCAGCAATGCAGCACACAATGCAGTACTCATTCCAACAATGTTTACCGCAGCAAACACTTTTTGTTTCCGCAAATTCCTCCATGCAATTTTTAAATAGCTTTTAAACATAATAATATATATAGTAGTGAAAAAAGAAGCAGGGTGCGTAGACACACACTCTGATTTGCTGTTCACTTGTTATTCAATTTTTAATGCGTTCACTGGGTTCCTGATTGCGGCTTTGATAGTTTGTAATCCTATGGCCATTAGCGCTGCTGTAACAGCTACAAAGGCCGACAATACAAACATCCAGGGCTGCATATGAATGCGATATGCAAATTGCTGCAACCACTGCTGCATCAGGTACCAGGCAATAGGTGATGCGATCACCAATCCTATTAAGACTAATTTTACAAACTCTTTTGAAAGCAGGGTTGTAATTTGTAGCACGCTGGCGCCCAGCACTTTCCGTACGCCAATTTCGCGGGTACGTTGTTCCGCTGAAAAAGCGGCCAACCCCAATAAACCCAATGCAGCGATTAAAACGGTAAGGGCGGTAAATCCGCCGAAAATGCTGGCCAGCCTGTCTTCTGCAGTATACATTTTACCAAATGCATCATCCAGGAAACTATACTGAAAAGGGGTGAGCATATCGTAGCCTGCGTATATTTTTTTGATCTGATCCAGTAATGCGGGAATGTTTTGTTTAGGCGCAATCTTTACAAATAAGCATCCCGGGGTGTTAGCTCCCCATGTAGCTGAATTACCTTTCTCCACGGTCAGCCCCAGTGGCTGAATGGCGGCATGCAACGATTTAAAATGGAAGTTCTTCAGTACGCCTATTACTTCCACTTCTTTATTACCCATTTTTATATGCTTCCCTACGGGAGATGGGGTAAGATTGAAGCTTTCTGCTGCCACTTCATTTAATACGATAGTTCCGTCCATGCCCAGTTGTTCCATATCAGCGGGTGGTACTTTCCACTGTAAACCGGCCATGTCAATCAGCGGACGGTCAATGCGCAGCATGGAAAGCGCCATGCCCGGACGGTTGCCCTCTCCTGCTACAAACCACATATCATAGCCATCATACAAAGGATAACGCGCCGTAGCGGTTTGCATCACGCCATTTAACCCGGCTACCTGCTGCCGGAATGCCTGGTAGTGTGTACCTATAGAATTCTGAAATGGCAGCATCACTACATTTTCCTGGTTGATACCAGTAGCAGTATGCCGGAAAAAATAAAGCTGGCGATTAATAACAATACTACAGATGATGAGTACCGCTGCGATGCCGAACTGTAATACCGTCAGCACTTTCCTCACACCCACACCACCCGTCTTACTCATTTTACCTGATAACACGGTAACTGGATTATAACGGGAAAGCACAAACGCAGGGTAGCTGCCCGCAATTAAAACTGTCAGGAAAAGTAATCCTGCATATATCGTTAATACAACCGGGTGATAGAGGAAACTCACGTCTACCTTCAGTTGTAACAAATTAAAAAATCCCGGACGCAATAGCATACAAAGTACTACTGCCAGGCAAAATGCCAGGAAAGCATACATGGCAGACTCCACATAAAACTGCTGTGCAATACGTTTATGATCTGCACCCAACGCTTTTCTCACCCCTATTTCACGGGCTCGCACGGTAGCCCTGGCGGTAGCAAGACTCATGTAGTTAATCAGGGCCATTAGCAGGATCAGGGCTGCTACCATGGGAAACAGCTTCAGATAACGCAGGTTAAATCCGGCGTTGAAATTTGCGGCCATATGTACACTGGTCAAAGGAACCATCACGGCTCTTCCCTCTTCCTTAGACAATTGATTAATATGCTGCTCTGCCTGCCCTGCATAGGCGGCATCTGCCAGTTTAATATAGGTTTTGAAAAGGCCCCCAAAGCCACGATCATCCGTCACAAACGATTTCATGGATTCAATACCGGCCATGCTGGAAACAGACAATAGAAAGTCAGGCTGAATACTGGAGTTGGAGGGCGCATCGGCCATGACGCCGGTAACAACAAAAATATATTTTCCATTAAACCTTAATTGCTGACCAACAGCCTCATTGGTACCGAAGTATTTCTTTGCTATTGAAGTAGTTATCACCGCTGTAAATGGCTGCTTGAGCACTTCGGCAGAATCTCCCTCCAGCAAGGGAAAAGAGAAAAAGTTGAAGTAATTGGCATCTGTAAACCAGGTGGCGCTTTCCTCATCACGGATGGCCGGATTGGCTACATTTTGCATCACCGTAGTTTCTCCGGGCAAACTACCCATGCGCAGAAAGCTCTTTACGCCTGCATCCTGTTGCAGTATAGCCGGCCCTGTAGCATAATTAAACCGGTCAAACTGTATAGTATCTTTCTCCATCTTTATTTTTTCCAATAAAGAGAAGATCCTGTTACTATCTTTATGAAAACGGTCGTAGCTCAGTTCATGCGCTACATAGAGCATAATCAACATGCACACGCACAATCCCGTTGCCAGCCCACCAATATTGATGAAGCTATATAATTTTCTTTTAGCCAGATTGCGCCATGCGAGCTTTATGTAGTTGTATAATAACATTGTTAATCGTTCCTCAGGTTGTCAACAGGATTCACTTCAATAGCTCTCCATGTTTGTGAAAGAATGGTAATCAGGGCCAGTAGTATCAGGAAAGCAAAACTTCCCAACATTGGAAGAATACCTATACCGACCCGGTAAGCGAAAATTTGTAGAAAAAGCAGACTGCCCAGATACCCTAACGGCAGGGCAATACAGCCGGCAATGAAGATCAGGCGCACATAATTCTTAGATAATAATATCAATAACCCGGATGCACTGGCACCCAGTATTTTTCGGATACTAACTTCTTTTCTGCGGGTAAAGGTAGTATATGCCACTACACCCAATAGTCCGAGCGCAGAAATCATGGTAGAAATAAATACCAGGAATCCCAGCAGGGAAATCATTTCCTGTCCACTGCGGCTGAGTAATTGCTCATCCATCCATTCAGAAGAAAATATTTCACCAGGATGCAATTCCAACCAGATCTTCTTCACCGCGGCGATTTGTTGTTCCTTATCTCCCTTTGCCATCGACAATTGTAACTGCCTGAATTCAGCAGGACGATAACGAATGGCCATGGGCCGAATATTTACTTCTATGGGTTGAAAGTTAAAGTCCTGCACCACTCCTACAATATTTACCGGTAGTGAATCAGATAGCCACAGGGTTTTACCGATGGCATCAGCGGGTGTTTTAACCCCCATTACGCTCATTGCTTTTTCATTCACGATAATATACTGTTCCTTTTCTTTAGATGCGGCGGCCGGAAAGCTGCTACCCGCCAGCAATTTGAGATGCATCAGTTTTAAGAAATCAGCATCTCCCGCGTAATAGCCGAACTCTATTTTATCTTTGCTATCGCCGGTTCTCATCTGGCAAAAGCTCGCATCCCGGGGCATGCCGAGTGTACCCGAACTGGCAGCCACCGTTGTTACTCCATTCAGTGACATCATACGTTCCTTCATCAGCTGAAAGTCCACATCTGCCAGCGGAACATTCAGGATATCTTTGCGATAGAAACCCATGTCCTTTACCGCCTTATAGCTAAACTGCCGGTATACGGTCACCAGGAAAATGATGGCAGTTAAGGAAAGTGAAAACTGAATAACAATGAGTGACTTCCTCAATCCCAGTCCACCAAACAGTTTAATATCTATCAGGTTCTTCAACACCTTAGCAGGTTGGAAAGACGATAATGCCCAGGCAGGTATAGCACCTGCTACCACGCCGGTGATGATACTGAATGCCAGGAACAGGAGCAATAACCGTCCGTCCAGCAGGTTGGTATCAGGTATAGGCAACGCCTTAAAGTGAGTACTCTGCATCGCCAACAGCAGGATAATCGCCAGGATTAACGATAGGATACACATCAGCACAGATTCTGTGATGAACTGCATGAAGATCTGCCAGCGTTGCGCACCATTGACTTTGCGCACGCCCACTTCTTTGGCCCGTTGCAGGGAACGAACAATAGATAAATTAGTATAGTTGAAACAAGCGCAGGTCAGCAGCAAAAAAGCCACACCAATTTCAGTCAGGATCTTCTCCCATGGTGGCGCACTTGTAATATCATCATACAATCCTTGTGAAGGACTGATTTTGCTCAGCGCCTGAGGTTCAAAAGCAATATGCCCCTGCCCTTTTCCAGGTAAGTCGTCATACCGGTGGGCCAAATCGTTGATGGCTGCGGTTAATGCGGATCTTCCCTCACCAGGACGCATCACCACATAGGTGTAACTACTCAAAATAACATTCCAGTTCTGTTCTCTATCCGGCAATACATGGCTTTGTTCCAATGCTGCTACAGACGACATCGAGCCAAATGCTTCATAACCAATGTGTGTCAGGGAAGGTGCAGGTTGTAATACGCCGCTAACAATAAAACTACCCAGCTTATCAAACTGTATCACTTTCCCAATAGGATCAAGTGTACCAAAAAAACGCTTGGCCGTTTCGTCTGTCAGTACAATACTGTTAGGAGTGGTTAAGGCTGTGAGCGGATTACCGGCAGCCAGTTTGAACCCAAAAACATTGAAAAATGAGGGCGTAGCAAAAGCGCCGCTTACATTAATTTTCTTCTTATTTATTTTACCTGCTCCGGATAATGCTCCATATAACGTTGCTTCCTGTTGAATAGCGGTGTAGTTATTTTTCAATGCTTCTCCCATAGGCAACGGCGTGCTGGCCATGTGAAACTTTCTGCCATCAGGCGTTTGTACCCTGGTAGTAATACGCCAGGTATGGTCGATATCAGGGTGGAAATTATCGTAGGAGAAATTATTCCGGGTAGAAATCAGTGCCAGCAGGCATACCGCCATACTCACCGCCAATCCGGCAATGTTGACAAAGGTAAATAACCTTTGTCTACGCAGATTCCTGATAGCTATGATAATATAACGGTAAAACATATACGGAAACGTTTATTCTGATTTTAAAGATTGTACCGGGCTAGCCAATGCCGCCTTTACTGACTGGAAGCTCACTGTAGCCAGGGCAATCATCAATGCCAGCAAACCAGCAATGATAAAGATCCAGGCAGATAAGTTTACGTGATATGCAAAACCGGATAACCAGTTGTGCATCAGGTACCAGCTCACCGGCGTGGCCAGCATCACGCCCAAACCAACCAGCAGCAGGAATTCACGGGAAAGCAATGTAGTTACACTCATTACCGATGCACCCAATATCTTCCGGATACCTATTTCCTTTCTACGCTGTTCTGCTGTAAAAACAGACAAACCAAATAATCCCAGGCAGGAAATCAACACGGCCACAATGGCAAATACTTCTGCCAGCTTCTTCAGCATTGTTTCCGACTGATACATGTTATCAAAAGTTTCATCCAGGAAATGGTAATCCAATGGATATTCCGGATTCAACCTGTTAAAAACTTTTTCTACAGCAGCAACTTCTGCGGCCACCTCTCCCTTAGCCAAACGCAGCATGATATAGTTATTATCTTTGGATTGCAGCATCATGACCACTGGGTTAATATTTTCACGCAAAGAGGTAAAATGAAAGTCTTTCACTACACCTATGATCTTTCCCTTTCCATTCCAGAAGCCAATCTCCTTCCCTACCGGGTCTACCATTCCCATTACGCGGGCTGCTGTTTCATTAATAAGATAGGCGCCTGAATCAGAAGCAAAATCGCGGGAAAATTCGCGGCCTTCCTTCATCGATATTCCCAGCGTTTTTGTATAATCATATCCTATCACCAATGGTGCTGTATTTACTACCATTTGATCAGGCTTGCCTTCCCAGGCAAGATCAGCGCTACTTCCTCCGATGGATAACGGCAGAAAATTGCTGTAGGTAAATGATTTTACCTGAGGCAACTGCGCCAGCGCTTGTTCAATAGCACCCTGCCTGGGATGAAAGCCATTGTCCAGCTCTACATACATTACATTTTCACGATCTATTCCCAGGTTACGGTGGTAGATATAGTTCATCTGGCTGTAGATGACCACACTGCCCACAATGAAAATAAAAGACAATACAAACTGTATCACCACCAGATTTTTCCTTAACAGGGAAGCACCTCCGCTACTGCTAACATCGCCTTTGAGTACTTTCACTGGCAGGAACCTCGATAACACAAAGGCAGGATAACTACCGGCCAGTAAACCCGTTACCAGCGTTACCGCTAATAATCCGAGCAAATATTTGCCAGCAATGGGCAGCGTAAAGACAATATGTTTACCCGTAAAATTATTAAACACCGGCATCAGCGCTGCTACCACTACTCCTGCAATGACGGCCGCAATTGCCGCCATCAATATAGCTTCACCGGTAAACTGCATAATGAGGGAAGAGCGGGTAGCTCCCAAAGATTTACGGACGCCTACCTCCCGTGCACGTCTCGAAGCTTGTGCCGTAGAAAGATTCATGAAGTTGATGCAGGCAATAGACAACACTATCAGGGCCGTGATAAAAAATAAGCGTACATATTCTATTCTTCCTCCGGTTATTTTTCCGTTTTCATATTTTCCATGCAGATAAACATCTTCAAAAGGTTGCAGCCACAATTCGTTCTTCTGAGTAGGATTTTGCCGCTTGTAATTTTGCTGCATTTTGGCGGTTAATTGCGTAATGTCCGTACCTGGCCTGAGCACCATATAGTTAGAGATGCTGTAGCTGCCAGGCTTTAGCAACCACGGATCATTCTGTAACGTAAGCGCGAAAGGCATAATGAAATCGAATGATAGGGAAGAGTTGGCGGGAAGATTTGCCAGTACACCTGTTACCTGCAAACTCTTTCCATCACCCAGTTTTATAATTTGCCCGATAGGGTCACCATCACCGTAATATTTTTTAGCCAATGTCTCGGTCAACACAATGGAGTTAGGCTGTGCCAGCGCTGTATGTTTGTCGCCAGCTACTAAAGAGAAGTCAAATGTTTCCAGGAAGTTAGGTGTAGCATATACCGCATTCCGCTCCACTTGTGTTTTGCCATTCGTTTTAAACAGCATGTTATCTTCAAACGATCTCACCTTTACATTGGCTGTTATTTCAGGAAACGTGTTTTTCAATTCATCTCCCAAAACAACAGGTGTAACGCCCATAGTCCGTATGCCGCCCCAGTCCACATTTACCTGCAGGCGATATATATTTTTACCGTTCGCATGAAATTTATCTACGCTGTATTCATCTGTCACCCAGCATAAAATGAAGAAACATACCGCCATGCCAAAGGCAAGCCCGGCTATATTCAGCGCAGCAAAAAAACGGCTTCTTTGCAGATTCCTCCAGGCAATACGGAAATAATTCTTAATCATTTTATTCAGATCTAAGTGATTTAACCGGATTCAGTAATGCCGATCTTACAGACTGCAGGCTTACGGTACACAACGCAATCAATACTACCAGTACTGCAGTGAGGGCAAACACCCACCATTCTACATGTACTCTGAATGCAAAGTGCTGTAACCATTTCTCCATGCCGTACCAGGCTATCGGTGAGGCGATGCAGATACCGATCAATACCAGTTTGAGAAAGTCTTTGGATAACAACAAGGATATATTGGCAACAGAAGCACCCAGTACTTTCCGTATACCGATTTCTTTTGTACGCTGCCGGGAAATGAGCATGGACAATCCCAGTAAACCCATACACGCAATGAAGATAGCCAGTCCCGAGAAGATGCCGAATAATTTACCAAGGGTACGCTCTGCGGCATATTGCGCCCTGATATCATTTTCTACGAAGGTGAAATTAAACGGCGTATCCGGAACAATGCTGTTCCATGCCGCTTCCACACGTTTTAATATTGCTTTCTGATCACCGGCAGCTAACCGCAACGTAAGTATCGCCACTTCATCCTGTTTTACCATATAGATGATGGGATCGACAGGCATTTGCAACGAGCGGAGATTAAAATCTTCCACGACACCTATAATGGTGCCATGTCTGTTCATATATCCCGGTCTCCATTCAATTCGTTTACCAACTGCATCATCCTTAAAGCCCAATTGCCTCGCGGCGGTTTGGTTTACGATAAATGCATCGGAAGAATCTGTGGACAATGCTGCATTGAAATCGCGCCCCGCCACCAGTTTAATGCCCGTTGTTTTAAGCAGATCAAAATCTGATTGTATAATGCCGGCTACAAAACCGTCCTTATCCTCGCCACCTTCCCGTACAATGGGGTTATTGTTAAATACCCCACTGCCCATTAAAAAGTTGTGCATGGATACTTGTTGTACACCGGATAAATTTAGGAAAGACGATTTCAGCAACGCTGTTTTAGCGCTACCATCCACGCCCGAGAGGTATACATTCACCAGGTGTTCTTTGTCGAATCCCAGGTTCTTTTGTTGCCAGTAACGCAGTTGTGAAAATACCACTACAGTAGAAATAATCAATGCAACAGCTACGGCAAACTGTGCCACTACCAACCCACGACGTACCAACACACGGGAACCGGATGTAACGAAATTCCCTTTCAGCACCCGCACCGGTATCAGACCGGATAAGTAGAGTGCCGGATAACTACCGGCAATAAGCCCCACGACCAGTACCAGTAACAGGAAACCTGCATACAGCAACAGCTTCGTAGAAGATAACAGCGATAATTCTTTACCGGTGATCGCGTTAAACATGGGCATTAGCGTAGCCGCCAATATAAATGCCAGCACAAAAGATACGATGCTGATCACCAGTGATTCTGTCAGAAACTGCAGCACCAGGCTCTTTCTTTCTGCACCCAATACTTTACGTAACCCTACTTCCCTGGCTCTTTCATGTGCCCGGGCTGTAGTGAGGTTCATGAAGTTCATACAGGCGATCAGGATCAGGAAAACAGCAATGGCAATGTACATCCAGATCATGGCGGAATTATTAACGCCCTTATCTCCCTGCGGATGCAGATGTACATTTCCAACCGGCTGCAATTCCAGTTCAAACTTTATATTATGTCTCTTTAGTATACCGCCTATATGGGTGGTTACAAACGCTTGTAGCTCTTTGGTCAATTTAGCCGGAGGCGTATGATCCGCCAACTGTACATAGGTAACATTATTGGCAAACATGAACCACTGCTCTTCCAACATACTTCCTGCTTTTGCTGCCTGCGTGATCATGGTGGAGAGCGACATGATCATATCCAGGCGCAGGTCCGTATTAGATGGCAGATCTTTCGCGATGCCTGTTACTGTACAACTATAACCGTTACCTACCTTGATCAGCTTACCTACCGCAGGTTCGGTTCCAAAGTATTTTTTAGCTGCGGATTCGGTTAAAACAATGGAATAGGGGTCTTTTAAAACAGTTGCCGGATTCCCTTCCAGCAAAGGAAAATTGAAAAGCTGAAAAAAGGCCGCATCTGCGAAACCGGTGTTCTCTTCCCAGATTTTCTTATCTCCAACGGTATAAAGCGTTTTACCGGGTCCCATTACACGCACGGTCTCTTTAATACTGCTGATATCCTTCTTCAGATTGGGTCCCAGGGGAAACTGGGTACCGGCATCATACTCTGTAGTACCGGCATCAGCGCGTGTTGTAGCAGTTGTAATGCGGTAAATATTATCCGCATTATGGTGGAATCTGTCAAAACTCAACTCATCACTGACATACAGCACGATCAGGATACAGCAGGCCATACCTACTGCGAGTCCGGAGATGTTAATCACCGTAATAAACTTATGCCGTTGCAGATGACGGATAGCAATTTTGAAATAATTCCGGAACATAATGATGTGGTTTTAGAATGGCGAAAAAAAATCACACATGGAATTGTTCCTTGATATTCTCTGTTACTACTCTTCCATCAAACAGGTTAACAATACGGTGTGCGAAACCGGCATCATATGGGGAGTGTGTTACCATGATCAGTGTGGTCCCTGAATTATTCAGTTCCTGTAACAGCTTCATCACTTCTTCGCCGTTGGTAGAATCCAGGTTACCTGTAGGCTCATCCGCCAGAATCAGGTTGGGCTTGGCAACTACGGCGCGGGCAATGGCCACCCTTTGTTGCTGACCTCCGGATAACTGCTGAGGAAAGTGATTACGGCGATGCATGATGTTCATACGTTCCAGCACTTCTTCTACTTTCACTTTTCTTTCGGCAGCTGGAACTTTCAGGTATAGTAAAGGCAATTCTACATTTTCGAAAACAGTCAGTTCATCGATGAGGTTAAAGCTTTGAAATACAAATCCAATAGAGCCTTTGCGGAGCTGTGCTCTTTGTCTTTCACTCATACGCGCTACTTCCTTATCCCAGAAGTGATACTCGCCATCACTGGGGTTATCCAGCAAACCTAAAATGTTCAGCAAAGTGGATTTGCCGCAACCGGAAGGCCCCATGATCGCCACAAATTCGCCATCCTGCACTTCCATATTAATACCGTTGAGAGCAGTGGTTTCTACCTCTTCTGTTGTAAACAGCTTCTGTAAGTTAACGGTGCGTATCATAAGTGTTTGTTATTTTAAATGCTAGTTTATATAAAAAAATGGATGATTACTAAAAGGATAAAACATCTTTATTACCGAAGTTCTCATAAGAAGAAGTAATGACCTGGTCTCCAGGCTGTAAACCTTCCAGTACTTCAAAATATAAAGGATTTTTACGGCCCAGCGAAATATTGCGTTTTACTGCACGGTTGCCGTTTTTATCTACCACATATACCCAGTTACCGCCAGTGTCGGAGAAAAAGCCACCGAGTGGTAAAAGAATAGCTTCTGCAGACTTACCCAATACCAGGCGGATAGGAGAGGATTGTCCACGGCGGATGCCTTCCGGCGTATTCTTTTCGAAAGTCATATCGGCCTGAAAGCGACCGCTTTTTACTTCGGGATACACTTTGGTAACCACCATATCATAAGATTTCCCATCAAATTCGAAGGAGGCCTTCAAACCGGCAAATACCTGAGAAACATAGTGTTCATCTATATCGGCACGTAATTTAAACCCGTTCAGGTCATCGATCTGGCCTATATTCTGCCCGGCAATGATGCTGGATCCTACTTCCACATCTATGGAAGACAGCTGTCCGGATACCGGGGCACGCACAATCAGGCTGTTCAGGTTTTCCTTCATCAGCTCCAGGTTACGCTGGGTTCTGGCCAGGGTGCCTTCCAGCTGAGTGATCTGCGTTTTGGCATTCTCCTGCTGGTATTTCTGGGACTGTACCTGAATGTCCTTCTGGCGGAGCAAACCTTCCAGCTCAAATTTGTTCTTATTAAAGTCCTGACGGGCCACTATTTTCTCCTCTACCAGTTGTTTATTACGATCATACAGATCCTGGGCGGCCTCGATCTTGGCGTCTATATCCGAGATAGTTTGTTGCATGGTAAAGTCCTGCTGACGAATACTCAGACGGGTGTTCTGCAACTCATTACGTAACCGGTAAATCTCAGTTTCATGATTTACGAAATCCATCATCATGTGCTGGTTATCCAGTTTGAGGATAGAATCCCCTTCTTTTACCATACTACCCCCGTCCAGGTATTTGCGGCTTACATATCCTCCTTCTATGGCATCCAGGCGAATGGTTTTGAGGGGCATTACTACGGCAGTCACGGCAATATATACATCAAAAGTGCCCTTTTTCACAGTAGAAATAGTGATCTTATCCTTTTCTACATTAAGGGTAGCCCGGTGATCAGCAAAGATCAGGGTGTACAGCAGCAGCATTGCTACTACGGCGCCACCACCTATCATCATGATGCGTTTCTTATTCCAAAACTTCTTTTCTATTTTTCTGTCCATGTTTATTAGCGAAAAGTTTGCTGTTCCTAGAAAGTCAATCCACATGCCAAAGCTATAAAGACTTTACCAGCAACGATTCCATTGATTTTTTGCCTAAAAAAACGTCCTTTGCCGGACATGGGGTGTCCAGAATCGGACACTTTTAAAAGATCCTGAATTTAGCTGTGGCTTTGAAAGAATCTTTGTTTAATATTGTCAACTATTCACCTTTCGCATATGACTAACATGCAACCAGCTAAGATTTTAATTGTAGATGATGATGTAGACGTTTTACGTGCAGCACGCCTGTTATTGAAAAGACATTTTGAACAGGTTGATTTTGAGAAAAATCCACAAAAAATACCCTACCTCGTATCCAACTTTGATTACGATGTAATCTTACTGGATATGAATTTCACCCGCGACCTGAGCAGCGGGAAAGAAGGCTTTGAATGGCTGGACCGTATACTGGATATTAAACCGGAAACGGCTGTCGTTTTATTCACCGCCTATGGCGATGTGGAAATGGCAGTAAGAGCTATCAAAGCGGGTGCGGTAGACTTTGTACTCAAACCCTGGGAAAATGAAAAACTACTGGCCACTATTCAAACTGCCTATAATAAACGTGCTGCCCAGCAGGATAAACCACCCGCTGCCGTTCATCATCCCGGCAACCAGGTAATCGGTAAAAGTCCCGGTATGCTGGCTGTATTTGATACGGTATCCAAAGTAGCCGCCACCGATGCCAATATTCTTATTCTCGGAGAAAATGGTACCGGTAAAGATATGCTGGCCCGGCAAATACATGCACAGTCCAACCGTAGCAGCAAACCTTTTGTCAGCGTGGATCTGGGCGCCATCAGCGAAACCCTTTTCGAAAGCGAATTATTTGGCCACGTAAAAGGCGCCTTCACCGATGCCCGCGAAGATCGCACCGGCCGATTTGAAGAAGCCGGCGGCGGTACCATCTTCCTGGATGAAATAGGTAATATCTCTATTCCCTTCCAGGCAAAACTGCTGACAGTACTGCAAAACAGATCTGTTACCAAAGTGGGTTCCAATAAAAGTGTACCCATTGACGTTAGACTCATCTGCGCTACCAATAGAAATATACAACACATGGCAGCACAACACCTGTTCAGACAGGATTTGCTCTATCGTATCAATACCATCGAAATACACCTTCCTCCCCTCCGCGAACGGGTGGAAGATATCATTCCACTCGCCGAACATTTCCTGCAACTGTACCGCGATAAATATAAACGCCCGGTAAACAGTATGCATGAATCACTGATCACTCAATTAGAGCGCTACGACTGGCCAGGTAATATCCGCGAACTGCAACACGCCATTGAAAGAGCCGTGATCCTTTCACAAGGGAAAACACTGCAGCCCAAAGACGTTTTTGTAAAAAATAACAACAACGCAGATCAGGCCATGGATACCGGTTACAACCTGGAAGAAATGGAAAGGAATATCATTTCACAGGCCATGAAAAAATGTAACGGAAACATCACCGAAGCCGCGAAAGAACTGGGGCTCAGCAGAGCAGCACTATATAGAAGATTGGAAAAATATAACATTTAAATAGCTTTTAGCCGTTAGCTATTAGCTTTTAGCCTGTAGCATACAGCTATCAGCTAAGACTATACGCTACAGGCTAAAAGCTAATAGCTAACGGCTAAAAGCTCTTCATGAATCGCTTCAGTATTAATATCAGTCTAAGGGTTATCCTGCTGGCTATCACGCTTACAGCAGCCATATGGCTGTACATGCACGGCATGCAGCCATTGGCATTCCTGTTATTACCACTGATATTATTACAGCTGTATGGCATTTACTATTACCTGAACCGGATTAACCGGAAACTCACATTGTTCCTGGAATCTATCCGGTATGAAGATTTCTCTATCCGCTTCAGCGCGGATAACAAACTGGGCAAGAGTTTCAGCATGCTCAATCATCAGTTCAATGAAGTGCTGGAAGCTTTCCGCCAAACCAGGGCAGAGAAAGAAGCCAACCTGAAATATATTGACACTATCGTACAACATATCAGTATCGGCGTATTATCTTTTGATACTGAAGGGAAGATAGAACTCATTAACCCCGCGGCGTTCCGCCTGATGGGCATCTACCGGCTCCGTAACATTCACGAATTGAAAACCGTGCATCCCGGCCTGGCAGAGTTACTGATGGAATTATCTTCCGGCAACAAAACGTTGTATGCTACCCGGCAGGAACAACAGCTCTCCATACACGCCGCCACCGTACGTTTACAGGGACGACTCATCAAACTTATTTCTATACAGAATATCCATTCGGAACTCCAGAAAAAAGAACTGGAAGCATGGCAAAACCTCACCAAAATTCTTCGCCATGAAATCATGAATTCCGTCACACCAATTGTATCGCTGATTGGTACTATGCAGGAAATCGTTGATTTTGACATTGCCCCCGGCGCGCAGCACCAGGAAGGCATTTCAGACTTACGCGAAGCACTGCAGACCGTGGAAAGCCGTAGCAAAGGCATCATGAACTTTGTGAATGCATACCGCGATTATACCACGCTCCCGCAGCCACAGTTTACCAGCGTAAATGTAAAAACACTCATCACCTCCGTCAGCAGTCTTTTCCAGGCAGATATGAAACAGGCAGGCATACAATTCACCCTCGAAGTAGATGCCGAAAACATGGAGATCCATGCAGATGTATCACAACTGCAAATGGTGCTGATCAACCTGGTAAAAAATGCCATGGATGCACTGGAACAAACACCACAGGCTGCTATCAGCATGAAACTGTATATTAACAACATTCAGCAGATATGCATTGAAGTAACAGACAATGGCCCGGGCATCGACCGGGATGCGATGAACAAAATATTCATTCCATTCTTCACTACTAAAAAGAAAGGCTCCGGCATTGGTTTGAGCTTATCACAACAAATCATACAAATGCACGGCGGACAGCTAAAAGTGATGAGTCCCGGTATTAACGGTAACGGCACTACGTTCTATATTCTGTTGAATACTTAGAGAATAATTGTTATATTGGTACTATAAGCCCTTTTCCTCATGCTGCGCCCTCGAAGTCTGATTATATACTTCCTTATATTGCTGGCAGACATACTGCTCATTGCACTTGACAAAGATAGTTATCGGTATGCCACAAAGCCCCTGCTGGTAGTACTCCTGGCGATTTATGTATTGTATGCCGATGTCAAAATACCGCGCAGTTTCCGCCTTTTCCTGTTGCTGGCGTTGTTCTTTTCCTCCCTGGGAGATGACCTGCTGCTGTTTAATAATTTATTTCTTCCCGGACTGGGCAGCTTCCTCATAGCTCATATCATGTACATTATCTTCTTTTTGAAAATAAGGTATAGTAATCTGCCGGTGCCGTTTTGCAAATACCCGCTGGTGTTTTTGAACGCAGCAGTCGTGATTGTGTTTATCTTGTTTTTGGTGCCCTATCTAGGTAGTTTAACCATTCCTGTTATTGTATATGCACTGGCGCTTTCTATTACGGTGCAAAGTGTACTCCATGCCTTTCACTTCCGGCGACAACCAACAGGCTGGTATTGTATGGCAGGCGCCGTATTATTTCTGATCTCTGATTCCCTGATTGCCGTAGGCAAATTCTACCACCCGCTGCCCGGTGGAGACATCCTGGTAATGCTTACCTATGGCTTTGCTCAATGGGGACTGGTATATGGCAGTACAGAGTACTTCCGGGTAAGAATTATGAATTAGTAAGAAGAGGATAACGGAGGATATTCGCAGATGGCTTCCGCCAAATCGTAATTCGTAATTTTTAATCCGTAATTCTTACTTTTGTCTAACTATGCAGCAAACAGACTTTCTTGTCATCGGTTCAGGAATTGCGGGGCTCACTTATGCGCTCAAGGTATCACAACAATGTCCGGATAAAAAGATCACGATTATCACCAAGAGCCGGGAAGATGAAACCAATACCAAATACGCCCAGGGCGGTGTGGCAGTGGTAAATGACCTGGAAAATGATAGTTTCGAGAAACACATTGAGGATACCCTCATCGCCGGTGACGGACTCTGTAATGAGGAGGTAGTAAAAATCGTGGTAACAGAAGGCCCGGAAAGGGTCAACGAAATCATTGAGTGGGGAGCTAACTTCGATAAAAACCCCGATGGCGACTTCTCCCTCGGCCGTGAAGGCGGCCACTCCGTATTCAGGGTTATTCATCATAAAGACGTTACCGGTAAAGAAATAGAACGCGCACTGCTGGATGCTATCCATCGCCGGCCCAATATAGAACTGATCACACATTGCTTTGTAGTAGACCTCATCACCCAGCATCATATGGGTTACCTGGTCACCAAATCCACACCAGACATTGAATGTTATGGTGTATATGTGCTGAACCTTACCTCCAACAAAATAGAAAAGATTCTTGCCAAAGTAACGTTGCTGGCTACTGGTGGCAACGGACAGGTATATCGCAGTACTACCAATCCCAACATCGCCACCGGCGATGGCGTAGCCATGGTATACCGCGCCAAAGGTCGTATCGAAAACATGGAGTTCATCCAGTTTCACCCTACGGCTTTGTACCAACCGGGCGTAAACCCTTCGTTCCTGATTTCAGAAGCCGTACGGGGGGATGGCGGTATTCTTCGCAATATTCATGGGGAAGACTTCATGCATAAATACGATCCGCGCCTGTCGCTGGCTCCGCGCGATATCGTGGCCCGCGCCATTGATAGCGAAATGAAGATCACCGGTACCGAACATGTATACCTCGACTGCCGCCATATGGATCTGGAGAAATTTATTCACCATTTCCCCAACATCTACGAAACCTGTAAGACTGCCGGTATTGATATAGCTACCCAAATGATTCCGGTAACGCCTGCAGCTCATTACAGCTGTGGTGGTATCAAGATCAATGAGTGGGGATTAACCTCCATCCGCAGTTTATACGCCTGCGGCGAATGCTCCAGTACCGGTCTTCATGGCGCCAACCGCCTTGCTTCCAACTCATTGCTGGAAGCCATGGTATTTGCACACCGCTGCTTTATAGATACTACCAGCAAAATAGACCAGCTGGAATTTAAAGAGAATGTGCCCGACTGGGTAGCCACCGGCACTACGGCGCCTAAAGAAATGATCCTCATCACACAAAGTCTGAAAGAACTCAAACAGATTATGAGTGATTACGTAGGAATTGTAAGAACAGATGTGCGTTTGCAACGCGCCCTCCGCAGACTGGATATCTTACATGAAGAAACAGAAGACCTCTACGAAAAAACCATGGTGTCGCCACAATTGTGTGAGCTACGCAATCTTATCACAGCAGGTTATCTGATTGTAAAAGGCGCGTCCTTCCGCAAAGAAAGCAGGGGACTTCATTTCAATACTGATTATCCGTTTAAGTCTGAGTTGATACAAAACATTGTATTGTAAGCTAAACGGCTGTCTTTCATTACCTTTGCGTTGGATTTACAACAAACAGGAATATGTATTATCTGCTGCTTGCTTTTTGCTATAGTCTTTCCATATTGCCATTTCCGGTACTCTACTTTATCAGCGACGTGCTATACGTACTGGTATACTATATCATCGGATATCGCAGGAAAGTGGTGATGGAGAATCTGACACAAGCCTTTCCGGATAAGTCGAAGGAAGAAATTACCATTATTGCTAAAAAATACTATCACAACCTTACAGACATGATGGTGGAAACCATCAAACTGCTCACCATGAGCAAAGCGCAATTGCAAAAGCGCTTCAAATGTGATCTCACTGTACTGCACGAATTATATGCACAGGGCAAAAGCTGTCAGCTGCACCTGGGGCATAATTTTAACTGGGAATGGGCCAACCTGTTTTGTATGCAGGATGTAGCCTTCCCTTTCCTCGTGGTATATATGCCACTTACCAGCAAGCCCGCGGATCGCATGTTCCGCCACTTCCGGGAAAAGTTCGGCACCATCCTGATCCCCGCCAATGATATGGGTAACAGCATGAAGGCCTGGACCAACAAGCAATACCTGATCGCATTGGTAGCGGATCAGAATCCGGGTAATCCCCGCAGTTGCTATTGGTATCCGTTCCTCAACAAAATGACACCCTTCTACAAAGGCCCTGAAATGGGAGCTAAGCGCAGCAATATCCCCGTAGTATTTGTGGATATCCGCAAAATAAAAAGAGGATACTATAACGCTACTTTAAAACTCGCATTCGAAAATCCTCAGCAGGAACCAGATGGAGAAATCACAGAAACGTTTGTACGGTATCTGGAGAACAACATCCACGAACAGCCTGAAGTATGGGTGTGGAGCCATCGTCGCTGGAAACATCAATATCAGGGACAGAAAAACGGGAAGGGTTTATAGGAAGATGTGAGCCGCAAAGGTCCATGCATCACTGCATACAAAGTCAGGATAGTAGTACCGTATCAGTTTATTTCACCTTCACATTATTCGTTACTTTTTTTGCGGCAGATTGCTGCGCTATCTGCATGACCTTACGCAGCTGTTTCTTTTTGGCGCTACCATCGAGGGTCACTTCTCCGTTAGCGATGGTTACTGTGATATCTGTAAAGCCATTAGCAGCATAAACGGAGTCCAGGCTTTTTTTAAGTATTTCATCAGGATTAATGGCCACTGGCGGTGTCTCCCGTGGCAGCGGGGCTTTTATGGTAATATTATCCTGCACAGATTTCACCCCTCTCACTCCTTTCAACGCGTCTTCTGCAGCCGATTTGGCTACTTCATCGCTTACTTCTCCAGTGAGAATAACTACACCATCTTTCACATCAGCAGAGATGCCGGGAACGAGGCTTAATTTTTCATTTACTTCTTCTTTTAGTGTTGCATCAGAGGGTTTACAGGCGAATATAAACGCACCTATGAAAAATATGGAGGCTATTGCCAGGGTTCTGGTAGTCATGCCCAAACAATTTTGTAGGAAGAAGTTAACGATTACAAAGCGAATAGCCAAAAGTAGGATAACGAACTACGGGCTTGCAGACATCAGCGTCATTTCCACGTTGATCATCTGCAAGCCCGTAATTCGTAATTTGAAATTCGTAATTCTTATACTTTAGTTCAGTACTGTTTTTTCCTGTACCACCTGCAATCCTTTCTGGTCTTTCATTTTAGCGAAGCCACCGTCTACGTTGCGCAAATTGTGGATACCTTCTCTTTTCATGATAGAGCAGGCAATAATGCTGCGATAACCACCCTGGCAATGAACGTACAGGTTAAAGTTATCTTCCATATCTGCCATTTTTCCGGGATCCATCATATCACCCAGTGAAATGTTGATGGCATTTTTGATGTGTCCATCTGCAAATTCAATTGGTTTACGGACATCGAGGATCACTAGGTTTGGATCGTGTGGCAGGTCCATGGCCAGTTCGTCTGCTTCCACGGTGATGATCATGTCTTTGGCTTCGCCGGATGCTTCCCATGCAGGGTAGCCTCCATTCAGATAGCCGGTAACGTTATCAAATCCTACACGGGCCATTCTCACAACAGTTTCTTCTTCTTTGCCAATTGGCGTAACCAGGATGATGTCCTGATCAAAAGGCAACAAGCTACCAGCCCATTCTGCGAAACGTCCTTCCAAACCTATGCTGATAGCGCCGGGAACAAATCCGTCACCGAATTCGGTAGCCGGACGGGTATCCAGGATCAATGCCCCTTCCTGTCCTTTTGCTTTAAATTCAGCAGGAGAAAGTGGCTGCATTGCCTTTTCCATGACAGCTTTCAGCGCATCATATCCTTCTTTATTTATTTTAGCATTGATAGGGAAGTAAGATGGAGGCGTAGTTAAACCGCTGGTTACTTCTTCAATAAACTTTTCCTTATCTGTGGCCAGCAATGCGTAGTTGGTGGCTTTTTCATCACCGATGGTGCTGTAAGTATTAGGACCCAGGTTTTTACCGCAGGCAGAACCAGGGCCATGTGCGGGGTAAACAATCACCTGATCAGGCAATGTTTTGATCCTGTTGTTGAGAGAATCAAACAGGTATGCTGCCAGTTCTTCCTTGGTGAGGTCACCGCTGAAAAGATCCGGGCGGCCTACGTCTCCAACGAATAAAGTATCTCCGGTAAATACAGCATAAGGCT
This sequence comes from Chitinophaga sp. RAB17, assembly GCF_052114225.1. Taxonomy (NCBI): domain Bacteria; kingdom Pseudomonadati; phylum Bacteroidota; class Chitinophagia; order Chitinophagales; family Chitinophagaceae; genus Chitinophaga; species Chitinophaga sp. RAB17. Next base: position 77,324 of record NZ_JBFREI010000014.1, on the reverse strand, counting down.
GTTCTTTTTCATCGAGCAGCAGGTAGCAGGAAGATTCCATCGTATGACCAGGCGTATGTAATACTTTCATGGTAACAGCGCCGATCTTGAATACTTCGTTGTCTTTGGCTACATACGTTTCAAAGTTGGTCACTGCATCCGGGCCATAAACAATTTTTGCGCCGGTAGCTGCAGCCAGTTCCAGATGTCCGGAAACAAAGTCCGCATGAAAATGCGTTTCAAAAATGTATTGAATGGTTGCGTTGCGTTCTTTTGCCAGATCTAGATAAACTTCGATATCACGTAACGGGTCTATCACCACAGCTACTCCCTCAGATTCAATGAAGTATGCCGCTTCCGACAAACAGTTGGTGTACAATTGTTTTACGAACATGGTTTTTGATTTTTACAAATTTACAACTTCTCAGTAGGTGTAGATATGGATAAAATCTATACCAAAATAAAAAAGTAGCCGTTATGGCTACTTTTTTATATAATTTTCTTCCGTATGTAATACGGAGCAATACTTTTACCCAACAAGTTCTTCCACAAACTTCGCCACTTCAGCAATACGTTGCTTGTTGATGGTGTAGTGAATAAACTTACCATCTCTTTCTGTAATTACAATGCCTGCGCGCCTTAATATGGCGAGGTGTTGCGATGCTACCGATTGTTCCAGACGCAACTTCACATAAATCTCGGTCACGGTCATTTTCTTGTGGTCTTCCAGCAGCTTAATCATCTGCTGGCGCAGCTTATGGTTGATAGCACGTAAAACCATAGCAGCCTTCTTGACGGCAATGTAATCCAATTTGATCTGGTCTTTTTCATTGGTACCTCTAGAAATAATAAGAGTATTAGAAGAGGTAGTTAATAATGTTTTTTCCATCGCATAATAGTTTTAAAAAAATGATGAAATGAAAGGGATCAACGGACAGTACTCGCAAACAGTTAGACAACAATTGCGGTAATCGATTTATACAAAAATATAATATCTATCACAATAAAAAAAATTTCCATACCTTATTTTATCATATATAACCCCCGGATACTTGCAAATTAGATGTAATTTGACTCTTCTATGACAAAACAACGTTATGTGTTCAGGGTTTCTGAGGAGAATAAAACGGCTTGAGGTAGAATGGACTGAAATAAGCCAGATCAACGAACATTTTTTTATCGAAAGCCTGCGCGGAAAGCGGCGCCATATGGGCCGCACTTATCACATATTCTGCAAAAATAGCATTTTTATGCGAAGATAACATCAGCTCCCATTTAGGGCTGCCATCTCCGAAAAAGTAAATTTTCTTTTCTGCCAGCGGACTATCCAGAGAAGAAGGCTCCAGGATCATGGCCTGTGGCGGCATGATCTCCTGTAAACCGGCATCATACAGCCCCATAAACACTTCCTGCCTGCGGGCATCCAGCATCGGACAATACCAGGCCTGTTCATCTTTTATAGCAGCTACTAATCCCTGCGCCATCATCTGTAATGTGGAAATAGCCAGTAGCGGTTTATGCCATGCATAGCACAAACCCTTTGCAGTAGCCACTCCTACCCTTAGTCCGGTATAGGAACCCGGACCGGCACTCACCGCAATAGCATCCAGTGCTTCAGGTAAAATGCCTTGCTCCTTCAATATCTGCTGCACAAATAAAATCATCGTAGCAGCATGATCCTGCTGCTTTTCATTCACCAGCGTTTGTATGGCTTGCCCATCGCGGGAAAGGCTCACAGAGCCGGTAGTTGTTGCGGTATCTATATTCAGTATAAGTGCCATGTAAAAAATTAAATCGCTTCGTATGCTATTTGCAAAGAGGCTGCTACTTCATAACGGTCATCACCGGTAACATCGTGTATGGCCTTCAATACTTCGTACACATGCAGTATTCCGATCCGCTCACTCCATTCAAAAGGACCATAAGGATAGTTGGTACCCAAACGCATGGAAGTGTCTATATCCTCCCGGGAGGCCGTTCCTTCCTGTGCCGTGAGATAAGCTTCATTAATGATCATGCATACCACCCGGGGAGTAACCATACCAACAACATCCGCCACCAACGCATATTCCCAGCCTAGTTTATACATGATCCCATCCAGCGTTTCCTTTTGTCCTTCATCCATCACCGTTACCTCCATCACCGGCATATTCACAAATCCCGGTAAAAAATTACAACCCATGATATTGAATCCCTGCTCAAAGGCAAACTGGTTCATGATGTCGGATAAAGATGTTTTTACCATACCTGCCAACACCGGAATCCCCGGATTCTTTGCATACATGAGGGCATGCTCCGGCCGGTCGTCGAAGATGAGATCCAGCACCAGGTCAAATACTTTTAGTGACAATACCTCTTCCAGGCTTGTTTTCCATTGTATGTCATGATGCGTGGCCATTCCCTTCTGCTGCAATTCTTCGTACCGTTGCGCATCTGCTATTACCAGGATATTCATGCGTTAAATTTCGGCAAACCTAATAAAGAATCATTAATTATAGTACATCTGCCCTGACAGACATTTGTGCGTTCTTAATTATTATTTACTTTCGTTTACATGGAAAAGCAAATCATTAACACCACTAATGCGCCCGCTCCTATTGGGCCTTATAACCAGTCTGTGAAAGCTGGCAACACACTGTATGTATCCGGTCAGATAGCCCTGGACCCGGCTTCCGGCGAACTGATTAAATCAGGCATCGTGGACGAAACGCACCAGGTAATGAAAAACCTGCAGGCCATTCTTACCGAAGCCGGTTTGGGTTTTCAACATGTGGTAAAAACAACCATCTTTCTTACAGATATGAAAACATTCCCACAAGTGAATGACGTATATGGCAGTTATTTTACCAGCGACTTTCCAGCCAGGGAAACCGTGCAGGTAGCAGGATTACCTAAAGGAGTGGATGTGGAGATTTCGGTTATTGCAGTAAGCCTCTAAGAATTATTGCTATAAAAAAAGCAGCAGCGGAAAGGAAATCTTCCCGCTGCTGCTTTTTTTATCGTTTGTTCGATTACTTTGTTCCGAATAAGGAAGTAGCCAGTTTCGCATCGTGTCCATACACGTCATCCCGGAAATTCAGCCTGCCGTCACTATCGACAAAGGCAGTGAAATACACAATGAATACGGGCACTTTATCCTTTACGGTCACATATTTCTCTTTACCGGCATTCATCGCATCATCAATCTTCTTTTCCGTCCAGGTGGAATCATCACGCAGCAGCCATTCTGCCAGGTGCTTGGGTTCCGCAATTCTGATACAGCCATGGCTGAAAGAACGCTTGTTTTCTCCAAACAGGTAACGGGCCGGGGTATCATGTAAATATATATTGTATTCGTTGGGGAAAAGGAATTTCACTTTGCCCAATGAGTTTTTACCACCAGGTTTCTGCCTTACTATATAAGGAAAATTACCGCCGGAATATTTACTGAAATTAATAGATCCCGGAGAAATAGTTTTTCCACTGGCACCGACAATTTCCATATTCAGTCTTGACAGATAACCGCCACCACTACGTTTCAAGCCTGGCAACACTTCTTTTGACAGTATTCCCGGAGGCACATTCCAATAAGGACTAAACACGATATGCCGTAGTTCTTTGGTAAATATAACGGTGCTGGCACCAGGTTTACCTACCACTACATTGCAACTCCAGGCTAATTTGCCTTTATCATATACATGCATTTTAAACTGTGGGATATTCACCAGGATGTAGTCGGTAGTAGGCTCTATAGGTACCCAACGCAAACGCTCCATATTCAGCAATATTTTTTGAATCCGATCCTGCAGTGGTGTATTCAGGGCATCCAGTACACTTTTATTGATGGTACCATCTTCCTTTATGCCCATTCTGGCCTGGAAGCTACGGATAGCAGTATCCAATGCTACAGTAAAGCGTTTGCTGCTGTCAGTCCCCGGCAGATCTCCAAAGGCTTCCAGCCTGTATTTCACTTCCGCAATTACACTGGAAGAATCTCCTTTTTTGAAACTTTTCTGGGTCATCCGGATAGAGTCCCATTTTTTACCAGTTTCCAGCAGGGCCAGTTTTTTCAGCTGTTGACGCAGGAGGATATATTGTCTGTTTACGGGTTCATCGTCTTCAAAAGCGTTATTCTTTTTACCAACCATAGAATCCAGTAAGCTTTCCATGTCTATTTTCTTGCGGGGAATAAACCATTCCAGGTCTTTAGCCGAATCGGCGGTAATGCCGTTCCATACCTTATTGCCATAGGCAAAGAATTGCGCGGTAAGCAACATTTCAATGCGGGGAATGGATGTATCTCCCGGCTTCAGGCCCACATCGCTGACCAGCAGGGTATCCGTCAGTTGTTGCAGATCTGGTGTCATCAGGCTGCTATCTTTGATACCATAAGCGGCATCATTTTTCATCATGTTAATAAAGTTGCTGGCTTGTTCTGTCAGTCCCTCTTTATTGATCCATGCATAATGGAAATCGCGCTTGCGGTAGAAGTTGAGAATAGATTCGTCATAGGCATCATAAGCTTTATGTGACTGCAGAAATGTATTCACATAATTGCTATCGATAGTCTGGTCAATATACGCTTGCTTGGTATAGTGAGAGGTATCTCTTGCCTTCGTTCTTTTGCGGGAACCACTTTGTTGCTGGCAGGCAGCAAAGATAATCAACGACAGTAAGGCGAATAAGGAGTAGAAACGTATAGTCATATGCGTAATGGATGTATTTATTTACTTAAACAAACATGACAATTATAATTGGGATTAAAAGGGTATTAATGACGGTAAATGTATGAAATATATATACTTATAGCTTCAGGTCGTTGTTAAAATCTGCTGTATAAACTATATTTAATATCTAAATGCTATAAATATGAATAAACCTGCTTCTTTAGATGAGATCCCTGTAAAGAACACGATTGCCGGCCATTACGGTCGTTTTGTACATGGTAGCAAAAGTACATTGGCATTCTGGGAAATAACAGCTGGTTCGGATTCGCCTATCCATCAGCATCCGCATGAGCAGATCATGTATGTAGCGGAAGGCAGTTTTGAAATGAATCTGGATGGAAGAAAATATCTATTGAAACAATATGATACGCTGGTGATTCCACCGAATACACCGCATGGTGGCCGTGCGCTGGCGGACTGCAAAATAATAGACAGTTTCAGTCCAGCAAGAGAGGATTATCGATTCTAGCTGTTAGCCATTAATAGCTTTTAGCCATTAGCTGTTAGCTGTTAGCTGTTAGCAAAATACAGCGGAGATAGTAATCTATACCATCAACTTCGCTGCATTTTGCTAACAGCTAACAGCTAATGGCTAACAGCTGGAAATCAAGTTATAAAAAGCAAAAGGTCCGCAGTTGCGGACCTTTTGCTTTTTATAACTTGATTTCCTCGTCATTGGCGTCAAAGAAACGATATTCAGTAAGATGGTAATTGGAGTCGGCTTTTAATTTGATCCATTTTTTATAATGGAAATACCATTTCCATTGTTTGGATGCAAGGAATCCTTTGGTAAGGTAAGCGTACAATATAGGATGTGTGCGAATGGTGAGACCTTTATGCTGGTGATTCAGCAGGTATTGCAGGTTTTTCTCAATGTCTTCGAGGATCAGCATGGAGGCGCCGATTTTACCTGTTCCTCTGCAGGTAGGACAATCTTCAGCTACAGAAATGGTGATCTCAGGTTTTACCCGTTGGCGGGTAATTTGCATGAGGCCAAATTTCGATATCGGTAAGATGGTATGTTTTGCTCTGTCCTGGGCCATAAATTTCTCCATGGCTTCAAATATTGCCTTTTTGTTTTCCGGCAGTTTCATATCAATGAAGTCAATGATAATGATACCACCCAGATCGCGCAGCCTTAGCTGTCGGGCAATTTCTGCAGCTGCTTCCAGGTTGGATGCGAGGGCATTTTGTTCCTGGTTATTGCTGGAGCTTTTATATCCGCTGTTAACATCTACTACGTGTAGTGCTTCGGTAGCTTCAATGATGAGGTATACGCCGCTGTCGAGGTTTACGGTTTTACCGAAAGACGCCTTTACCTGGCGGGTAATACCGAAGTTATCGAAGATAGGCGATCCGTTATTATAGTAATTAACGATATCAGACTTTTCGGGTGCAATCTTTTGAATGTACGTTTTGGTGTCTGTATATATATTTTTATCGTTAACGACTATACGGTTAAAGCTCTCATTGAGCAAGTCGCGGAGAATACTGGCTGTTTTGGTTTGTTCACTCAGGATCTTTTGCGGGGCAACGCCACCGCTGAGATTGGCCTGGATATTTTTCCAGGTTTGAACGAGGGTCGTCAGATCTTCGTGTAATTCTGCTGTTTTCTTTCCTTCAGCGGCGGTGCGTACAATAACGCCAAAGTTGGGCGTTTTGATAGCTTCCACAATTTTCTGCAATCTTTTTCTTTCTTCGGAGGAGTGGATTTTTTTAGAAACCGCAACAATATCATTAAAGGGTGTTAACACTATAAACCTTCCGGGTAAAGAGATTTCGCAGCTAAGGCGTGGGCCTTTAGAAGAAATGGGTTCTTTCAGAATTTGTACGAGGATGTTGGGTTTCCCTCCCAGTACATCAGTAATTTTACCGGTCTTCACTATTTCCGGTTCATTTTTAAACTTAGTGAAATCGAATCCATCGGGCGTTTTATCGCTGATAGCTGTTGCAGTAAATTTAAGAATAGATCGGATATAGGGGCTGAGATCCGTGTAATGTAAGAAGGCATCTTTCTCGAAGCCAACGTCCACAAATGCAGCATTTAAGCCGGGTATCAGCTTTTTCACCTTGCCCAGGTACAAATCGCCTACTGAGAAGTTAGGATTGCCACTTTCGTGATGTAATTCCACTAGCTTCTTATCTTCCAGTAACGCAATTTCCACCCCTGTGGGAGCCGCATTTATAATAAGTTCCTTATTCAAGCGTCCAAAATTTTAACCTTTAAAACTTCACCTTTATGCTATGCACACGGCTATTAAGTAAGAACAGCTTACTGCATACCAAAACAATAGCTCACCATAAAGTTAGCGTATTTCTTCACGTTCGTGACGAATGGATTGCTTAAGGGTTCAGCGATCACTGCAGGTAATGTCCGGAGAATTCAATTGCGGGATCTATGGAAACAACCTGCATGACTATAGCAATTTAAGAAGTAAATGCTAGAATCATGCAGGATATATGAAAATTTTTATCCGACCACCGCGCCGGGAAAATACCGTATTAGTATAAATGGCGGGAAACTGGAGTAATTATTTCTTTTTACTTTTATGCCGGTTCTTTCTCAGTCTTTTTTTACGCTTGTGAGTGGCAATTTTATGTCTTTTTCTTTTCTTACCGCAAGGCATACGCTGATACGTTTTTAAATGATTGAAAAATAATATTATTGAATACTTTTAATGTAACTATCTACTTCCTTCTTCAATTCCGGATCGGTCATCAGCTGTTTTGCTTTTTCAAACAGCTCAATCGCTTTCTTTTTATCTCCTTTGCTCCGGTACGACTCTGCCAGCACAAATAATACTTTCGCATTATCCGGGTGACTCTTCGCAACGCCTTCCAGTCTTTCGATAGCTTTATCGTACTGACCCGATGTAATAGCAAGGTTAGCTAAAGTAACCTGTGCGTCTATATTATCAGGATGTGCAGCCACTACTTCTCTTAGCTTAGCCACACCTGTCATAGGTTCACCGGTGTTCATGTACACCATGGCCTGTGATATTTTAAGTGTGTCGTTAGCCGGGTTCAATTGTATTGCCTGATCAAACAAAGTGATTGCTTGCTGGGCTTCCCATTTTGCTACACGCGGATCTTCTGCATGTTGCAAGTGGGCCAAAAATAAATTGGCTGCAAAGGTGAGGCTTTTTTCGGAATTTTCCAACTTAGCGGCTTCGCCAAGATAATATGCGGCTACGGGCAGCTGATTAAGGCTGTCCCAGGTGTTGTACAATTGTTGGTATGCGGCTATCTGTTGGGTCTTCACATCCCCGCGGACAACATTTGTCTCAATTGAATTTACCCGTAAAAGTTTTTCAGCAGGAATTTTCCCCTTCGCTGTAGTAAGCAGTTCAGAGAAGGCAATAGGTTCTACATCCTGTCCACCCTGCATAGGGGCGGCAGATGACATAGGTTTCTTTTCTGACCGGGGCACAGTACGGCCAAAGGCGAATAATATCACCAATAGTGCTACCGCAGCACCCACCAGAAGAACTTGTGATTTTTGCATCGCCTAAATTATTAGGCTGCAAAATTAAGAACTTTTAAGCTTCTTTACCTCAGCAACAAATTCTTTCGAAGGTTTAAATGCCGGAATAAAGTGCTCGGGGATCTCCACAGCTACGTTCTTCTTGATGTTACGCCCAATCTTGGCTGCTCTTTTCTTAGTGATGAAACTTCCAAACCCACGGATATAAATGTGTTCTCCGTTTGCAAGTGCTTCTTTCACCTCTTTGAACATAGCCTCGAGTGTGACTAACACATCGACTTTGGGGATGCCGGTTTTTTCAGCAATGTTGTTAATTAAATCAGCTTTTCTCATATGAAAGCGAGAGGATTACTTTACTCTCAAAGTTAATTTAAAAATTCTAATTGCTGAATTTTAAGCAAATAAATTTTATCATTTTTTCTTATAACTGGTATTGGCGATAATTTATATTTATTTGCAGGCCCGGAAATGGGTATCTGTTGTACCTTATAGGGTTTTGTACAGCATTTGCCATATCAATATACTAAATAATTTTATTAAAATAATATATAAATGATATCACCCCGACATTTTTTTACTGAAAAATTACTGGAATGGAACCGGGAAATGAACACCCGCAACATGCCCTGGAAGGGTGAAAAGAATCCATATCGTATCTGGCTATCTGAAATAATTCTCCAGCAAACCCGCGTGGAGCAAGGATGGCCGTACTATGAGCGCTTCATCCAAAACTATCCCACCGTCACTAAACTGGCGGCCGCCCCGGAGGAAGAAGTGTTCCGCCTGTGGCAGGGATTAGGCTATTATGCCCGCTGTAAAAATATGCTGGCCGCTGCCCGCCAAATTACCAACCTCCATCATGGAAAGTTCCCGGATCAGTATGAAGAAATTAAAGCGCTCAAAGGAATAGGTCCATATACTGCTGCTGCCATCGCCTCCTTTGCTTTTAATCTCCCCTATGCCGTACTCGACGGCAATGTTTTCCGGGTCCTCTCCCGCTACTTCGGCATCGAAACGCCCATAGACAGCACCGCCGGCAAAAAACAATTCGATACCCTGGCCCAGGAACTCCTCCCCGAGGGCGCTTCTTCGGAATATAATCAGAGTATTATGGACTTCGGCGCAGTGGTATGCAAACCACAGCAACCACTATGCGCAGACTGCCCCCTCCGGAAAAAGTGCGTGGCCCTGCATAATCAGTTAGTTCCCCTTCTCCCGATAAAAACCAAAAAATTAAAAATTAAAAAAAGGTACTTCAACTACCTGCTGGTTAATTATAAAGAAGAAATCTTCATCCGGAAAAGAACTGACAGCGATATCTGGCAAAACCTCCATGAGTTCATTCTCATTGAAACACCAGCACCTTCAGATATCACCGCGATACAGTCTTCCGAAGCATTCCGGCAACTTTTCGGCAACATCACTTTTGAAATAGACCGGGTATCAGCTCCCTTTAAACAACAACTCACCCACCAAACCATTCATAGTCAGTTTATTAGTATTACTCTAAAAAAGCGCCCTGATCTGCCAGGATACATGCTGGTGGCTAGAAACAGTCTGAACAACTATGCTTTCCCAAAAACAATTACCACCTTTCTGGAAAGCAACCACCTGCAATTATTTTAACCTTCACGCATAGAGATAAAAAATATACATTACCCATTAAGACAGTTCAGTAATAGTAGTGAAAGAGAAAATCCGGCTCAATCGGCTGCCAGTAAGAAATTTTTCACTATCGATTGGAAAAAAATATTAACTTTAAGAAGGTTGTTTATTTATTAAAAGAAGAACTTTTTAACAATAGACTAAAAAAACCTACAACTATGAGAGGTGTTAATAAAGTAATCCTGATAGGCAATTTGGGCAGAGATCCGGATGTACAGTTTCTGGAAGGGAATATTGCAGTAGCCAAATTTTCGCTGGCAACTACTGAAACATTCAAAGACAGGGCCGGTAAGCTCATTTCACAAACAGAATGGCATACGGTGGTGCTTTGGCGGGGATTGGCCGAACTGGCGCAGAAATACCTGCACAAAGGCAGTCTGGTTTATATTGAAGGCCGTTTACGCACCCGCAGCTGGGAAGACAAAGAAGGCAACAAGAAATTTGCCACCGAAGTTGTAGGAGACAACCTGGTTATGCTGGATAAACGCATGGACCTCAATAACCAAGATCACCCCATACCTCACCATAGCAGTACGAGCACAGGCAGTGGAGAAAATTTCCGGGAACTGGAAATCCCCCCTTCATTGAATGAACCTGCAGACGATCTGCCTTTTTAGTTGCAAAAAAATATTAAGTTTTGATCCTACGTAATCCCATATAGGGACATTACTTATATTTGCGTGCAGGGAAAGCAATTCCATGAATTACTTTCCCCTTATTTTTGATTATTTACATCAAAGTTGAACATCTTGGGCATCCTTTCGGCAAGCAACGTATCCTATTTTTTACAAGCCAGCGCACCTATTGGCACCCCTAATGTGGTGGTATTTCTGCTTGTTATATTTGTTCTACTGCTGCTTACCTTCATCGTATCCGGGGCAGAAGTAGCTTTCTTTTCCTTAAATTATAAGGACCTGAACGTGCTTAAAACCCGGCAGAATGCCTCCGGCAAACTTATTACCAAACTACTGGAAAAGCCGAAATCACTCCTCGCGTCTTTACAAATAGCGGGTATCCTGTTGACCATTGCATTCATCATGATCACCAACTACCTCGTTACCCAGATGGAAGACCTGCAAACACTGCCGGTTGTTTCCCTCGTGGTACGCATTGCCGCTATCTGCCTGATATTACTGTTCTTCGGCCAAATACTCCCCAGGGTATGGGCCGCCCAGAACAATATTCGTTTTGCTACCTATTTCGCCTGGTTTGTAAGCCTGGTTCATGCCACCATGGAGCCGGTAAGCGATTTCTTTGTAAGCCTCAGCGGCAGCATCGAAGCCCGCCTGTTTCACCGGGGCAGCGGCCCTGTAAACTACCAGGAAATTGATGAAGCCATCGAAATGAGCGTAGACCCCACCGCCTCCCAGGAAGAAAAAAATATCCTGAAAGGCATCCTCAAATTCGGCAACATCACCGTAAAACAGATTATGCGCGGCCGGCTCGACGTAAATGGAGTGGAATATGACAGCCCGTTTGGCGATATCGTGAAACGCGTAGCTGATCTGCACTACTCCCGCCTACCCGTATATAAGGATAACCTGGATAACATAGTAGGTGTTATTCATACCAAGGACCTGCTACCCCACCTCGACAAAGGAAGCAATTTTGACTGGCACGAAGTAATGCGTCAGCCTTTCTTTGTACACGGACATAAACTTATTGAAGACCTGCTCTCCGAATTCCAGAGCCGTCGCATGCATTTCGCCGTAGTGGTGGACGAATTCGGCGGTACTTCCGGTATTGTTACCCTGGAAGATATCATGGAAGAAGTAATCGGCGATATCAAAGACGAATTTGACGAGGAAGAATTCAACTACAACAAAGTAGACAACTTCACCTATGTATTTGAAGGCAAAACAATGCTGAATGATGTTTGCCGGATCATGAACATACCTCCTGAAACCTTTGAAACGGTGAAAGGCGAAAGCGACTCCCTCGGCGGCCTGATACTTGAGCTGGCCGGAAAATTTCCGGAAGAAAACAGCGTTATTAACTACAACAACTATGATTTTACTGTACTGGAAGTAAATAAAATGCGCATCCAGAAAGTACAGGTAACCATCAGGCCGGACGCCGCTGACAAAGTATAGCCGCCTGCTAAATAACCGTAAAATGCCACATATAAAAGGAAAGGCCCTTGCCGTGATTTCCCTGCTGATATTACTATTTGCAGCCTGCGAAAATGTACCCACACCTAAACCAAGGGGCTACTTCCAGGTAAAATTCCCGGAAAGAGCCTACCGCAAATTTGATATGCCCGGCTACCCTTATACATTCGAATATCCTGTATATGCCAATATCATTAAGGATACTTCCTTTTTTGGTGCAGCTCCGGAAAATCCTTACTGGATCAATGTAGACTTCCCTTCCCTCAACGGGAAAATTTATATGAGCTATAAGATCATAGGTCCCGGCAACAATGCCTACCGTAAACTGGTGGACGATGCCTTTAAAATGACTTATAAGCACACCTATAAAGCCGAATACATCGATGAAAACGTGATCCACACTCCCAACAATGTGAGCGGCACCTTTTACGAAGTAGGCGGTAATGCTGCTTCTTCCAAACAATTCTTTGCTACAGACTCCGTCCACCACTTCCTCCGGGGAGCCCTCTATTTCGACGTTACACCCAATGCCGACTCCCTTGCTCCTGTATACAAGTTCCTGGAACAGGATATGTGGCATATGGTAGAAACCCTTCGCTGGAGATAAGCCGGTAATGCCGTAACTTTGTGGTCTTATTAAGATTGTCTGTATATCATTTCAGGCATAAGACCGTTTCCGATGATCATCATTGACGATAAATACATAAGTGACGAAGTAATTGAAGAGCAGTTCGTATGCAATCTGTCGGCCTGCAAAGGCGCCTGCTGCGTAGCGGGCGACTGTGGCGCTCCCCTGGATAAAACCGAAGTAAAAGCCCTGAAGAGAATTTATCCGCAGATTAAATCTTACCTGCGTGAAGAAGGAATACAGGAAATTGAACGCACCGGCACCAACACGATAGACGATGAATACGGCTATGTAACACCTATTGTCAACAAAGGCATTTGCGCTTACGCAACAGTAGATGCCCATGGCATTGTAGGTTGTGGCATAGAAAAGGCGTACAATGATGGTGTAGTGGATTTTAAAAAGCCTGTTTCCTGTCATCTTTATCCCATCCGCATTAAAAAATACGAAACATTTGAAGCGGTAAACTACGACCGCTGGGATGTTTGCAAGCCTGCCTGTAAGAACGGTAAAGCGTTACAGGTTCCGGTCTATCGTTTTCTCAAAGATGCTTTGATAAGAAAATACGGCACGGAATTTTATGAAGTGCTGGATAAAATTGCAAGAGAACACAAGTAAATCATTTTTGGATTTAACTATCTTTAATTAGGAACACTGCTTGCTTATGCATCAAATAGCATCTACTTTTCTCGAAGAAAGTGAAAAAAAAGCCGCTGACCTGGGTCACCGGCAAACAATCAACTTCAATATAGGTAAATATAATACTGCTGTAAAAGCCGGTAAACAACAGTTTTCTGATTTACCCGGCGCCAGAGAAAGAGCCAAAAATATTAAGTGGAGAGCTATTGAGCACCTGGATAATCACCTGGAAGAATTTGAGCAAAACTTTACCCGTCGTGGTGGTAAAGTCATCTGGGCAGAAACTGCCGAACAGGTACAACAGGAAATACTCGCTATCTGCAAAGCCAAACAATGCAAAAGCATTGTGAAAAGCAAATCTATGGCCACAGAAGAAGTACACCTGAATGCCTTTATGGAAAGTAACGGCATTGAATGCGTGGAAACTGATCTGGGAGAATATATACAACAACTGGATGGGGAACCACCCTACCATATCGTTACACCGGCCATGCATAAGAGCAAGGAAGATGTAGCCCGTTTGTTTGCAGAAAAACTGGGAACAGATCCTGGTCTCACACCAGAACAACTCACCCTGGTAGCCCGCGAAAAACTCCGTCACAAATACCTGGAGGCCGAAATTGGTATCACCGGCGCCAACTTCATTCTTGCTGACACCGGCTCTGTAGCAGTGACAGAAAATGAAGGTAATGCCAGGTTAACTACTGCATTTCCCAAAACACATATTGTATTAGTTGGTATAGAAAAGGTACTCCCGTCAATTGCAGACCTGGGCCTCTTCTGGCCTTTACTGGCTACTTATGGTACCGGTCAGCAGATCACAGCTTACAACAGCATTTTCAGCGGTCCGCGCCAGGAAGGAGAAATAGATGGTCCTGATGAAATGTATGTAATCCTGATGGATAACGGTCGTACCAATATCCTGCAGGATACCACTGCCCGTGAAAGTTTGTATTGCATCCGTTGCGGCTCCTGCCTCAATGCCTGCCCGGTATACAAGAATATTGGCGGCCACACTTATGCCGCTACTTATAGTGGCCCTATAGGCTCCGTTATTACTCCACACCTGAAAGGGATGGATTCATACATGCATTTGAGTTTTGCCTCTTCTCTTTGCGGTAACTGCACCGAAGTGTGTCCGGTTCGTATCAATTTGCATGAGTTGTTGCTGCACAACAGACAGAAAGCGGTAGAGGAAAACTATACTTCCGGTGGGGAAAAATTTGCCTGGTATGTATGGAAACAGGGCTGCGCCAGTCGTAAAATGATGAACCTGGCTAGTGGCAAAATGAAAAATTTCCTGTTAAAAAGATTCTTTGCGAAGAGCTGGGGCGATAACCGCGAGTTACCTGTATTTGCGGCCAAGTCCTTTAATCAGCAATGGAAAGAGCGGAATAAGCATTAATCCTTATCCACGGTAAACTTCACTTTTACTTTTACTTTAGCGGGCTTCCTGTCTGAGGCAGGTATCCATGCGGGACCTTCTTTGATTACCCTGATGGCTTCTGCATCGCAGGCATCATTCAGGTGACGGATGATCTTAAAGTCCTGCAGAGAACCATCCGGCATAACGGTAAAGGATACACGTACAATGCCTGTATATTTATTTTCCGGGTTCACTGTTTTTGTGCGGAGATAATTCTCAAAAGCTGTCTCTCCTGTTACTGGTGCGGGTTCCCGGTATACCATTTCCGCATCATTGCGGTTCTCACTGGTTACATTTACGCCTGCCGCTTTTCCTTGCAATGCGGTGGCTATACTGTTCACACTGTCTGCACTTACCCCGTTCATACCACGGATCATCACCGACTGGCTTTGTGTTACATTTTTCCTTTGTGCGCCAACCACTACTTCATTTAATGATTTATCATTATTGCCGGAGAGCGTTGGACTGGCCCCTTGCGACCGGTTTGCCTCCTGCTTTTTATCGGCATTGGCATGCGGTACAAAATAATGCTGATATTCTTCCTGTTTATCCTTTTTTTCCGCTGCCAGAGCGCCTGCAGGGGTATTATTCACCGGGGCGGGTACAACACTCACTGGCGGCGCGGCCTTATATACTGCCGGCGGCGCAGTACTTGCTGCTGCTACTTCCGCACTGGCAGGTGCAGCAACATTATTTGAAGGAGCTGGAGCGTCATCAGCAGATGACAGGGCAGCGCGTTGCTCCTTTAACACGCTATTTTTAGTTGCGGCGGGTGTCGGAGGCAATACTTTTTTAGAGAGCTGATCCGCACTTGCCATTGCCGGCGCTGATTCACTTTCGTCCTGTGGCAGAGAATCGGCCGATGGGGCGGGTGGAGGAACCTGCATCTTAGCCAATGATGGTGCATTTCGTTGCTGATCCCACAAGAACCAGCCGGCCGAGAACATCAGCAATAATATGGCGGCAGCAGCGGCCCAGCGATAATAAAGCGTGCGAACCTTTCCTGCCTTGGGCGCAACCCGTGCCTCCAGTCTGGAAACAAGATCTGCCTGATGCAACTCTTGTTCCGGAGCGTGCTCTGCATATCCTTCCAACGCATCGGCCAGGAACGGATCGTCCAGGGCCTGGCGTTCCAGGTCGTGCATGGCTTTATCGTCCAGCTCTCCTGCCAGATACTGGCGGATGAGCCCGGCGAGTTCTTCCGGTTTTATATGTGGTCGCTTGTCAGACATCTTGCTGTTCCATACATATTTTCAGGTTACGCTTCCCATTCTGTATATAACTTTTCACTTTGTTCATTTCATAGCCGGTCATATCACTTACCTGCCGGTAGCTTTTCTCCTGCAGATAAAACAGGTCAACGCTACGCTTTTGCTCTTCCGGCAAGGTTTCCAGACATTTTTCCATGCTCCGGAGGTTATCTTCCAGCGTAATTCCGTTCTCATGATGCCCTATTTCTTCATTTTCCATAACAGGGTGATCATCGATAGAAACTTGTCTTGATTCCTTGTTTTTCATGGCCCGCAGTTTCATTAAACAATGGTTACGGGCCAGTACATGGAGCCAGCTTTTAAAATTCTGGACTTCGTGCTGTTTTAACTTGCCGATCAGTTCTTCAAAAATCTGCATTACGGCGTCCTTACTGGCATCTTCATCAAAATACTTCAGGCACACCCCATATACCAGGTTCATATAACGCTGGTAAAGAGCTGCAAGGAAGTCCAGTTTGCCGGTAGCTTTATACTCCCGGATCAAAAAGGCATCCTCTGCATCCTGCATGATATTTTGTTGAATAAAAGACATCTGGAACAGCTATCGGCTCATCGCCTTAAGCTTTTAGAATTATATTGATTTACAAGCTGACAATACTATTATTTTTTTTCGAATATCAGGCGGTTAAAATGAGAAAGCACCGGAAATTCCGGTGCTTTCTCATTTTAATTGTAGGTGATGAATAACCCTTAGTGTCTGAAGTGACGCATTCCGGTCATTACCATTACCATATCATGTTCTTTACAGAATTCGATGGAGTCGTTGTCTCTCATGGAGCCACCTGGCTGAATCACAGCCTTAATACCTTGTTCGTGTGCAATGCTTACACAGTCATTAAACGGGAAGAAAGCGTCAGAAGCCATTACCGCCCCTTTCAGATCAAAGCTGAACTGTCCTGCTTTTTCGATGGCATGACGTAAAGCATCGATACGGGAAGTTTGTCCGCATCCTTTACCGATGAGTTGCTTGTTTTTCACCAGTGCAATCGCGTTTGATTTCAGGTGTTTGCAAACGATGTTGGCAAATTCCAGGTCAGATTTTTCTTCTGCAGTAGCTGCGCGGGCACCTACTTCGTTCCATTCTTTGTAGTTACCGTTATCACTATCCTGCAGTAATACGCCGTTCAATACATTTTTGTACATGTATTTGCTCTTTACGGGTTGTTTCTGTTCCAGCAGGATACGGTTCTTTTTCGCCTGCAATACGGTGAGTGCGTCTGCATCAAAGCCTGGTGCGATCAGGATTTCAAAGAAGATTTCGCTGATAGATTCGGCGGTAGTTTTGTCTATTACCTTGTTGGTAACGAGTACACCACCGAAAGCACTTTCCTTGTCACCAGCCAATGCTGCTTCCCAGGCTTCTTTCAGGGTACTGCGGGAAGCAATACCGCAAACGTTGGTATGCTTGATCACAGCAAAGGTAGTCGCTTCGAATTCCTGGATCAGCTGACATGCAGCATCTACATCCACCAGATTATTAAAGGATAATTCCTTTCCGTGCAGTTTATTAAATACTTCGTCAAGTTTACCGTAGAAAACACCCCGCTGATGAGGGTTTTCACCATAGCGGTTTACCTGTCCCTGTGGAATAGAGACTTGAAAATTAGCGCCAGGCTCATTATTCAGGAAGTATTGAGAGATGGCTACATCATAGTGCGCACATACTTCAAATGCTTTAGCAGCAAAGCTTCTGCGGTCCTCTATGGTAGTAGCGCCGTTGTTGTCAGTTAATACTTTTTCCAGATCAGCGTATTGATCTTTGGAGGCAACAATCACTACATCTTTGTAGTTTTTGCCGGCAGCACGTATCAGGGAAACGCCGCCTATATCAATTTTCTCAATGATAGTTTGTTCTACGCTGGTGCTCTTCACGGTTTCTTCAAACGGATACAGATCTACAATCACCAGGTCAATTTCCGGGATCTGATATTCCTTCAGCTGTTCCAGGTCCTGCGGATTATCGCGGCGGGCCAGAATACCACCAAACACCTTTGGGTGCAAGGTTTTAACACGTCCACCCAAAATAGAAGGGTAAGCAGTCAGATCTTCAACTGCTACACATTTCACACCCAGGTCCTCAATAAATTTCTGCGTACCGCCGGTGGAATAGATGGTAACACCCTGTTCACCTAACTTTTTAACAATGTTCTCCAGGTTGTCTTTGTAGAAAACGGAGATCAAAGCGGATTTAATTTGCTTTTGCATGAATGGAAAACATTAGAAATTAATAACATAGGCTCCCTGATCCGGAACCGAAAAGAAGCGCAAAGTTAACACGTAACAATCATTTTTCCATTTATCAATCTGATGGGCGCTGTTATTTATGGAAAAAAGCAACTTATCAGGTGATAATTCTTTATTACTTAACCTTTTAAATACCAATTATTTTATATTTTGCAACGTGTTATCCTCAATTATTCCAATATTTTATACCCATTTAAAATTTACGTCCCTATATGAAAAAAATTGTTTTGTTGTTTGCCCTGCTATGCCTGCTTTCCAGTGCGAAAGCACAGTTGTTTTGTGATACGGTAATTACTTTTGCCAGGAGCGCTCCGCCTTTAAATGGGGTCAAGATCAAAACCAATTTACCTTTTATAAATGGAGGGGAAATGCCAACTATTATCATTGAGGGCTATAACCAGGGGACTATGGATCCTATTGGGTTGATTATTAATTTCTATATCAGTAATGGCGCCTTTGCAAATACACGGGTTTCATCATTTGGTTCTTACACTCCGCCAGTATCCCTGGGAAACGAAAACAATAAAGTTGTCATTTTCCTGGACAGTAGAGATGCCAACCAACGTTTTGCGATCAGGGCATTCGCTAAAGGCTTATCTCAGGACATTCCTGCAAACTATCAGGGCTGGAGTATAGTCGATGAGGCTTTACCAACCGGTCCTTATAAAGTAGATGTTACCTACATGAACAAATTTCCCGGCACCGTTTTATTTCCGGGAAATGGAATATGGAACAGCCAGGGTCGTATCGGCCTTCATACTACTTCTCCCGCTGCATCGTTGCATATAGTAGCTGCGGCAACGGATACCATGGCAGCTTCTGGAGGAGCTAAGCTGGCAGCTGTTCTGGGTAACGCATACAATGAATGGACCGCTTTTGGAGGAGCCAGCGGTGGCAGAATCCGCGGTAGCAATGAGGGATACCTTGTATTAGAAACGAATAATGCTGGCAGTAATAACAAAATGTATTTAAACACTGCTTCTGCCGGTGATATTATAATGGCATCAGGTGGAGGGAAAGTAGGGATTGGTACAGCTGCAATTTCCAGTGAGCATAGGTTAACCGTTGAAGGATCGATCGGTGCACGGAGAGTGCAGGTTACATCCGTCAAACCCTGGCCGGACTATGTATTCGGTGAAGATTATACCCTCACCCCTCTTTCTGAAACAGAAAAATATGTGAAAGCAAATAAGCATCTTCCCGATATGCCATCAGCTAAAGAAGTGGCAGACAAAGGTATTGATCTGGGAGAAATGAACAGGAAACTGTTAGAGAAAATGGAAGAAATGACCTTGCATATGATCCGGATGCAAAAGAAAATAGATGAGCTGGAAGGCAAAATACAGGGTAAACCATAGTCATACTATCCAGAGGCAGTCTGCTTTAAATAATAATTGTGTAATGGGTCCGTCTCTTTGAGATGTGACCCATTTTTTTGCGTTCGCATCTATCATCTGAAGTTGTAAATAAAAGCCCCCTGCTCCGCAATGCTGTAGTACTTCTGCCCTGAGGTATCACAAACATTTTTCCATTTCTCTACTTTGTAGGTACTGTTAGATGCCGCAAAAATGAGCGTATCATATTCATAAAGGCTACTCAATTGCCTGATATCAACCCGAGGGTTATGTGTTAATAAAATATAGTTTGTTTTAAATTTTTTTTCCGGGAGATGCATCGGCAGGGCGCTATCTATGATCAGTAACCGTTTGCCCTGGAAACTGATACAGTGGCCATACTGCTGAAAGTTGGCAAGGTGACCGGCATACACCCGCATATCATTTCTGGCAGCAAGGAGTTGTTGTGCCACGGGCAATTGCCAAACACTATCATCGCCGGTGAATTGTACCTGGTTGCCTTTTATACAGTCGATGGCCGTATAGGCGGGTACGTTATAAACAATCATTTTACACTGGCTATTACAGCTGGAGACCCAGCATGCACGGGAAGCCAGATATCCCCATACGCTGAAGATAACCAGCCAGACGCCTCCACGCCACCGGGTCAGCCACCACCCTGCCACTCCGGCTATGAGCAAATACAGGAATCCGGTTTGCAACAGTGAACAATGAATGTTGGTGATCAGGGCATAAGGTAATTCACCCAACCATTTTACGCAACTGTTCATACCCCAGATGAGAAATTTCAGTACATACCCTGCCCATACTGCTGGCAGTCGGAAGGGAGCCAGGAAAAGCAGAACGACTTCTCCATAAATAATAACCGTAGATAACGGCACCGCCACCAGATTGGCCAGCAGGAAGTAATCGGGGAATTGATGAAAATAAAATAAACTCACCGGTGTAGTCATCAGTTGGGCAGCGAGCGACACGGCCACCATTTGCCAGATCAGATCTGCCCAGTTTTTTCTCATCTCCCAAAGCTGATAAAGTGGTGGATAAAAAAGCAGGATACTGAGTACTGCCAGATAGGAGAGCTGAAAACCTGCATCTATAGCCAGGTAGGGATTAAAGCATAATAATACGGATGCAGATGCTGCCAGTGTATTGTAAATGCTGCTGTAACGTTCCAGTACAAAACGACCAATCGTAATACCGGTAAACATTACCGCAGAGCGAAGCACAGAAGCTGAAGCGCCGGTGAGGAGCGCAAATCCCCACAGCACGCTCAATATAATAGCTGTTTTCGCGATGTTGGACCACTTATATGCAGGCAGCCATTTCAGGCACCACAACAATGTACCATACAGCAGCGCGAGGTGCATGCCTGAAATAGCAATCACATGTACGATGCCGGTGTTGCTATAGGCTTGCACCACTTCTTTATCCAGGTCCAGGCGATAACCGATTAACAGGGCTTCGGCCATGCCAGCTTCTGGTCCGGTACCGATATATTGCCTGAGGTTATCCAGACAATAATCCCTGGCTTTTAGTAATAGCCTGTTCACCGGATTGCCGCGGTTGTGCGGTAGTTTGTGAAAGTCGTTGGTGCGCAGGTAAAGCTGTTGATAGAGTTGCTGGGTCATACAATACTGTTGATAATCGAATCCTCCGGGGTTCCCGTTATTTTTAATCATTTCAGGGCGTTTTCCGGCGACCACCTCATCACCGTATCTTAAGCAAGGCAAGGTGGTATCTTTGGCAAAATAGAGCAGCAAATAGCCTTTTACGGGCATCCATTTGCCATGGTCATAGATGGCAATAACTCTGGCAGTTGTTCTAAAAATGCGGGCCTTTTCCTGTAAGGGTTCATTGATCCGAAGTAAAAGCAGGGAGGAATCAGTAACTGTATGCCCGAAAAAGCCCTGCTGATGACGGATATCTGCCTTGTATAATAACAAGCCGCCACAACTGCCTAAAAGCATGCAGATCAGGATGCCTGGTATCCAGGTCATCACAAAGCGCCATTGCAACGGCAAAAAACGGAACAGCAAAATACCGGTGATACTAATGCCTGCCAGTAGCCACAGGCAGATCGGTAACATGGAAAGAAAAAGCTGTAAACTTATTCCTGTAAGCAGTGGTAGGAGAATGCGCAAAAAAGGCACACGCTTCCAAACCATGACAACAAACATGGTAGATTCAAAATGCATGTGGGGTTAACTTTTATCAGAAAACAAACATCTCATTTAATCCCCCGAAAAGTGTTTTAAAAATGTTAAAACAATCGATAGTATTTTTATATGATATCTTGAAAACTTTCTCTTTACAGTTAAAAATGATGGGTAACTAGCGAATATTAACGACTATTTAATACATTAATAATGAATACATTAAATATTACAGATGTCCGCATCTGTTATTGATTAGTTAACATCTCTTTTAAATATAATATTATTTGTAAACTGCATTACCGGTCACGCTATTTGAATTGTATCAAGATTCAATAGTCGTGTCTTTAATGGTTATTTTGAGGGAAAAGAAGGAGCCTGATTTTTATCAGGCTCTGTTATTTTATAGTGGTTAGCAAATAGTCATTAACAATTAGCTACAAAATGCAAAAGCCATCGAAGCGACGATAGTACGCTCCGATGGCTTTGTGCTAAAAGCTATTTGCTAAAAGCTATTTGCTCAGATACATGCTCTTTTCTTTGAACAACTGTCTGAAGTAAGGATCGCGCAGATCTTTAATAAAGCGGATCGCTTCACCGGTTGATTTCATTTCAGGTCCGAGCTCTTTGTTCACGCCCGGGAACTTATTGAAAGAGAACACCGGCTCCTTGATAGCAAAGCCTGTGAGTTTCTTTTCAATGGTAAAATCTTTCAGCTTATTGGCGCCAATCATCACTTTGGTAGCAATGTTCAGGTAAGGCACCTGGTAAGCTTTGGCGATAAACGGTGTAGTACGGGAAGCACGTGGGTTAGCTTCAATCACAGCCACCTTCCCATCTTTAATGGCAAACTGAATGTTGATCAAACCTTTGATGTTCAGTGCACGTGCAATCTTTTCTGCGTAGTATTCCATGGTGGTTACTTCGATAGGCGACAGGTTGAAAGCTGGCAGCAACGCATGGCTATCGCCACTGTGAATACCAGCTGGTTCAATATGTTCCATCACACCCATTACATGAAACTCATCACCATCAAAAATACCATCTATTTCCGCCTCCTGGCAACGATCCAGGAAGTGATCAATCAATATTTTGTTACCTGGTAAATGTCTCAGCAAACTCAGTACAGATTCTTCCAGCTCCTCTTCGTTGATCACGATTCTCATACGCTGACCACCTAATACATAGGAAGGACGTACCAGTACAGGATAACCAACTTCTTTCGCCACATCAATCGCATCATCTGTATTGTAAGCCGTACCATACTTAGGATAAGGGATACCCAGTTCTTT
The DNA here is from genome assembly GCF_052114225.1 of Chitinophaga sp. RAB17. Lineage (NCBI taxonomy): Bacteria > Pseudomonadati > Bacteroidota > Chitinophagia > Chitinophagales > Chitinophagaceae > Chitinophaga > Chitinophaga sp. RAB17. Next base: position 54,371 of record NZ_JBFREI010000014.1, on the reverse strand, counting down.
CAGCATGTCGGAGAAACGACCACGATCTTCTGCAATGTCCATGTTATCGAAAGAAGTACCGATGATCTTTACTCCTTTCTCTTCCAGGCGTTTTGCGAGTTTCAGTGCAGTTTGTCCACCCAGCTGAACAATCACTCCTTCTGGTTTTTCCAGCTCAATGATTTCCCACAGATTTTCCCAGAACACTGGCTCGAAGTAAAGCTTATCAGCCATGTCAAAGTCAGTGGAAACAGTTTCAGGGTTACAGTTTACCATGATTGCTTCATAGCCACAATCCTGGATCGCCTGCAAGCCGTGTGTACAACAGTAGTCGAATTCAATACCCTGACCAATCCTGTTAGGACCAGAACCCAGTACGATGATCTTTTTCTTTTCTGTTCTGATACTTTCGTTTTCGGTATCGAAAGTAGAGTAGAAGTAAGGTGTTTTAGCTTCAAACTCTGCGCTACACGTATCTACCATTTTAAACGTACGGCGGATACCCAGTTCTTTACGTTTAGCGTATACTTCATCTTCGTCAGAATCACCGAAAAGAATAGACAGCTGTGCATCGGAGAAGCCCATTTTCTTGGCATCTTTCAGCATTTCCAGCGGAACGCTCTGCAGATCGTGTTCCAGTAATTGTTTCTCCAGGTTTACGATATCCTGTATCTGGTGAAGGAACCAACGATCGATGTAAGTCAGCTGGTGAATATGTTTTACGGATACACCCGCCATCAAAGCATCTTTGATACGGAATATACGATCCCAGGTAGGGCGTTTTAATTTCTCTACCAGTTGTTCGCTCTTCATGAGTGATTTACCGTAGTAGCCCAAACCGAGTGCGTCGTTCTCGAGGCTCTGGCAGGCTTTCTGCAGCGCTTCAGGGAAAGTCCGGCCAATGGCCATTACCTCTCCTACTGATTTCATTTGCAGTCCCAGGGTATCATCAGCTCCTTTGAATTTATCGAAATTCCAACGTGGCATTTTTACGATCACGTAATCCAGCGCCGGTTCGAAGAAAGCGGAAGTTGTTTTGGTGATCTGGTTTTCCAGTTCATCCAGTGTATAACCTATGGCCAGTTTAGCGGCAATTTTAGCGATCGGATAACCCGTAGCTTTGGAAGCGAGTGCAGAAGAACGGCTTACACGCGGATTGATTTCAATCGCGATCAGCTCTTCGTTTTCCGGATTCAGGGAGAACTGTACGTTACAACCGCCGGCAAAATTGCCGAGATCACGCATCATCATCATGGCTTTGTTACGCATATCCTGGAAAGCGGTATCGCTCAGGGTCATGGCAGGTGCCACGGTGATAGAGTCCCCGGTGTGAATACCCATCGGGTCCAGGTTTTCTACTGTACAGATGATAACAACGTTATCATTCTTGTCACGCAACAGTTCCAGCTCGTATTCTTTCCATCCGAGTACAGCTTTTTCTACCAGTACTTCGTGAATGGGAGAAGCCTTCAAACCACGGTCCAGGGCTTCGTCCAGATCGTCTTTGCTGTGTACAAATCCACCACCTGTACCTCCCAGGGTAAAGGAAGGACGAATTACCAGCGGGAATCCTATTTCCTGTGCGAACTCTTTTCCTTCAAGGTAGGAGTTAGCTGTTCTGGCAGGAGCAACAGGTATACCCAGTTGGATCATCCACTGACGAAACTGTTCACGATCTTCCGCTTTGTCGATGGCTTTGATGTCTACACCAATCAGGCGAACGTTCTGCTTTTCCCAAATTCCCAGTTCGTCTACTTCTTTACAAAGGTTCAGCGCAGTCTGGCCGCCCATAGTGGGTAATACGGCATCTATCTGGTTTTCTTCCAGAATCTGCTCAATGCTTTCCACGGTCAGCGGCAGCAAATAAACCTTATCGGCCATCATAGGATCCGTCATGATGGTGGCCGGGTTGGAATTAATCAAAATCACTTTAATTCCTTCTTCCCGCAGCGAACGTGCTGCCTGGGAACCGGAATAGTCAAATTCGCAAGCCTGACCAATAATAATGGGTCCAGAACCGATAATGAGTACAGATTTGATAGATGAGTCTTTTGGCATTTGTGTAATCTATTGAAAATGAAAAACCAAATTGATTTTCCTGCCGTATGAGGGAACAAAAAAATCGTGCAAAGTTACGGGATTTGAAATTTATAAAGCGAAATTAATTTCGTTTGGGGGGAAGTTTTTTTGTGGAGCGGGTTGAATACATTTAGTTTTATATAAAATATTTACTTCATTTATCAAAGTATACACCCAAACATAGTAGCCTTGTAAGAACATCTTCATTTTAGCGCAGAAGACGATGTGTTTTTTGGTAAGATTGAAGAAATAGATGATCTGATCAGCTTCGAGGCCAGCACAGTAAAAGACTTACACAAATCTTTTGAAGAAGCCGTTGACGATTATGTGGAACTTTGCAAAAAAGCCGGTAAAGAACCCTTAAAGCCCGCAAAAGGTTCTTTCAACATCAGGATATCACCAGAGCTACACCGAAAAGCAATACATACTTCCAAACAAATGCATTTAAACCTGAATCAGTTTGTACAGCAGGCAATAGAACAGGCCGTAGCCGCTTATTGATGAGCATGGAGATCAGCAGGTACTTCTGCTGACCTCCCCATTTTCCGTATAAATACTTATCTAGATCTCACTATATTCCCCTAACTTTATCATCCGCAGTTAAAAGCTGCGCCTACAACCCCAAAAAGACTGGCACTAATAACTACAACAGCCCTGCTTGCAGGGAGTATTTCCTATCTGTTTCCACAAGCATTTTACACCCCAAAAATCAAACATCATGCGTACAGCTGAAGTTCATTACGGTGACAACGGTCATGTAGATCTCGCCGTTCCCAAAGGCACCAAATTGGAAGAAATCACCAAATTACAATCTATGGTGATTAAGCAAATCAATCCCCGTGGCTGCCAGGCATGCTTATCCGGTGTTCACTTCAATATCCGGGAAAAACTGGAAGAAGTGATTAAAGTAGACCTGGATAAAATGGCTGTCATCAAAAATGTCGCCCAGCATTAATTCTGTGATACCGTCCCGGCACCACCGGGACGGTTGTTAAATTATCTCACCATGTCACAAGTCATATCATCAGCCAGGGTGGGGCATCTTTACCAGCAAACTATTCCTCAACTGGGCGTAGGACTGCTGTATAACCCTTCCCTTGAATTATACCTGGATGCCTGTCCGGATAGCTGCGACTACGTGGAAGTTATCCCGGATATGTTTTGGACAGATCGCGGAAATAGCCAGCAGGAAAGATTTGAAGAGATTGAATCCTGGATGAAAGTGCTGGATAAAATTGCCGCCCGATACCCCTTAACTTCTCACAACATTTCCTACTCCCTCGGCAGTGCAGGCATCTTCGATAAAAGCTATCTGCAAAAAATGAAAGAATGGCATACCCGCTATGCTTTCAAATGGCACAGCGATCACCTGTCTTTTGTAAAGGTGCATAACGAACAACAGGAAGAACATAATGCAGGACTGGCCGTACCCGTACCATACGATTATGAAGTACTGGACATGATAGGTGGCCGCATCAATGCTATTAAACGCATTATTTCCACGCCATTCCTGGTAGAGAACAATGTTTACTTTATTGATTTGCCGGATCAGGAACTCAGTGAAACGTCTTTTCTCAATGAACTATCCCACGACACCTCCTGTGGATTGCTGCTGGATATACACAACGTATATACGAACGCTGTGAATCATCACTTTGATCCGAAAGAATTTATTGCACAGCTGGATTTGGATAAAGTCATTGAAATTCATATTGCAGGCGGAAATGAGCTTGGCGGCATGTATACCGATTCGCACGCGGGGCCTTGTCCGCAGGCGGTATGGGAGTTGCTCGATTATACATTACCGTTAGTGCCCAATTTATGCGGCATCACTTTCGAGTTTCATGAATCTTATTTTCACCTGCTACAGTTCGATGGGATTACACGTGAACTAAACAGGGCGAAAGCGGCCTGGAACCTTTATCATACCTGAAACTTATGTCACTCTTATCATTTCAGAAAGCATTAACAGACCTGATTGCCTCCCCGCAATTATGCCTGCAGATGCGTACTGACCCAACTGTTATACTGTCGCGGTATGAGCTGACTACCCGCGAAAAAGCGCGCCTGCAAACGGTGGTACACCAGCCCGGCATGTCCGTTAGTTGTACCCTGTATCGTGTAAATAGGATTACGCCTATTTATACGATGCTTCCCTATACCTGCTTTTTATTGGGGCATGCCTTAGTGCCGCTGGCAGAGGAGTTCTGGGCCATCAGCAACAAATCTGATCTTCAATTTAAGCGGGAGATCACCATATTTGGTGAATTCTTACTACAGAAAATTGAAAATGGTTCCCTTGTAAACCCCTATCTGCGGGAGATTGTAGCCATGGAACTGGCAATTAATGAATTGAATTTTTTACCCAGAGAAGCATTGCTGGATACACCCGTTAACGAACTGGCCTTACATCCGCTTATACGGCTGGTACCATTTGATCATCCGCCGGAAGCCTTACTCACTGCACTTGCAGGCATGCAACAGCCGAAGCTGAGTGATAGTAAAGGAGACTATTGGTTGATGATAGATCATCGTGAAGAAGAAATTTCTTTCAGCACACTGCCCCGTAAAAACGAAGCAGTGGCTGTTTGATCGTTATACTTTTATTCTGGAAGACATCACGGCAATAGCTGCTCCCATTACTGCAATCATAGAGAAGGCAATACCCAGACTGGTAGCCTGCGCTACAAATCCGATTAATGGAGGTCCGCACAGGAAACCTAAAAATCCAATGGTAGATACTGTGGCAATAGCCATGCCCGGAGGTACAGTCTTTGATTTTCCAGCGGCGCTGTACACCAACGGTACCACAGCGGATACGCCGGCTCCCACCAACATAAAACCAAATGCAGCAGAAAGAAAATAAGGAAAAATAACGGCCACAAGTAAACCGGATGCTGTCAGGAAACCACTGCCCAACAACATCTTTTTAACCCCAAATTTTGTAGTCAGGTAATCTGCAACAAAGCGCCCGGCAGCCATAGTGCTCATAAATGTTACAAGACCGAAGCCGGAAAGACGATCACTCAAACCGATTACCCGTCTGAAATATATCACACTCCAGTCGAACATCGTCCCTTCACAGATCATAGAACACAACGCAATAATACCCAGCACCAACAACAGGTTATCCGGCCTTGCAAATAAGGCAGGAGCATTATTTTCATTGGGTACACGTGTTATCAGCCGGTTCATCGTCAACAGGATGATAATCCACGAGACCACCGCGACAATCAGAAAATGATACACCGGTGCCAGGTGTAATCCTGACATCCAGCCACCAAAGGAGGCCCCTGTAAATCCGGCTACACTCCACAATCCATGGAAGGAGGCCATAATAGAGCGGCTGTAGATGGCTTCTACACCAACCGCCTGTGTATTTACCGCTACGTTGGCCATGTTACCGCAAAACCCAAAGAACACCAGGAATATGCTCAATTCCCAGGAAGTAGTGGCCAGTCCTAATGTTGGCAACACTGCGGCGTAAGCCACTGCTGCAACGAGCAGCACCTGCCGGCTGCCATACCTGGATATCAGCACACCAGAAACGGGAAGAGAAATAAGGGAGCCTACGGGCAGCGCCAACAACAGGCTACCTAACCCGGCATCGTTTAGATGCAGGGTTTGCTGAATGTCCGAAATACGCGACGCCCAGCTCGCAAAGCATAAACCTGTAAGAAAAAATAAAGCACTTACCGCAATGCGGGTGGCTCTTTTATTAACCATCACCATCGATAGATCCTGTAACATCTTCGGTTAAGATAAAAATTAAACTGATTAAATTACCTGAATACCCAGGTTTATATATGGTTTCAGTGAAGGCAGGTTGGGATTATCTGTAATGATGGTATCCAGTCCTGTAATATCACATACTTTAAAAGGCTCTGCGGTGCCCATTTTATCACTGGTGGCCAGTGCAATTGTTTTGTTGGCTGATCCCACCATCGCGCTTTTCACATCTGCTTCTCCCAGATCAAGTCCGGTAACGCCCGCATCCGGATGCAGGCTGCAGATCCCGAGGAAACAAATGTCTGCACGTAATTTCTCCAGCATACGAATGGTATCCATGCCACCAGCCGTCCGGGAATCCTTACCAATCAATCCACCAGTGAAGATCACTTCAATAACCGGATGTTCTATCAGTTGTGCCACAATAGGTACACTGTTGGTGATGACCCTGATATGCAGATTAGCGGGAAATAGCTTGGCCAGCATGAGTGTGGAAGTACCGCCATCAAGAATAATGGTTTGCCCGTTATGCAGATAGGTCAGTGCTTTGCCGGCGATATGCTTCTTATCGTCTTCATGGTATTGAATACGTTCCTTGAACGAATAAGGGTTTGGGGAATGTGGGATGGCCCCTCCCCTTACTTTAATCAGCTGCCCGTTTTGCGCCAATGATTCCAGGTCCCTCCGAACGGTGTCTTCAGATACCTGTAAGTCGGTGCTAAGCTCTGTTTGCAGCACTTTATGATCCGTTTGCAGCTTTTTCAGGATATAGTCCAGCCTTTCCTCTTTCAACATGCTCATGCTATTTTATGCAATATTATGAAAGATTATGCAATAATTTGCAGAATATCGCATAACTTTGCAATAAACAGCAAAATATGGCAAGAATAGCAATCGACATGGACAATGTAATGGCAGACCTCACACAACATCTGCTGGACGTATACGCGAAAGAATATGGAGAAGTAGTGGATCCGGAGCGTTTAAATAATGTACCGGAAGGCAGCGCATTCCCGGAAGGGGTAGCTCACAAATTATTAAGTGCTCCCGGATTTTTCAGAAATATACCGGTAATGGCAGGTAGCCAGGAAGTGGTAAAGGCTTTGGCAGAAAAACATGAAGTATTCATTGTATCTGCCGCCATGGAGTTCCCTTTTTCACTGGCAGAAAAGCTGGCATGGCTGAACGAACATTTTCCTTTTATCAGCTGGCGCAATATCGTTTTCTGCGGCTCCAAAACCATTGTAGAAGCAGATTACATGATTGATGACCACGACAAAAACCTGAGTTACTTTAAAGGCACTCCCATACTGTTTACAGCACCGCATAACTTATCCCTGACGGATTACAAAAGAGTGAACAGCTGGGAAGAAGTAGCGGAATATTTTGCAGTAAGTTCAGTGGAAGCGATATAAGGCGACTGGCTTACCTRGCATTCATCTTTTTCTCCAGGGTATTCACCTTGCGGACGTACTGCTGTACTTCCATACATTTATCCAGGTAAGCCTGCTCCCAGTTAATTTGTGGTTTCCCGGCCTGCGGATCGGTAAAATATGCCGGCGCTATCAGCAATCCGGTATATAATTGCTGTAACTCGGCTTCGCTGAAACAGGTACAATCGAACCAGTCATACATTTCATTTACTGGCAACTGCAGCTGATCGGCCAGTTGTTTTACTTTTATTTTATGCTGGGCGAGATATAAAAGCAACAGTTCTCCCTGGTGCAACGAATTTTCATCCAATGAATTCCAATGATAAAAATCCGTGAAGGTAATAGGTACTGCATCCAGCAACACTTCCAGCTTTTCTCTTTTAATCACTGCCTGAGAAAAATAACGGTATAATCCCTGTGGAGTAAGTCCTGCTTTTTTAGCATAATGAAGGATAACTATTTCTTTCTGTCTTAAAATACGCCTTAACCTGGCGCCTGCATGGATATAATATGGAACTGACATGTATATTACTCCTGTTTTGGTAAAGAATTGGGGAAATCTTAAGTATACAAATGTAATATTTTTCAGTTCCTATAAAAATATTAATTCTCAAAAAAGAGCTTCATCTGTTACATTTTAAAAAAGGGTCGGGTTAAGCTATCAACAAATATCATTATAATACATTACTCCCCATTTTTAATCGGGTTGTTTGCGGCAGGCACTCAGTTCTTTCTTTGTTTGAACGAGTTCATCTCTCAGGGCAGCATGGCTTTTCAACAGTTGATTATACTCCTCCAGCTGTTTGTAATACTTCTCTCTTAACAACATCATTTCTTCACTATCGGTACTCCTGGACTCCTGGACTACGCCTGGGTTCAGGAAAGCGTCCACACTCATATCCAGTCCTTTGGATACGCGATCCAGTTCATCCGGAGAGAAGCTCTCTTTTTCAAAAAGATTATACATGGTGCGGCGGCTCATATCCAACCGGCCGGCGAGTTTACTCTTATTCAGACCTTTCTCTGCGATCACATTCTGCAGCCGGTCGCCATGGTGTATACTTTTACCATTGGTCAGCTGCATTGCGCCATTCCATCTCATAAATTCGTCCGCAGAGATGCCGATAAGGGCGCAAAAACGCTCCATAGTGGCCCTTTTCATATCACTTTTACGCAAGTGATAGTGTGCGATCTGGTTTGTAAAACCAGCCATGGCTGCGAAATCCACTATTTTAATTTTCTTCTGCTTCAAGATCTGCTTCAACCGTTGTCCCATGTGTATCAGGCTCGACTGCATCCTTTACATTTTAAATTATGATGCTACATACAGGACTGACCTGTCGTATTACCGTATAATTTAACAATTAATATTTCATTCTGTAAATAAAAATATCAATTTAACGAAAAAAATATAAGTCTGTAAACAGCCCTGGCTGATAATTACTTCGCCTAACTGTAAAGGATATACGCAAAAAAATAACGATAAATATTTATCAATTTGAACACCCAAAAACGATACTGATAATCCTATTCAAATGCCCTTCAATTATTGTGTAAAACAATAGAAGCAAAATTCGCTGAAACGCCTTACCATAGTGGGTTACATGATTTATTATTTTTTTTAAGGAAAGTAAAATTTTATAATTATAAATTGCATGATTATAAATATATTTGCTTACACTAAATGATACTTTTTACACATGTTTCAAATTGACACAATTGCATTTGTTAACCATATCCAATCATACAGAAAACAATACCCACTATGACTAAAGAACCAATAAATGTTCTCCTTGACATCCACACGCAACTTTCCGGTTTACCAGTTCGTTTCAGGGAAAGAGTATGTGAAGAATGTAACTGGAGTACCCCCACTTTCTATCGCAAAATGCGCGGAAGAGATAAGCCCAATCCAAACGAGAAAGGGAAAGTAATCCCTGCACTCAGTAATGCGGAAAAACAAAAAATCATTGAAATCATGGAAGAAGTATATGCGGCAGGCGATGAATACCTGGAGAAATACAAGAAAACTTCCAAATAACCACTGTTATATTTCATCCCCTGTCTGTAGAAGCATTTTCCGAAAAGTATGTTTGCAATAGTAAAGCCTTGTTCCCTGCCCCGGGTTTACAAGGCTTTATTATTTTAAGAGAACAATCAACTAAGTTTTTCTTTTTAAAACTAAATTCTTAGTTTTAAGGTTATAAAACGCCTTATTATGTGTCAACTCTTAACCCGCTCCCTTGGAATCATCATCCTGACCATTGCCTTTCAATCCGCAATGGGCCAGCAATCCATAGATCGTACCCAACTGATGGAATACCTGCAAAACCAGCAGTATGAAAGCGCCATCAGCTATTTACAGCCAAGGGTAAACGAAAACGATATCCCCCAATTGTCTTTGCTTGCCTATACTTATTACCTATCGGGCAAAACAAAGGATGCCGTCAGAAAATATGAGAAAGTACTGCAGCTGGATAGTAACAATGTGGTGGCCCATCAATATCTTGCCAGTATATGGATGCAGATGGAAAGTCCGCTACCCGCTATTCTTCATTACCAGGCAATCATCCGCCTCCAACCCACCAACGCCAATGCTTATAAACAGCTCAGCTTTGCCTGTTTTGCCGCACAGCAGCCGGATACCGGATTTCTATGGCTGCAAAAAGCATATGTACTCAATCCTGCTGATCCTAAAGTAACTGCACGCCTGGGCGAAGAATGGATAGACAGACAGCATTATACAACAGCAGACAGCATCCTCCGCTCCTTCCTGCAATCGGACTCCCTGCAGCCACAGGTGATTATGACCGCTGTAAGATCCGCCTGGTTCATGAAAGACTATAAGCGCTGTACTACCCTGGGAAATCAGCTCATGAATATGCATAACCTTTCTCCCAATACTTTTAGTTTCGTCTCCGCCGCCTGGTACACACTTAAACAATATCAGCAATGCATTGCCATATATGAATACCTGCGGGCCAGCAACGCACAATCAGAGAATATCATGTATTACGCAGCCATGGCATATACAGAGCTAAAAAATTATACTGCCAGCAATGATTTGTTACAACTCTGCATTGACCTCGCCACCTCTAAAAGCATGGATAGCTATTACAGCGGTAAATCGGCCAATTATGAAGGCCTCCGTCAATACAAATCTGCAGTGGCCCATCTCGATACCGCATATTATCTTTTCCACCAACCTCTTCACCAGTACCGCATTGGCCGCATTTATGAAGTGAATCTTAAAAATAAACAACAGGCTACCGTCTACTATAAACGCTTCATGAAAACAGGCAACCCCACTGATCCCAAAGAAGCGGATATTTACAAATACCTGCGATCATATGTTGAAAAATAATCTGCTTTTAACATGAATTTTTAGATTATTTCTACTAAACCACCTGCTTTTTCTTAAATTTAAACCCCGTTAGTAAAATGCTTGTACTTAACCAATAAACAATTACGGTGCTATGTCGTACCCATACCAGATCAAGAGTATTGAAGATTATCAGCAGGCTTATCAACAAAGTGTAATTGACCCGGAAGGTTTCTGGGCCAACGTTGCAGACCATTTTTACTGGCGCCGCAAGTGGGATAAGGTATTGGACTGGAATTTTAAAGACCCGGAAATCAAATGGTTTACCGGTGCTAAACTGAACATCACAGAAAACTGTCTGGATCGTCACCTGGGAACATTGGGCAATACGCCCGCTATTATCTGGGAGCCTAATGATCCGGAAGAACACCATCGCATTATCACTTACCGCGACTTATACAATAAGGTTTGCCAGTTTGCGAATGTGCTGAAGAACAATGGCGTTAAGAAAGGAGATCGTGTGTGTATATACATGGGAATGATCCCTGAACTGGCGATTTCCATACTGGCCTGCGCCCGTATAGGTGCCGTTCACTCGGTGGTGTTTGGTGGCTTCAGTGCCCAATCTATTGCAGACAGGATACAGGATGCGCAATGCAGCCTGGTAATTACCTGCGATGGCGCCTACCGCGGTGCAAAGGATATTCCATTGAAATCAGTCATGGATGATGCCCTGATGGCATGTCCATCTGTAAAAAAAGTAATTGTATGTACCCGTACCCGCACTCCGGTCAGTATGCTGAAAGGCAGAGACCTGTGGTGGGAAGATGAAATTAAACAGGTAGAAACAATGGGCAACCCGCCCTGCCCGGCTGAAGAAATGGATGCAGAAGATCTGCTCTTCATCCTCTATACTTCCGGATCTACCGGCAAACCAAAAGGCGTGGTACATACCTGTGCCGGCTACATGGTATATGCCAACTACACCTTTGTAAACACTTTCCAGTATCAGCCAGGTGAAGTATACTTCTGTACTGCCGATATTGGCTGGATCACAGGACACAGCTACATTGCCTATGGCCCGCTCAGCGCAGGCGCCACCACCCTCATGTTTGAAGGGGTGCCTACCTATCCTGATGCAGGCAGACTGTGGGAAATTGTAGATAAATTCAGGGTAAACATATTATATACTGCTCCCACTGCCATACGCAGCCTGATGAGCTTCGGCCTGGGACCCGTTAACCATAAAGATCTCAGCTCTCTCAAAAAACTGGGTAGCGTAGGCGAACCTATCAATGAGGAAGCATGGCATTGGTTTAAAGACAATATCGGTAAAGGCAGGTGCCCAATCGTAGATACCTGGTGGCAAACAGAAACCGGTGGTATTATGATCACTCCGATTGCCGGCATCACCAAAGAAAAACCAGGTTATGCCACCCTGCCACTGCCGGGTGTACAACCTATACTGGTTGATGAAAATGGTAAGGAATTACAGGGCAACGGCGTAAGCGGTAACCTCTGTATTAAGTTCCCATGGCCAGGTATGCTCCGTAGCACCTACGGCGATCATGACCGTTTCCGTAAAACGTATTTTTCTACTTACGAAAATCTCTACTTCACCGGCGATGGCTGTCTCAGAGATGAAGACGGCTACTACAGAATTACCGGCCGCGTAGATGATGTCCTCAATGTAAGCGGTCACCGTATTGGTACTGCGGAAGTAGAAAACGCCATCAACATGCACTCCGGCGTAGTGGAAAGCGCTGTAGTTGGCTATCCTCACGACATTAAAGGTCAGGGCATTTATGCTTACGTGATCATGGAAAGACTCACACATGATCTGGAACTGACTAAAAAAGATATTGCTCAAACAGTGGCCCGTATCATCGGACCTATTGCCAAACCAGATAAAATCCAGATTGTAAGCGGTTTACCTAAAACCCGTTCCGGCAAAATCATGCGCCGCATCCTGCGCAAGATTGCTGAAAACGACCTGGATAATTTAGGAGATATCTCTACCCTGCTGGATCCATCAGTAGTAGAAGAAATCAAGGTCGGCAAACTGTAAATCATTCTTAGATTTTTCGACAAGGGATGCAGGAATTTATTTCTGCATCCCTTCGTCATAAATGAATACACCCGGCATGAAACGTTTTCTCAAAAAGGCAGCCTGGACCTGTCTTTTCCTGTTCCTGTTACTGAACATTACTACAGCATTCCATGCCTGGAAATTCACTCATTTTTACGATGAAGGAGGCCGCCGTAATAAGCTGCCGGAACAAATGAGCACAGGAGAAAAAATACGCACCATCCTGTTTGGCGTTAGCATTGCCAAGTCGGTAACAACCGCTCGTCCTGCTGTTCCCTTTGAAACAGTGCTCCTGCACACAAAAAAAGGATTGCGGCTGGAAGGCTGGTGGATACCTGTTAAAGCGCCTAAAGGCACCGTCATCCTGTTTCATGGTTATAATGGCAACAAGGGTTCTCTCTTTCCGGAAGCTAATCGCTTCCGCGAACTGGGCTATAATACCTTCTTACTCGATTTCCGGGCGCATGGCAATAGTGAGGGGTATACCTGCAGTGTGGGATTTAAAGAAGCTGAAGACGTAAAACTCGCCTGGGATTATGTACAGCAAAAGAGTAGCCGGCCAATAGTATTGTGGGGCGTGAGCATGGGTGCTGCTGCCATTTTAAAGGCGGTGCCGGAGTATGCCCTCACGCCTCAAAAGCTAATCCTTCAATGCCCTTTTGCATCACTTACAGATGCCGTTAAAAGCCGTATGCGCGCTGTACACCTGCCCGCCTCCCCCCTTTCACAGATGCTTACTTTCTGGGGTGGTGTAGAGCAAGGCTTCTGGGGACCGGGCTATCAACCGGAAAGTTATGCCAGGCAAATACATATGCCCGTATTATATTTCTACGGCCAGCAGGATATCCGCGTATTACCCGGCGAAACGCAGGCCGTATTTTCAAATTTAGGTACCCGGCAGAAAAAGCTGCACGTTTTCCCCAACGCCGGCCACCAGTCCTTTTGCGGGAAAGACTCCGCTGTTTGGATGAGGGAAGTCACCGCTTTCCTGCAATAAAAAAAGCGCGCACCATACGAGTGGAGCGCGCTCTTCACAGGATCTGACCCGCCGATTTTATATTTGAGTCATGGTGCAGTAAAACTGCGCCACTAGATGCCGTATCAATTCTGTTGCTAAATTACAATGGTTGGCTGCCGTCCGGAGTCACCTGTTGAATTATCCGCAAAAATCTTACCGGCGTATCACTACTGGAGTTCCTACTTTCAGAACATCGTACAACTCATTCACATCCGCATTTTTCATGCTGATACAACCCAGGGTCCAGTTAATTCTGCCTTCTACATAATTATCCCGGATACCAGAGTTATACTCTACTCCATGAATGCCGATAGCTCCGCCAATACTGGCTTCAGCAGACACCATACCTTCAGACTGCCGTTGATGGAATTTCTGCCAGGAATCCTCATTGGGATAATCCAGCAGCATAAACCGACTCCAGCTTTTATCGACTCTTTTACTTAAAATATGGAAGGTACCTTCAGGCGTCCTGCGATCACCTTCAACTTGTTTGTCTGTTTGGTCGCGGTTACCAAATACCACCTTGTAGATTTTTCTCAACGTCACATCTTCGTATACATACAAACGATAATCGCTCTTGTCTATCAGCAGGAAAACTTTATCCGGATCAATGTTGGCAGCATTTAACCGTACACTATATAAGTCAGATTCGTTGACAAATCCACTAAGTGGCAGCAGCAACAGGATCGCTACCAACCAGTAATGACAGCACTTCTTCATAGGGAGTAATAAATATGCAATTAACGTGGAGGGATAAGAATTTATTGTTCGACAGAGTGGCATAAAAACAAAGGCACAAAGAAATAATCTCTGTGCCTTTGCCTTTTATATACTTTCAGATACAATAATTAGTAACCGAAAATTTCGTCCAGAGAAAGTTTTTTCACTTCTCCATATTTCTTCAACTCGTCTGCAGGCACCTTCTTTTCAGAGGCAACAATGCAATAAGTATATGGTTTATGAGCGATATATTGATCATGGAACTTTTTCACTTCATCAAAGTTCATTTTATCAATAGACTCATACACCTGTTTACGGATATCTGTGCTTAAGCCAAGTTTCTGCGCAGCCAGATAGCTAAAAATAATACCGTCATTGGTGATACGCTCTGTTTCGATATCCTGTTTCATGCCTTCTTTAGCGGTTTCCAGCAATTTATCAGCGCGGGGAACGTCGTTCAGCAATTCGTTCATACCCACAATCGCATCATTCATTTTATCTGCCTGGCTTCCTACGTAAGCAACTACTGAATAGCGCTCATCTTTTTTATCAGGAGATGCGTAGAACGCATAGGTAGAATAAGCCAGTGCTTTGGATTCACGGATAGTCTGGAATACAACAGATCCCATACCACCACCAAAGTAGCTGTTGAACAATGTTACCAGACCTGTTTTAGCAGGATCATATACTTCTGAGTTTCTCAACCAGTTTACTTCTGTTTGTACCATGTCGTAGTCAGCAAACAGTACCTGGTTTTTCTGCTGGTTATCTTTCACAAACTTCACGGCGGATGGTGCTACTTTGAAGGTAGCAGGCAGGGTGTGCAGCTTCTTCACATCGGCAGCAGCAGCAGTCAGTGACTGAGGTCCCCAATAGATCACGCTGTGTTTGTAGGTAGGCAGTTCGTGCAAAATGTTGGTCAGCTCGGTAGCTGTAATGCCGTCCAGGTCTGCCTGGCTTAACTGGTTGTTAAACGGATTTTTAGCACCGTACATGGCATAGTTTACCACACCTTTCATGATCGCACCCTTATTCAGTTTGTTATCTGCGCGGGCTTTCTGCAAGCGGCCTTTCAGAGCAGCCAGTGCTTCTTCATTCGGTTTGCAGTTAGCGATTACATGTTCAAACAAAGTTACTGCCTGATCAAAATTCTCCTGTAAACCACTGATGGTGATAGTCGTATTTTCAGTGGTAGCAGCTACGCTGAAGTTGCAGGCAATATTGTAGAATTCTTTACTGATCTGCTCAGAAGTATATTTATCTGTGCTCAGGAATTGCAGGTATTGTGCTGCCAGCGGGAGTTTCTTGTCATTCCAGCTACCCATATCGAAACGATAGTACAGGCGGAAAAGACCATTGTCTTTATTCTGCACGTACATCATTTCGGTGTTACCCAGAGATGTTTTCTGGATATCTTTTTCGTAATCCAGCCATTGTGGTTTCACTGGAGTAGCAGGCATAGCGGCAATCTTCTGCAGGAAAGCAGATTGTGCTTCTCTGTTTACTTCTACCGGCGTGATCACAGGCTTTTCTACTTTCTGGATGTTTTTGTCTTCGCCTTTACGTTTGTAGACAATCACATAATTATCACTGAGGTATTTATTGGCGTAGTCAACGAGCTGTTTTTTAGTAACCGTGCCCATATCATCTACGTAAGCCACATCATAAGCCCAGTTCTGGCCTCTGCTTTTAATGAAGCCATCCATTAGTGAGGTAGCGCGGTTGTTATTGCTTTCCAGGCCCTGTAATTCGCTCAGTTTAGCATTGTTAACGATCGCTTTCACCAGGGTTTCATCAAAGTCTCCTTTTTTCAGGATAGCAAGTTGACCCAGCAACAGTGCTTTCACTTCTTCCAGGGTTTGACCTTGTTTGGCTTTACCGCTCAGGGAGAAAATGGAATAATCTTTCAGTCCCATTACACCTGCGCTGGCGTTCAGTACTTTCTGTTGTTTGTTGATGTTCAGATCCAGTAAACCGGCTTTACCATTTTCCAGGATAGCGGACATTACACCCAGCACCAGGTTAGATTTGGTATCGAGGGCGCCTGGCATTCTGAAAACGATATCTACGCTTTCTGCGTCAGGACCGAATACTTCTTTTACGATAGGTGCTTTAATCGGAGCTTCCGGAGCAGGCTTGTATTCCTTTACCGGCTTAGCTTTCATGTAGCTGAATTTGTCATCGATGGATTTGATCACGTAGTCAGGATCAAAATCACCTGCCATTACTACTGCCATGTTATTTGGCACGTAGTATTCGTTGTAGAACTGGCGGATGGCTTTCAGGTTTGGATTTTTAAGATGTTCTACGGTACCGATGGTAGATTGCTGACCGTAGTTGTGGGTAGGAAACAGGGCAGCAAGCATGGTTTCATACACTTTGCGGCCATCGTTATCCAGTCCGCGGTTCTTTTCTTCGTATACGGCTTCCAGTTCTGTATGGAACAGGCGGAAAACAGGATCGCGGAAACGTTCTGCCTGAACGGTCAGGTATTTATCGATCGCGCTGGAAGGAATATCTTCTTCGTAGATCGTTTCCTCTACCCAGGTGTGGGCATTGGTACCCTGAGCGCCCATACCGGACATCAGTTTGTCATATTCATTAGCAATAGCGTATTTAGCGGCAACGCCGGAAACACTGTCTATTTCATGATAAACGGCTTTACGGGCAGCAGGATCAACGGTTTTATTGTATTTATCATACAAATCGGAGACCTGATCTATCAATGGTTTTTCCTTCGCCCAGTCGAGGGAACCATATTGCTGGGTACCTTTAAAGAGCAGGTGCTCCAGGTAGTGGGCCAGACCTGTATGATCTTTGGGATCATTATCACTGCCGGCACGGGTGCCTATCAGTGTCTGGATGCGGGGATCTTTTTTATTGACACTCAGGATAACTGTCAGACCGTTTTTCAATGTGTAAAAACGTGCCTTCATGGGATCATTGGAGATATACCTGTAGGTGTAACCGCCTGAAGTTGCCTCCTTCCATTGGTATTTCCCCTGAGCTCCTGCCGTTTTCAGAGAGCAGGCAAACAGGAATAGTAATACGACTCTTTTAAGACTCATACAATAGTTGGTTTTTTGAAATTATTCTGTCAAATATACCGGAAGTGGAAAATAAATAAGGGGAAAAAGGGGGAGAATTGTATGAGCGGTAGATGCACAGGGATAACAACCGATTGTCCAACCAGTAGTAATCTTAACAAGACAGGTAATTTAATCAGGGAGTGGTATTATTATATATCGAATATTGTCCTTTTACCACCGCCAGGTTAAACAACAGTGAGTCAGTTGTTTTATTGGCAATACCCGTTTGCTTTTTTGTCCGGAGCTTATTTCTGGGGCGTACCACCGGTGAAGACATCGGGGCACTCGTTACCTGTGAAATATAGTGTGCCGGGATATTATCGGGTAATATGGCCACAGGCAGCTGCTGTAGCTGATTATCGGGAGTTAGACTATTTTTCTCGATTCGAACGCCTAACAAACGCTTTTCACAGGAGTGAATCCATGCAATACAACCAATACATGTCATCAGAGCAACAAAAGAACGCATAAACACAATTTAGGACTGGCTAGCTAATAAACTTAGAACCCATTCAACCGGATACCGATTGAAAAGGGATATTGTTGTAACCCGTAATCATGTAATGCCGTCAGGGCAAAATTTGCATACAACTTCACAGGACCGTAGCCCAATTCACTGGTTAACCCAAAACGCCATTTATTCAGATTAAAGTCATCAGTTTTTCTCACTTTACCTCTCTCCTCACTTACTTGCTTTGTTCTGGATTTAAGTAGATAACCACCGGAGACACCAATGCTCGCCTGGAATGCACGACTCGGGCGAGCGGGGTTAGAATTAAAGTTAAGCATTACCGGCACTGATATGTATTCGGCAAATAGCTTATTCTTTGAAAACTCTACGGAATCTCTGATTATTTGTGTAGGATACCCCGGCAAATATGTGACGCTCCGGGCATACCTATAGTTATTCATCTCTAATCCTAAAGCATATAACAAGTTAAGCTTGTGTTTTGTTATATTAAGTCGCTGCTCAAATATCCATATATTAAAATTGATTGATTTCCCGGTGATTAGCTTGAATTCTGATGGTGTTAATGGCTCGCTTGCGTCCCTGGGGGCGAATGTGGCCAATCCAGCGGCAGTGTAATTGTATT
Organism: Chitinophaga sp. RAB17; assembly: GCF_052114225.1. NCBI lineage: Bacteria > Pseudomonadati > Bacteroidota > Chitinophagia > Chitinophagales > Chitinophagaceae > Chitinophaga > Chitinophaga sp. RAB17. The sequence goes on along the minus strand of NZ_JBFREI010000014.1, from coordinate 35,819 downwards.
GTTTGGCCACCGGAGACGCTATGGCGCCGTTATAATATTGGCTGCTGTTGGGGTAGTAGCTGATAAAGCTGGCGCCGTTATAGTCGCTGCGGTCAATATAGTTATTGAATCCAAGGTCGAATACGAACCATTTGGTTTGCAGGTTCTTTTTCAGCTTCTGCCGGGCATAAGCGGTATCGCTATAAAATTTATAGCTGGTGCGGCCTTTGTCATTCTTTCCTTTGATAATGATCAGTCCTTTGATCTGTATAGTATCTGGAGTGGCTGGAGCATTCTTTGTATCCGCCTTTTGCGCATGAGCCCATTCGCCACATAATACCAGTAACAAAATGAGTAAAATTTTATGCTTCATATGCTATCACCATGATTTATTATTTATTCCTTTTACGGGAAAAAAACTTAGCTACGTTGGTTACTTTATCAAGGATTTTGCTGTCACTACCGCTTACGGACATGATCAGTTCTCCCTGAATACCCGGTTGGGCGGTTACAGGGGCTACCTTATTATTGCTGACGGTGGCAGTTGATGCCATGACCGTTTCTTTATTGGCTTCTGGTTTTACAGCAGCGATATGTGCATTTTCCGCCTGTTGCAGATGTTGTTCCACCACTTCATCCATTGAATTACGCTGAGGAGGCAACTGCGACATTACTGGTGCATCTGCTTTGGGAGCAGTGGTATTGGCGGCGGCCAGATCGGTTGTTTTAACCGGAGCTGCTGCAGTGGTTACCGGTTTCTTTTCGTGGGTGGTAGCCGTTTTATTACTTTTTGCCGACAGCGGCTGATCGTTCCGCGGGCTTGCAGCAGCTGGTATGGCTACTGGCGCAGCGGCAACTTCAGGTACTGTAGTAGCAGGGGCCGGCGCGGGTGTTGTTTTGGGTGCGGTAACGGCACCAGGCGTATTAACAGCAAATGCTGGCGGACGTTGAGAATGATGGTCTGCCGGTAACAGCCAGATAATAAGGCCGGCCATTACAGCCGCAGCCGCTACTCCCCATCCTATACGGCGATACATCGGAGCAACCCGGTGTTTCTTACTTCTGTATAGAGATGCTTTATCTCCAAATACCAGGGTGGTATCCGGTGTTAATTTTGTTGCCTGCAGGAGAGACAGTTCCTTTTGAGCAGCCGGCCGTTGAGCCAGGTACATCTGTAAGGTTTGTTCTTCTTCAGGAGTAAGTTCCCCATCAATATAACTCAGCATTAACTCCTCATAATCAATGGTATCCACTGATGAAGTTCTGTATAAGGCAGCTTTATTATCAAATACGATTGTTTCATCCGGTACTACGCGCACGCCTTCCAGCAGCTCCAGTTCCTGTTTGAACTGGGGATGTTTTTGCAGGAAAAGCTCCAGCGCCGCTTGTTCTGCCTCATTCAGCTCACCATCGATGTAGCTGAGGAGATAGGACTCGTAGTTTGATATGTTAATCTCTATTGACAAAAATCTAATTTATTATTAACGCTTTAGCAATTATAAAAATATTATATAACATTCTCCATCTTTACCAGGTAATTCTTCAGATGTATCCTGGCCCGATGCAGGTAAACTTTTACCTGGGAAGGATTCAGGTTCATCATCTCTCCTATTTCTTCATAGGAATATCCCTCATAATCCTTTAGCAGTACCAGGGAACGCTGTACCTCACTGAGTTTGGATAGCGCTTTTTCTATGACTTCCTTCGCGTTATGTATCTTATGATCCGAGACTTTCTCTTCGTCTTTGAACTGGTCAACCAATGTGATCCGCTTTACCTTACGCACATGATCTATCATATTGTGGTAGCCGACTGTGAACAGGTATGACTTAGCCTTTTCAAAAGGCACATCCTGACAGTGCTTCCACAATATTTCGAATGAATTCTGTACTACGTCTCTGGCATCTTCCGCATGCTCCAGATTTTTAACGATAAAGCGGAATAAATTGTCCGAATACAGATCCACGCATTTATTGTACTCCTTTTCCGTCATTCCGGTGGTGCGGGATTTTAGTGCTAAGTTCCGACAAAAACTTTAATACCCATCATTGACAACATCCATCCTTGTTACCCACACCAGCTCTAAAGTCTGTAAAGTCGCCCGCACAGTTGTAGTAACAGTTCCTTTCAAACTGATCATCAATCCTTTATTCAGTATACTCTTTTAGCATTTCTCATTTAAAGGCTGACAGCTCAGTTATTCACTTCATGGCATTTATAATCATGATAGTACTATGACGGAGTGCAACGGGTAAATGTTACACCTGGGTCAAACTTTTTGGATATCCGGTCGTTTGTCATGTGGGCGATAAATAATCGTAATACATTTATTGCCCATAACTTTGGTACATCGAATTTAAATATTGCAATTTTTATGAATGAAAAGTTTATAACCCGTTTACGGGAAGAACTCGGCGATATCAACAAAGCCGGCTTGTACAAGAGAGAGCGCATTATTACATCTGAGCAGGGGGCTGAAATACAGGTTGGAGGCAATACAGTACTTAATTTTTGTGCCAATAACTACCTGGGGTTATCTTCTCACCCGGCCGTAGTGAAGGCTGCCAAAGATGCTATTGATACGCATGGATATGGGATGAGCAGTGTCCGCTTTATTTGCGGCACACAGGATATTCACCGCGAGCTGGAGGAAAAAATCTCCAAATTCCTGGGTACAGAAGATACTATTTTATATGTAGCGGCATTTGATGCCAATGGTGGCGTATTTGAGCCATTATTCAATGAGCAGGATGCTATTATCTCTGATGCGTTAAACCACGCGTCTATCATTGACGGGGTACGCTTGTGCAAAGCCCAGCGTTTCCGTTATGAGCATAACAATATGGCCGACCTGGAAGCAAAGCTGCAGGAAGCTAAAGACTGCCGTAGCCGCATCATTGTTACAGATGGTTCATTCAGTATGGACGGTACCATTGCCCAGCTGGATAAAATCTGTGACCTGGCAGATAAATACAATGCCATTGTGATGTCCGATGAAAGCCATTCTTCCGGCTTCCTCGGCAAAACAGGCCGTGGTACGCACGAATACCGTGGCGTAATGGGCCGTGTAGATATCATCACAGGCACCCTCGGTAAAGCCCTGGGGGGTGCTTCCGGTGGTTTCACCAGCGGTCCTAAAGAAGTAATTGACATTCTGCGTCAACGCAGCCGTCCTTACCTCTTCTCTAACTCAGTGGCTCCCAGCATTGTAGGCGCTTCTATTGCCGTACTCGACATGCTGAGCGAAACAACGGAGCTCCGCGATAAACTGGAATACAATACCAAATACTTCCGTACCAAAATGACGGAAGCAGGCTTCGATATTAAACCCGGCGATCACCCTATTGTTCCGGTAATGCTGTATGATGCAGTATTAAGTGCACAATTTGCAGATAAATTACTGCAGGAAGGTATCTACGTCATTGGATTCTTCTTCCCGGTTGTACCAAAAGGTCAGGCCCGTATCCGCGTACAGCTGAGCGCCGGTCATGAACAGGCACATCTCGACAGGGCCATTGCCGCCTTTACCAAAGTGGGCAAGGAACTGGGCGTAATTAAATAGCGCAAAAAACATAAGGCATAAAGCAAAAAGCCATTGAAGCGAATACCATAGCGGATAATAAACTAATGTTCCGCCTATATCATTCGCTTCAATGGCTTTTTGCTTTACGCTCTTTTGGCTACTTTTGCCCCTTATAATTTAATCTTTATGCTGATGAAACGATTTGGCTGGATGTTATTGGCAATAGGCTTGTCCCTTGCTGCCTGCGCACCGAATAATGTAAAAGAAGAGAATAGCTGGGAGAAATATTTTGCCCAATACAAAGTGGAAGGCACTTTTATGTTGTTCAATAACAGCCAGGGGGAGTTTAAAGTATATAACCTGGAAAGGGCTAAAAAACGTTTTCTGCCTGCATCTACCTTCAAAATATTCAATGCCCTGGTAGGATTACATACCGGCGTCATTAAAGACACCAGCATGGTCATTCCCTGGGACGGTGTTACCCGTCAGATTCCTGCCTGGAATCAGGATCTCAGCATGGCCCAGGCTTTTAAACAGTCTGCCGTACCTTATTTCCAGGAAGTAGCCCGCCGCATTGGTCAACCTACCATGCAGCTGTGGCTGGACTCTATCAAATACGGTAACATGAAAATCAGCCGTTTAGATACTTTCTGGCTGGATAATTCCCTCCAGATATCACCGGATGAGGAATTGGGTTTTGTGAAGAAGCTGTACTTTGATCAGTTGCCCTTTGCGAAAACAACCATGAAAACCGTACGTGACGTGATGCTCATGGAAAAAACACCAAAATATGAACTGTCTTACAAAACAGGGTTGGGCAATAACGATGCGAAGAAAATAGGTTGGATAGTAGGCTGGATCGAAGAAAACAGGCATCCCTGCTTCTTTGTACTGAATATTGAAACAGAGGACTCCAACATCGACATTCCTAAAGTTCGCATGGAAATACTGCGCAATATCCTCACAGATGCAGGCTATTTCAAAGGCGAAATGTAATTTTTGTCATCCGGCGATGGGGAGATGAGCGAATCCCCTACCAGGAGCCATCTCCCCATCACCGGATAAATCTCTCCCCCACATCAAGTCCACCTCTCCTCCGCATCAAGTCCACCTCAAGTCCACATCAAGTCCACCTCAAAGGCGGGTCTAAGGCGGGTCTAAGCCTGCTTTGAAACAGGCTCCTGCTACATTTAAAGCGCACCCAACCTTGCAAAAGTGAGTTCCAATAACAAGTGATCGTTAAAAAAACGATAAAACCCCACCTCAACGGCTTGCAATACGTGACAAAAAAATTATTTTTGATATCTTACCTGGTTTACTACCGGTAACGGATATCTTAAAATCGAATATGTTACGATTTCAGCATAGTGAATATTTATGGGCATTGGTGCTCCTGTTAGTCTTACAGGTGGCCTTCCTGGGTGTATCCTGGTGGAAACGCCGTTCTATACGCCGTATTGGAGACCAGGCACTGGTAGAAAAGCTTTTTACCGGTTATTCCCGCAAACTGTTTGTATTAAAGTTCCTGCTTATTTTCCTCGCCTTCTTTTTTGGCGTGGTGGGGCTTGCTAACCTCCAGAAGGGTAGCCGCATGGAAAAGATTACCCGCAAAGGAGTGGATGTAATGATTGCACTGGATGTAAGTAAAAGTATGCTCGCCACCGATGTACAGCCAGATCGCCTTACCCGTGCACGCCAGCTGATCAGCAAATTAATGGATAAGCTGGACAACGACCGTGTAGGCCTGGTAGTATTTGCAGGCAATGCTTATCTGCAAATGCCGCTGACAGTAGATTATTCCGCTGCCAAAATGTATCTCAGTACTGTATCTCCGGATATGATACCTTCACAGGGTACCGCCATCGGACAAGCCATACAGGTATCTGATGACGCTTTCAATAAAAAAGAACGTAAACATAAAGCCCTGATCATTATCTCCGATGGGGAAGATCATGACGAAACAGCCATACAACGGACTAAAGCCGCCTTCGAAAACGGCGCGGTAACTAATACCATCGGCATTGGATCGGTATCTGGTTCTCCCCTCCCCGACCCGGAAACAGGCGGTTATAAAAAAGACCGGGAAGGAAATACCGTTATCTCCAAGCTGAATGAAAACGAACTCAGATCTATTGCCGCTGCCGGTAAAGGCATTTATCAGCACCTGGACAATAATACAGACGATGTGGTGAATACACTGGTGAGTAAAATAGACAGCATGGAACAGAAAGAGTTTGGCGAAAATGTATTCACAGATTACAATAGTTATTTTCAATATTTCCTGGGCATATGCCTGGCATTGCTGCTGATTGAATTTTTTATCCCTGAAGTACGTTTTAAACGTACAGCAGAAACACCCGCAGCTTAATACAACGGCTCATGAAAATTATTTTTATAAAATATTGTTTTATTACCACGGTAGCGCTGCTCTCCGGTGCCAGCCTGTTTGCTCAAAACGGCACCAATCAGTATATCCGCAAAGGGAACGAGTTGTATAAAAAACAACAATTCACCGATGCTGAAGCCAATTACAAAAAAGCACTGGAACAAAATGCCCAGTCTGCGATAGGTAATTATAACCTGGGGAATTCCCTGTATCAGCAGAAACGCTACGATGATGCCCGTAAACAATATGCCAACACCCTGAAACTGGGCGATAAGCCAGGCATAAAATCGGATGCTGACTACAACATCGGCAACACCTTTATGGAAGATAAAAAGTGGGAAGAAAGTATCAAATCCTACAAACAAGCCCTCAAAATAAATCCTTCCGACGAAGATGCCCGCTATAACCTGGCTTATGCACAAGCAATGCTGAAAAAGCAACAACAAGGCGGTGGTGGTGATGACAAGAAAGATAACAAGGATAAAAACAAAGACAAGAATAAGAACGACAAGAACAAAGACCAGGATAAAAATAAAGATCAGAACAAAGACCAACAGAATAAAGACAAGGACAAGGACAAAAATAAAGACCAGAACAAGGACCAGCAGAATAAAGATAAAGATCAGGGCAAAGACAAAGAAGATCAGCAGAAACCAGAGCCACAGCCCAGCAAAATGAGCAAGCAGGAAGCAGAACGTTTACTGCAGGCATTATCACAGGAAGAAAAGAAATTACAGGATAAAGCGAAGAAAGTGAAGGGTCAACCGGTGTCTAACGAAAAAGACTGGTAAGCATTTCATCCCTCATTATACATTAACGTCCAAAAGTAAGTCCGCTTGCTTTTGGATGTTTTATTTAGCGGCAGATGGCAACATTCCGGTATACTTCTTATAAGCTTTTATAAAGTGATTCTGATCATAGTACCCGTTATCCAGCGCGATGCCTGTGAGTGGTTGTGCCCCATGCTGTACATCAGACCAGGCATGAAGGAAACGGATATTGCTGATATAATGTTTTGGCGTAACACCGGTAGATATACGAAAGCTCCGCTCCAGCCATTTGTAATTTACCTTTAGCGATGTACATATATCAGACACCGCAATTTTGCCCTGGGACTCCCTGATAATATTCGCTGCTGCCTGCAAAAGAAAGTTGCCGGTAATATCATCCGGCAGCTGTTGCACCAGGAACGCATTTAACAGCATCGCCTGCTCCTGTGGAGAAGCGGATTTTCGTATAGCCGTTAACAGCGGGAGTAAGGTGGCAGGAAGTTCCATGATGGGTGATGATACCTTCACAGACCGCGCCAGTAATGGCTTCAGGTATGCCCAGCCATCTGCCGTAAACTTAACTACCAGCAACTGCGTACCGGCTGGCATCTCCCCGAAATAGGTATTTTCAAGGGTACCATTGCAAAAGCATCCATCACTGATTACCTTTTCATACTGACCGGTAAGTTTTATACTCCCGGCATTCAGTAAAAATACCAATGCTGGCTGGCCATCTATGGCAGCCCATACTTTCCTGTTATGCAAATGGGTATACCAGCAATAACATTCCACTGCATGCAACAGTGCAGTGGCGGGTTGCAGCACCTGTACCCCAGCTGATGCGTGATGACAAATAATATGTGCAAGAATATCTACCGGCATGGTTATTTAAAATTACAGCTAAATTTATTATCCCCTTTTACAAGTGTCTAAAATTTACTATCCCCGCGCAACGGTTGCTCCTTTCTTTGCAGAAAAGAAATATGATACTACCTATCATTGCATATGGAGCAGCTATTTTAAGACAGCCCTGCCAGGAAATAACCGCAGCAACAGCGGGGATCAATGAGCTGATAAAAAGCATGTGGCATACCCTGGAACATGCTAAAGGAGCTGGTTTGGCCGCACCTCAGGTAAATAAGCCTTACCGGATTTTTCTTATTTCCATGGAAACATTCAAGGGCACTTTCATTAATCCACGCATAGTGAGTTATAGTAACGAAACCATGCTGGATACCGAAGGTTGTTTGAGTATACCGGGTATCTGGGAAGAAGTTGCACGTGCGGCAGACATTACGCTGGAGTATCAGGACGAACATTTCATTTCACATACCCATGCTTTCAGTGGAAATATAGCCAGGGCTATTCAACATGAATATGATCACCTAAATGGAAAATTATACCTGGATTATCTTTCTCCATTACGCAAAACATTGTTGAAACATAAGCTAAAGGCTATTGCGAAAGGAAAAACAAAAGCGCCATATCCATTGAGGGTATTGTAGCCCGGGCATAAAAAAACCGGAACAAGAGTATTCCGGCCGTTTTACCTAAACCTACATTGTTACACGATGGCAACAATTCTCTTTCGTGTTTTAAAGCAACAGCGCCCCCTTTACGGAAGCGCTGTAATGCCCATTCATCGCGAAGTAATTTGCCTGCTTCTTCTCTTTTTTTACACTACTGTATATAGGCCGATTAATTGATTCTTCATCACTCGATTCATTTAACCTTTTATCTGATTCCTTAGCCAGTTCGATTCTTAATTCCGCAAATTACTTCCTCCTTTAAACACACATTATTTTGCAACTGCCTGTAAGGCTGTTCCTTCTTTTATTTCATCGCTGCCGTTTTGTACCAGCTGATCATTGTCTGATAAATCACCAAAGACTTCTACCTGTCCGTTAGATTCATTGCCACACTTCACTGGTATCCACACCGCTTTGTTATTTACTGATTTGATCACAAATACTTTCTCTGAATTAGTGATGATGGCGGATTTCGGCACTACGTACACATCTTTCTTACCGGGCATGGGCATTTGTACTTCTGCATACATACCGGGCAGGAGTTTTGCGTTTTTATTGGCCACATCCATTTCCAGTATTTCTGAGCGGAGCTTTACATCCAGGCTACCGGCAATACGGTTTACTTTGGCGGTAAAAGTATCTCCCGGTAAGGATTTCACGGTGAAACGAACATCTCCCGCGTGGGCTGCTTCGTCTGTATATATTTCAGGTACGGCAACGGACAAACGCAGTTTCTGCTGTTCTTCCAGACGGAACAATGGCCTGTCAGAACCTTTACCAGCCGGACCTACATAGGTGCCCGGATGCACGTTACGCTGACTGATAACACCGCTGAATGGTGCCCGGATCACGAGATAGCCCAACATCTGTTGTACTTCATGATAGGAAGACCGGGAGGATAATAACTCTGCGCTGTCTGCACTCATTTTCTCAAAAGCCATATCCAGGTCGTTGGGGGAAATGGTACCGGGCACTTTACTCGTTTTCAGTAAACGCTCGTAGGTAGCACGGCTGGCGCGGAACATCGCTTCTTTGGTATGGAGGCGTGACTGCGCTTCCAGCAATTGTGTATTCATTTCAGGTGCGTCCAGTGTAGCCAGCACCTGGCCGGCGAGTACCTGGCTTCCCAGATCTACATTCACATTTTTCACATAACTATTCACCTTTGCATACAGGTCGGCAAACTGGAAAGGCTTTATTTCTCCCGGTAACCTGAGAGACGCATCCAGCTGGCTTTTCTGGAGGTGAATAATTTTCACATGTACACTTTGATTCTCCGAAGTATTTTCATCATCTGCCCGGGAACTGTGGCAGGAAGCAAAAAACAGCCCTATTGGTAACAACGCAGCAGCCGTCATGACCCGATACGACAGGCTGTATTTATTTATATTCATGATATTGATATGTCGTTTAGTCATTATAGTTATATACTTAAAAAAGGCGCTGTTAAACACGTTCCGCGCCTGGAACATAATACTGGCTGTTTTCATCTTCCGGATCCAGCGACACTGATTTCACGGTAGTTTTCTGTTGTACCCAGGAGAAAATCAACGGCAGAATAAACAGGGAGGCAAACGTACTGGCGATCAATCCGCCAATTACGGCGCGACCCAATGGAGCCGTTTGATCACCCGCTTCACCCAAACCGGAAGCCATTGGTATCATACCGGCCACCATGGCGATACTGGTCATCAGGATAGGACGTAACCGAATAGATGTCCCTTCCAGCGCAGATCTGCGGGCATCATGATTTTCCAGCCGCAATTTCTCAGCATTCGTAATCAGCAGAATAGCATTGGCCACCGATACACCCACCGACATGATAATACCCATGTAAGACTGCAGATTAAGGGTAGATCCGGTGATCAGCAACATGATCAGCGAACCCGCCAATACTGCCGGGATAGTAGAAATAACCACCAGCGCCACTTTGAACGACTGGAAGTTTGCCGCCAGCAATAACAGGATCACCACAATGGCTACTGCCAATCCGGATTGTAAACTATCCAGCGTGTCTCCCAACAAATTCATCAAGCCTCGCTTTTCTACGGTAATACCACGTGGTGGCTCGCCGGCACGCTTAATAGCGGCCGCAACTGCCGCAGAAGCATTGCCCAGATCTTTCTTATAAATATTAGCGCCGATAGACACAATTCTTACGGCTCCGATACGATCATATTCTCCTACAATGGTATCCGGTGTCAGCGTAGCCACATCTCCCAATGAAGGGCGTGACTTGTCTTTACTCACCGGAATAGCCGCCATATCATTGATACTGCTCATTTCATTTTCCGGTACAGATATCTGTACAAAATAAGAGGTGGCGTTCCGCTCATCCAGCCAGTTATTCTTTTCCGTAAAGCGGCTGGAAGAAGTAGATGCTGTCAGCGATTTGGCGATGTCTGTTACGCTTACGCCCAGCTGCCCGGCCCTTTCCCGGTCAATGTTAATACGGATAGCCGGATAGTCCATCGGTTGATTAATCTGTACGTCCCGCAGGTAAGGGATCTTTTTCATCTCTTCCATTACCTTCTTGGCAAATGGTACACTCTCTTTCAGGTTTTTGCCCATCACCGCAATTTCAATGGGCGTAGCCGCACCCTGGCTCATTACCTTGTCGGTCAGGTCAATAGGCTCAAAGCTCATCTTCACTTCCGGCATTTGCTCATGGATACGCTTACGGAGTTTCTCCTTAAACTCGTCCATATTCACCTTGTAATCCTCTTTCAGATTTACCTGCAGTACTGCCTCATTAGGAGTGGCCATGAACAGGTAAATGGGATTGGTAGAATAGGACGAGGGATGTGTACCGATAAAGGAGGAGGTGATGTCGATGTTTTTAGCACCGACCATCTCCTTCAGAATCTCGGTTGATTTAATAAGCATGGTTTCCGTCCGTTCCAGGCGGGTTCCCGTTGGCTCTTTCAGGCGCAACTGGAATTGTCCGTTATTCAGTTTAGGTAAAATATCACGGCCTATAATACTTATGCAAAGGGCTACTATTCCGAGAACACCCAGGAAGTAAGCACCGATGACGAGTTTCCGTCTTTTTAGTAATGTTTCCAGCCATCCGATAAAGCGAAGCTTAAATCGGTCGAAGCCTGAAATAGTTTTCGTGTGTTGCTTTTCATCTGCTATCTCTGTTTCTATATAGCCGGCTGTTTTATGCGCATCGTTGCTATGTACATGCGGACGGGCATGATGCTGAAACTTTTCTTCCTTCAACATCCAGTTTGCCAGGATAGGCACCAGTGTTTGTGACAGGAGGTAAGAAGCAATCATGGAAAATCCGATGGCCAGCGACAATGGCATGAACATCGCGCGGGGTACACCTGTCATGGTAAAAGAAGGTGCAAATACCGCGAGTATACATAGCAGGATCAGTAATTTCGGGAAAGCAATTTCCTGACACGCATGCCATACTGCCTGGGCTTTGGGCTTACCCATTTCCAGGTGCTGGTGAATATTTTCAATGGTAACAGTAGACTCATCTACCAGGATACCGATTGCGAGTGCCAGCCCACTCAGTGTCATAATATTGATGGTTTGCCCGAAGAGTTTCAGGAACATCACACCAATGATGATAGACACCGGAATGGTGATGATCACAATGTAAGCGCTACGGCGATCTCCAAGGAACAACAGCACCATCAGGGCTGTCAATACCGCCCCAATTACCCCTTCACTGATCAAACTTTTCACCGCATTGATTACATATACACTCTGGTCAAATACAAAAGATATTTTTACGTCTTCCGGTAATAATTTCTGGATATTGGGTAATGCTCCTTTTAAATTATTCACCACCGTCCATGTAGAAGCATCTGCAGTTTTAATGATGGGCAGATAAACAGAACGCTTACCATTGATAACTGCATAGCTGCTGGTCACATCGGCCGCATCTTCTACTTTGGCTACATCTCTCACAAACACGGTAGGACCATCTCCCATTACCAGCGGAATATTTTCAAATTCTTTTACAGTACGGATGACTGTATTGGCGGGGGTGAGATAGGTGATATCACCGATACGCACGTTACCTGCCGGAGATATCTGGTTATTGTCTTTGATGGCGGCAACTACCTGGTCTGCCGTAAGATGGTGACTGCGCATCTGTTCCGGATCTACGTGGATCACGATGGTGCGGGAGTTACCACCAAAAGGTGCCGGTGAAGTAAGACCGGCAATACGGCTAAAGGAGGGTCGTACTACGGTCATGGCCAGATCCTGCAGTTCGTTATTGGAACGGGTAGGACTGCTCAGTGCCAGCTGCCCGATGGGCAAGGTGCTCGCATCAAAGCGAATAATAAAAGGCGGTTGCGTACCAGACGGCATCGAGGAGAATGCACGATTGGCCATGGCTGTCACTTCCGCCGCGGCTTGCGCCATGTTGGTCCCTTCATAAAAAGAGATCTTAATCATGGTGAGGCCCTGAATATTTTTGGCTTCAATATCCTTTACACCTGTTACATACAGGAAGAGATTCTGATAGTTGGTAGCAATAAAACCTTCCATCTGTTGTGGCGACATACCACCATAAGGTTGTGATACGTAAATGGCCGGCAGGTTGAGGTCTGGGAAGATATCTATTTTAATATCCCGCGTAGATTTAATACCAAAAAACAAAAGACCCATCACAACTACGATGATGGCTATTGGTTTTTGTAATGCGGTTTTAATCAGGTTCATATAAGTTCGTTCAGAAATTGAAGGTTTTTGTGGAGCTGTTAGCTTTTAGATTAGAGCGGATAACTTATGAAGCCAGTCGCTCTAATCTAAAAGCTAACTGCTAAAAGCTAACAGCTAATCGTTACAGCTGCCCAAGGAACAATTGCAAATCCCCTACTGTAGCAGATTTATAGAGTATTGCCTGCCATACGCCGTTGTAGGCAATATCTCTGTCTGTTTCTGCCCGGTTAATATTATACAGGGCCTGGGCCAGGTCTGCGATATTGGATAATCCGTTTTCATACAGGGTACTCTTCTGCAGAAATGCGTCACTGGCTGCTTTCAGGCCAACAGGCGCTTCCCGGTATTTTTTCACTGCATTATCTATTTGTTGTTCCGACAGTTGCAGCTGATGTTGCAGGCGGCTGTAGGTTTGATTGTATTCATTCTTCAATCCTTCTGTGGTATAGTGCTGGCGGGCTACCTGCGAGTGCGTGCGCCACAGATCTGTTACCGTCCAGGAAAGGTTGAGGCCTACGAGGTAATTAGCTACCTGCGGTTTCACGCCCGACCAGTATCCCTGGCTATAGTGGCTCAGGTTAGCGGCGCTATAGTCGTAGTCAAAACCGGAACCGCGCGTTTGCATCACGCCCATAAATGACAGGCGGGGCATGGCGTTTTTACTGATCAGTTGTTGATTGGCTTCACTCAGGGTAACGCGGGAACTGAATAATTTCAGCAGTGGTTGTTCCTTCAAAGACACAGAATCCTGTGCTGATACTGTTTCCAGCAGCTTATTGGGAATTTTGGTAACAAAAGTGGTGTCCAGGTTAAAGTCCTGTGCCGGTACATCCATCATTTCCGCCAGTTTGTTACTCTGGGCATTTTCATAATTCACGGCATCCACCAGGGTCAGTTTCGCTTTGGATACTTCTGCGTTGGCGATGGAGCTGTCTACCCCGGCACTGAGGCCATTCAACGCGCGGGATACAATAATATGTTGCAGGTCCTGTGCACGTTTCAGGTTGGATTCCATGGAACCTCTTAAACGTTGTGCTGCCAGCAGGTTGAGATACGCGCCGGCAATGCGTATTTGTTGTTCAAATGTTTCCTGGTCCAGGTCTGCGCGGTTAGTATTCAGCTGTTCTTTGGCGGCCAATACTTTTGCATGTTGGCGGCCAAACGTCACTACATCCCAGCTGATGTTAGCGAGATACAGTCCGCCAAAAGCGGCATTCCAGTTTTGCGTGGGCAGTGCCGGTCCGGAGGCTCCGGTGGTCCAGCCTTTGTAGCCCCACATCGGGCCATTTTCCCCATTCACGGTACCATAGCTGTTTTGAGCGGAAAGATTCAAATCAGGTAAGTATTCTCTTTTTACTGCACTGATATTTTCTGTAGCTGCTTTAGCATAGTTTTCTTTTGCCTTGATGGACTGATAATTTTTCAATCCTGTTTGTAGTGCTTCCTGCAAGGTGAGCGGGCGGGTTTGACCCATCACAGCCGCCGAACTGCAACCTGCTGTAATGACCAGCAGGCAAAGCGGTTTCCAGATGTTCATATATTAATCTATAGCGTCTAAAAAAAGCCGTTGATAAGGGCTGGCAAATAAGTATGCAAATATAAACCGGGGTTAGTGGAGCGTGTTAGGACAATTCAGCTATTGACTTGTACTATTTGAACATCATGTCCCGGAAATCCTGTGGAGAGATACCCGTATTATTTTTAAAAAAGCGGCTAAAGTAAGCAGGGTCTTCAAATCCAAGCTCGTAGCAGATCTCCTTGACACTTTTATGACTAAATGCCAGGTTGCGTTTGGATTCGAGCACAATCCGGTCGTGCAATAGTTCCGTCACTGTGCGACCGGTGGTGTCTTTCGTAATTTCGTTCAGTCTTTTTGGGGTGAGGGCAAAAGCGGCGGCATAAAAAGCTACCTGGTGTTCACAATGGTAGTGTTGCTCCAGCAGGCGCCGGAGCTGTACTACCCGGGCATCGTGGGTAAGCGGCATCATGGTTTCTGTGGCATTGCGTTTCTTTTCCCTTTCCGCCAGCAATAAGAAGGCATTCAGGTAATGTTTCACAATACCCTGGCTGCAGTTGGGGGCAAAGTTTTTTTCTCTGCTCATCAGCTCAATCAATCCCTGCAAAGATGCAGTGGCATTGTCGCTGATCCGGATGGGCCCGTATCCGTGCCAGTTATCGAAAAGCGTCGTAAAGTCGTACAGTGTTTCTTTATCATGTTTGTTAGTGAAATAAAACTGTTCTGTAAAATAAAGGAAGTAGCCTTCCCGCTCACAGTCGAGCTGATGTACCTGTCCGGGTCTGAGTAGAAAGATCATATTATCATCCACATCATACCACACGAAATCCACCATGTGCCTGCCTTTCCCTTTTGTAAACCAGATAATTTGAAAGTGATCATGGCGGTGAGGCTGGTCTGTCAGTTCATTGCGGAACATGCCCAGTGATGCGATATTAAACTGCCCTTTAAATGGCAGCTGCTGATAAGGTATATCAATGCTTTTATTAACTAACATATGAAGGCTCAAATTTACGGCTTTATCCCCTATTTGTGTCGCCCTGTGCCTGCCGTTCGTGGAATTTAATGTAGCTTTAAGGTGTGGTGATATATCACCGCTTTTTTAGACTTTTACTAAGCAGGTTTAGTTAACTTTGCTTCCGCAGGAAAACAAAAAAACGTATGCAACTTTATTGCGACTCTCTGACAGAATACAAGCGATTGGCCACACTGGAAGTTAAGGTGGGAGATCTTATTATCGGAAATTTTAACCCGATCCGCATTCAAACGATGACCACCACCGATACTATGGACACCGCCGCTACAGTAGCGCAAACGATCCGTTGTATCGAAGCTGGTGCAGAATTGGTGCGTATTACCGCTCCCAGCAAAAAAGAAGCGGATAACCTGCTCGTGATCAAAAACGAACTACGCAAACAAGGCTACAACGTTCCGCTGGTAGCAGATATCCACTTTACCCCCAATGCAGCAGAAATAGCCGCACGCATCGTAGAAAAAGTACGTGTGAACCCGGGAAACTATGTAGATAAGAAGAAATTTGAACAGATAGATTATACCGACAGTGAGTACCTGGAAGAAATAGATCGCATCCGCGAACGTTTTTCTCCCCTGGTAAAGATCTGTAAGGAATATGGTACTGCTATGCGCATCGGCACCAACCACGGCTCGCTGAGCGATCGTATCATGAGCCGCTACGGCGATACTCCCATGGGTATGGTGGAAAGTGCCATGGAATTTTTGCGTATTGCAGAAAACCTGAACTACCGCAATATTATACTGAGCATGAAAGCCAGTAACCCACAGGTGATGGTACAGGCTTACCGCCTGCTGGTGCAAACCATGCAGCAGGAACTGGGCCACTGCTACCCGCTGCACCTGGGCGTAACAGAAGCCGGCGATGGCGAAGATGGCCGCATTAAATCGGCTATCGGTATCGGTACATTGCTGGAAGATGGCGTAGGCGATACCATTCGCGTATCCCTGACAGAGGACCCTGAATTTGAGCTTCCAGTATGTAAGGATATTGTGAAGAGATATGCTAACCGCAACGACTATACGACTATTCCACCGGTAACCACCGTGCCGTACTCTCCTTTTACATACCAGCGCCGCGAAACTACCCATGTGGAAAACATCGGGGAGAAACAGGTGCCAGTAGTAGTAGCAGATTACAGCGCAAAGGAACACCTGCAACCGGCAGACCTGACCGCCATCGGCTATCAATATGATGAACCCAGTGATAAATGGAATATCGGCGATGCAGCAGCAGACTATATCTACACCGGCAAACAACTGCCTTCTTTCGGATTGCCCGGCACTTTGCGGGTAGTGATAGATGCTGAATACTGGCAAAGTCTCACCAACAAACAGGAGCTGGTTCCCTACTTTGATGTCCGTCATTATGTAGCCGCCTGCCAGCAGCAGGAAACCGGCCATATCAACTTTGTACAGTTTGATTGTAATCACCTGGATACAGAAGATCATGAGCAATTACTGCTGCAACTGGCCAATGCGACTGTTGCCGCCAGCACCGTGCTGATAGCTACTGCCACCGGAAGCAATGCCATGGCCGCTATCAGACGCCTGTTCATTTTACTGCTGAATAAAAATATCCACGTTCCTGTTATCATCCATAGCATCAGTCACCAGCCTTCGGCAGATGAACACCTGATCCACCATGCCACTGAAGCCGGGGCCCTGCTCTTAGATGGTTTCGGCGATGGACTGTGGTTAAGTAATGCGGATAACAGCCCTGCACTACTCACTTTGAACAACGTAGCATTTGGTATTTTACAGGCTACCCGTACCCGTATTTCCAAAACAGAATATATTTCCTGTCCTTCCTGTGGCCGTACCCTATTCGATTTACAGGAAACTACTGCCAGGATCCGGGCAGTAACCCATCACCTGAAAGGCGTGAAAATTGCCATCATGGGCTGTATCGTGAACGGTCCCGGTGAAATGGCCGATGCCGACTTTGGTTATGTAGGCAGCGGTGTAGGCAAAATCACCCTTTACCGGGGTAAAGAAATCGTGAAACGCGGCCTCAACAGTGATGTTGCCGTGAATGAACTGATTAACCTGATCCGCGAAAACGGCATGTGGGTGGAGAAAAACTAATTATTAAATATTGCTTAAAATGGCTGGTAGCGGATACAGCAATGAAGAAAAAAGCTTAAATTTTCGTAAAACATATTTGATATGAAAAAGCTCCTCACCGGATTGTTGGCCATGTTTATGGGTTTAACCGTAACAATGGCGCAAACACCTGCCACCGCGAAAAAAGAAGTAAAAGCTGCTAAAACTAAAACCGAGAAGAAAGCAGAGAAAGCAGAAAAGAAAACAGCAGCCACTACAACACCGGCAGCAGCTCCTGCTCCAGCTCCGGCAGCTACCGCCGCTAAAACAAAGAAAGACGGTACGCCAGATAAACGCTTTAAAGAAAACAAAACTACTGCCGCTCCAGCTGCAGCAGGACCTACCAAAAAAGATGGTACGCCTGACATGCGCTACAAATCAAATAACAAAAACGCAGGAAAGAAGAAAGCGTAAGCTGATCATCTGAACTGAAGCTAAATAATTAATTTCCCGGAGAGGATGTATCTTATGATACATCCTCTTTTTATTATTAACACGCAACTCCTCCTTTATTCATACTCCTATTTTACCACTGATAACACCTCCATTTTCATTCAAAAACATTTTCTCTATTTTGAGTGCTTACGTTTTTTAATCACTTGTTGTCAATAACTTATAGTTATCACAAATAGTTATTAGTTATTTGACTTCGCTATGGTGGCACCCTACTTTTGTATCGTAATCCACCAACCTGTAATTTTAATGGAAACCAATAAGATTCAACGTTATAAGCGGATCCTATCCGGATCTTTTGCATGCCTGTTAATATTAGTGATGCTACTCGGTATTGAAACATTGTTGCTTTGCACGCGCGATTTAACTCACCCGGACATTCCAAAGGCACCTGCTGCGCTGGCAGCTGCAACGCCCTTATGGCGCCCACCGGCTGTTACCACCATTCCCAGCGGGGAAAAGGGGACTGCTATTCTTTACGGACAAGCATTGGTAAGCGAAACAGCCCGATACCTGGGCCCCAAAGGCAGTGTACGATCCATCACCAATGGGATGAATTGCCAGAACTGTCATCTGCAGGCCGGCACAAAACCATTCGGCAATAACTACAGTTTCACCGCCGCGTCCTATCCCAGATTCAGGGCAAGGTCCAACAGTACGGAAACTCTTAATAAACGTATCAGCGACTGTTTTGAGCGTAGCTTAAATGGTACCGCACCAGACAGCAACAGCAAAGAGATGGTGGCTATAAAAGCCTATATTGAATGGCTGGGTAGTGAAGTAACGCCACAGGCTAAGCCGGATGGCAGTGGCATCCAAAAAATCGCCTTCCTCTCCCGTCCGGCAGATCCGAAAAAAGGTGCACAGGTATACCAGCAACAGTGCCAGAGCTGCCACGGCGCCAACGGAGAAGGTGTAAAAACACCAGATAACATCACCTATACTTTTCCGCCGCTATGGGGCCCGCACAGCTACAATGATGGTGCAGGTCTGTTCCGCCTTTCCAGCTTTGCCGGCTACGTGAAATACAATATGCCCTTTGGCGTAGATCATAATAATCCCCGCCTCACCGATGAAGAGTCCTGGGACGTGGCGGCATTCATTAATTCACAGCCAAGACCGCATAAAGATCAGTCGGCCGACTGGCAGGATATAAAACGAAAACCTATTGACTTTCCTTTTGGACCCTATGCAGATGCTTACTCAGAGCAACAACATAAATACGGACCGTTTAAACCCATGCAACATTAATCGTTAAACAATAGAAGAACCATGAAGAAAGTAATGATCCTGCTCTGCCTCTTTACCATATTGGGTACCCAATATGCCATGAGTCAGCGTAAAACGAAGTACAAGGCTATTTATCAGCTCAACAGCGATGATGATAAAGTAATCCGCAATACCCTGCGCAACATCAAGAACGCCCTGGAAGATCCACGCCTGCAAAACAAAGTAACCATTGAACTGGTAGCGCATGGAGGCGGCGTTACTGCCTTCAAAAAAGATCATCCTTACGAATCATTGCTACAGGAACTGCAGACGAAAGGCGTGCTGCTGGTAGAATGCGAAAACACCCTGCGGGAAAGAAATATCCCTAAAGAAGATTTGTTTCCCTTCATCAGTTACACTCCCAGCGGTAACGGTGAATTAATTATCAAACAAGCGGAAGGCTGGTCTTACGTACACCCATAAACGAAAAGCATGAAATACTTTATAACAACGCTGATGGTAACCCTACTATTGGCAGGGGCGTTACATGCCCAGGATCATCACTTCGATCCACCCTGGAATACGCCACCAGCCGCCGGCGTGGCCTTTACTGTGCCCGGCATCGATAACGTACCTGATTTATACGGCGACATTATCGATCCGCAACTGGTCATCTTTTTTGCAGGCAATCAGTTTATGGTCATCGATTCCCTGATCACTGATTTTAAGAAGACATATCCACAGTATAAGCGCGTATTTGCAGAAACATTGCCGCCTGGCATACTGGCGCAGCAAATCCTCAGCGGATCGCTGGTACTGGGTAATCTACGTATTGCTATACAACCGGACATCTATACCGCGGGCAAAGGCCGTATAGATCAGCTAAAGGATAGCTTCTCCCTGGTAAAAAATTATGCAGGCAATACCCTGGCCATTATGGTACCGAAAGGCAATCCTAAAAAAGTGAACCGTCTCTCTGACCTGGCCCGGAAAGACGTAAGGGTAAGCATGCCCAATCCCGCCTGGGAAGGCATCGGTAAGCGGATAGAAGAAGCCTATGTAAAAGCAGGTGGTACTACGCTGCAACAAACCATTATGAAAGATAAGGTGGCCAAAGGCAGCACCTATCTCACAAAAATTCATCACCGGGAAACACCTTTACGCATCCTTTACAAACAGGCAGATGCAGGCCCGGTATGGTTTACAGAAGCATACTACCAGCAAATGATTGCGCACCCGGTAGACCTGGTAAGGATACCGGAAAAGGAAAACATCCGGGCTTCCTATTGGGCAGGTATCCTGAAAAGTGCACCGCATCCGGAAGCTGCGAAGGCTTTTATGGACTTCCTGATGGGACCACAGGGACAGGGTATTTATAAACACTTTGGCTTTACGCCGCCTGAGTTGTAAGGTTATTTTGTATTTTTATTGCATGTTCGATTTCAGACTCAGGGTATTTCATACCGTAGCCAAACGCCTTAGCTTCACCAAAGCTGCAGAGGAGTTATACATTTCACAACCAGCTGTTACCAAGCATATACATGAGTTGGAGCAGCAATTGGGGATGGCTATGTTTGAAAGAATAGGCAACAAAATAAAATTAACCCGCGCTGGTTTGCTGGTGATGCATCATGCAGAAATCATTTTCACCGATTATCGCAATCTCGAATATGATGTAAATCAGCTGAAACATATGCAGGGCGGGCTGTTACCAATAGGAGCCAGCACCACTATCGCACAATACCTGATACCACCATTGCTTGCTAAGTTCAACCAGCGTTATCCGGATGTAAAAACATCCCTGACAAATGGTAATACAGAGCAAATTGAACAGGCCCTGTTTGAAAAAACAATACAGCTGGGCATTATAGAAGGTAGTTCTAAAAATCCGTTGCTGAAATATGTGGAGTTTGCAAAAGATGAAATTGTGCTGGTAGGCAATGTTAAACACCAGTATGGCACCGGGGAACCATTAACAGCGGCTGACCTGAAAACCATTCCACTCTTGATGCGGGAACATGGTTCCGGTACCCTGGAAGTGATTACGGAAGAACTGAAACGCTTAAAACTAAAGATCACTGACCTGAATGTGGCTATGTATATGGGCAGTACGGAAAGTATCAAATCATACCTGCACCATTCGCCCTGTGCTGCCTTTGTTTCCTTACATGCAGTACAGCGCGAACTGGAGCTGGGAGAGTTTACCATTTTACCGGTGAAAAACTTTAAGCTGGTACGGAAGCTGCATTTCACTTATCTGCAGGGGCTTCAGGACAAACTTTGCCAACTCTTTATCCGTTTTGCGAAGCAAAATATGACGGAATAACGACTACGTATCTACGCTATTGATTCAACAAATGCCAATGCAGCATTTCTCCGGAAGAAGCTATTTCTTCCATGCCCAGGTGTTGTAAAACTTTCATAGAAGCAACGTTGGTAACATCGCACTCCGCAATCAGCTTTTTCACATGTGGCTGCCGGAATGCCCATGATACCAGGGCGGTAGCAGCTTCCTGCATATATCCCTGGCCCCGGTGAGACGGCAACATGGCATAGCCAATTTCCACCACGCCATTTTTATCCGGGCGGCCTTTAAAGCCTGCATCTCCTATCACCACTCTCTCTTCTTTGGATACAATAATCCATAACATCCAGGGAAATGATTTGGGATCATGTTGCAGCAGCTCTATAAAGTGAGGCAATTGTTCTTTCAGATCCTCCTGGGGCCAATCTTCCGGTATGCCGGCCTCCAATACTTCGCGGGCATGAGGATGCCGCAGATATATTTCCGTCAGCAGGGGCAAACGGCATGGATATATGAATAAGCGTGCAGTACTAAGGGGTAACATGAATCGGGATTTAACTATTCTTCTACATTTCGCTATCGGTATCGCGTTTTTATGATACTGGTATCTAATATTTCTCCGGGCTTCAGCGCATGAATTTCCAATCGGTCCACATCTTCTGTTAAAGCGGCCAGCTTTTCCGGGGTGCCACTTAGTGTAGGCATGGTACCGTAGTGGCAAGGAATCACATGCTTTACTTTCAACAGCCGGATGGCGAAAGCTGCTTCCAATGGTCCCATCGTGAAACGGTCGCCAATAGGCAGAATAGCAATATCCGGCTCATAAATTTCGCCTATTAATTCCATGTCTGCAAATACAGAAGTATCACCGGAATAATAAACAGAAACATCATCGCTCATCCATACAATGAAACCGTTGCTGGCATGCGGATACCCGATCTTACCATCCGGTAGATTGATATGCGCAAAATGAAAAGCATTGGTCATTGTTATTTTTACATTCAGGATACTGACCGTACCACCGGCGTTCATCGGCTCAAATACATGATCCGGCACACCTTGTTCCTGTAAATAGAAGCGTACAATGGGATTGGCAATTACCTTGGGAGATTTGGTACGTATGATATCTACTATTTTGCTATCCAGGTGATCACGATGCCCATGTGTAATCAATATCAGGTCTACCTTTTCCGGGATTTTCAGATCCGCTGGCATTGCCGGATTATTGGTATACCAGGGGTCTATTAAAATAACATGTCCTTCGGGCGTGGTGATCTGGAAGCTGGCGTGTGCCAGGAATTGAATTTGGGAATGCGTGCTCATAATTCTGGTGCTTGATTATTGCGTATTAAATATACTATTTATAGCAGAAAGCAAAAGGCAGAAAGCAAAAAGCTATTGAAGCGAATGATAGCAGCGAAGTTTATATGATTACCCGCTTCTGTCATTCGCTTCAATAGCTTTTTGCTTTCTACTTTAAGCCTTAAGCTCTATGTTATTTGCGTTGCAATGTGTAGATGATTGCTGCGCTCTTACTTTCGAAGTTTACATTTGCTCTCCAGGTCATCGTACTACCTGCGCTCACCACTTCCACTCTGTAACCTGTTGTTACGTTTTTGGCTTTATCGCCGCTGTACAGCTTTTTGAAGCCGAACATAGTAACACCGCCTGATTTGGTCAATGTCCAAGCAATATTTTGTGTTACTGCACTGCAACCACCATCTGTAGAAGAGAGTGTGTAAGAACCTCCTGCCCAGTTGTCAGGAAGTACCCACTGGCTACCAATAAAGCATTTTGCATTCGCTTCATCGAATACAGTTACTTTGGCGTTGTCAGGAATACCTTCATATTTAATATCGGTTAATACCCAGTTACCCTTTACCGCGCTTTTGTTAATGTCTTGCGTAACACCTTGTTTTGGGGAGCAGGAAGATGCAAAAACGGCCACAATAGCCATCAGTAATGCTGCAAATGAAAATTTTCTCATGGGAAATTAGTTTGTGTGTTTAAATGCCATAGTATTCAACACGCAGTTATCAAATAAGGTTTATAACAGCACGAATACGGCGGCAAGTTCAGCATTTGCAAGAAACGTACCAAATGAAAGTAAGCCTTTAATAGGTGGCTGGTGCAGGATTGTTTACCACGGGGACTTTGAGCTTTATGAGCACGTCTTCCAGTTGTTCTGCGCGATGATAGAAATGCCAGGTACTGGCGGCGAGCGCCATTGTCAGCACTACGAGGGCAATAAACGCGCAACGCCACCACATGCTCACAGATATGCGGCGGTTCCAGAAAGGCTCCAATTGTATATAAGTAGGGGCCGGATTCGTATGTTCATGGCTGTTATAGCTCCCCCAGCTTCGTTCCTTTGTGCCACTCCCCTTCCGGATCCGCTGAAGTACAGTATTCCGCAATTCATATGGAGGATTTACACCTTCTTCCTGCAGCTTGTCCTCGAACCGAAGCTCTGCTGCTGTTATTTCCAGTTCCAAAAGCGGATAAATCTGGCGCAGATGGAGTAATTCCTCTTCCTGTTCAGGAGAAGTGAGGCCAAGCAGGTAACGCTCTATAATGCCACTTTCTATATAGTTACTGATGTTCAAACTACGAGATTACGAAACGACTCAAATGCAAAATATAATTAATAAATACCATATCAATAGATACGTTAAATCCGAACATAGCGGATTCTCAAATTGAGAAAATATTTTTAATAACGATTTTCCGGCCGGAAAATTACGCTATTGTATTTTGTGTTTGTTCCTGTTTGGTTTGGCGGTGGAGATGATCGCTGTGCTGTTCCTGCGACATGCGGTATTTGAGGTAATAAAAGATAGCCAGGAAAAGAAATACTTTAGACATGATGAAAAAGATAATAAAGAATATCTTCCACCAGCGGTGAACGGTGATATGGCTCCCGTCTTTTGGTTGAATGTTAATAAAAGTATAGTTGGAGGACGGATCTGAATAACCATGTCCCTGCTCCCACCTGATTTTTTGCAGTACGCGATCGCGCACTTCCGCAGGAGGCATAGCAGGCTCATCAAATGCGGCCCGTTCCAAACGGCGCTCAACGAATTCCACTTCTGTATCCAGTTCAGGATATAGTTTTCTCATGTGTTGCAGCTCTTCTACTTCTGCTTCAGAAGCGAGGCCCAGCACAAAGGACTCGATAATACCGCTTTCTATGTAAAATTTTAGTTCCAAGTATCTTTTAAGAATTGTCTGAAAGATTTCATCGCATCTCCCAGGATGTCATTTATTTGCTCTTCCGGCAGGGCCAGTAAGCGAGCTATCGTTGTGATTGATAATCCTTTAAAATAACTAAGCCGGAACACTTGCTGCTGGTCGGCTGGCAGCACTAAATAAAATCGTTGTAATACTCCCTCTTCCTGTTTCATCAGCTCTGATCCGGTCAATGCGGTTTCCGGCAGTGCTTCTTTAATGGCGAGCTCTCGTGTTTTGCGCATTAGCCACGCGAACAAGGTCTTGTAACCCGATGAATGAAATGTTCCAATGTGATGAAAGGCCCAGGTAAATACCCTTACAATTACATCATCCGCCCGCTCTCTTATTGGTACCAACTGCAGCACCATACTATAAAGCGCTCCCGCATAGCGGTCATACAACAACTCTTTTGCCGCAGGATCCCCTATCACTAACCGCTCAATGAGCATCTGCTCACTTATATGTGCCAAATCACGCCGCAAAGAAGTTGTGTACCAGGTTTTAGATTGCTAATATAGAAAATTAAAGCATGTACAAGTCACAACAGATAATATGAATTTATCAACATATAGAGCTAAAATGGATAACTATTGTTGTAAATCCTTGCTATACAACCAGTATTGCTGTCCCAAAATAGGCGCTAACTCACGAATCAGTGTAAATCCAAGTTTACCATACAGGTGCCGGGCATCCGGCATTATGGTACTGGTATGCAAACCCAGGATTTTTTCACCATTGATTTCTGCCTGCTCAACACACATTTCCGTTAACCTGCGGCCAATCCCATGTCCCCGGTACCCGGGATGAACACCCAGACGACGGATATAGGCCCAGTCGGCAGGGTAAATATCCGTTGGATTTCCGGATGGCACCAGGAATACCACACCTGCCAGTTCATTGCCGGCATCGCAGACAAAGGTGGTGGAAATACGCATCAGCTCATCCAGCATCCCCTGATCGCTCATACCATGTTTCATTCTTTGCCAGTGCTCCGGCGCCAGCACATTTTCAAACTGACCGTAGCTCTGTATGGAAACCTCCCTGATAGCTGCCGTATCTGCCGCCACTGCGGGTCTGTAATTTAGTATATCCATCACCGTTATTTCAAAGAGAAAGTCCAACAATTCCTGATTATTGTTTGTTGACAATAAGCAGTCACTAAAAATTAAATTTACGACATGACTTTGCTCATAGTTATTTTTTTTGCTGCACGATAATTTTGGAGAAAATTACCCACTATGTCCTACACATCGATTAAAGCAGCCGTAGAATTAATACAGTCCGGACACACCGTATTTATACACACCGCAGCAGCTACCCCCAGAGAGTTGGTAAACGCAATGACCGCCCGCAGTCATGAGCTAAAACAAGTGCGCCTGGTAAGCATTCATACCGAATGGGACGCCCCTTATGCGGAACCCGAGCATGCACATGCTTTTCAAATTGATGCTTTTTTTGTTGGTAAAAATATCCGCAAAGCAGTAAATGAAGGACGGGCGAATTATGTACCCATGTTCCTCAGTGAAATACCCCGCTACTTTCGTAACAGCGAGCAGCCAATTGACGTAGCACTCATTTCTGTATCCCCTCCCGATAAAAACGGGTATTGCACGCTGGGAGTATCCTGCGATGTGAGCAAGGCCGCCGTGGATGTGGCAAAAATTATTATTGCAGAGGTAAATCCCAGGATGCCGCGGGTGCTGGGCGATGGTGTAATCCATATTTCCAAAATACATGCTGCCGTAGAAGTAGATTACCCTATTTATGCACAGAAAATTAATCCCCCCAGTCACATAGAACTCTCCATAGGTCGGCATGTAGCCTCGCTGATAGATGACCGTGCTACCCTGCAAATGGGTATTGGCGGTATTCCCAACGCGGTACTGCAATGCCTCTCCAATCACAAAGACCTTGGCATTCACACGGAAATGTTTTCTGACGGTATCATTGACCTGGTTGAACGGGGCGTGATTACCGGCAAGTACAAAGCCGTACATCCCGGCTTGCTGATTTCCAGCTTTGCTATTGGCAGCCAGCGGTTGTATGACTTTATGGACACCAACCTGATTATGCGGCTCATGGATGTAGAATATGTGAATAACCCTGCTACTATCCGCAAAAACCCCAGGGTGACTGCTATCAATAGTGCTATCGAAATAGATATCTTCGGACAGGTATGTGCAGATTCCATTGGATTCAGACAGTACAGTGGCGTAGGCGGACAAATGGATTTTATGCGGGGAGCCGCTCTTTCTCAGGATGGCAAGCCCATTATAGCCATCCCGTCTGCCACCTCCAAAGGAATTTCCCGTATTGTATCCCGGCTGCAACCCGGCGCCAGCGTAGTAACTACCAGGGCGCATGTACATTATGTAGTTACCGAATATGGTATTGCACACCTGATGGGGAAAAACCTCAAACAGCGCGCGCAGGCACTTATCAACATTGCCCATCCGGATCATCGGGAACAATTACAAAAAGATGCGTTTGACATCTTCAAGGTATTCTGATTCCACCCCGCTTAAATAGCCACTGCATGAAGAAATTGTTACTTCTCTTATTCCGTTGTGCCGGTGTTAAGGTAGCATCCGGGCAAATCACCCGGGATACTACCAAACAATTACGGATATACGAAGATGATGACTTTTCAATATATGGGACCGGAGTACCGATCGGGCCAGGCCACAGTTTAGTATTATTGGCTATAATGCGCTCGTGCAGGGCGGTATTTTCAGATCCCGGGACACTCACTTTGAACAATTGTCCGGCAGTCAGCAAACACATATGCAGTATTGGACCATTGGCATGGATTATGGGATAGGCATTGTGATTAACCGCATGAACATCAACTATACGCAGAAAACGCGTACAGCGTGGATAAGCGGCACCGGGAAACATTCGGTGGGTAACATCACCCTGTTAATACCCATCTCCCGTAAAACTATTATTGGCGATTAACGTTATTTATCAAAAACATATTCCATGCATTTCAAATTGTTTGTACTTGCGGTTTGTACACTTGCCACCGTTTCCTGCGTGAACAACGGAAAGAAGACGAATACCGACTCCACTGATAATGATACCGACACTGCGCTATCTGTGCAGGCATCTACGGAAAGCCAGCTGGAGGTAAAACCGATATCAGGATATTTTCTGAAGAATACGATCAAAGTAAGTGATAGTCTTACCTACTGGATCATTGATAACCAGGCATCTTTTGACAGCTTATTCGGAATGGCTAAAACCATGAACAACACCATAGATCAGCCTGATTTTGGCACCTCGATCGTTATAGCTGCTACCATGCCTCCTACTTATTATGGTACCCAGATACAGCTGGAATCTGCTACTTCAGACAATTTAGATAACAACGCCACACTCCACTTTGTGGCAACGGCCAATCCCGATAAAAGTTCGGCCGCTACCGTTCCTTTATGGCTGGGCGCTGTGCCTAAAACAGGTAAAAGCACCTTTAAACTGTTTACCGGAGATAATTTAACGAAAACGATTACTGAGCAGCAGTAGCCGGGCCAAAGATTTTCTCCACCGCCTTGTGCCTGTAGGTGAATAAGGATTCCAGCTGTTTTTTCACAAACAAGCCATGCGCAAGCTTTCCGAGCCATCCGAAGGGTAGCCGGTAATGTACAATGTCCGTCATATTTACGCCACCGGGTACTATCTGGAAATGGTGTTCATGATGCCAGATGCTGTAGGGGCCAACTCTTTGTTCATCTACAAAATAATCGAGATACGCTACATGGGTAATTTCCGTCATCCACTCCAGGGGAATACCCGCTATGGGGGCTACGGTATAAGTAATAACCTGCCCCGGATATACCTGACCCGTATAAGGAGGCGATGTAACAGTGAAGCGCATATAAGCGGGGGTAATATGTGGCAGGTTGCCGGGGGTGGAAAAATAGTTCCATACCTCCTCTGGCGTAGCCGGGATGAACTGTGTGCGCTGCAATAGGTAGATACTGGCCATATATAAGATTAACGAAAAAACAGGTATATGCGGGCAAGGTATTACCAAATTCGTAATTCTTTAAATGAGTTCGTAAGTTTGTAGCCTACTTAATCCGATCAGGTACATGAATCAATATATCAGGGGCTGGGTTTTCTGGCTGATGTTTATTATCGTTTCCATTTCATTTACGCGATGCGCCAACATTGTACCACCCAGCGGGGGGCCGAGGGACAGTCTTCCTCCGGTATTGTTACAGGTAACGCCCCGCGATTCCACCCTTCACTTTCACAGCAAAAAAGTGGCATTCATATTTGATGAATATGTGGAGCTGGATAATGTAAACGACAAGCTGATTGTGTCGCCTACGCTGAAGCGCCCGCCCGTAGTGACGGCCAAACTGCATACTGTTACCCTTGAAATCAAGGATACGCTGGTACCCAACACTACTTATACTTTCAACTTTGCGGATGCCATCCGCGATATCAATGAACGCAATATTACCCAGGACTTCCAGTATGTGGTGTCCACCGGCGATTACCTCGATAGTTTGCAGGTAAGCGGACACCTCATAGATGCAGAAAATGGCAGAGTAGACAGTAACGTAGCCGTGATGCTGTATCGCGACCTGACAGACTCTATTGTTTCGAAGGAAAAACCGGTATACTACGCCAAAACCAAGGGAGATGGCTCTTTCAAGTTCAAAAATATTGCGCCTGGTGCGTACAAGATCTTTGCGTTAAAAGAAGAAGACCGCGATCTGCAGTATAATCAGCCCACTGAGCTGATTGCATTTGTGGAAGAGCCACTGGTGCTGAAAGAAAGCAACCTTTCAGATGTGAATATGCTGTTGTTTATGGAAACAGACAGTACTATAAAGCCGCCACCAGAGCCGATAGACTCAACGGATATACAGCCGGAAGAAGACGAAAAGAAAAAGAAGAAATTACCTAAGTTAACGGCTACCGCCTCCCTGGAAGGCGGGCAGCAGGAATTGCCCAAGCCGCTGAAAATCACTTTTTCGCTGCCGCTCAGGAACCTGGACAGCAACCGGGTAATATTAGGAGAAGATAGTGCCTATACTCCGGTGACTTTTACCAACAATATGGACTCTACCAAAACGCAGTGGACGGTGGGTTATCCCTGGAAGGAAGGAACGCTATACCGGCTCATTATTCCAAATGATGCCCCCACAGATACTGCAGGGCAGCACCTGGCCAGGGCAGATACCATTAAGTTCAGCTCTAAAAAAGTGTCTGACTATTCCATTTTTGCAGTAACGGAACTAAACATTGGCGATAGTACCAGGAATGCCATCAACGATACTGCCATGCATTATGTAGTGCAGCTGGTACAGGACAAAACCGTTAAATATTCCGGCACTATTGTAAACGGTAAATGGAGCCAGCGTTTCATTACGCCGGGTGAATACGAAGTGCGGTTGTTGCTGGATACCAATGGTAATGGTAAATGGGATCGGGGTAACTATTACTCCCACCCCAGGAAGCAGCCGGAGCGGGTGATCGTTATCGAAAAGATCAACCTCAAGTCCAACTGGACGCTGACAAAGAAAATAAGCATTTAAATAACGATAGCGGAGGGAACGGATTACTCCCTCCGCTGCAATATTCCTAACTTTGCACTATGATATTTTCGTCTGCACTGATAGAAAACGCGGTAAATGAATTTGCGAAACTGCCGGGGATCGGTAAAAAAACGGCCCTGCGCCTGGTACTGCACCTGTTGAAACAGGAAACAGCCCAGGTAGAACAGTTTGGTGATGTGATTGCACGTATGCGTCAACAGATCCGGTTTTGCAATGTGTGTCATAATGTATCGGATGCAGAAGTGTGCAGTATTTGCAGCAGCCATTCCCGGCAAAAGCAGGTGGTATGTGTAGTAGAAAGCATCCGGGATGTAATGGCAATAGAAAACACCCAGCAATTCAATGGTTTATATCATGTGTTGGGGGGTATCATCTCTCCTATTGATGGTATTGGTCCGGATCAGCTGAATGTACACTCGCTGGTAGAAAGGGTACGGTTCCAGGGAGTGGAAGAGGTGATTATGGCGGTAAGTCCTACAATCGAGGGAGATACTACTATTTACTATCTCTCTAAAAAACTAAAGGAATTTCCGGTAAAAATCACCACAATAGCCCGTGGCATTGCTTTTGGGGGAGAATTAGAATATGCAGATGAAATGACCCTGGCACGTTCTATCAGTAACCGGCTGCCGCTGGAAAGTTATGTACAGAATAAATAAATGAATTACGGATTATAAATTATATACAAAAAAATACGGGTGCTGAATAGCACCCGTCTTCGTTTAACCTGTAATTCCACGTTATGAAAAGTTATCAGACTGCATCCTTTAACGGATCGTCCTGAAATATTGTATGATTGGTTTCTGATTCCTTTTTTTCCTGCAGCTCTTTCCACCGCTGCATTTCATATTTATTTAAAAAACATACCTTAAAAACTTCCGGTTGCCTGTCATCATTTGATACGGGTACTGGTTGCAATCCCAGGCTAGCCAGGTGTTTATGCAGGGTATGGATATGTTCTGATATCGTCATGACTGACATAAATTTTGTTGTAATAAATAATTGAGAAGAACTTAATGACGAATCTGTTAATTGCAACAGCAATTACAAGGAGTGTAGGCGGAGGGCTGGTGGGTGGCCATGGCCGGGTAAATCACTATATTTCTATCATTTTGTTGCATGGTGTCTTTCTATTACCCTACAAATATAGTAGACTTTATAGACTACTACCAAATTAATTTTCCCGATATAAACAAAATCTATATTTAACCTTATAAATATAGAGTTAGGGGAAATACGGTCAAAGTCCGGCCACATCTTAAGAAACACAAATTCACAAAACAAAAAATTAGCTGGGAAAAGGTTATATTTGTGGGGACTTTTACAGGGTGGATTTGTTTATTGTTCGACCCTGTTCTCTTTTCTTAACGGTAACTAATAAACGCCTTGATAATATGAAATCTTTACAAGACTGCGCCAATGAGCGCATACTTATCATTGATGGTGCGATGGGCACCATGATACAACGCTATCAACTCCAGGAATCTGACTACAGGGGCACCCGCTTTGCTAACTATCCCAGCGATCTTAAAGGCAACAACGACCTCCTGAATCTTACACAGCCTCATATCATTGAAGCCATTCATAAAGAGTACCTGGAAGCAGGCGCTGACATTATTGAAACCAATACTTTCAGCAGTACCTCTATTGCAATGGCCGATTACGACATGCAGGAACTGGCCTATGAGCTGAACGTAGCTGCTGCTACCATTGCTAAAAAAGCAACTGCAGAATATAACGCCAAAACACCCGACAAACCCCGCTTTGTAGCAGGAGCGATTGGTCCCATGAACAAAACGTTGTCGCTGTCACCGGATGTAAATAATCCGGGCTTCCGCTCCGTATACTTCGATGAAGTAGCCGCAGCCTACGAAGAACAGGTCAAGGGCCTCTCCGAAGGTGGTGTGGACATCCTGCTGATAGAAACCATTTTTGATACGCTGAACTGCAAGGCAGCTATATATGCCATCAAGAAATATTACCGTGAATCAGGGAAGCCGGAAATACCGGTAATGATATCCGGTACTATTACAGATGCCTCCGGCAGAACCCTCAGCGGGCAAACACTGGAAGCATTCTATATCTCGGTGATGCATGCCAACCCGTTTTCCATTGGCTTAAACTGCGCCCTGGGCGGACAACAGATGCGTCCTTATGTAGAGGAGCTCTCCAACATAGCCAGCTGCTATGTGAGCTGCTACCCTAACGCTGGTTTACCTAACGCCTTTGGTGAATACGATGAGGAACCGGAAGATACCGCCTGTATCATCGAAGACTTTGCCGCATCCGGCTTTGTTAACGTGGTAGGTGGTTGCTGCGGCACCACACCAGATCATATACGCCACATTGCAGATCATGTGAAGCATATCAAACCACGTCTGAAACCAGTATTAGCCGAAACACTGGCATAATCAATTACGGCAGGTTTTCTATTTAACTCCCACTAACAGCAACAATGAGCGAAACTATCATACATAATACAGACCTTACCAATGAGCCAATTGTCAACGAAGAACGCAGGGTAATCAAGCCCTTTATGCGTTTGAGCGGACTGGAACCACTGGTAGTGCGACCTGAAACCAACTTTCTTAACGTAGGGGAACGTACCAACGTAACCGGATCCAAAAAATTTGCCCGCCTTGTCAGGGAAGGTCTTTACGAAGAAGCCTTGTCTGTTGCCCGCCAACAGGTGGAAAGCGGCGCACAGATTCTGGATGTAAACATGGACGATGCCCTCCTCGATGGAGAAGTGGCCATGTCTACCTACCTGAACCTCCTGGCAGCAGAACCGGATATTTCCCGTATCCCGGTGATGATTGACTCCAGTAAGTTTTCCGTTATTGAAGCCGGGTTGAAATGTGTACAGGGTAAATGTATTGTGAACTCCATCAGCTTAAAAGAAGGAGAAGCCAAATTCATCGAGCAGGCACATATCTGCAAAAGCTATGGTGCCGCCGTGGTAGTAATGGCTTTTGATGAACACGGTCAGGCAGATACCGAAGAAAAAAGGGTCACCTTCAGCCACCGTGCCTATAAGATATTGACAGAAGTGGTGGGATTTGCACCGCAAGACATCATCTTCGATCCCAATATATTTGCGATTGCCACCGGTATTGAGGAACATAACAACTATGCCGTAGAGTTTATAAACGCTACCCGCCGCATTAAAGAACTGATGCCGCTGGCTAAAATAAGTGGTGGGGTAAGTAACGTATCATTCTCCTTCCGGGGAAACGAAACCGTGCGGGAAGCCATGCACTCCGTATTCCTCTTTCATGCTATCAAAGCTGGTATGGACATGGGTATCGTGAATGCAGGTATGTTGCAGATATATGACGACATTGAACCAACGCTCCGGGAACTATGTGAGGATGCCATACTAAACAGACGGGACGATGCCACCGAAAGACTGATACAGTTTGCAGAAACTGTAAAGGCCAAAGGAAAGGTAATAGAGAAAGATGAGACCTGGAGGCTCGGTACTGTGGAAGAGCGGTTAAGTCATGCCCTCGTAAATGGTATTACTGACTATATAGATGGAGATACCGAAGAAGCCCGCGTTAAATATCCCCGTCCGCTGGATGTGATTGAGGGCCCCCTGATGGCTGGTATGAACATCGTTGGTGACCTGTTCGGCAGTGGTAAAATGTTTTTACCTCAGGTGGTAAAGAGTGCCCGTGTGATGAAAAAGTCCGTGGCCATTCTGACACCATATATTGAGGAAGAGAAATTGCGTATGCAGGCAGAATTTGGCGGAGAAATAAAAGCCGCCGGTAAAATACTGCTGGCTACTGTAAAAGGAGACGTACACGATATCGGTAAAAACATCGTAGGCGTGGTACTGGCTTGTAATGGCTATGAGATTATTGACCTGGGCGTAATGGTACCCGCAGAAAAAATTCTGCAGGCAGCCCGCCAGGAAAAAGTAGATATTATCGGGCTTAGCGGCCTGATTACTCCGAGTCTGGATGAAATGGTACACGTAGCCCGTGAGCTGAAAAGGCAGGACTTTAACATCCCGCTGATCATTGGAGGGGCTACCACCAGCCGTACCCATACTGCTGTTAAAATAGCCCAGGAATATGGTCATGGTGTAGTACACGTATTGGATGCTTCCCGTAGTGTAACCGTAACCGGCAGTTTGCTTAACAAAGCGCTGAAACCCGACTTCCTGGCTGGCATACAGGCAGAGTACCACAAACTGAATGAAGCATTCAGGAATAAAAAACAAACCAAACAATTCCTTCCGATCGCCGTAGCGCAACAAAACAAAACCCTTATCAACTGGGATACCTTTACACCTGTAAAGCCTAAGAAGACCGGGGTAATGAAGTTTGAGAACTACGACCTGGGAGAAATTGCCGCATATATTGACTGGCAGCCATTCTTCATTGCCTGGGAACTGCATGGTAAATTCCCGCAGATTCTCACTGATGAGATTGTAGGTGTGGAAGCGACCCGTTTGTTCCACGATGCAAAGGAATTACTGGACAAAGTGATTGCAGAAAAATGGTTGGGGGCCAATGCTGTAATAGGCCTCTACCCTGCTAACCGCGTGGCTGCAGACTCCGTGAAGGTAACCCCTGAGCAGGCAGATATTGCGCCGGTACAGCTGGAGTTCCTCCGTCAGCAGGTAAAGAAAGCCCCGGGACAGGCTAACTTCTCCCTGGCTGATTTCATTGCCCCGGAAGAAAGTGGCAAAACCGACTACATTGGCGGGTTTGCGGTGACTACTGGTATTGGCATTGAAAAGTGGCTGGATAAATTCAAAGAGGAGCATGATGACTATAACAGCATTATGCTGAAAGCGCTGGCCGACAGGCTGGCGGAAGCTTTCGCAGAACTCATGCACGAACGTGTACGTAAAGAGTTCTGGGGATACGCTACAGAAGAGCATCTCAGCAATGAACAACTGATTAAGGAAGAATATGCGGGTATACGTCCGGCACCAGGTTATCCTGCCTGCCCTGACCATACTGAGAAATACAAGTTGTTTGACCTGTTAAGTGCCACCGAAAACACCGGCATTACACTGACAGAATCGCTGGCCATGTACCCTGCCTCCAGTGTGAGTGGCTGGTACTTTGCGAATCCGGAAGGCAAGTATTTCGGATTAGGCAAAATAGAAAAAGACCAGGTAATAGACTATGCTGCCCGCAAAGGCTGGACAATAGAAGAAGCGGAGCAATGGCTTCGCCCCAACCTGGAATACGATATGTAGTTGAAACAGCAGTTAGCTGTTAGCCATTAGCTGTTAGATTAACGCGAGTGGTTAAGCAGACCAAAATATTAGATTAAATAGCTGTTAGCCATTAGCTATTAGATTAACGCAAATGGTTAAGCAGACCAAAATATTAGATTAAATAGCTGTTAGCCATTAGCTGTTAGATTAACGCAAATGGTTAAGCAGACCAAAATATTAGATTAAATAGCTGTTAGCCATTAGCTATTAGATTAACGCAAATGGTTAAGCAGACCAAAATATTAGATTAAATAGCTGTTAGCCATTAGCTATTAG
>NZ_JBFREI010000013.1:0-227495 GCF_052114225.1 Chitinophaga sp. RAB17 | reverse complement strand
GATCAAAGCGATCGCAGACCAGATCATAGAAAAAGATGAGCAACTGAATATCTCCGGTGCCGCCAGCGGTTACACGGTAACAGATGCACAACTGAAGATTTATGATGCTACCCGTAGAGATGCGGCTAAAACAAAGATCACATTCACGCCGCCTGCTGCCGGTATGCCGGAAGGCAATACCCAACAGATTGGGTTTAGCTTACCAGCAGGTGTGAGTACAGAAATACCTATTAAGATATCGCTGCCATCTACAGGCGCCGCAACCCGTGGCACTGATTACAGTCTGCCAACAGATACCAGCTTTACCGGTACTTCCGGTGCTGCTGAACTGAAAGTAGCAGCTGATATTTTTGTAGAAGATGTGGAAGATATTCATCTGAATCCAACAGTCAGTGATATTTATAGCACGGTGTACACCTTTGCACCGGCAACGCTTGACCTGACAATCAAAGATGCACAGTATCCATTCCCTGCCGGTGATTCCATCAAGCTAAGCAGCGTACCGGATAGCGTCAACGAAGGACAAAGTGCAGTGATCACTGCTACTTTACCAAATGGCTGGAAAGCAGGTAAGAATTGGGTAGTAAATCTTAATAAGAGTACGATTTTATCTACTGTTGCGGATAGTCGTCATAGTAGTATTCCTGCTACTGTTACGATTGCTAATAACACTGCCGCCGGATCTACCGCACCTATCACTACCAGTACCAATTTAATACTGGATGATGAAGGGTCCATTATCGTAGAAGGTAACAAAGGTGATGTGAATATGCCTGCTACCAACACTGCCATTTATATTAAGGACCTTACCCAAACACAACCAGGCGCCAGAAAGATTACACTTACGCCGGATGCTACGTTAATACCGGAAGGCAATAAAGTAATGGTGCATGTATCTGTGCCATATGCTTCTACCAAGGATCTGACGATTCATCTGGCAGTAGATCCTGCGCTGACTACCGCTAAAAACGTTGACGACTATACGATGTCGGCTAACACGTTTGTATTGCCACACGGTACTACCACAGCTGATTTTGAATTGCTGCAAACTGTTGCGGATAAGGTGCTGGAGAATAGTGAAGCATTGGTAGTAAATGCTACCGCCAATGGCTATACGGTAAATAACCTGAGCCTGAGCATCAAGGATCTTACCCGTACCAACCCGGCTAACCTGCAGCTGAATGTGAATATCTTTAAGTCACCACTGGTAGAAGGTGATAATGGTGCGGTGACCATTAGTCTGCCTGCGGGAGTGACTACTGCTATCCCTATCCACATACAGTTACCACAAACAGGAGGTACTGCAGAAGCAGGACTGGACTATGCACTGGCTACTACCGTAACATTGGATAGCAGCAGCGTGGCGACCAGCTTGAGTATTAAGAAAGATAATTTCACAGAAGGACCGGAAACCATTACACTTTCCGCTACGGCCGCAGATGGCATCAGTACCTATACTATTGCTATACCTACGCTGACCATTCAGGATGATGCGGCGCAGTATCCTTTACCATCTGATATATTGATTCATACCAGTATGGCAGCTATTGACGAGAATGGCGCGCAGGGAGCTGTGTTAAGCGTACAATTGCCTAACAACCTGCAGGCAGGTAAGGATATCGTGGTACATATTAATAAGGATAACACGCTGAGTACCGCTGTCAATTCAGATCATAACGCATTGCCTTCTCCATATGATATCCTTATCAAAAAAGGACAGAATGCCGGTACACATCCGTTTGTGCTGAAGGCAGCGAAAGATATGATCCTGGAAGATGATGAAACAGTGGTGTTTAAGGGAAGTATTACCGATCCTGTTTTCAGTGCAGCTGTAATAAAAGATACCACGATCACTATTAAAGACAGAACACATGATGATCCGGCCACCGGATTTATACATCTCACTGCGGTAACTACTGGTACACATGTACTGGAAGGTAACAACTATACCATGAACGTAGCGTTGGCACCGGGAGTTACTTCCGGCAAACCTATCACCGTAGCATTAAGTATAGATGCTGCTTCAGTAGCGGGTGCAGGGGATATCAATAATCTGCCGCTTACAGTTACCATCCCTGCGAACGCACCTGGTGTAGACTTCACCTTCCAGGCAAAAACAGATTTCATACTGGAGAAACCAGAGCTGTTATGGATTACGGCAGCACCACAGAATTACCCTGGAATGAAAGGAGATAAACTATCGGTTACTATTGATGATGCTACCAGGCTGAATCCGGACAACCTGAAACTGGAAGTGCGTGTAGACTCCTCCGTTATACAGGAAGGTAATGCGAGTGATGTGACAGTTGGATTTGTGAACAGCCAGATAACTTCTTCAGAAGATGTGGTGATTAATATCTCCAGGCATGCAACATCTACCGCAGATGCTGCTGACTACAGTGGTGTACCTGCACAGGTAACACTCGCTGCAGGTGAACACAACCAGGTATATCACCTGTTGGTGAAGGATGATAAGATACTGGAAGGTGACGAGCAACTGCAGTTTACAGCACAGCTGGGAACTACCGGATATGTTATATCACAGCCAGGCATGGTGCTGATTCCTGAAACAGGCGATATGCGGGTGATCCTGCAAAAAGATAAAGATGCTGCAGAACCGGCTACCAATGGTGCTTATACTGTGAAGTTGCCAGCTAACTTCACCGCTGCCACAGATGTGAAAGTAGTTTTCTATGTAAGCAGCATTGCAGGTACAACTAATATTTCACCGATACAAACCTCCGCAGTTATACCGGTTGGCCAAAATAGTGTATCCGTTCCCGTGAATGTGATAGACAACAAGGTGATTGAAGGAGATGAGCAGGTGAAAGTAGCCCTGATGCTGGCACAAATGAAACGGTTTAATAAAAACATTGCCCTGGATGTAGATGATCGTGATACGGTGAGCCTGAATATTCATGATGATGAAAGTGATTCTCCGGGTCGTGAAATGACGATATCAAAAACTGCTGACGCTTCCGAGCCAGCTATTGCAGGAGCCTTCCGGGTTCAGTTTACTGATACCCAGTTGTCTGCCACAAAAGATGTGACGGTTACCTATACCGTAGCAGGTAATGCTGTAGCGGATACCCGTTATAAGAAACTGAGTGGCACGGTATTAATTCCTGCTGGTCAGCATGGTGCGGATATCCCGGTAACGCCTATTGATAATAGTATTGTAGAAGGAGATGAGAATGTATCCGTGCAGCTGAAAATTGTTAGCAGTACGCTTCCTGGTGTAACCTGGCCATTGTCTGCCAATGCGGCTGCGGATGTGATCATACATGACAATGATACCCTGGTGGTGGAATTATCTACCAATGCTACCAGTGTGGCAGAAGGAACTGCCGTACAGTTTACACTTACTTCGCCAGCTTCTGCTGCACATGATGTACCGGTGAGAATAAAGATTGCCCAGGATGCGGCACGTACGTTTACCGCTGGTGAAGGTACCGTGAATGGTAACATTGTTACGATCACCATGCCGGCGCTGACGAAGCAACATACTTTCACTATCACTGCTGCTGATAATGATATCAACGATGATGATGGTTATCTGAAAACAGCTATTCTGCCATTCGTTGGAGGTAGCAGCACGCTGGTATACAAAGCGGGTGAAAAGGATACCGCAAGGGTAAGCATTACCGATAATGATCCGCTGACACTGACTTTTGCCGCTGATAAATTCAGTGTGAAAGAAGGTAATAAGGGAGAAAATACACCGTTAAGGTTTAATGTACAGCTGAGCAGACAAAGCTCCCGTGCGATTACTGTTAACTATGATTTTGAGGAATCCACTGAAGGGGTATCTTATCCTTACATGGACTTCAAAGCTACGCCGGGTGTTGATTTCGACAATACGATCAAACAAACGGTGATTGCTCCTTTACAAACCATCGGACAGGTAGCTGTGAATATTAAGGGTGATACTACGTTTGAGCAAAACGAAACATTTATCCTGAAGATGTCTTCTGTATCAGTACCATCCGGCCAGAATACACCGGTATTAGGTAGTCCGTTTAAAGCAACGGGTGTGATCCTGAATGACGATGCGATGTGCAAAACCTGTGATACAGATGGTGATGGCTTAACTGATGGACAGGAAGATATCAATGGCAACGGTGATCCGTTTGATGATGATACAGATGGGGATGGTATTCCGAACTTCCTGGATCTTGATTCTGATGGTGACGGTGTACCTGATTCCGTAGAGAAGTTCACCACAGATGGTCGTACGATCAACAATAATAGTGGTAAGATCCGCGTACATCCTGCTATTTCACCAAATAATGATGGTTTGGGTAACGATGTGATGTATATCGAAAACATTGAGAAGTATCCAAACAACGAAGTGGTGATATTTAATCGTTGGGGTGGTACCATCTTTAAACTGAAGAACTACGATAACAAGTCCAACAACTTTAAAGGACGTGCGAATGCAGGAGGCAGTGTAGGTAATGATGTACCGGACGGTTCTTACTTCTATAACATTGAAGTAACCATAGATGGTAAGAAAGAGCGTTACACCGGCTTCATTGTGATTAAACGTTAACGTATACACGAATTTATTAGTAAGATGAGTTTGACTAAATATTTAAGCTGATACCTATGAAAGAGCGTCTTATGAAAGCTTTAGGGGTTGCTATCTTATGCTGGTGCTGTTGCCTGCAGGCGACCGCACAACAGGAACCACTGTATTCGCAATACATGTTCAACGGTATGATCATCAACCCGGCTTACCCATCAATGGACGAGTCCTCCAGTCTTACGGCGGTGGGTCGTAACCAGTGGGTGGGAGTAGATGGTGCACCTAAAACTGCAACGGCTTCTTTTTATACACCTATTAAAGCCACTAACACCAGCTTTGGTGTTTCGCTGATGAATGAAAAAATCACGGTGAACTCCCAAACGGCTGTCAATTTTAATGTTTCCCAGCGGGTAAAGCTCAACGAGAAAATTTACCTGGCCATGGGCATCAAGGGTGGTATGTCGCAGTTCCGGGAAGATAACAGCTCGTTATCTACCACCGATCCGGCGTTTGCACATAACCAGAGCTATTGGAAAACAGATGTTGGATTTGGATTTATGTTGTTTACCGACCGGTTCTTTATCGGGATTTCCTCTCCTACATTCAAAAGCTTTGATATGGGTAACAGTGTGAATAAGGTGGTGGTGGAATCGCACTACTATCTGCAAACCGGTTATCTTATCAATATTAATGATGACGTGAAACTGAAGCCGAACGTGTTACTAAGACAGGTGAAAGGAGCGG
The DNA here is from genome assembly GCF_052114225.1 of Chitinophaga sp. RAB17. NCBI lineage: Bacteria > Pseudomonadati > Bacteroidota > Chitinophagia > Chitinophagales > Chitinophagaceae > Chitinophaga > Chitinophaga sp. RAB17. The sequence continues at coordinate 222,223 of NZ_JBFREI010000013.1, read as the reverse complement.
GCTTCCAGTATGATCTGAATGCCAATGTGCTGTTGAAGAATGTGGTATGGCTGGGAGCGTCCTGGCGTTCAGAAAAAACAGTAACAGGATTGGTACAGGTACAGGCTACCAAGAACCTGCAGATAGGCTATTCTTATGATACACCTATGCAGTCGAACCTGAAAGGCGCACAAACTGTATCGCATGAGTTGATGGTGAACTACCGTTTTTCCTGGTCTAAGTGGAAAGTGGTGGCGCCACGTTATTTCTAATTATAATAAAATGAAGAATAGTATGCGAAAAATCAATTTCTGTTCCCTCATACTTTTTCTGAGCATTGTTTCCCTGTTTGTTTCCTGCAGTTTTGTAAAGGATCATGTTCAAATAGGTGGCTTGGGGAGTAAGGCTAAGGTAAAGCGTGCCGAACGTCTTTACAAAAGACAAGAATATGAGCGGGCCATCTCACTGTGTATCGAAGTGATCAATAATGGCACCAGTGAAGACCTCTTACGTAGGGCCAAGTTGCAACTGGCGAGGACTTATTTTGAAACCCGGCAGTTTGAAAAAACAATCAGCCTGTACGATGAATTGTTATACAAACCGGAAAAGGATGTACTGGTGACGGATGTAACTAACTACATCGATTTGCTGAAACGCACAGGGCGGGTAATCAAGGCGCAGGAAATAAGCGCGATATATGCCAATAACTATAAAAGTAACGCCCGCTTTACGAACCTGCAGGCGTCATTGGTGGACTACTACAGCTTCTTTAACCGGGACTCTATGGAAAATATCCAGGTGGACAGTTTGCGGTTAAATCTGCCAGGGTACCAATATGGCCTGGCATTGTATCAGAACAATGTTGTTTTCCTTTCCAATGATATCAAGAAGAATGAACAGCAGTCTTTCTATACCAACTCCAAATTATACCAGATTTCAGAAGATGGGGTAGAACCATTTAATAACAGTTTGCGGGGTGTTTTACAGGTAGGACCGGCTTCTTTCTTTGAGAACGGACAAAAGGTGATCTACACTTCCAACCGGTTTACGGATGTGAAGAATGATAAGAACTCCTATATCAACTATAATAATGGCACACAGCTGTTATCCGCTATTTATCAACCGGACCATGATATGTGGAGCAAACCACTGCCGGTGAAACTGGGAAAAAACACAGAATCTTATTCTTTCCTGCATCCATCAGTTGCACCTAATGGTAAACGTTTGTACTTTGCATCCGATATGCCCGGCGGTCAGGGCGGTACAGATATTTATTATGCTGACTGGGACAAGGAAGCCAAAAGGTGGAAAGCACCTGTGAACATGGGGCCCGCCGTCAATACCAACGGTAACGAACTGTATCCTTTTGTTGTTGGCGATAAATTATTCTTTTCATCCAACGGTCTTCGGGGCTTTGGCGGACTGGATATATTTATGATCAATACTAAAAAACCAGAAGAAGGTACTGTACATTTGCCTTATCCTGTGAATACGCAGTTTGATGATCTGAATCCTGTATTGGATGAAAGCAAACTGTTATTATATTTTACATCAGATCGTTCAGGTGCACATGATAATGATCATATCTATGTATTAAACCTGAAGAAAAATCCTTTGAAACAACTGGATCTGCCTTATCCCGGCAAACCAGTAAAAGACGACGATAGAGTGCCTTATACTATGAACCAGACGGACAGCCGTCAACAGCTGACTTTAGTAGGTAGTAAACAGTATGATAACCGCCCTGCAGAACAGCAGGTAGTGGTTCCTGCTGTTGTAAAGCCTGTTACCTCAGTTGCCGTTGCTGCCACGCCTGAGCGTAAAGAGGTAGCGTATTCCGACAATATAACAGACAGTTCTCCTGAGAATATTCCCTGGCAAACGACCAATCCGGGTAGCAGCGTTACTGCATCCACATCTTCCAATAGTACAACAACAATACCCGTACACACCGGCCAGGCAGCATATAGCAGTCCGGAGGTGGTAAGCTGGCAACAGTCGGGTAGCATGCCTGCTTCATTTAAAGGTGGCAGTTACACATTGGCAAAAGATAGTGCCATGAAAGCGCTGGAATCACTTTGGAAAGTACCGGGCTTTATTTATTACGACCTGAACTCCTACGTGCCGCAGGACCAGGAATGGCGCAAGCTGGATTCTATTTTCCAGTTATGGAAGGCCAATCCTCACCGGATTATAATGGTGAACGGGCATACGGATATTATTGGTACAGAAAGATATAATCTGTCGCTTTCCAAGAACCGTGCGGTGTACATACAGGAATGCCTGTTGAGCAGGGGAGTGGATGCAGATAAAATAAAGATTAATTACTTCGGCTCTACCAGGCCGGTGTGGATAGCGAGACAGTACAGTCTGGATAACGACAGGGACGTCTTCATACAGCTGCAAGGCGTAAACAGGAGATGTGAGGTCAGGATTCAATAAATTGTTTATCGGTTATTTTTTGCGTATATCAAACTAATACAAATGAACAAAATTTCTTCACTAATGCTTTTACTGGCGGTAGGCACACAAGCCTTCGCACAGGAAATGCCTGTTGTGTTTAACAAGAGTTTCAGTGCTCCCAAGAACCAGTATAAGAAGCTGGCGATTGCGGAGAACAACTCGATTGTTGCTATCGGCGGCGGAACAGATAATGGTTGCATTACCAAATTATCTGCAACAGGAAACCTTATTTATAATGCCAAACTGAATAAGGGTGGACTGGTAGCTTACCAGGATCTGCTTTTATTACCTAAAAATGAACTCGTGGCAGTGGGTGGTGGTACCATTGCTTATGGCAATGCCCGTATTACCAAACTGTCTGCTACTGGCGAAGTGGTGTTTGACAAAAGTATTGGCAATGGTCAGGGTGGTTATTTCACAAAGATCATTACCGATCGTCATGGTAATTACATTACCGTTGGCGTAGATGGCAGCAAGCCTGCCCAGGCGCGCATCACCAAAATGAGCGCTGATGGTAAAGTTGAATTTGACAAAGGTTTTGGTGCACACAATGTATTTACCAATGTGCTGATTGATGAAGATGAAAACATTGTTGCTGTAGGTGGCGACGTGGGTGATGGACAGGGAAAAGCTTACATGGTAAAAGTAGATGGTAAGGGAGAAAAACAATTTGAGCTTTCTTTCGGTAAACCAGGTGCTACTTTCGAAAAAATGTTACTGCTGGAAGACGGCGCTGTACTGGCTATGGGCGGTGGCGCTTATGGTACCGGCAACGCCAGCCGCATCGCAAAAGTGAATGCGGAAGGTCAGGTAGTATTTGACAAGGAATACAGTACTGTGGATGGTAAGTTCAATGCCATCAAAGTAAATGACCTGGGTCAGATCTTTGCCTGCGCAGAAGAAAAAGATAAAGGCCGTATTGTTAAACTGCGTCCTGATGGAACAGAGTTGTTTAACAAAGAAACCGATGCTGCTTTATATGCATTGGAAGTAGGTAAAAATGGAAAGGTGGTGGCTGCCGGCGGTAACGTTAGCAACAACACCGGTAAAATTGTAAAACTGCTTCCTGATGGAACTGCAGTAGTAAACAAAAACCTGGGTTCTGTTTTCCAGCACCTGTTACTCACCGAAGATGATGAGATCTGTGTAGTAGCTAAAGATGGCTACCGTATGATTAAACTGACTCCTGATGGTGAAATGATGTTTGATAAGCAACTGGGTAAATACGATGCTAAAACAAGTCTGGCTTCCCTGCTGATGAGCCCTTCCGGCGAAATCATTGCAGCGGGCGGTGGCGATGAAGATGGCAACCGTATCATTAAGATCAGTCATGGTGTATCTATTAACGATATTGCTGTTTCTGAACCCCTGAATGGATTATCTAATGCTACCATGACGATTACCTTATCCGGATTTTTAAGGAGCAACGGTGTTCGTACGCCCGTTAACGTTCATTATAAAACCATTCCGCATAAAGGTGGTGCCGGTGCAGCTGACTTCGATGTTACTGAAGGAACTATTTCCTTTGTACCTTCTGAATTTGCCGCTGGTGCTATTATTTCCAAAACCATACAGATCCCTGTAAAAAGCGATAACCTGCTGGAAGGTAAAGAGTCTTTCCACGTAGAAGTGCTGGATGCATCAGAACTGTATCTTACTAAATCCAAAGGTGAAGTAACCATCCTGGATCAACCGGCGATGGTGAAATTCATTGGAGGTAACAACGGCGCAGAACCTGGTACAGATGTGGTATTTTCTGCCGGTTTATTTAAAAGAGATAATACGCCGCTGATCAATGCTACTTCCAAACCGGTTCGTTTAACTTATAAATTTGGTAACGGTACTGCTTTACCTGGTGCAGATTTCGTGAGCAGCATTAAAGCTCCTTTCGTGATCGACAGCGGTGCAACTACTGCCAGTCTGAATGTAAAAGTAAAAGACGACAACCGCTTTGAACTGGCAGAAACAGTAGTACTGGTATTGAGTGAAATAAAAGCAGAGAACGAAGCAGTGGTTGGTTACAACGGAGACGTTACTTCTATTTCTGCTTCTCAGTACATACAGGATCAGGCAGCATACATTACGCTGGTTAAGCTGACAGATGCCAACGAATCTGCCACTGCACCGGTGAGTATGTTTAAATGTATCCTGGTAAAAGCTTCCGATCAATCTGTACAAACCAACTGTACGGGTAGCGATATCAACATCTTCTTTGGTGTGGATTCTGCGAGCACTGCCGCCTATGGTAAAGACTATGTTATCATGAACGGTGACATGGTGAAGATTACCGGTGATTGTGCATTCAGTGAAACCGATATCCAGGTAGCATTGGTAAACGATCGCGTAAAAGAAGCAGATGCCTTGGTAGCCGTTAAACTGCGTGATGCGACCGCAGCAGCAAATGCGGGGGTGCTGAAAATTTCCCCTGAGCTGAAACTGAACAAGGCCATAGCGATCATCCACGATGATGATAGCGATGAAGGCACTGTGCTGACAGCTAAATAATAACGGCTTGGATCAATAACCGATATACGCGCTTCAGGCACACCTACTTCCCGCATAGTTTACTATGCGGGAATTTTTTTTGATACAACAGATCGAAAAGTTTCCGTTTTTGAACGATCCGTATCGGTTTTTTCGTATAAAAGGTGATGGTTTGTTTGAAAAGACGAATGGGATTCCTTACTATTTGCATGATGGCAGGACCCCGGAGTCTTCCTGAAGCAACCCTTTGGCATGATGGAGAAGTGGCAGAGAACAGGAATCAATATGTGTTCCTGAAATCTTTATAAATATTAATAAACTTAAAAGCAGCATCTTTTATATTAGAATATAAAAGATGCTGCTTTTTTTTGTAAGGATAAATCCGCTTGTTAACAGTTATCGTACATAACCTTATAAAACAATGTTATTTTTAAAGAGTTGTGTCTTTTAATGGTTAACTTGGGAATAGCCTGGTATATCCTTACCGGGCTTTTTTTTATAATGATTTACGCATTACAAAGTCTTCCATCAGGTATCCATGGCCGATGTCAGTGTCTTTCTCTTTACTAACACGGAAGCCCTGTTTCTCATAAAAAAGTTTGGCTTTATTGTATTTGTTTACGTCCAGTTCGAGGATATTGGCACCATGTGCTTTTACCTGATCCTCGACTTCCTGCAGCAGTAATTTTCCTACACCTTTCCCCTGGTAATTAAAGTCCAGATAAATTTTGTGGAGCTTATACACATCTGGCGTATCAGTCGTACTATAAGCAGCAAAACCAATTGGTTGTTCATTATCCATCAGGATCAGAAACTGATGTTGCAGTTCGGTGATCTGTTTGTTAAGCGCTGCGGTGCTGTACATCAGCTCCAGCATATAGTCGATCTGAGCTTGTGTAATTATTGCTTTGTAAGTGGGCCGCCATATTTTTTCTGCCAGGTCCTGTATCACCTGGATATCGTTTGTTGTTGCTTTATTGATTTGGTACATGGTATTATAAGCTGTTATTTTCCCGGAGTATATTTTCGATGGTTTCCTGTAGTTTGTCCAGTGTGGTAAATCCTCTGGCGCAGAGATATAGTTGTTTGCCGGTATCCAGTATAGCAGCGGGGTATCCGGTGATGCCCCAGTTTTGTATCAGCTGGAATTCCTGATTTGTTTCATAACGGTAATGTTCATCGTGCAGGCGGCTAATGAATTCATCTTCCGGCAAGCTGAACTTTTTTATGAGCGCGCGATAGGTGCTGTCGTTATTCAGGCTTTGCCCGTTATAGTTCAGAGCTACCTGCATATCATGAGCGAAGGTGATGGCATTTTCCGGCTGGTATTGTTTAAATACGGTGAGGGCAATGCTGGGCTTTTCGGAATCCATGATTTCTTCTGAGGGCAGTAATTTTTCCAGGAAGGCCTGGCCAAATTTCACGCCGGTCAAGGCTTCTACATTGGTATGTTCCCTTTGGATGTAGGTGGCCATAGAAGAAAACGGATGGCGGTTATCACCGGTAATCATGCCTCCGGAGAGGATATTGAATTCCATGTTTCCGTTGTCGCGTTCCTGCAATTGTTGTACTACGGGGGTAAATCCGTAGCACCATCCGCATAGTGGATCGTAGATATATATGAATCGCATCAGCGGTTAGCTTTTAGTGGTTAGCTGTAAGGTGTTTACGGTACAAAGGTAGCTAAAAGCATAAAGCTGAAAGCTTTTTGCCTTATGCTTCATGCCCTGGCTTTTGTCAATTTTCTTCCTCAAAAAAGTGTTGTTCATGCAGTTTTTTGGAGAGGGCTGCATCTTTTCGTATAGCCTTTATAGATAGTCTCACGGCAAAAATGAGGGTGATGACAGAAGCTCCCATCAGGAAAATATTATTGCCGAGGAACAGGAAGAAATCGAACGTGCCATGGAAGAAGACTGCAATCAGCAGGCCCTGGAAGAGGAGGCCACCGCTTTTATGCGGAACAAATTTTGCCATGCCTGCATAGTAACCCATGAGTATAGCAAAGGTAGCGTGAGCGGGTACGGAGAGGAACATCCGGGCTACCCCGGTGCCTACGCCATACCGGCCTACATACGCGATATTTTCAAGGGTGGCAAAGCCCATTCCTATCATGACGGCGTATACAATCCCATCCATGGGTTCATTAAAAGCTTTTTTGGGATAGGCGAATAGCAGGAGCACCAGGAACTTGGCCAGCTCTTCTGAAACACCTACTACGCCATAGGCGAAGGCTGCGGTGCCCAGCAGTGTACCATTATTTTCCCGTAGTCCCAATGATACCGCAAGACCTTGTACGAGCAATGGCAGTATAACGCAGCCCATGCCCAGCAAAAAGCTTTTTATCAGTAAGCCGGTGGGTTCGGGATCGTATTTATCCATTAAATAAATAAACAGACATATTGCAAATCCCGGGGCCACGGCCAATCCCAGTAGCATCATGGAAGGATATTTTTTTGTTGCTTACGTTGTTGCAGATAATTATTCAGCATGTCAACAGTGTAACTACTCAGATTGTTTGCTTTTGTGATGCCTCCTTTTTGCGCAGCGAGTGTACCATACCTGATATCTCCGAATCCATGGATGCTGTGGGCATCAGGATCTATGGAGATGAGCACCTTTTTTTCTATGGCATAAGGCAGCCAGGTCCAGTCAATGTCGAGGCGTCGCGGGTGGGCATTGAGTTCTATGACTACCTGGTTGGCGGCGCATGCATCGATGATCGCTTTATGATCCACGGGATAGCCGTTACGACTTAAGAGGAGTCGGCCGGTCATATGTCCGAGGATGGTGGTATATGGATTTTCGATGGCTTTCAGCAAACGGGCCATTGCCTTTTCCTCTGTCATTTTAAGATTAGAGTGTACAGATGCAATTACCAGGTCAAATTTGGCAAGTATTTCATCGGGGTAATCCAGTGTACCATCGTTGAGAATATCGGACTCTATGCTCTTAAAAATGCGGAAAGGCGCCAGCTTTTTATTCAGTGCATCAATGGAGGCGTGTTGTTCCAGCACTCTTTCGATATGCAGTCCATTGGCATAAAAAGCGGAGCGGGAGTGATCGCTGATGACGAGGTATTCGAATCCCTGTGCTTTGGCGGCAACGGCCATTTCTTCGAGGGAAGATTCGCCATCGCTCCAGTTGCTATGGGAGTGGATGATACCTTTGATATCGCCTGGTACGATGATATCCGGCAGTTGTTGCTCGCGGGCGAGTGTTAATTCGTTTATGCCTTCCCGTAAGAACGGCGGGATATAGGCCATTCCGGCGGCACTGAAGATGGCTTCTTCAGATACGGCATTGTGGAGGTAGGCGGCTCCACCTGCGGCGTTGAATTTATCGATGAAAGCAGGGGCGCCGGTAGTGGTGAATAGTTTGGCGTGGAAGTTTGTTGCTTCGCAGCTATGTGTCACTATTTTAAGCTTCTCCTCGTATTTCCATACCAGGTTATCCTGGTTGGTAGCGGTGAGTGCAAAGCCGGGGAGGGCGGCCAGTTGCTGAGCCACTATTTCAACCGGGGCGGCGATCAGTACTTCTATTTCATCTATGATAATGCTGTTGCGGCGGAAGGCTCCTGTAAGGGAAACGGCTGCCGGCGCCATGAGTTGTTGCAGTTGTTTTTCCAGTTGCTGGCCGGTAGCCGCTACTTCTGCATAGAGGAAGCGGTTGCGGTTAGAGAGGTAAAATTCTATATTCTGTCGTACACTTTCCTGGGTTTTGGCGCCGAATCCTTTGAGGAGCATCAGGCGGTTTTCATTGCAGGCGTAGAGGAGTTCCCCCATAGATTCTACTTCCAGTTCTTTCCAGATAGTAGCTATTTTTTTGGGTCCCAGGCCTTTAATTTTCATGATTTCCAGGATACCGGCGGGGGTAATTTCCAGGTAGTGATTGAGCAGGGAGAATTGTTGGGTATCCAGCATTTCGAGTATGCTTTTGCCGGTAGATTCTCCGATGCCTTTGATACGGAATATCTCGTCTTTAGGCGTTTCTTTCAGCTGCGAAGGCAGTTTTTCTATTGTAAACGCCGCGGAGGCGAAGGATTTGGCTTTGAAACTATTTTCTCCGTGTATATCCATTAGTTTGGAGAGCAGGGAGAAATTATCTGCGATTGAATAATTATCCATGGGGTGAAATTACGAATTACGGAAGAATTACGAATTACGGATTTGTGGGTAGGTGATAAACGAATTTATTATTCGCTGACGTCTATCCACAAATCCGTAATCCGTAATTCTTCCGTAATTCGTAATTAAAAAAAAGATCCTGGCAAAAATGCCAGGATCCTTATAACTACATTTTGTAATTCCGATCTTAGTTAGCCGGAGTTGCAGGAGTTGCTGGAGCAGCAGCTGGAGCCTTTTTAGGGGCAGCTTTCTTCTTAGCAACTGGTTTTTTAGCTGGAGCAGCTTTCTTAGCAACGGCTTTCTTCTTAGCTGGAGCAGCTTTCTTAGCAGCAGCTTTTTTAGGAGCAGCTTTCTTAGCAGCAGCTTTCTTCTTAGGAGCAGCTTTCTTAGCAGCAGCTTTTTTAGGAGCAGCTTTCTTAGCAGCTACTTTCTTTTTAGGAGCAGCTTTCTTAGCAGCAGCTTTTTTAGGAGCAGCTTTCTTAGCAGCGGCTTTCTTTTTAGGAGCAGCTTTCTTAGCAGCAGCTTTTTTAGGAGCAGCTTTCTTTGCAGCGGCTTTTTTAGGAGCAGCTTTCTTTTTAGGCGCAGCTTTTTTAGCAGCCGCTTTTTTAATTGTTGCCATTGTTTTTTGAATTTGGGTTAGTAAAAAAATTGGGTATTAAAAAAAACTTTATGGCTAACACTGATTAGGCTTCCGCCTGAGCAGTGGTATCAAATGCTTTAACAGAAACGTAAGTTTTGTTTTCGCGACCTTTTCTGAATTCAACTACTCCATCACTAACTGCGAAAATGGTAAAATCTTTACCAAGACCTACATTTTGACCGGGATGATAAACCGTACCTCTCTGGCGAACGATGATGTTACCGGAGATAGCTGGCTGACCACCGAAGATTTTTACTCCCAGCCTTTTGCTGTGGGAGTCACGGCCGTTCTTAACGCTACCTTCACCTTTTTTATGTGCCATTGTATAATTACTTTAAACTTGTCTAATAAAAAATTTAGCCTAAACTTAATTAAGCTATCTCATTGATTTTGATTCTTGTAAAGTGGGTTCTGTGACCAACTTTCTTTCTGAAGCCTTTTCTTCTCTTCATCTTGAAAGCGATGACCTTGTCACCCTGAACATGAGCCAGAATCTCTGCTTTTACTACTGATTTTACATCAGTGCCTACGGACAGCGTCCCAGCATTATCTGTTAACAGTACATCGGAAAACTCCACCTTGTCTCCAATATTTCCTTGTAACTGCTGTACAAAAATTTCCTGGTCTTTTTGTACTTTAAATTGCTGACCTGCGATTTTTACAACTGCAAACATAATTATCCAAAATATAATTTCCGCAAAAGTAACCTTTTGTTTTTTAATAGACAAAGTTTTTCGGTCTTTTTTAAATCACAATGTATAAACACATGTGAAGGACCGACAAAAGCTTAATCTTTTCAAAGATACATACTTTCTTGAATTTTAAATTATTTTAACAAATTATACTTTCAGGTGCCGGACCGCAATATCCACCTGTTTATGCTATTTCCGGATCATTTAAAAACAGCTATCTTGCTGTACAAACCAACGCAAATTTGTATACTTTTGTCGTTTACGGGTGAGAGAATTACGAATTACGAATTACGAATTACGATACCAAAGCGGATGATAATCAGCAGATATTGAGTTGTTTACTCCTTTATATTAATAGTCATTATCCGCTTTGGTGTCGTAATTCGTAATTCGTAATTCGTAATTCTCTGAGTCTCTCAATCATAAAATAACAGGCATGAAGTTTAAATCACTGCTGGCCAAACCATTTGCTTCAATCGTACATAATAAGATAAAGAAGGAAATGTTAAGGGCGGTAGAAGATCAGGATGCTATCCTGCAGGAGCTGATAAAGACAGGCAAAAAGACAGAGTTTGGGACAGAGCATAAGTTTAACGCCATTCAAACCCATGAGGAGTTTAAGCAGGCTGTACCACTAAGGGATTATGAGCAGTTTAAGCCATATATAGAGAGAATTAAGGAGGGAAAGCAGAATGTACTGTGGAAAGGACAGCCGATTTACCTGGCCAAAACCTCCGGCACTACCAGTGGCGTGAAATATATTCCCATCTCCAAAGAATCGGTTAACAACCACATGGATACCGCCCGTAATGCCTTGTTGAACTATATGGGGGAAACCGGCAATACAGCGTTTGCAGATGGAAAAATGATTTTCCTGTCTGGTTCTCCGGAGCTGGAAAGGGTAGGTGGTATTCCTACAGGTCGTTTGAGCGGCATTGTGAACCACCATATTCCCCGGTACCTGCGCACTAACCAGCTGCCATCTTACGAAACCAACTGTATTGATGACTGGGAAACCAAGCTGGACAAGATTGTAGAAGAGACCATCAACCAGGATATGACGCTGATCAGTGGTATACCACCATGGGTACAGATGTATTTTGACCGTTTGATGGAGCGTAGTAATGGAAAGCGCATCAAAGAGATATTTAAAAATTTTGATGTGATGGTATATGGGGGCGTGAACTTTGAGCCTTACCGGGCCAAGCTGATGGCTTCCATTGGCGCACCCATCCATACATTGGAAACATTTCCGGCATCAGAAGGCTTCTTTGCCTTCCAGGATTCGCAGGAGCAGGAAGGATTACTGTTGAACACCAATTCCGGGATCTACTATGAGTTTATTCCTGCCCACGAGATTTTCAATGAAAATCCGACCAGGTTATCGCTCAAAGATGTGCAAACCGGTGTAAATTACGCTATGGTGATCAACAACAACGCCGGATTATGGGGTTATAACCTCGGTGATACGGTGAAGTTCATTTCTGTAAATCCGTATCGTTTGCTGGTTACCGGCCGTATTAAACATTTTATCTCTGCCTTTGGTGAACACGTGATCGGAGAGGAAGTAGAGCATAGCCTGATGAAGGCCGCAGCAGAAGAAAATGTGCATATTACAGAGTTTACGGTAGCCCCGATGGTGCAAACCAATGGTGAATTACCTTACCATGAGTGGTTTGTAGAGTTTGAGAATATGCCGGACAATCTGACTGCATTTGCGCAGAAAGTAAATGAAAACATGCGTCAGAAAAATATTTATTACGATGATCTGCTGACAGGTAATATATTGCAACCCCTGAAGATAAGGACTGTTCGCAAACAGGGCTTTATCGATTATATGAAAGCTATTGGAAAACTGGGAGGACAAAATAAGGTACCTCGATTGAGTAATGACAGAAAGCTGGCAGATGAACTGGCAGCATATTTACAAAAATAACCGGCGATTCAAAGCAGCAACAGCTGTCAGGTAATTACCGGCAGCTGATTCTTCATTTTTTGTTAACTGTAAAAAAAGTAAATCACCGTAATGAATAAACGAAAGATTGCCATCTTTGGGTCAACCGGATCCATTGGCATACAGGCACTGGAGGTGATCGCTGCGCATCCCGACAGATTTAGTGTAGAAGTACTGACCGCACAGCAGAATGCAGATCTGCTGATAGAGCAGGCGCTGAAATTCAAACCTAATGCGGTAGTAATAGGTAGCGAGGCAAAGTACAAGCAGGTAAAAGACATATTATTTGATAAAGGGATTAAAGTATTTGCCGGTCCCAAAGCCATGGTGGAAGTAGCTGCCTGGAGCTCTATTGACATGATGCTGGCGGCTATTATGGGATTTGCAGGTCTGGCGCCTACTTTATCTGCTATTGAGCAGGGTACCCCGGTGGCATTGGCCAACAAGGAAACCCTGGTAGTAGCAGGTGATATTGTGATGGCTACCGCCCGTAGAAAAAATGTACCTATTATACCGGTCGATTCTGAGCATTCGGCTATTTTCCAATGCTTGCTGGGAGAGCCTTTCAGCAAAGTGGAGAAAGTGATTCTCACTGCTTCCGGCGGACCTTTCCTGGGTAAAAAGCCCAATTTCCTGATTAATGTAAAGAAAGATCATGCCCTGCAACATCCTAACTGGAGCATGGGCGCCAAAATAACGATCGATTCCGCTACCCTGATGAACAAAGGGCTGGAAATGATTGAAGCTCGCTGGTTGTTTGGCCTGGCACCAGAGAATATTGAAGTGGTGATACATGCACAATCTATCATTCATTCTATGGTACAGTTTATAGATGGGTCCCTGAAAGCACAGATGGGCTTACCGGATATGAAACTGCCTATTCAGTATGCACTGGGTTATCCTGATCGTTTGGCGAATGATTTCCCGCGGTTCTCTTTCAGGAACTATCCTACGCTCACTTTTGAGCAGCCGGATACCAAAACATTCCGCAACCTGGCTATTGCCATTGAAGCAATGCACAAAGGTGGAAATGCTGCCTGTGTAATGAATGCTGCCAATGAAGAAGTAGTGAATGCCTTCCTGAAAAACAGGATCGGCTTCCTGCAGATGACAGAGGTAATTGAGGAAACACTGGGCAAGATACCGTTTATTGAAACCCCCACCCTGCACGATTATTATGAATGCGATAATGCTGCACGCGAACATGCTGCTTCCCTTATCAATTCTATCGTTATATAAAATTGCCAATAAAAATTAACAAAGAGTTTTGCCGGAATATGTATTAAAACTGATATATTAGGCAGATTAAAGCAGAAATAATTAAATGACTACAGAGGTAATATTGGTGAAAGCAGGGCAGTTATTACTGTCACTTTCTATTTTGGTAGTGTTGCATGAGTTAGGCCATTTTATCCCGGCTAAGCTGTTCAAAACCAGGGTGGAAAAATTTTATTTGTTCTTTGATCCGTGGTTTTCTCTCTTTAAGATCAAGAAAGGAGAAACAGAATATGGCGTTGGATGGTTACCATTAGGAGGATATGTAAAGATATCCGGAATGATAGATGAGAGCATGGACAAGGAACAGCTGGCGAAACCCCCACAACCCTGGGAGTTCCGGGCAAAACCAGCCTGGCAGCGTTTGATCATCATGATAGGTGGAGTTACCGTAAATATACTCCTGGCATTTTTTATATATGCCATGCTGTTATGGCATTATGGAGAAACCTATTTGCCGGTAAGCGAAGTGAAATACGGTATAGTAGCAGATTCTCTCGCACATAGTATTGGTATAAAAGATGGTGATAATATCATTGCCATTGATCATCGCCCTGTAAAGTCTTTTGAATCTATCCCCGGAGATGTGATCCTGCATGAAGCTAAAAGCATACAGGTAACACGCGATGGGCAGGAAGTAAGTATTCCTGTGCCAGATGGTTTTATCAGAGCATTGCTGAAACAGAAGGCTCCTTTTGCGATGCCACGTTTTCCTTTTGTAGCGGATAGCGTGCAGCCCGGAAGTGCCGCTGCCAAAGTAAAAGTACAGAAAGGGGATCAGCTGATAGCGATCAACGGTGTTCCGGTTCCCTTTTTTAGCGATTTTGCCAAAGAGATCCGGAAACATAAAAAAGAAGATGTCTTCATTACTGTGCTTCGTGGTAAAGATACCCTGAACATGTCTACTACTTTATCAGAGAAAGGCGAGTTCGGTGTGTATCCAAAGGTTCCTTTCAATTACAACACCAGGCATTTTACTTTCCTGGAATCATTCCCGGCGGGTTATCAGAAAGGTGTTGATAAATTGGTAGACTACATCAGACAATTCCGCTTGATCTTTGTTTCCAAAGAAGTAAAGGTATCAGAGTCACTGGGTGGATTCGGCAGCATTGCCAACCTGTTCCCGGAAGCCTGGGACTGGGTTTCCTTCTGGCAGCTGACAGCTTTCCTATCTATTATCCTTGCATTCATGAATATCCTGCCTATCCCGGCACTGGATGGTGGCCACGTACTCTTCCTGTTATACGAGATCGTTACCGGCCGTAAACCCAGCGAAAAGTTCCTGGAATATGCACAGATAGTGGGTATGGTGCTCCTGTTTAGTTTGCTCCTGTTTGCAAATGGACTGGATATCTGGAGAAGTATCAGCAAATGGTTTTCTTAGTATAGACACATAAGTTATTGTAATAAAGAAAGTTGCAGGAGAATATTTTTTCTTCTGCAACTTTTTTTATTTGACGCTTGACAGAAAAAACGTATCTTTGTCGCCTATTTGCCGGGGATGCCTGGTTTTGACAGCATAGATCTTTGAAAGTGTAAGCATGCCGTGCGTTGGATAATTAGCACGATAATCTGAATATTCAAACTCTAATTGGCGAATCTAATTACGCCATGGCTGCCTAATCATAGATTAGACACCCATTATAGCCGCTTGAAGTTGTCGCCTTATGTGACTTCCGCCGCCGAATCATAAACCCATAGGGATAGGTATTCATGGTTTCTGTGAGTGAATACTGAAGCTACAACGGATAAGGACACGGTTGGTTCGTTACGCCCCTGCCAGGTCCCGACAAAACAATGCGTAAATAAGCATGTAGAAAGCTTTCGGCGAATATGTTTGGACGCGGGTTCGATTCCCGCCATCTCCACTTTTTGACTAATGAAAAGGTACTAAAAGCCTGTAGATGTTACATCTACAGGCTTTTTTTTGCTTAGGAATGCCCAAAAATCGCAACATTTCCAGGTAATAATGGGCGTCATTCGTGGCACTTTTTATTTGTAAAAAAAAGTGCCACGATGATGCTTGTAAAATATTTATAATCAACATGTTAATGTCTTTAATATCCTGATTTTGCCCTTCTGTAATCTGAACTTTAAGGTCACTGGATTTTCAGTAACTTTTTTTATTTGTATTGGTTTAGAAAGCAGATTTTTAGTGGTAATTCGGGATCAGGTTGAAAACCTGTGAGATGGTGTAAATTTTAAGTAGAAAGTTTAGTCAATCTAAAGGAAGAATGCTGAGGATCCAGGGTTGCCAGCTGCCCCAAAGCCTGCATCACAAGGGATTTTATCTTCTTTTAAGATATAGTGCATTAAGACCCCCTATCATTATAGTCAACATTGCCTTTTTATTATGTAGACGCTGCCGAGCCTATGCCTGGGACCTGCTTAGTACATATAGTATCATTGCAGTAGAGGTGGACTTGATGTGGACTTGAGGTGGACTTGATGCGGGGATGAGGTCCGGATGTATAAGGTCAGAACTCGCCATAGTAGCGATGCTATGGCGAGCTGTAACAGAAAAAGGAGATACTATTGAAAGAAAGCAGGTTTAAAGGGTTTATTCATCAAAATATCTCCGTGAGGCAAGACCGTTTTTTCGGGAAGGCATCCCTGATTCTTTCTTACCTGACAATTATCCCGGTTATTCCGCCTATTATCTCATTCAGACTTACCGGTTTTTCGTTTTTCCAATAGGTGGCTATGCCATCAAGGTAGCCGGCCACATAAACATCGTTTCCTGATACGGTGATAGCCCTTACTCCAGCCCCTGCAGCTTCGTTTCCATTGGTCAACCGGCCAATTTTTCCATTTTTCCAGTAAACAACGACATTGGCGCCGGCCTGGGTTCTGTCAATCCCGGCCACATATACATCGTTACCGGATACGGCAATCGCATCTGCTCTGCAACCATTCGGAAGTGCGACAGACTCGCCATTTTTCCAATACACCGCAACTTCCTCGCCAGCTGAATTGATTTCAAATCCCGCCACATACACATCATTGCCGGATACGGCAATAGCATGGGCTTCTGCGCTTTTTTTGCCATCTGTCAGCGCTTGCGCTTTCCCGTTCTTCCAGCAGGTGGCAACATATTCTCCCTCATCACTTACCTGGTAACCGGCTATATAAACATCTGTTCCGCTAAGGGCAATAGCATACAATTTATTGTCTTCTCCCAATGAGGTGCCGGCTCCATTTTTCCAATACATAGCCAGTTTTCCATTATTTCCAATCACATGTACATCTGAGCCGGATACACTAATACCCACTGCTTTTGCATACGTTTTCCCGTCAGAGAGAGTGATCGCTTTCGTATTTTTCCAATAGGTGGCAACAGGCTCTCCTGCATCATTATCCTGATAGCCAGCGACATACTCATCATTTCCGGATATTGCAATGGCTGATGCCCCGGCATGTTTTTTTCCATCTGTTAGCTGGATCATCTCTCCATTTTTCCAATAGGTAAGACCTCTTTTACCTGAATAATCATCATATACCAGCAGTAGCGAAGAAGATGACTGGGCTTGAAGAATGGAGCTGGTGACCAATAATAATAACAAGGGACCTGCTAATTGCTTAATCTTTCTGATCATTTTTTATTTTTTGTACGGTTTACATTTTAGGATACCTGGAAAATTGAGTGATCCCGGGTTCTCAAAAATAGGTGGTTGGTATGGGATACCATATTTTCATACACCTACAGATTTACTACAGTAGCCTTGATAGGTGGCTACAAAACGTCTACAGGGTTTATTATCTGTTAATAAATAAATATTAATATATTAAGCTATTTTACTGTGTGATTGTCCCGCCATCTCTGCTTGTTTAAGTCTTTGGTATTCCAACATCTAAACTGCAACAATATTACCGCCATAGGCGTTAGTTTTAGTTTATCATTTAACCCAATTATTTTAACCCAATTATTTAACCCAAAATCTGTACTAGCATGAAACACCCTAATGGATTCTACATTAGCGCGGTACTCTGTATTGCATCTTTAATGATCTTCTTCTCCTCCTGCTCAAAGAATGACAAAGAATTGAAAGACCCGACACCAGCTCCCAATGCAGTAGAAGATATGACAAGTTACCTGGTAAATCAGGGGTTTGACCGACAGCATATTGTCTTTGATAAAGACCGTGTTGTTATAGAAAATGATATTATTATCACCCTTCCTGAACTTAAACAACGTGTTGCAGACTGGAAAAAAGAACAACAGTCTGGTGTTCCTCAAACAGAACAACGGAGAGGCACTTACATTGTAAGTAATGCTTACAATACCAACATTAAGTTTTACATTGACCCTGCAGTACCTGCCAACTGGCAAACAGCCATTCAGGGTGCGGTAAACAACTGGAACGCAGTGAATGGCACCCGTCTCGGTATGTCTATTGTAGCCAGTCAGGCCAATGCAAACACCCGGATTTTTATGGGTTTTGAAAGTGCAAACTGGATAGCCAGGGCTTATCTGCCAGGATCAAATAGTGCACCTGGTGTAAGTGTTGAAATTAATTCCAATTTCAATACGCTTGCCGCCAGTCAGAAGCTGTTTGCTATAACCCATGAATTTGGTCATACAATAGGCTTCCACCACACCAACCAAACCTCTGGTACATTAATACCCGGAACGCCTACCTCAGATCCAAACTCTGTGATGAATTCCACCGTGCTTCCATGGAATGGATTTACAGCTGGAGATGTTCTTGCAACACAGATATTATATCCACAATAAGCAGCAATGTAAACAGGTCTTTAGGGCTGGCTGAAAATATTTTCAGTCAGCCCTTTTTATTATAGTAAAGCCTGCAAGAGTGATTCAACAGCTATCTATTTTAACTTCAAAAAAGAAGGGATATAAATCATTGATCTATATCCCTTCTTTTTAACTGTATCTTAAAGGTGTAAACACATCGTTCACACCAGGTATTATCTTATTTCGCCAATAATGCCTGTCCTTCAAAAACAATCCCTGACCAGCCATGAATCATGAATTGCCTGATATTCTGGTGGTCTGTTCCATCCGGCGTATTTAATACAGATTGATAGTGTTCGGCAAATAAGTAAAGAGTATCTTCCTGGCTCAGGTGATTCAGTTGAGCGAAGGCAAAAACTTTGGCACTGCCCTGATTTTGGGTGGCTTCATTATGCGCCTCTCCATTTTTAAAGGCGGTAGGCTGATGTTGATAGTACGTTTCTATAAATTCAATGACCTCTTTGAACGGCAGTGAATTGTCTTTTAGTTTCTGAATCAGGGTAATTAGCTGTTCTTTCATCCGGCGTATTATGTATTTAAAATGAATGTGAGACTGTGTGAAGCTACTGATGACAACCCCGGCACACCTCATTTAACAGATCAAAAATAGAAATTAAAAGACATAGCTTTTCATTTGGAGATATAGTTATTTAGACAGGCCGGCTTTTACAGCAGGTCTATCTTTTTTATTATTTCTGCCGGAACAATATTTAACAAAGTGCTGTGCTTACCTGTTTAAATATCGAATAATATTGTAGATAGAAAAAGTTTACAAAATGTCTGATCAAAATAAAAACGACAGCTGGTCTGCAAAACAATACACTAAGTTTGAAAATGAACGCAACCGACCTATTGTAGATTTACTGGCGCATATACCTACCACGGAAGTAAAGACGGCAGTGGATATAGGATGTGGTCCGGGTAATTCGACCGAGTTACTTCACCTTCATTTTCCTGCTGCCATTGTTTCGGGAATGGATAGTTCTGAAGATATGATAGCAGCAGCGCGCAAACGAATGCCGGATCTTCGATTTGAGGTAGCAGATATTTCAACCTGGCGAGGTAACGGGCATTACGATGTGATCCTGGCTAATGCCGCTTTGCAGTGGGTACCTGATCATAAAACGCTTTTTCCATCGCTGATTCATCAACTCAATCCGGGTGGAAGTTTAGCGGTGCAGATGCCTGACAATTTTGAAGAACCCGCCCAACAATTAATGCGATCAGTGGCTGCTGAAGGTCCATGGGCTGCAAAGCTGGTGAACGCATCAAAGCGGGTAGCACGTGAAGGGGCCGGCTGGTATTACGAAAACCTGCGTAACCAGGTAAAGACATTAGATATATGGCGCACTATTTATTATCATCCACTTGCCGGCGGTGCGGCGGCCATCGTGGAGTGGTTTAAAGGTACCGGACTTCGCCCGTTCCTGGATCCCCTGAATGAGGAGGAAAGCGCCGCATTTCTGGCCAGATATACCACTGAAATAAGCAAAGCATATCCGGTATATGATAACGGTACCGTGTTATTGCCTTTTCCAAGATTGTTTATTATTGCAACCCGCTAATCGTCACGCGGGCCTTTCACTCCTGAAAATTCTTTTTAAACATCTGAATGAAAACAGTTTATCTTTATAGTACCAACCATTGTGTCTATTTTTTATGTCTCAGTATGATGTATATACAGATGAGCAACTGATATCGCTGCTTGCGCGCAGCGATGAGGCGGCCTTTACTGAAATTTATGATCGCTACTGGAACCGGCTCTATCAATCGGCCTGCCGCAAACAGGCAGACAAAGAGCAGGCAAAAGAAATTGTGCACGATGTGTTCCTGGATATCTGGAAGCGCCGGGAAGGTTTAACCATCAGCCATTTGCCGGCATACCTGGAACAGGCCGTCCGTTTCCGGCTTATTAATTATATCAATCGTAATAAGATCCCCGCTTTTTTCGACTTATTTGAAACGCTTCTTTTTTCTCCCTACGAGGCCGACCAGCTGCTGAAACAAAAGGATTTTATAAAGCTGCTGGAAGGATGGGTGGATACATTGCCGGAAACGCAACGCCGGATCTTTATACAATATTTCCTGAAAGAATTGTCTGTAAAGGAAATTGCGCTGGAAATGAATCTCTCCCCCAAAACAATACAGAATAATTTAAGTCTTTCTCTCCGGCATCTGCGTACCAGGTTTGGTACAATAGCCGTCATCCTGCATCTTTTTATACACTAAAATGAAGCCGAGAAAAAAAATATCTTTTTTTTCCGGGAAGCTGCGCTTTTTTTTGTGACTATATAAAAAAGGCTTTTTATGCAGCTTTCTGACTGGCACCAGAAACATTTGCTATCTATACTCAGGAAATATGAGGCGGGACAGGCGTCCCCGGCTGAAGTATGCTTTATTGAAAGCTATATGGACAGCCTGGATGACCTGAACAAGGAGGCACACAACGCCGGAGAAAGCAGGGAGCTGCAAGAGGAAATAAAAGCGAAGTTGCTGGAGAGCATCCGGCAGCACGATAGAAAAACGAAGGAAGTACCCTTCCGGCGTCCTTTACGGGCGTGGGTAGCCGCTGCTGCCGTTATACTGCTGTTGGGCAGTAGTGGCATGTATTGGTGGCTGCAACGTGCCACAAACGTAGGCGTGCCTGCATTGGCAGCTAAGGACATTGCGCCCGGAAGTAATGGCGCTGTATTGCATCTCTCAGACGGGAGCAGTGTTGTGCTGGACAGTGCGGGTAATGGCACGGTAGCCATACAGGGACAGGTAAAAGTGGTGAAAGAGAATGGGGTGATAAAATACCAGGGCGGCACCAACGAGGTATTGTATAATGAAATTACTACCGATAAAGGCAAACAATGGAGAATGGTGTTGCCGGATGGAAGCGGGGTATGGCTGAACGCAGCCAGCTCTATCCGATACCCGTTGAGTTTTAACGGTAAGGAACGGATCGTGGATATTACCGGCGAAGTATATTTTGAGGTAGTACATAACGAAGCGCAGCCCTTCAAAGTGCGTGTAGGCAAACATGTGATAGAAGATATCGGTACGGCTTTTAACGTCAATGCCTATGCCGATGAACCAGTAATGAAAACAACCCTGATAGAGGGATTGATACGGGTTAACGGAACGCTCATGAAGCCGGGAGAGCAGGCACAGGCCAGCGCGGGGGAAGAATCGGTGAGTGTGAGTAAAGTAGAAAATGCAGCCGATGCGATGGCATGGGTAAACGGGCAGCTTTCCCTGGAAAGCAACAACCTGCAGGCGCTGCTGAGAAAAATTGCACGATGGTATAATGTAGAAATAAAAGTCGAGGGAACATTGCCGGAAACCGGCTTTATCGGTACGATAGACCGGAATGTATATTTATCTGATGTATTAAAAGCATTAACTGTTTATGGCGTTAACGCACGCCTGGAAGGCCGGACATTGATCGTTTCAGCTAAGTAAAAATTTATTCATCAACCAAAAACTCATTTATATGACAACAGGATAGTTGTTGGGCCACCGGTATGCCTGAAAAGAAAAGCCGGAAGTGATTACGACTCACCTCCGGCATAATATTCAGGCTACCTTATCAACCAAATCTGCTTAAAAGACCTCGTTTTAAAGTAACAGCCGAACAAACCAAAATTATGAAACTTATTGTTAATGGGAATGCCCCTGTGGGCAGGGGCGAATTATTGTCTCTTTTAATCTGGAAGATCATGCGACTGACCATATTATTACTCTTCATCGCACTGCATCTGAGCGCTAAAACTTACTCTCAGTATATTACTATCAAACGGGAAAACCTGACTATAAAATATGTTCTTGGTGAAATAAAAAACCAGACAGGTTACTCCTTTATCGCCGATAATACTTTACTGGAGAATAATACAGTACGGCATCTGAGGCTGAAGAATATTACAATGAGAGAGGCGCTGGATGTGTGTTTTAAGGGAACACCTTATACATACAGCATAGAAGATCATCTTATTATTATCCGGCGTATGCCGAATGGTATTTTTCCGTCTCTTCCGCTGCAGGTGCTGGCTGCCAATACCATTCGTGGCCGCATAACAGACGAAAACGAGAAAGCGCTGCCTGGCGTCAGCGTACGCGTAGAAGGGAGAGCCATGGGTACTATCACTAACGAGAACGGTGAGTTTACATTGGTAGGTGTAGCGGAGAACGCCACATTGATCATCGGTAGTGTAGGTTATGAAACAATGAGAATAAAAGCAGATGGGCGAAATTTTCTCACCATTGTATTAAAAACAAAAACCAACCTGCTCGATGCAGTAGCGGTATTGTCTACCGGTTACCAAACCATATCAAAGGAGCGTGCCACCGGTTCATTTGATGTGATCAGTAAATCGCAGCTCGACAAACCGGCTGTTAATATTGCGCAGCGCCTTATTGGTACTACCGCCGGTATGCAGGCCAGGCTGGATGTTGATGGTAATCCTACTTTTGAGATCAGGGGAAAAACCAGTTTATATGCGACTGCAACTCCCCTTGTGGTGGTAGATGGTTTCCCGGTACAGGGCGACTTTAATACGCTCAACCCCGGTGACATAGAAAGTATCACTGTCCTGAAAGATGCGGCTGCTGCATCAATTTGGGGAGCACGATCAGCTAATGGAGTCATTGTTGTTACCACCAAAAAATCTGCACGCGGCGTTCCGCTCCGGGTAGAGTTTTCCGCGTTTACCCGTGTGGGTAGTAAATTTAACCTGGACTATGTAAATCCGCTTGCATCGTCTGCCGAAACAGTGGATTATGAGAAACTGACTTTTAACAGGTGGGGAGCCCAGGTAAATTCCGGTGATCTGACTTCCAACTATGGGAAGCAATGGTCGCAGGCAACAGTAGCCCTGAGCGAAAATTATCTTGGATACCTGTCAAATGCCGACCGCGATGCTGTATTAGAGAAATTAAAAACACAGGATAACCGTTCCCAGATTTCAAAAAACCTGTTGGCTAACCCGTTGGATCAGCAGTATAACCTCACGCTTTACGGTGGCTCACAACGGATGAGTAATGTACTGTCTCTGCTGTTCGGGAAAAAGCAGTCGAATTTTAAAGGAACCAGCGGAAATAATTACCTGTTTAATTACCGCGCCAGTGCCAACGTATTTAAATGGCTGGACTTTAATGCCACGGCCATGGTCCAATACAATGATGCGCGCAGCAATGGCGTATCACTAAGCGACATACAGGGCTTGTCGCCCTACGATATGCTGCTGAATGCAGATGGCTCCTATACCAATATCAGCCAGTATTATTGGCCTATATTAACCCGGTCTGTGCCAATGAATAAATTTCCCTATGCTGACTGGACCTACAATCCCATCCAGGAGGTAGCCAACCGGGATATTAGTACCAAACAGTTAAATGCCCGCATACAGGCAGGGCTTACGTTCAGATTAATGAAGGGGCTTTCGTTCGATAGCAAGATCCAGTATGAGCTGTTTAATACCTTTAACCGCGGACTCTATAATGATCAGACCTTTTATGTAAGAAGCCGGGTGAATACTGCTGCCAGCTGGAATCAGTCAACCGGCGCTATCACCCTGAATCTTCCTAAAGGCAGTATCCTTACGCAAAGCAGGAGTAAGGCGGAATCATATAATTTCCGCAACCAAGTAAACTTCAACCGCAGGTTCGGAAAACAGCATGAAGTAAATGTGATTGCCGGGTCTGAAATCAACAACTTCGTTACACAGACTTTCGGCAACCCTGTAACCTATGGTTATAATGATCAGACACTGACCCTGGGTACATTTCCCAATGGACCCGGAGGCACTTTTTCTCCAATTAAGAACTGGCTGGGTAATAACCAGACATTCTCTTATACCAATACGTTCTCTTATGCAACAGAAAGATACTTTTCTTTCTTCGCCAATGGCGCCTATACTTTCAGGAATAAATACACCGTGTCCGGCAGCTATCGTACAGATGCTTCCAACCTGATCACGGATGATCCGCAGTATCGCTATGCACCTTTCTGGTCGGCTGGCCTGGCATGGCAATTAC
The DNA here is from genome assembly GCF_052114225.1 of Chitinophaga sp. RAB17. Lineage (NCBI taxonomy): Bacteria > Pseudomonadati > Bacteroidota > Chitinophagia > Chitinophagales > Chitinophagaceae > Chitinophaga > Chitinophaga sp. RAB17. The sequence continues at coordinate 197,838 of NZ_JBFREI010000013.1, read as the reverse complement.
AAAAGGAACGTTTTATATCGCGTATTTCCTGGATCGATTGGCTGAATGTGCGATTGACTTATGGCTTTAACGGCAACGTTGATAAGTCCACCGCTTTCCGTCCGTTGATTTCCACCACGGCGACTCCGGATATTTATACACAGGATTTTAAAGCATCTGTTTCCAGCTATGGCAATCCTACGCTGCGCTGGGAAAAAACAGGCACCTGGAACCTGGGGGTAGACTATGCGCTTTTCCGCGACAAGCTTCGGGGTAAAGTAGATGTTTACAATAAAAGGGGAAGAGATCTTATCGCCGTATTGTCTATCCCTGCTGTAAACGGTACCACTTCCCAGAAATTAAATAACGCAGAGATGAGCAACCGGGGGATAGAAATAACCGCCGGTACCACCATACGTATTAAACGTAATGATATTGTATGGAGGGGAGATGTGAACTTTGCCTATAATAAAAATAAGATCACCAAACTGTTTGTTGCCAACTATGCAGCGTCTACATTGTATTCCGGCGGAAGCGGCGCCTATGTGGAGGGTAAGGATGCCAATACGCTCTGGAGTTTTCAATATGCGGGCGTGTATGACAAACAACCTTATGTAAAAGGTGCAGGGAAGGACAATTATAATTTTACAGGATGGACGCCGGGAGATGGCCGGGATTATATGCAGGATATGGGAACACTGGTAGCGCCTTATACACTGGGCATGGTGAACTCATTTAAGCTATACGACTTTGATGTGTCGTTTATCATTACCGGTAAATTCGGTCATGTGTTTAACCGCATGTCGTTCAACTATCCGGTACTATGGGGTTCCAGGGTATTGCCCAATAATAAACTGGGTGAAGTGATGAAGGGAGATCCGATGAAGATAGTACCACTGCCCATGAATGATGATGAGCCTAAATTTTATTTCTGGGACCGTTTTTATCCTTACATGAATTACCTGGCAGAAAACGCCTCGCATATCCGTATGCAGGAAGTGAATATTACTTACCACCTGAAAAACAGGGTAGCATCAGCTATGCATATTGCAGGGCTGCAGTTATATGCACAGGGTAATGATCTTTTTACGATTCTGGCCAACCATTCCGGAGAAGATCCGGAGTACCCGCTGGGCACCATGAAACCCCAGCCCAAGTTTACGTTCGGACTTAAATTAACGCTTTAAATCTGCCATTATGTTTATCAATACAATATACCGCTTGTTGCCGGGCATGGCCATGCTTACTTTATTTGCTTCCTGTGATAAATATCTGAATGAGCCACCCAATAAAACATCCTCGCTGGTGGTTACCACTACAGCACAGCTAAATGCCTTGTTGAATAATTATGGCACCTTTTACCTGGAAGGAAACAGGACAGCTATTTATAGTACTGATGATGCAGACCTTCCACTGGATTTATATAATGCGCGTCCTTCCACATTTTCCATGGCACAGGTAGAGTTTACGCTCTGGGATATTAATAACCTGCCGGACGATGGCAGAGAATCATTCTGGAGTGGTGAATACAAGAAAATCTTTAACGCTAATATGGCCCTTTCGTATGCGGACAAAGTAAGCGGTACTGATGAAGAGAAAGCAATTATAAAAGCGGATGCGCATTTCATAAGGGCATACAGCTATTGGGTGCTTGCCAACACTTATTGTGTGCCGTATACAGATGCCAATAAGCAGGAAACCGGCTTGCCTATAAAGTTAGGTACTGGTTTTGAAGAGCCGGTGGTACGCCAGCCATTGGGGAAAGTATATGAACTGATTGAATCAGACCTGACAGAAGCATTGAAAACGCCTGTTTCCCTGGTGCAAGGTGGAATACCCCGTCACTGGCGGGCCAACAAGGCGGGGGTGAATGGCTTCGCTGCTCGTTATTATTTAAACCGGAATAATTACGCGGAAGCACTGAAGTATGCGAATGCAGCATTAGCAGAATACAACCGCCTGGTAGATTATAACACGGAAATGAAATATGGCATTGACGGTAATATAACGATCAATGCCGGTACCCCTAATGCGCAAACGGTCACCATTAAATACCCCTATACGCACAACAACCAGTCTGATATGACCGACATGATAGGCTGGAAAGAATTCCTGTATTTCAGGATGCTGAATCATGAGTCGTGGTGGTATATACCCAGTAAAGCATTACTGGACCTGTACGATCGTGATCATGACCTGCGTTATGAATATCATATCGTTGAAAATTATTCTTACGACCGTGGCTTAATCAAGCCTGCATATAGTTACCCAGGATACATTTTCTTCTTTAAAGACAGAATTCCTTCTGGCCCTACCGTTGCAGAAATGCTGCTGATCAAAGCAGAGTGCCTGGCACGAACCGGAAGCATCAGTGAAGCCGTGACTGCTGTAAATACTCTACGGGCGAAACGCATGAAACCCGGTCCATGGGTAGATCTTGTTGCTGCCGGTAAAGATGCTGCCATAAAATTGGTCCTGGAAGAACGCAGGCGTGAAATGCCTTTCACACAACGTTGGTTTGACATCAGGCGGTTTAATAACAATGATGACCCCAACGATGATGTAGTACTCAGCAGAACTTTTTATCCTTACAATAATGCACAGGTATCTGTGGGAGAGCCTACGCAGATATATACGCTGCCTAAAAACGGGCGACGTTTTGCGGCACCGCTTCCCCGCACAGAAATCATTTCGAGTAACGGTTTAATTGAACAGAACAAATACTAAAAACGCTTCTATATGATTTGTAAAAAAATAATGAATGCCGGTATTGCCTTGCTGCTTGCGGGTCTCCCGGCCATACCTGTTGCAGCACAACAAAGTACAGGAGACATCAACGAATTAAAGGCCTTGATAACAAAGTATCCGGATAGCCTGGGGGCGCATCATGATTACATTAAAGCATTCCGTAAAAGTATTCCTAATGCCTCTTTCCGCAATGGAGATTCGGTGATATCATTACTGAAAGGACAGTATGCTCAGTGGGCAAAACAATTCCCAACATCAGCTACCATACCTTTTGCCATAGGGGAGGCGTTTGCTGATGCAGAAAGCCCTAAGGCAAAACCGTATCTGCTAAAGGCAGTAAACCTGGACCCCAGGCTGGCCCAGGCCTGGAGAGACTTGTCTATTGATGCAGACCGATGGGGCGATCAGAATGGAGCAAGGGAATACATGGGGAAAGCGTCAGCAGCAGATCCCTCAGATCCCAGCTATGCATTTTATTATGCCATGGATTTTGAGCAGGTGGATGGCAAAAAATGGCGGGCTATGTTGTATGACCTGGCCAAAAAGTTTCCGCAAAATGAACGCGGCGCCCAGGGCTTATACTGGCTGGGTGCCAGGAGCAACGACACCACAGAAAAAGTAAAAGTATATGAGCAGTTGCGTGCTTTGTATCCGCCCGCGAAATTCAGCTGGTCATCCGGCGGCATGGATGATCTGTTTAGTATTTACCTGAAAACAGCTCCTGAAAAAGCAGCAGCACTGGCCACTTCTCTGAAAGACCAGGAGGGTTGGGGCGCCAAAGATACATTGGCAGGAAAGATCATTACAGTGAATACCTATCTGCAGCAGCGGAAATTCCAGGAAGCTACTGATCTGCTGGCAAGCATAAAGCTGCCGCGTTACACAAGATTAAAGGCCTTCATAGCCTTACTGAAAGCCAGGGCCACACATGGAGCAGGTAATACCAATGAAGCTTATAATGGACTTGCCGCGATTTATGCGAAGGACCCAACTGATGATATCTGGAAGGAACTGGAAGTGTACGGAAAAGCGCAGGGAAAGAATCCCCAGGAGATGGAAAACGATATCTGGCAGATACGGCAGCAAACGGTGAAACCTGCTCCTCCTTTCAATCTCGGGTTGTATACCTCCTCAGGAACTGCTTCCCTGGAAGATTATAAGGGGAAAGTGGTATTGCTCACCTTCTGGTTTCCCGGTTGTGGCCCCTGCCGCGGCGAGTTCCCACATTTCCAAAGTGTGATGGACAAATTTAAAGGGCAGGAAGTAGCTTATGTAGGCATTAATGTTTCTCCGGACCAGGACGAATATGTATTACCATTTATGAAAGGAACAGGTTATTCCTTTACTCCGCTACGTGCTACCGATGAATGGGCGGCCAGGGTATATAAAGTACGTGGAGAGCCTACCAATTTCCTGATCGATCAGAAAGGGCAGCTGGTGTTTACAGATTTCCGGATAGATGGAAGTAATGAACGGACACTGGAACTGATGATAGGGTCGGTGTTGAAAAAAAACTAAATTTTTAAAGTCTCTGATAGCGAATATTCACAGCTAGATAGTTTGAATGGTGCTTCATTCGGGCAGCAGAAAAATATTTGCTATTGCATCTCCAAACAACGGAATACACTGGTTAACGGCTGGGTATTCCGTTGTTCATGCACGTTTATTATAGCCGATACCAATATAGAAAGATTGAAGAATTGTAAGCAGGGATATTTTGTGGAATAATAGCATCGCAGTGTTTAAAAAAGTTGTACAGAATAAATTAAATATGATATATTTGGCCGCCACTTAATGGGCAAATACCTATAAAAAATTACCTATACTATGAAAGCATCCGAGCGGGTGAATATGCCATCTCTTCAAACTTTTTTTTCTTTTCACCAGAAGATAACTTTATCTCTTTAGATGATCCGATGTGCAAAATGTTTTGAATGCAATTGTCTATATCCTTACTGATAAAGGATTAACGACTTGCCAAGCAACTTAAGTTAACCTTTGGATCCCTTTTGAAAAGAATTGCTGCTATATTAACTATCGTATTTTTAATGCTCGCCTGTGAAAGTAAGGCGCAGATTCACCTGCCCGGCATTAGCGGAAGGGAATCAGATACCAGTTTCTTTTATATTCATAGGGGTTGCAAAATGAAGTTACCTGTACTGGTAGTATTATATGAGGCACCGCGTGGAGATACTCGTTACCAGGCGATCCGCCGTAAGCATATTGACATCGAACCCGTTGTTGAAAGTCACAAGCCTTTTTTAGTGGTGCATGGAAATGTTACCTATGATGGTTACTACCAGTCTAATTCGGATACTCCTTACCTGGAGCGGGATATTCAACAACATACGTTACAAACAACACTGGATATAACAGTGAAGGATCAGTATCCTTTACATTTTTCATTTAGTACAAGTAAAAGCAATTCCCAGTTGTTTCGCAATATTACCGGCATCAATTTTCAATATAGCAATCAGGATTTTAAAAACATGTTACTGGCCAAAGCAAAAGGCTGGGATGCAGGAAAGTTAAAGCAGAAGTTAGCATTGGAGCAGATGAAGACCAGGTTGGATAACGATTGGAATGAACTGAGCCAATTGAAGTCCTGGTTTACGGCCCCCGGACAACTACAGAAGATGGCGGAATCCAAAGAAAGAGAGTACCGGTTGAAGATCCAGGATTCGCTGATGCAGTTGGCCGCGCGTGTAAAGCGACCTTTACTTGATAGCTTGGGAGGTGTGCCGGAAGTAAAACTTTCCCGCAAGGATAGTTTGTTAGTGAAATTCCAGCACGAGTATGAAGAGAAAAAGATGCTGTTTGATTCCTTACAACAGCTATATGCCAAAAATGAGCGGTTGTTTCATCAGAAAGAGAAAGTCTATAGTGCCCGGAAAGGTAGTTTGATGGATGCGTTGCAGCATAGCCGGGATGATCAGGAAATGATCAATAACCTGGAAGCCTTAAATCTGCCGGATTCACTGTTACCCAAGGGATATAAGATGTTGTTGGCCGTTAAGTCTTTCGGGTTGGGACGCACCATGGTAGATTATTCCGAGCTGACGGCAAAAAATATCAGTATTATGGGGGTGCAGGCGGAGTTAAACCCTTCCTGGTATGTGGCCTTTGCAACAGGTATGGTAGATTACCGTTTCCGAGATTTTATTGTGAATGATAATCGTGTACGGCAATATCTCAACATGATAAGGGTGGGAGCTGGCAGGAAAGAAGGAAATCATCTGATCCTTTCTTACTATACAGGGAAAAAACAGGTATATAATTTCAATACTAATCCTCCTGCAGGAGGTATTGTGGAAACGCCGGACTACAAGATTATGGGATTGTCGCTGGAAGGCCGTTGGCAAGTTGATAGAAACAATTATGTAATAGGAGAGGTTGCCAAATCATCTCTTCCCTTTTATGCCAGAAGTGCATCGCATCAGGGCCTGGGAAGTAGTATGACCACCTTCAGTGATCATAGTAATGAGGCCTATGCCTTGAGTGCTTTTTCATATTTACCGTTAACGGCTACACGTATTAATGGGATGTATAAAAGAATGGGCGCTAACTTTCAGTCGTTCAGTTTGTATGCTTCCGGTTCCGCGCAGGATGCATGGATGGTGCAGGTGTCACAGCCTTTTTTCCGGCAACAGCTTACACTGACAGGAAGCGTAAGACAGAATGTATACACCAGTGTTTTTGAGAATTCCAGTTATAGAAGTAATACCATCTTTAAAAGTATACAGGCCACTTYCCGGCGCAAAAAATGGCCGGTGTTGTCACTTGGATACTTCCCGTCATCTCAGTTAATGAAGCTGAGTGACGATAAGTTTATGGAGAACCTTTACTATACATTGGTAGCAACGGGTAGTTATTATTACCAGTTGAGAGGGATTACAATGAATACCATTTTCTCCGGAACTAAATTTTACAATCATCAGTCAGACAGCAACTTTGTGTACTTCAACAGTACAAATCTGTTGCTGAATCAGACTGTTTTCCTGGGAAAGTTTACACTTAATGGCGGCGCTTCCACGGCTACCAGTACCGAGTATGCTGTATATGGCGCAGATGGAAGCGTGCAATACCGGCCACTGAGATGGCTGGAGCTGGGAGCAGGATTAAAGTATAATTACCAGACTGTGTACGAAATAAAACAGGTAGGATATCTGGCAAATGCCAGGATAAGTATCCGCAAATTCGGAGAAGTGTCGGTGTCGGGAGATAAGGGATTTGTGCCGGGTGTAAACCGGCGACTGGTACCAAATAAAACAGGAAGATTAACCTATACCAAAATATTTTAAGTATTGACTATGAAGAAACTCCTATACCTCTTGTTGCTGCTGTGCTGTTTTCGTGCAGGCGCTCAGGTTAGTATGACCGCACAGTTACCTCCGGCTGGCGTGTTGTTGAAGGCACAGCTATGGAATATAGTACTGGTATCAGCTTCTAATGCTACGGTTAACGTAAGGATCACCATGCGTTTAACAGATGCGCGCACCAATCAACCTGTGCTCACCGGCATTACCCGCAGCCTTGTAATGAGTAAAGGTGCCAGGCAGCTACAGGCGGCAGATTTTATGCCGATACAATATGAATACCTGGCTGCATCGGTAGATCGCAGCGTGAATGGACTACTGCCTGCGGGCAACTATCTCGCCTGTTACAGTCTTATTGTGGAAGGCGATAAATCCGGGTACCAACCAGGCGAAGATTGTATTCCTTTTACTGTAGAACCGGTGAGTCCGCCGCTATTAATTATGCCCGCTAACAAAAGTGAGTCGCTCTCCCTATTACCACAATTTACCTGGCTTCCACCTGCGCCGGTGAATATGTTCAATGATCTGAAATACGAGATGATACTTACAGAAGTACACTCTAACCAATCACCTGAGGAAGCAATACAACAGAACATACCGGTATTGCGGGTGCCGGGACTGCGTAACAATTTTGTCAACTATCCTTCTGGCGCCACAGCACTGGATACCGCTAACACTTATGCATGGTCGGTGATAGCGCGTAATGGTAATTTATTCGCTGCTCAAACGGAAACCTGGACTTTCCGRGTAAAAGGTATTGTGAAAATGATGGATAATGCAGACGGTGGATTTGTGCAGTTAAGAAGGGAGTTGGATGGGTCTATCATCCGGTGTGGAGAGGAAATGCAGATGAGTTATAATAATGAAACAGGAGATACCACCGCGCATTATGAGCTGCTGTTGCTGGATAATACCAATAGAACGGTGTATGCAGGCACTGTACCGTTGAAGCGCGGCGCCAACCACATCAGTATACCATTGGGAAGGAAGCGTGGACTGGACAGCGATAAAGTATATCTGTTCCGCTTACTGAATACCAGGCATGAATACTGGCAGATGAAATTTATTTATGTGAGAGACAGGAATAGCCTGTAAAAGAAACTGACAACACCTTATACCTATAAAACAAAGTGAAATGATATTGGCTCTTGCTGCAAAGAGGAAGAAACTGATAGCGGGTTTTATGCTATCCCTGATCTATATGGAAGCTATCCTACCTTCCTATGCTTTGGGAAAGCCTGGTGCACCCCGTTATACCAGGCCGGCTGCTGCCGTACTCCCGTTGCCTGCTACCAGTAAGGCGAAAGTACCTATAAACGTGAATGCGGTTTCAGGTAGCTTATCCGGCGAAGCAACTAAAGCAGATGGAGGACCTACCCAGCCGGAAACAGAATCTTTCCATTCTGTGAACAGTGATAATATGGTCAACCTTTTCAGCGGGGATTTTTCCTATAGCATTCCTTTAATGGACGTAGGTGGATATCCTATTTCTATTGGTTATAACAGCGGGATTACAATGGATCAGGAGGCCAGCTGGACGGGGCTGGGATGGAATATTAATCCGGGCTCCATTACGAGGAATGTGCGAGGCCTGCCGGATGACTTCAATGGCACGGACAGGATAACAAAAGAGATGACTATTAAAGAGAATAAAACCATAGGCGTTGACGGTAGTTTCGGTAGTAAGATTTTTGGTACTCCTATCAAATTTACCGCCAGCCTGGGATTGTTCTATAATAACTATCGTGGCTGGGGAATGGAGCAGGGTATTAATGCCAGTATCCGCAGTGGGTCTAAATCAGATGGACCGTTGACTGCCAGTCTTGGCATCTCACAAAATACACAGGGAGGATTGAGCGTGTCACCTGGTATATCCATTTCCCTGTACCAGAAAGGCACCAATGAAAATGGTGGGTTTTCGGGGAATATTTCCAGCAGTCTTTCTTTTAATACCAGGAGTGGTATGAAAGCACTGCAGTTTTCTGCCGGGATTACCAAATATCAACACTTAGAAAAAATTGTACAAAATACGAGCGTAAATGGTTATGGTTCTTTGGGTTTTTCAAGTTCCATCAGCTTTGCTGCACCTTCCTATACACCTACTATCAGTATGCCTTATACCAGTGAGGCATATACCGGCAAATTTAGTTTAGGAGGAGAATTATTCGGATTCTATCCGAATTTTGGATTGAGCGGGTATGTTACCACCCAGTACATTGCAACTGAGGATAAGAAACAAACCTTACCAGCATACGGGTATCTTAATTTATATAATGGTGGTGTGCAGGAAAACGCTTTGCTGGATTATAACCGGGAAAGGGAAATTCCGGCCCAATCGAGCAACCGTACCATCGCCCTGCCTTACTATACCTATGATGCCTTTTCCATTACGGGAGAAGGAACGGGTGGTATGTTCAGGGCATACCGTAATGATATGGGATATGTATTCGATCATCCTATGAAAACCCGCGATAAATCGATAAGTGGCGGTGTAGACATAGGAGCTGGTAATGCCATACATATAGGCGCCGACTTTAACCAAACACATGCCTATTCCGTTAGCGGCCCCTGGAAAGATGAAAACCCCCTGGCGGCCAATCTTCGTTTTACCAATGCAGAGAAGGATTATGAGCCCGTATATTTCCGTAACCCGGGAGAGATGGCGATCAACAACAGCCAGTTCTATGAAACAATAGGGGAAGACGATGTGGTAATACCGGAAATTGATGGTGATCAAACCAGGCATATTCATACCACGGGTAACCTGTTGAGATATCGTGGTGGTAAAGTGATTGACAAATTACCAATATCTGCGGCCAATAATCGTAAAAAGGATCGTGATAAACGTACACAACTGATCACCTATTTATCTGCTGAAGAAGCCAGTACTGTGGGGATGGCAAAGTTTATTGAGAACTATAAAGTAAATGAGTATACACTGAATAAGTGTGATATGACTATGCCATCAAGCCTGGAAAGTAAACAGGGATTTTTGGCGGAGATATATGAGGCCGACTGGTTTTTTGATTACGCATTAAAACACGTAGTCACCTTCCCGGATATCACTTTTGACCACATGTGGGACTTATGGCCCAGGGCCAAACCAGCCGTGCCCTATACCGGAGAAGAACGTGTATGCATGCGGTTTAGGTCTCGTTTAAAAGCACCTTTAACCGGCGTATACCAGATCAAAACCATTTTGAATGATAAGCTCCGGTTATATATCAATGAGCGTGACGCCCCTTTTATCGACAAATTTGATCATGAATATGGCTATGAACATGCAGAAGGCACCGTAAACCTGGAAGCTGGTAAAATGTATGATATCAGAGTCGACTATTTCAATGCTGAAGCGGATGGTGTATTAAAGATGGATTGGTATTGCAATGGAACGAGGGTACCGAACGAAAACTTCTATTTGCCTGAAACGATCGATACCCTGAATCTGGGTTATGTTTCACTGGAGAAAAGGGTCAATAATTTCCGTAAACCACACCATATCTCGGAAATTGATGTGTTAAACCCGGATGGACAGAAGTACGTATATGGCATACCGGTATACAACCTGGCTCAGACAGAAGCTACTTTTTCATTGAATCATGAAGATGGAAATACAGCAGAAGGTACCGCAGATTATCAATCAGGAAAAGATAATACGATTAATAACGATAAGGGTAATGATCATTATCTGTCAAAAGAAGAGATGCCTGCTTACGCGCATAGCTTTCTGCTTACGGGGATTGTTTCTCCGGATTATGTGGATCTTACCGGAGATGGCATCACCGATGATGACCCGGGAAATGCCGTTAAGTTTAATTATTCCAAAACTGCGGGTAGTGCCTATTCCTATAAATGGAGAACCCCCTATAGTAATAAGGTAACTTTTAATGAAGCGGTAAAATCTAATTTTAAAGATGACAAGGGTAGTTACGTATACGGAGAGAAAGAGTTATGGTATCTGAACTCCATTATTTCCAAAAACATGGTGGCTACTTTTAAGGTGAGCAACCGGGAAGATCTGCTGCCTATCAGAGAAAACGGAGAAAAGATAATCAATAGCCAGTTACCTAAGAAACTGGATGAAATTAATCTGTATACCAAAGCCGATTTTATCAAATACGGTGACAAGGCAAAAGCCATCAAAACTGTTCATTTCGATTATACTTATGAACTTTGTCCTGGTATTAATGCCCCGCTGAATAATGGCGGGAAGTTGACACTGAAAAGAATCTGGTTCTCCTATAATGGTAACCAGAGCAAAGATTCTGTAAGAGCCAGACGAAATAGTTACGTTTTTTACTATAACAGTAAAAACCCTGGATATAATGGAAAATCATTTGACCGTTGGGGTAATTATAAAGATGCATTACAGAATCCAAAATCTACCGCTCAGAACCTGATTACAAATGCGGAGTATCCATATGCGTTACAGGATAGTGCTGTAATGGCGGCCAACGTGGCTGCCTGGACGATGGACTCTATCAGACTGCCATCAGGCGGCCGGATAAAGATCAATTATGAGAGTGATGATTATGCTTATGTGCAAAATCGTCGTGTGGCTCAGATGACGCCTATAGCCGGGCTTTCCGCTGGCCGTCCTACTTCATTGAACGATATCTCCAATAAACTATATGGTGGCTCGGATTACCTGTATGTATCTTTTAAAGTACCAAAGTCGGTTACTTCCAAGAGTGAAGTATTCAGCAACTACCTGGAAGGATTACATGACACGCTCTTCTTCCGTTTGAATGTACAGATGCCAATAGAGAAAGACAAACCGGACAACGGTTCCGAATATATTTCCTGTTATGGATTTCTTGATGGAACGGATTATGGTTATTATGACAATGGCAATACCATCTATGTAAAACTCCGCTCTGTACAACTGGATGGAGATGGAGGGGGTAAATTCAGTCCGCTGGCTAATGCTGCCATACAATTCCTGAAAGTGAACCTGCCTGGTAAGGCTTATCCCGGCACTGAAATAGGAGATGACCTGAACGGGGCCAGTGCTATTAAAATGCTGGCCACCATGGTTACTTCTATTCACAGTGAGTTGAAGGGATTTCCTGCTGCAGCCCGGAGCCGCGGTGCTGCAAGGGATTTGGATCTTACACGCTCCTTTGCGAGGTTAAATGAACCGAATTATAAAAAATATGGTGGAGGGCTACGGGTAAAGAGTATCCTGATCTATGACCACTGGAACGCCATGACGGGACAGAAAGAATCCCTGTATGGTACAGTTTATAATTATACTACCACAAAACAAATCAATGGCAAAGAAGTGGAGATCAGCAGTGGCGTAGCTGCTTATGAACCCATTCTTGGAGGGGAAGATAATCCGTGGCGTACACCACTTATATATAAAGAGAAATTAGGTAAGCTGATCCCGGATGTGGTGAGTTACGTGGAGACACCATTGGGAGAAACCTTGTTTCCAGGAGCCTCTGTAGGATATAGCAAAGTTCAGAGCCGTTCGTTGATCACCAAAAATACACGTTCTGCAAACGGATATAATGAAAGCTGTTTTTATACCGCCTATGACTTTCCTACTTATGTTGCCTTCTCTGAATTTGAAGGGGGAGTTACCCGTATGGAATATACACCTGGCCTGGGAGGAATACTGAAAATAAATTCGGCGCGTCACCTGGTCATGACCCAGGGGTTTGTAGTGGAATTGAATGATATGCATGGAAAGGTAAAGTCGCAGTCGGTATATGCAGAAGTAGGCAAAGAGCCGATATCTTCCACTACCAACTATTACCGGGTGGCAGATGAGAACAGTGAATTTAAACACCTGAATAACCGCGTACTATCGATGAATGCACAGGGGGTAATAGATTCCAGTGCTATTATAGGATTGGATGTAGAACTGATGACCGATATGCGCGAACAAACTTCTAAAACGGAAGGGATGTGCTATAGCGCAGGAACGGATGGTTTTTATGCAGGCTTATGGTCCAGTACCGGTTTTGGATTGGTATATCCTCAAAGTGAGGAAAAGAAATATCGTTCCTCGGCTATGACAAAAGTGATTAACCGTCATGGCATCCTGGATAGTATAGCCGTAACCGATAAAGGCAGCAGGGTCACCACCCGCAACCTGCTGTTCGACAGCGAAACCGGAAATGTATTGCTGACCGCCACACAAAACGAATTCGGAGATTCTATCTTCCAGTTTGTGTATCCAGCAGCGTGGGCATACGATGGCATGAGTGGTGCTTACAAGAATATCAATACTTCGCTCACTGGAATTAACATCAAAGCAGGTAAGTTGTTAAATGATCTTTCTCCTGCTACCGTGGGAGATTACTTTACCTCAGGTGATGAGATCATTATGTATAGTAAGATACAGGTAGATACAGCTGCCTGTTCAACACAACTGGCTACTTTCCCGGGTAGTGCTAAAATCTGGGCAGTGGATGCCAACGCCATTAAAGGTGGTTCACCGGATATTTACTTCATGACGAAGGAAGGGGCACCAGTGACAGGTAATGATATTACAATGAAAATCATCCGTTCCGGCAGAAAGAATATGGGCGCCAATATGGGTACTGTAACAATGATGAAGAGTCCATTGGAAAGAACCAGCAACGGTTATAAACTGGTGATCGATAAACGGAAGAATATTATTAATGCTTCGATGGTAGAATATAAGCAGAGTTGGCATGTGGAAGATTCCAAGAAATCCACCACCACCTGTGTTTACCAGTAATCGTCATTGTTAAAAAAGAATTTATGAAGATGAGAAATATTGTATTTACGCTGTTGTTATTATCCGGCTTACAGGTATCTGCCCAGCAGATGCGGGTACCAATAGATGTAAAGTTGAAAGGAGAGTGGCAGATTAAAAGTGTGGCAGTAGAGCGCTATCATATGCAGCAGGGGAATTTGCTGGGAAAAGAGGAGATCAGCAGATATGATTCGATTGCCAGGATGGGGAGCGTATTGCTGAATCTTGTGTTCACGGAGGAGTATTGTATGATTAAACAATCCGGTGGCCGTAATGCCTGGGATTATGCACGTGCTGACTCCGGGCGTTTGGAGTTAAAACAGGCGCATGCGGTTAATACTCCTCAAAAAGACGCACCAGTGCAGCAGCTATTGTTGCAATATTCATTCGGTAGCAATGGCGATCTGGATGTAGGTCCGATAGTATCGGGATATATGGATAGATCCACCGGAGTTCCGGTTAAAGTTAAATATACATGTCACTATACCAGGGTTCACTGATCCTGAAACATATTACTAAAGCCTATTACCCTATACCGATGGGACAATTTAATAAATGCAAGAAAAGAGCGGCCGGGATATTGTTAATGCTGCTGTTATTTACCGGCAACCAGTTATGGGCGCAATGCAATAACTGGAATATTGCTGCTGTGATAGACAGCTCCAGTTGTGCTGCTAATGGTAAAATTACAGTATCTGTTAATGGTGCAGATGCAGGCAATCTCAGTAATTTTTTCTATAGTCTGAATCCTTTGTTCACAGGTGGGAATGTAATCTATCAGAGTACTACACCAGTGCTGGAGAATCTGAAAGCAGGCAGGTACCAGGTATTGGTAGAAGCATTGTGTGGTCAGCAACAAGTTTCCCGGACGTTGGAGGTAGTAGTAGGGGGAAGTTATAAGGAGCTGACAGCAGCTGTTTTTTTGGCGAGAAATACAATGAATGCATGTAATACCGGACGTATGAGATTAGAAATGAACGATGGAAGGAAACCCTACCGGATTACAATTACTTCTGCACCGGCAAGCTACAACGGGCCCAGGAATATTGATACCAGTGTTAATACCTTGATTATTGGTAATCTTACCGCAGGTACTTATGCTGTTTCCGTTACAGACGCCTGTTCTACAACCCCTGCTACCGGAAGTATTACGATAGCGGAGTTTCCGCCAGTCACAAGGATTTATCCGCAGTTTCGGGGTACTGATAACTGTAACAGCGTATCCAGCTATCCTTATATCACTGAAGTCAATAATTCTGGTTATAACTACACAGATAGTATTGCTACTTATAGTATGTCGCTGGACGGGGGGGCCAGAACTCCATATAAAGCAATAGACGGCACGAGCAACAGTTATCAGACAATTACGTTTCCAGCCGGAAAGACACAAAAGGATTATTATGGAAAAATAATTACTTACTATTTAAATATTCTTTGTCAGGGTGAGTTTATAGGTACTGAGCAAGTGCCGACCCCAAATTTTGGATACAATGTGCTGAAAGACTGTGACGGCCAATTCAGGTTGTCCACCGACTTTTATAATTCAGCTTCTTATTGCAATCCTCTTACTATTTCCTTACAAAATAAGGTAACCAATCAGGTATTGACACAAACAGCGAATTTTTATTCCGGAACGATTTCTCAGCAATTTCCTTTTGGCGATTACAGACTGACGGTTACTACTGCTGATGGGTACGTGATGGCTAATGACACTGCTTTTCTGGTGGAGGCACCAGCAGAGATATCGAATCCATACTCCATTTATGCGGACGCAGACTATTGGGTATTGTCAGGTATGGGTGGCGTTATCCAACTTAATTTAAAAAGTAATAATGGAAATTTTTCGCCGGGAGCTACGGTTCAGTTAATTTATCCCCGCACAGGGAAAGTGTTTCCCACTTACACAACTATTAACACACAGGGTTTGCTAGGTGACGATAATCGTAATTACTGGGCACCCGGATATTATATTTTCAGGGTGAATGATGTATGTAAAGGGAAAACCTACGATGTTCCCTTTTATGTAAGCGATGAGGATGTATACTGGTATGATTGGTCATATAGTATGGAGAGAACTTGCCTGGGGATGAAAGTAACGCCGAAAGGTACTGTCAGACATGGAGGCAGACTAAATAACGGAAATTATAAAATAGTATCCGGTACTAATTCTTTTCCTACTGATGGTATTAATGAAGGGCAATCATTCGTCTTTCCATTTGCAGGTACCTATAGGATTGCAATGGGTGCATATGTGATGCCATATGATAACGGCAGTAATTGTAAAGACATCACTTTCGATGATGCTCCCCTGAAATCAAAAAGCGACAGTACACTTGGCTGGATATGTCCTGGTGATTCTGCTAACAGCGGGCATATCAAAATACAGGGGGTAGATGGTAACAGCGGTACGAAGCGCTATTTATATAAACTGGCAGTAGATGGCAAAGGTGAAACAGGGCCCTACCTGGATAGTAACTACACTGGTAAATTCGATAGTAACAGTAGATATCAGTTATCCAGAAACACCAATTACCAGGTTAAGATCATTGATGATTGCGGGGCTTCCATTGTACAGCGTATAGCGATCCTTGATTTTGCGAATTACCAGGTGGTGACGACAGACAAACCTTTGTTCTGTATAAATGATGATGTATACCTGAAGGCGTTTAACCTACCCACCACCGCCAAGGTTTATTCCTGGACGGGACCTAATAACTTTACCAGCAGTGATCAAACGGTGATCTTACCGCAGGTAAAGCCAAAAGACGAAGGGGTATATCATGTAACTATCAGCTCCGATATGTGTTCCCGCCCTATTGAAGGCAGTGTGAATATCCGCCTGGCACCTTATGTTACTTATTGTTATAGCGCTGTTACAGATACCAGTGTTAATCCTTATACATTTGGCATGCTGGGCAATTGGCGGGCATCGCGGACCTACACTTATTACGGCGCCCGTGCACAATCCAGCACCGCTGAAAAGACCAATATCCGTACAGATGGTGCCTACAGAGATTTTGAAACCTTCTGGAAACAACAAACAAAAGGATGGGCAAAGGATGCTAACTACGATTCTACTACCTGGGTATGGAATGCAGAAAGCACCATTTTTAATAAGAAAGGTTTTGAACTGGAAAATAAAGACCCGTTGGGACGTTACAACGCCGGGTTATATGGCTATGATAATGCCGTGCCAGTGGCCACTGTGCAAAACAGCCGCTATAGAGACGCTGCATTTGATGGCTTCGAAGACTATGGGTTCCTGAGTGGCAAGTGTAATGATGATGCCAGCTGTAAAGTGGATCGCAGACTGGACTTTAGTAATTACAGTTCTAAAATAGACAATACCCAGCATCACACCGGACGTTATAGTTTGCGTGCTGATCCCAAAGATACTATTCAGATGAAAGTAACAGTGGTAGCGGCGGAAACGGTGCTGGAATCTCCTACTTTTAATAAAGGCGCCAGCGTTTGCACCCCCTATGAGGTATTGAAAAATGTGAAAGCGAATAGTTCTGTATTACTGCCGCCGTTTTCTCCAGTGGCTGGTAAAAGAATGTTGTTCAGTGTATGGGTAAAAGAAGAACAGGTTTGTAATTGTACTTCCTATACCAATAATAAGATCACCTTGTTTGTGGCGGGTACTACCCGTATTACGGCGGAAGTGCAGCCTACTGGTAGTATCATTGAAGGTTGGCAGCGGTATGAACAGGTAATTGATCTTCCTGCAGGTAGCACGGGGCTTAGCGTGGTGATGGTGGCTACTGGTGGAACGAAGGTATATTTCGATGACCTGCGTTTTCATCCTTACAATGCTAACATGAAATCGTTTGTATATGATCCGCAGAATCTGCGTCTGATGGCAGAACTGGATGAGAATAATTATGCATCCTTTTATGAGTATGATGATGACGGCACGCTTACCAGGGTGAAGAAGGAAACGGAGCGTGGTGTGAAAACGATCAAAGAATCAAGAAACGGTCTTATAAAAACAGATAATGAATAGTAAGCGTGTGTCCTTAAGGGTTAGTTTTTTCCTGCTGGTATTCCTGGCTTCGGTTTTCCGGTTGCTGGCACAATCGCAGGATACAACAAGGCTGTTTGCCGAGTTTAATAAAATACAGCAAGCTGCCAGGAAAGTGCCAGTATCCTATGATATTCAGATTACCAGTGTAAAAACCGGATCTACTAAAATAACCGATTCCATATCTGGTTATATGCAGATGGATGGCAGCCGTTTGCATTACCTGTTGAATGACGTGGAAACCATCGTGAACGAGCGGTATATGATTGTATTGTTTAAGCAGAATAAAAGTATGTACCTGACACGATCTTCCGACAGTAAGGACATCGGCATCGCCGGTAATCTTAATATGCGACGCCTCGCAGATGATATGCAGGACTGGATAATAGATACAAAAGGTAAAGAAAGCATATTGAAGATCCGGTATAAAGAAGGGGCCAATTGTAGAAGTGCCGAGTTTACGATTGATCAGCGCACAGGTTACATCATACAAACACATATCGTCATGATGGCTCCTACGGGAAGTTTTAGGGAAGAAGAAGAAGGAAGTATGAAGATGATGGAGGTGGATTCCCGTTTTTTTAATCATAAACCATTGCCTGGAGCGTATAATGGGTTTGATGAAAATACTTACTTCATTAGAGAAGGAGATATCATCAAACCAACCCCGGCTTACCGGGAATATCAGATTTTTAAAGCATCGCCGAACCTATAGAAGTATATGAAACCTTATTTGCTGAAAGTGCCCCGTACCCTATTGCTATTGCTCAGTTTTTTTTTGCTGGCAGGATTAACAGGTTATGCCCAGCTAAATCGTGGGATCCTGATCAAAAGAGTGCTGGATGGCGCCAATGGACAATTAGCGAAAGATTCAGTAATTGATATACAGGACAAATATTATTTTGATGCCAACAAGAGTAAGCTGGATACGCCCTACCAGGTGCGTAACAGCGTCACATTGCGTATCAATGAATTTTCCAGTTTGTATCTGCCGGCTACTTTCAGTGCTACGGTGAATGTACGTATTTATTATACGGCTCCGAATCTGAGTACAGATTCTACGGATCAGGCTATCAGTGTAGATTATGATACCACGCATCCTTATAAGATGCGCAATAGTTTCGTATTCACACAAGCGCACCAGGTAAAGGTAAAAGTGTTAAGCATTACTACCAATGCCGCTAAAAATATTATTCCTGCGCTGATACTGGAAAATGAGATGACGGTATACCCAGTATATAAACTGGATTGTACAGCAGATGCTATCAAAACAATTTCTTCCGATAATCCGTCAAATACTGATTCTACTGATGAAATCACTGTGAGCTGGGCTGCTGTAACGGGGGCAGACGTATATGATCTGGAATGGGCGTATGTGGATTCCAGCGCGTTGGACGCTAACAGGTTTGGTATGCCATTAAATCCGTTATTGGTTTTTGAGAACAATGCGACAAGAGTCACTATTGCGGGCAACTCCTATGCTGTTCCTTTATTATATGATAAAGTTGGAGTGTTGTATTATCGGGTGAGAGCGGTGCAGGAGAAGAGTAATGATGTGAGAATAGAAACGGCCTGGAGTTCTGATTATAGTGGAGGATTGGGACATTATATTTTTAATGGTCACCAGAACAGGCTGAACTGGCAGGCATATGCATCATTTGCAGAAGGCGGGAAGCGCAAGGTGTCAGTGCAGTATTTTGACGGTAGTTTGCGTAACCGGCAAACAGTCACAAAAGATAATATAACCAATAAAACGTTGGTGGCAGAATCGTTGTATGATTATCAGGGAAGGCCGGTTATCCAGGTGCTACCTGCGCCAACGTTGAACAATGTGATGAGGTACACACGAAGTATTAACTCGGCGATCAATGGTGGGGAATATGATAAAGATATGTATGACCATATAGACCAGCCTTCTGAAGTATCGAACGCCAGTGCAGCGCAAATGTCTACCGCGTCGGGTGCCAATCAGTATTATTCTCCAGCGAATCCGGAAAAGAATATAGGTGTAAATCAATACCTACCGGATGCAAAAGGGTATGCTTTTAGTGAAATCGTCTACACGGCGGATAATACCGGGCGCATTAGTCGTCATGGAGGTTTGGGACCAGACTTTAAAATAGGCAGCAACCATGAGGTAAAATACTACTATGGCGATGCAGAGCAGGAAAGCCTGGATGCATTATTTGGTACTGAGGTGGGCTCCAGTAGTCATTATAAGAAGAATGCAGTGGAAGACGCCAATGGACTGTTATCTGTAACTTATGTGGACATGCATGGGCGTACTATTGCTACTGCTTTGGCAGGAGAAGCCTGGAATAAGAGCCTGGAAGATGTGCCGGAAAAAGAAGTGATTCCTGTTACTGACTCTTTATCTGGTCCAGATAGAACGTTTATTCGTGACCGTGCATTAATCACGAATCGGTCTACACCGGTATTGATGGATGGTACCTATACATTCAATTACGAACTGGATCCTCCGGTGTTGACAAAGCTGGGGTGTGATCAGCATGCCACCAATTACGTTAGTCTGTATGATCTGCGGATTCAGATTACCGATGATGTGTGGAACCAGCATATGCCGGGTAAAGTTCCTTTTGATACGGTTCTGCATAACTATACACCGGATTTGCAGATAGCTAATGGTGGTAAGTTGTCGCTTCAATTTTCTCTTTTCCTGGTGAAGGGTACTTACAATATTTCGAAAACTTTGTCGGTGAGTCACGTGGCGATGGAGTACTATCGCGATAGTATCTTCCTGAAAAATAATATCTGTACTACCTATGAAACGATCCGTGAGAACCAGTTAATAAAACAGCGGAAGAATCTTTGTGAGCCGGTATGTGCGGAGTGTGAAGATCCACAGCATTCAGAAGGAGATGATATCCGGAATATGATGTTGCAGGATATGAGCCCGCCTTCGGGGCAGTATGCACTGTTATCTGATGACATGAAAACGGATTATTCCATTTTTTACCGGAACAATACTACTCCTGCATATAAACGTAGAGATATTACCTACCTGGATGCTAATAATCAGCCAGCGAAAGTGTTGAGTACTGAAACCAATACCTTGGTAGTTCCCCAGGACCTTACTCCGGAGCAGTTCGTTGATGCATTTCAAGCTTCATGGGCGGAGGCTTTATTGCCTTTGCATCCGGAGTATTGCAAGCTGGTTGCTTTACAGGAGGCTGCAATGAAGAGCGCGCAGCTTTGGGAGAAAGATTTTTCTAAAACAGATACTTATTTCGGTGCGAAGCAAAAGGGCTACCTGTTGCCAACAGGGCCTACCAATCCGGATCCACTGACAGCCTATAAGGGTGCAGAATTGAACGCCGGCCTGACAAAATACAGGGCACCTTCCGGTACTATCACCTTGCTGGGTATGGCGGTAGCAATTACTAAGTGTGGTGAATCGGCGAATTGTTTTAATGATTACAGGACCTTCACACCGGCAGATGCAGAAGCTGCTTTATGTGCAGGTGACCTGGATATGGCGTGGCGTACATTCCGCTCCCTGTATCTGAATATTCACCGTGAGCAGAGTACTAATTATATCAATGGGAAGTGTACATCTGATCGTGCAGCAGCAGCAAATATTGTTGCAGCGAAGAAACAACCTCAGTTTATTACGCCTGACCTGATCATGAAACAGACCGGAGTGACGGATATCGCCAATGGTATTTTAAGTCAGACGGGCAATGAACAGGCAACGAAGGATGCGGCGCAGCAGGCTGTTAACCAGATATATTATAACAATATTGACACGCTGGCCAATACCTGGTTAAAGCAACTGGCACCATGTAAATATACAGATGCAGCCCTTGCACAGATTAAAACAAAATTACTCAGCCTGTGTAAAGCCAGTGCAGATGCGGATCATCCTTATGGTGCCAGCACACTGAAACCCGGGGCCTTGAATGCTTATAGCAGTTTTCAGGCGATCCTGGCAGAGTATAACAACAGTCACGAGATCACGGATCCGCTGGTGTGTAATGGTGAGGTGATCACTTATCCTAAGCCTTATAATAACCAGCCAGCCCTTGCTAACAACTCCAGTTACAAGAAACCGCAGGACTGTGAGTGTAATAATCTGAGTTTACTGAATGCACAATATCTTCAGAATAAAAAACCAGAAGATGCCAACTTCTCCGTTTTCCTGAAACGTACCCGTGGTGTAATGATTGCGCAGACGGACCTTGATGATCTGCTGGCAGCCTGCAGCAGTAACACCTCTGGTTGTAGCTATCTGACAAAGCCGGTGAAGATCCCTGTATTAATCCAATGCAATATTGCCCCACCCTGCGTCAACTGTGTGGTAACGGATAGTCTGTATCATCAGTTCACGGTTGCTTATCCTGGTATTACACCACTTTCAGATGAAACGGATCCGCAGCAGCGAGCTAAGAACAAACTGTTTGAAGCCTTTATGAACAACCGTCTGGGCTTCAGTGAAAGAACGGCTACTTACCTGGCTTTTTTAGATAGTTGTCATAACTCTACCGATCTGGGTACCCGTGTATGTGTAAAAACAGCGAGTTCCCAACGTCAGGTGATTACTTATAATAACGGTGGCCAGGATACGATCACTGATATCTGCTCTGTGGCAGATGGCTTCATAATGGCAGGTGCCACTACGGGGTGTAGTGCAGGTAAAAAGGATGCTTATATTATCAAAACGGACGCCCGCGGGCAGCTGCAATGGTCTAAAGCCTATGGGGGAGAAGATGATGAGGAGTTCCGCAGATTAATACCAACGGCAGATGGTGGCTATATCGCCATTGGTTCCACGCGTTCTTTTTGTTTCCCACAAGGAGCGATGATGGTAGTGAAGGTCGATGCACATGGTGCGGTGCAATGGAATAAGACAGTTGATTTTGGTGCCAACAATGGGGCGAAAGGTTGCGATATCGTACAAACCCATGATGGAAATTTTGCCATTGCGGGTGTACGTACCACCAATAATATCAATACAGAATGGGTGACAGGTGTATTATCGGCAGGAGGAGAACTGGTATGGCTGAAGCAAACCGGCTCCGGTGATGTAAAAGGTATGATTAGCCTGGTTACCAACAGCGACACATTAGTGGCAGCAACGGCTATGAATGGCCAGAATGGTATTGCACCAGTGTTATTCAAGCAGCACCTGAAAACAGGGGCACAGTTACTCATGCTGCAATACCAGCCAGCCAATAATGGTACGGGTGTGGTAAACAATCTAATCCAGACTTCCACGGGTTATAAAATAGTGGTAGCAGGAAGTAATAATGCCGGCATTTTTATAGATGTGGACAAGACCGGTTATGTAGCGAGTAGTAAGCAACTAAATGGTATCTCCGGTGCTGTTTCTTCCACCTGGACAGCGTCTCCAACGTTGGATGGCGGTGTGATTGCGGCATCTTCCAATCAGGATGTGTGGTGGACTAAATGGAATGCTGGAAATGCATTAAGCTGGACAAGTCATGTGCAGTTGAGCGGGGACGATAAATTGTATAAAGTAGTACAGAATGCAGATAGCTCTTACGCGGGCGCCGGTTTGTATAATGGCCGCGCGATGTTGATGCTGGCTAATAAAGACGGAAAAAGTGGTTGTGACGATAAAGTGGAAAATCTGAGTGTGAGTGCCAGTAACCCGGGATTGATTTCGATATTGCCACAGGCCAGTTTATTTCTTTCGTATAACAATATCAATACTGTTGCTATTACAGAGAAAGTATGTACGCCAATACTGACTATCATTAACTGTCCGGGTATTGACAGTTGCTTTATGTCACGAGACCGGTTATTATGTGGTAATGCAACACCTGCTTACGAGGAGGATCCGTTAAGGCCGGTAACTGCTTGTGCAGATAGTGTGGATATAGCGGAGAATAAGGCACGTGAAATCTACAATGCTATCCGGGATTCCGTGATGAATGATTTTGAAGGTACGTATATGGCGAGGTCACTGGATGCCAAATCACATGAGCGTTTTGCGGTGCATTATAATCTTGGAGAATATCACTATACCCTGTATTATTATGATCAGGCAGGTAACCTGGTAAAAATGGTGCCCCCCGCCGGTGTGCTCAGAAATCGCAGCCGTCCTTGGCTGGACAGTGTGAAAGACGCCAGAAGTAGCGGTATATCGCTTACACCTTTGCATAAGATGGAGACAGAATATAGGTATAACACATTGAATCGTGTGGTAGAGTTAAAGACTCCCGATGCAGGCGTATCACGTTTATGGTATGACCGCTTGGGAAGATTCGTTGTTTCCCAAAGTGCCAGGCAATTGTATCCGGTAAACGGGTCAGTGGCATATAGTTACACGCTTTATGATGATATAGGTCGTATTACAGAAGTAGGTGAAATTAACAACAGTGCAACGATGACCAATCTCATCAGCAGGAATCCTGTGGCTTTATTATCCTGGATACAGAATGCTGGAGGAAGTCGTTCCCAGATTACCCGTACAGTGTATGATCAACCATATAATTTTGTGGAGAGCATCGGATGGAAGGCAAAGAACCTGAGAAACAGGGTTTCCTGGTCAGCAGTATATAATAACATTGCAGATACAATAGCGGGGGGACAGGCTGCTGCTACCTATTATAGCTACGATATTCACGGTAATGTAAATACCTTGTTGCAGGACTATAATCCAGCAACAGAGGATAATAGTAGTAATCGCTGGAAAGAGATCCGTTACAGTTATGACCTCATCAGTGGCAATGTAAATACAGTGAGTTACCAACCAGGTAAGGTAGATGCTTATTACCATCGCTATAACTATGATGCAGAAAACAGGATTACTAATATAGAGACGAGCCGTGATAGCCTGTATTGGGAAAATGATGCGTATTACCAATATTACAAGCATGGATCACTTGCCAGGAGTGTGATAGGGCAAGCGCAGGTGCAGGGGATGGATTATGCTTATAATTTACAAGGATGGTTAAAGGGGGTTAATAGTAGTTCTGTCAATACCACTACCGATATGGGCCATGATGGTATAGGCAGTGGGCTAACTGCAAAGGATATTTTTGGATATGCTTTGCATTACTATGGAGATCATGATTATATGCCAATATCTGCCAGTCGCCCATTTGCAGGCACGGGGGAGGTGCTAAAACCTTTATTTAACAGCAGTGTTAGTGGCATTTCCCTGAACCTGCCCAAAGTGGGGGAACCCTTGCTTTTTGCATATAAATATGATGTGCTCAACAGGCTCACTGGTATGAACGTAAGTCGTGGATTTAATAATAGTGATAATACATGGTCTCCAATAGCAGTGGAAGATTTTAAAGAGGATATCACTTATGATCCTAATGGAAATATCCGGACCTATAATCGCAACGGTAATGAAACATGGGCTAATAAACCCCGGAAAATGGATGGACTCACATATAAATATTTAGAAGGTACCAACAAGCTGACGTCTATAGCAGATGTTGTACCACCTGGAGAATATAACACCGATATCGATACTCAGGAAGCCAATAATTATAAATACGATTCCATCGGTAATTTGATTGCAGACAAAGAAGGGAAAATGGATAGCATTGTCTGGAGTTTATATGGAAAAATCAGCAGGATCAGGAAGGCAGATGGCACGCTGATTACTTATAAGTATGATGCTGCAGGCAACCGGATAAGCAAGATCGCCGGTAATATAGAAACGAGGTATGTAAGGGACGTTACAGGTAATGTAGTGAGTGTGTATGTAAGTGGAAATACAGCTATTAATAACGGCTTGTTAAGCCAGACTGAAACGCATTTATATGGAATCAGCAGATTAGGGATTGATACCCGTGTAACTGCTTTGCAAGAGGATCTAAATATTCAACCTATCAGATTAACAGGAGTTGGAGACGGTAGATTTGTTAACTTTATGCGCGGACTTAAATTCTTTGAATTGTCTAATCATCTAGGGAACGTTCTGGCTACTGTATCGGATGAAAAGTTGGGAATTTCTTCCGACGGCAATATTATTGATCATTACGAAGCGAGAGTCGTGTCTGCCCAGGATTATGCGCCTTTTGGAATGGGATTAACTGGTAGAGGATTTAACGTAGCTGGATATAGATATGGATTTAATGGACAAGAGAAATCAGATGAGGTCAAGGGAGAGGGGAATAGCTATACAGCGCAGTTTTGGGAGTATGATCCAAGGATAGGAAGGAGATGGAACCTGGATCCTGTAACCACTAATAGTGAATCTCTCTATGCCACTTTTCATAATAACCCGATACTTTACGTAGATCCTCTCGGTTTGTATGGCTCGAAAAGGAGCGCGGAAAGGATGAGAGATCGTTCGAAGCGTGCCGGTTTGGATGTAGGAGAGGTTTATTACCGCAAGCAGCAGGAAGACTGGGTATTTAGTGAAACTAAAACGACATCCAAGAAAGATGCAGACGGAAATTATTCTGTTGATGTTACTTCAGTGATTCATAGCGAAGATCGCTATTTTGGTAATTTCGGCAGACAGGTATTGGATTTTCTATCAGACTGGAATCCTGTTAAATCTGTTCAAGGTTATGTAGGAACAGTTATAAAGAAGGAAATAGGTAATGACAAAAATGTAGCGTTTCCCGTTAAAACCGTAATACCAATTATTGGAGGGCAGGTGAAAACATCATATGATGGTCAATGGAGTAAACCAAAAATTGAAAAAATAGATTTTACTTCGGCATATGTAAATGGGAAAATGGGAGGAGCAGATATAAGATATATGCCACTTAAAGGCTCCTTATCAGGCGATTATGATCCAGGGTATCGGTTGCTGGTTCCTATTCCGGGGGCCAAAGGGAAGATAATTGTACCTGTTGGTGATATCCCTATCCCCATAGGAGAATGGAAGGTCCAGGGAGATGCAGTTACTACATTAAGGGATATGCAGGTTGGTGTAAGAGGAGTTGCTGAAACCGATCCTGTACATGTATTTGGAATTAAGGTTAAGGCCGAAGTTAATGCGGGGATACGATTCCAGCTTAAAGTGCCAAATATAATTAAAGAATATTTTACTGAAGATTAAATGAAACGATTTAAAAGAGACTATAAGTTAATAGTATGGTTAATGCTGTTTGGTATCGGAGCTATGAATAATGGGTTCGTTGAAATTTATACCAGCAACTGGATAGTAAATGTGATTAATATTTTGCTGCTTTTTGGCATCTTATTTCAGACAACCTACCTCGTTAGCATACTTATCGGGAAGAAACAATATTTTACGGTCATAGAGGTTATGCCTTCCCGGAAAGAAAGCTCCGGATTCATGTTGGGTAAGTTTTTTAACCTGAAAAGGAAATATTTTTATGTAATTAATGAGAAACATCAGAAATTTGTAGTGAGTAGTTTCTTCGCCATTAAGGAAAGAGTTTTTGAACCTGATGAAAAAATACGAGGGTATAAGGGCTTTGGAAATAAAGTGAAAATGATAGATCGAAAAACTATTCTTATGAGAATCGGTGTTTTAATTGTATGGATACTTTTGTTGTCTTCGACAAAAAATATTTTTCAATGGTTAAAAATTATTTAGCAAAATACATTACTGTTAAAAAGACCAGCCGAAAGGTGGTCTTTTTAACATAGTGGCCGTCTAACCAGGATTATTATCTATTTGACCTGTTACATGCTTTTCCATTCATCAATATCGAACAGCGTAAACCATTCAGGAATCACTGCTATCTAACGTTCGTGTACAGAAGTAGCATCATTGTTTATTTTATCGCCATGTAGGGATGCCATGGTGCAGAAGATGCGTTTTTATACCAAATTATTTCAGCTTTAAAGCCCGCTGTATCTCTTTACCCAGTTTACGCGACTCCTGCGGATACATGTTTTTCTTATTGAAAATAAAGTTCAATATCCCATGATATGGCTTAAAATAAATAAATCATATATAATTCAAATCCATTACAGTAATTGTTTAATTATTGCATGTATAAATAATTAAACAATAGTAATTTAAACTCCGCGCTATAATCTCTTAATTTTTTGCTATAGTTTGTGCTTTCAACTGAAACATCTGAAATTTAAAACTAGCTATTGTCAATCAACGGAGCAAAAGGGGAAATGGAGCTGATCAATTCTTTTCAGCAAGGGGATCATAAAGCGCTGCACCAGGTATATGCTATATATCAGCGGCCGCTCTGTTTTTTTACGGAACAAATCATTGCCAATACTATGGCAGCGGAAGATATTGTGTCCGACTGCTTTATCAGTGCTTATCAAAAAAAAGAAGATTTTCCTTCCCTCAATCACCTGAAGTCCTTTCTTTTCACCGCTGCCAAAAATGCGGCACTTAACTATATTAAGTCGGAAAAGCGGCATCATGATATTCATCACCTGCTGGAAAGGTCTGCCGATAAACTGGCGATAGATGTAGAAAATGCTTACATCAGGACGGAAGTGATGCAGATCATTTTTTCGGAAATTGAAAAGTTACCCCCACAATGCAGGTTAGTGGTCCGCATGGCCATTATAGATGGCAAAAGCGCGGCTGAAATTGCCGCCGAGCTGAATATGGCCTACCAAACCGTCTTAAACCAAAAGGCAAAAGGGGTGGCATTGCTACGTAACAACTTATTGAAAAATGAATTGATTTCCTTGCCCATGCTGCTTTCTGCACTAATATTACTGCAACAGTAATTTTTTTTCAGAAGACCGGTATAAAATGGAGAGTTAGTTGTTTTAGTAGTGTAGTATGGAAGAAAAGAATCATTACATCGCCATTTTAATTGGCAAATACCTGGATGGTAGTCTCGATGCCAATGAGCAAATCGTATTAGACGAATGGATCAACGCATCCGATAATAACCGCCATCTTTTTGCGGAGCTCAGTGATGGACAGCAGTTGATGACTCATCTTCAACGCTTTTATGCTTATGATGGAGACCGGATTGCCCGGAAAATCGGTGCGCAGATTCCTGCATTTGCAACGCCTCCCAGGACTTCCATCTTCCATATTCATTCCTTACGCAAATGGGGTTGGGCAGCAGCTGCTGTGGCAATGTTGCTAGGTGGAGCCACCTGGTTTTGGGTCAATCATACATCAGCCCCCACCACTTTACAGGCGTCCAATCAGGCAGTTATTGTGCCGGGAAAAGAAGGGGCGATTCTTACACTGGCAGATGGCCGGCAGGTATCACTCGACAGTATGGGCAATGGGGTAGTCACTCATCAAAGCGGCGCTTCCGTAGTAATGTCCAATGGGAAACTGATATATGATGCTGCCGGTGAAAGTGCCAGCAGCACAGAATATAACAAAATGACCACGCCAAAGGGACGACAGTTCCAGGTGACCTTACCGGATGGCACCAGAGTGTGGTTAAATGCCGCCAGCTCTATCCGCTATCCTACTGCTTTTACAGGGCAGGAGCGAAGGGTGGAGGTAACGGGAGAAGTATACTTTGAAGTAGCGAAGGATGCCAACAAACCTTTCCTCGTCAACATCAACAATAAAGGAACCATCGAAGTACTGGGCACATCGTTTAATGTAAATGCCTACGAAAACGAAAACTCAATTCGCACCACGCTGCTGGACGGAAGCGTGAGAGTGGCGGTTAGTCATGCTAACAGTGTTATACTGGAACCTGGTCAACAAGCCAGCATCGGCCATACAACAGGCCTGCATATGCAGGAAGAAAAAGTTACGGTGCTAAATAATCCGGATCTTGAAAAAATAATGGCCTGGAAAAACAACTTATTTAATTTCGAAAACGCAGACCTGGGAGAGGTGATGCGACAGCTGGAACGCTGGTATAATATAGATGTGGTATATGAGAATGGTATACCAGATGAAAAATTTAAGGGAGAAATGAGCAGACAAATCGCATTGGCGGATCTGCTGGTAATATTAAGGAAAACGGAAGTAGACTTTAGAGTAGAAGGACGTACACTGATTGTATTAAATAATAAGTAGCCAATAATATTCTTCACCGAATGCATTAAGGAGGGCTGGATAAACCAGTCAGGGAATAACTATATATATCAACAACCAACCATTAAAAAACCGTCATGGATTGCAGCCATGACGGTGAATGAATCTGGTCGGTTCTAAACGGTTTCTTCGTTTCACATTTATTAACAACCAAATCTCATGCAATCTATGCAAAAAAAATGCTATTGGCCCCCCGACCGTAGGGGAAAATTCAAGGGCCTAACCAAAATCTTCCTGGCTATGAGACTTACTGTCATTTTATTAACAGCCGCCATCCTGCAGGCAAGCGCCTCAGGTCATGCACAAACCGTTACGCTATCGGGTAAATCTATACCTATTAAAAAAGTATTTACCGAAATTAAACTGCAAACCGGGTATGTTGTTTTCAGCAATATCAACACTATCAGCGACACCCGCAGTGTCTCCCTGTCTGCCAGGGATATGCCGCTGAAAGAAGTGCTGGATATTATATTGAAAGATCTGCCGGTCACTTACCTGATCAAGGATAAAACCATTGTGTTGTCGCGTAAGCCCGCCATTAACTTCCTGGACATCCCGGCGCCCCCCACCTCTATTTCGGGTGTGATCCGGTCGGCTACCGGGGAACTGCTGCCAGGTGTTTCCGTACGCATTAAAAATACATTTACCGGCACGGTAACCTCCACCGATGGAACATTTTATTTTCGCCAGCTGCCGGAAAATACCGTGATCCAGATTTCCATGCTGGGTTATGAAACCCTGGAAATCGGTATCCGTCAAACGGCCCAAAGCTATACTGCTTATACATTGAATAAGGATCAGTCCAAATCCCTGCTGGTGACTGATGGCAACAACATCACCATGAACATCACGCTGAACCGGAAGGACTTTGAAATGAGCGATGTGGTGGTGACCGGCTACCGGAATGTGAATAAAGGAAATTATGTAGGTGCCGTTTACTCCGTCAGGGCCGATGATATTAAAATAGCGGGTGAAACCAGTATTGACCAGATGTTGCAGGGTGTTGTGCCGGGAATGTCTGTACTGACGCAATCAGGTCAGGTAGGTTCCACGCCAAAAATCCGCATCCGCGGTACGTCCACCATTCTTGGCAACCAGGAGCCGGTATGGGTAGTAGATGGAGTCATTCAGCGTGATCCTTTGCCGCTTCCGGAAGGTAGCGGATCGCTGGCCACTGATATGGGAGAATTACGCCTGATCGCTTCTAACGCGATTTCCTGGCTGAACCCCAACGATATTGAATCTATCACCGTATTAAAAGATGCTTCTGCTACTGCTATTTATGGTTCGCAGGCAGCAAACGGAGTGATTGTACTCACCACGAAGAAAGGCCGCCCCGGACAGTTAGCCGTGTCCTACAGCAATAATCTTTCTATTGGTCAAAGACCCTCCTACAGCCAGTATGACCTGATGAACTCACAGCAACTGATGCAGTTCTCCAAAGAAGTATATGAAGGACGCGATAGCTATACTGCTGATATATTGCCCATCGGCTACGGTGGATTGATACAGCAATTGCAGAAAAAAGAGATTGACTACGCTACCTACCTGGAAAAATACAGGAAGATGGAAAATCAGAATACAGACTGGTTTGCCCTGCTTTTCCGCAATTCGTTCAGTCAGAATCACAGCGTGAGCATCTCCGGCGGTAGCGAAAAAATCACGAACAGGACCTCTTTCAGTATGCAGCAGCAGAATGGAGAAGGTAAAGGAAATGATCTGAAGACCTTTTCTGCTGCCTCCAATACCACGCTCCGCTTTGGAAAAGCATTGACGGTAAACCTGATGCTGAATGGAAGTATGCGCGAAACAAACGGTTATGCCTATGGGGTAGATCCGTTCACCTATGCGTATAATACTGCCAGAACGATTCCTATGTATAACGATGATGGCACGCTCTTTTATCATGAAAAAAGAGGGGAGCCCAGTACCGTTATTCCCGGTGCTCCCGGTTATTTGTATAACATTCAGAATGAAATTAATAATACAGGTAATAAAAATACCAACACTACCCTGTCATCCACTGTTGACGTGAATCTGCAATTAGCGAAAGGGCTGCAGTATCAGGGTTTGCTGGCATACAATGTTGCTACTACCAACATAAAATCCTACGCTACAGAATTATCTTTCTATATCACGCAAACAAGAGGATATGAATTTGGCAGCGTAATGTCCAACTCACCACAGGAATTGGCCAGCCGCCTGCCTTTTGGAGGATTGGTACAAATACMGAATGCTACCAACAAAGGATATACCTGGAGAAACAGCCTGGTATATGACCGGTTATTTGGTCAGCTGCACACCATGACCCTGCAAGGGGGAATAGAAGCCCGTTCCGGATTGCTCCAGAGTAATATGGATACACGCTATGGTTACCTGCGCTACCGCGGCGAAAGCTATGCTCCGCTGCCATTGGCCCCTGTGTTTCTTGGTGCCAGTGGTTCCAGTCTCTATGAAGCGATGCGTTTGAATTCAAAGATTATAAACCAGGAAAGTAATTATCTCAGCGAATATGTGTCTGCGGTATACGGCTTTGATCAACGCTATATATTCAACTTCAATGCAAGACTGGATGCCTCCAACCGTTTCGGGCAGGACAAAAACAAAAGGTTCCAGCCAACATGGTCGGTAGGTGGAAAATGGCGTGTTGCCAATGAAAAGTTCCTGCGCTCCCTGCGGTGGCTGAACGGACTAGATCTGTCTGCTACTTACGGTTACCAGGGAAATGCGGTGGAAGCCGTATCTCCTTACCTCATTGCTACAGATGGAGGACTCAGTACCGTATTCAAGCAATATACACTCAACATCAAATCGCTGCCTTATCCGGATCTGGGTTGGGAAAAAACAAAAACATGGAATCTTGGCGTGGACATATCACTGTTGAGAGGGCGCCTGAATGCCACTGCCAACTGGTACAAGAAAACCAGTAATATCCTGGCATCGAGGGATGTACCTGTGGAAAACGGGATGAATTCCGCTACAGTATTTGGTTCCCGGATGGACAACACCGGCTATGACCTGATCATCAGCGTGATACCCATACGTACCAAAGACTTCCTGTGGCAGTTTTCTGTGAATACTGGTCTTGCACGGAATAAACTGGCGCAAAATCAACGGATCAATACCAGGGAAGATTATCTGAGTGGAAACGCTATTGTGAACGGAGAGGCCTATTCTACCTTCTACTCTTATTCCTATGCTGGTTTAAATGGAAAGACGGGTATCCCTACTTTCAACAAACTGGATATTAAACCCACTTCGAATGATCTGGACTACCTGGTAAAATCGGGTAAGCTGGATCCTGATTTTTCTGGTGGATTTAGTACAATGCTGAGGTATAAAAATATTTCATTGAGTACACAATTTGCGATGGCATTCGGCAATCAAAAACGCCTGCCTCCGTTCTATAATGCCAATGGAGCACCTACCCCAGAGCAAAATGTACCAAGGATACTGCTTGACCGCTGGAAGAAACCAGGAGATGAGCTGCATACCAACGTTCCGGCTATTCCTCCCGGAAATCCCCGCAGAATAGAGGTTCCGCTGCCAATAATGACTAACTACACGCAAACACCTTATCAACTATATAATCAATCCGATTATATGGTGGCAAATGCTGATTTTATCCGTTGTCGTCAATTGTCAATAGGATACGAATTTTCGCAGGACCTGCTGAAAAAGGTACACATCAAACGTTTAAGTACATCGTTTAGCCTGACCAATCCGTTCCTGGTAACATTTGATGATGCATGGAGAGGTTATGATCCGGAAACAGCAGGGTGGC
This sequence comes from Chitinophaga sp. RAB17, assembly GCF_052114225.1. Taxonomy (NCBI): domain Bacteria; kingdom Pseudomonadati; phylum Bacteroidota; class Chitinophagia; order Chitinophagales; family Chitinophagaceae; genus Chitinophaga; species Chitinophaga sp. RAB17. Next base: position 164,331 of record NZ_JBFREI010000013.1, on the reverse strand, counting down.
CAGCCCGCAGGGTAACGTCATTATCTTTTAATATGACCTTCTAATATTGAAACGCATGAAATATAAATTATTAACCGTTTTTTTTATCACCAGCCTGCTGACACTCAGCGGTTGCAAAAAATTCCTGGAGGAAAAATCCCAGAGTGATGTGATTCCAAAAACAGCCACTGACTTCCKGGAGCTATTGATAGGATCGGGTTACATGAGGGATGAAGATCCATCCAACTTCGTTTACTTTATGGATGATGATGTAGACCTGTTTATTGAGTGGGGAGATGGAACAACAGTGGTGGGCTCCAATGCAGCTAAAGAGAATTATCTCTTTTATACCTGGCAGCCCAAACTCGGAGACATGAATGGTTTAGGAAATGTGATCAATACAGATCCCTCCACTACTGCCTATTACCGCTATTATGAGCTGATAAAGGGATGCAATGCAGTGCTGGATAATATCAATACCGCCATTGGTAGTCAGGCTGATAAGGACCGGGTAAAAGCTGAAGCACTGGCAGTACGGGCTATGTATTATTTCCGGTTGGTAAATCTTTATGGAGAACCATACAACAGTAATCCCACATCGCTATCAGTACCATTAAAACTGAATTCAGGTGTCACGGCTGAATACATGCCACAGGCCACCGTGGCGGAAATATATGCACAGGTGGTAGCTGATTTGAAAGAAGCGGCCACGCTGATGGATCCGCTGCCTATTGCCCGCAGAGATTTTCATATCAATCAACCGGCTATCCATATCCTTTTATCCAGGGTATATCTCTATATGGAAAAGTGGGAAGACTGTGTAGCAGAAGCCAATAAGGTGTTTGAGCAGGGAGGAGTGGTGACGAACCTGACAGGCATCAGCACCGGTTACTGGATCACGTATACCAATCCGGAAATAGAATGGATGTTCGGCGGCAGAGCACAGGCGGGTGATCAGACCGCTTACAGCCCTTCTCCTGAGCTCCGGTCCATATATGGAGCCAATGACGTTCGCCTCAAATATGGTTTTACGGAATCAAACGGAGGTACACAGATCGTAACCAAGTACACGAACGTAGACCAGGAACTGGAGCAATGTCTTCGTACCGGAGAAGCGGTATTAAACAGGGCGGAAGCAAGTGTGCAACTCGGAAAGCTGTCTGACGGGCTGAAAGACCTGAATGACCTGCGCCGCAAGCGTATCATAGGTTACACGGATGAAAATATCAGTGATAAGGCCGTATTGCTGAAAGCAGTGCGGGACGAACGCCGTAAGGAATTCTGTATGGAGGGGTTCCGCTGGTTTGACCTGCGCCGTTATGGTATGCCTTCCATCACTCACCGTTATCAGGCGGCGTTGGGAGAAGCGATACTGCATTACACATTGAAAGAAAAAGATCCGATGTATACGCTGCCCTTTCCTTCCAGTTTGCTGATGAGAAATCCGGCGTTGAAACAGAATCCTTCTGGCACCATGGCCGACAGGGACGGGCAATAATTGTTTAACAAGCAATACAACAATACAATGAAGCATCTATTTATTATTGGCTGCATTTCCAGCATATTGTTATTCTCCTGCAAAAAGGACGTTGCGATCGGACCTCCGGTTCCGGTGGGCCCCGATTATGTTTTGCCGCAGGGAAATGCGCCTAAGGAAGCAAATGATAAAATCCAGCAACTGTATGATACCTACGGCTCATACTTCCTCTATAATTTTACGCAGAAGGATTATGAGTGGGTACAATCCACTGGTGGCGGTTCTTCCAAGATCGATACGGCGGTATTAGGTAATCCTGCTTATGCAGGTGATATGCTGACTTTCCTGAATGATATCTGGTTGAAGTTTCTGCCGGAAGGCTTTAAGAAAAGCCAGGGTATTCCCTATCGTGTGCTGATGGCAGATACCATCAAGCAATACAGGGTGGGATTTCCTCCCGGCCGGGAATACCTCTACTTTGATTATAAAGTAGTGGGAAAATCCATCACTTTCGCGGGGATGAATAGTAGTCTCCGTACCATGACGTCTGCACAAAAGGTAGATAAAAGGAACTTACTGATTGTACCGATCTGGAATTATTACATCGCGAACAGCATCATACAGGTGCCTGCGGAATTTTATACAGTCAGTGATTATGCGGCAGCTGCACCGGCAGTACCTGTTAATGCTACCAACCCGGTGAACCAGGCGGCTTTCAGAACAAGAGGTTTTTTACCGTCTTCTTATACGGCCACTTCTGCTTCTGAATGGTATTTCGGTACCTATAACTGGCCCAGTGCCAAATCAAATGACATCAGCTCCTTTATCGTGAATGTGCTTACAAGAACAGATGCGCAAATGCAGCCTTATCTGGCATATCCGTTGATTAAGCAGAAGTTCGATATCCTGGTAAATTTTTACAAAACAAAATATAATATAGACGTGCGCGCCATCGCCAATGCTACCTACTGATCCTAACCCTTCCTTTCGCCCGGGGCTGGCCCCCGGACGAAAGGAATTTCAGTAGTCCTCTTCATACATCGTATTCAAACGCAATCATCGTGTAAGCAAAAGCTTACACCAGCTATTTTATTTAATAAACAATCCGTAATGAATGGAAAACGCCATCGTAAAAGTTGAAAATCTGTCTCACCGTTATGCTTCCCAGTGGGCGGTCAGAGATATAAATCTTGAGATCCATAGTCAGGGTGTTGTTGGCCTGCTGGGTTCCAACGGGGCTGGTAAATCCACCACCATGAACATTATTTGTGGGGTGCTGAAGCAATCGAAAGGAGAAGTTTTTATTAACGGAGTTAACCTGAAAGATAATCCGGTAGAAGCTAAGCGCAATATCGGATTTATGCCGCAGAAACTGCCGCTGTACCAGGATTTTACCGTAGAGGAATATCTCACCTATTGCGCGGACCTGCGGATGGTAGAAAAGAAACAGGTAAAAAAAGCGGTACAGGAAGCGCTGGAAAGATGTGGAGTAGCGCATTTCAGGGATCGTTTGCTCCGCAACCTGTCTGGTGGTTATCAGCAGCGCGTAGGCATTGCTCAGGCCATTGTACACAACCCGAAGTTTGTAGTACTGGATGAACCCACCAATGGACTGGATCCTAACCAGATCGTGGAAGTACGTAACCTGATCAAACATATTGCGCTGGACCGTTCTGTATTGCTGTCTACCCACATCCTCACCGAAGTACAGGCTACCTGTCGGGAGATTAAGATGATAGAAGAGGGACAGATGGTGTTTTCCGGTACCCTGGAAATGTTTGACAATTACATTGAACCCAATACGCTGGTAGTTGTGCTGGACACGCCTCCCGCCCATGATGAGCTCCTGAAGCTGGAAGGCATCAGGTCTATTGAACAGCTGGCGCCTTCCCGTTTCAGACTGGGATACGATGGAGAAAAGAAAACAGCACAGCGCATAGCGGAAATCAGTGTAACCAAAGGTTGGGGACTGATGGAACTGATCATTGAAAAGAGTTCACTGGATGCAGTATTTGCCCGGTTGTCGAAAAAAAACATCAAATAAAAAGCTGATAAAAAAATATTCAATGAGACGAATTTATAAGATCGCCAAGGCGGAGTTATTCACCTTGTTTTATTCGCCGATCGCCTGGATGATCCTAATCGTATTTACCTTTCAGACTGGGATGGCTTTTGTGGAACATCTTCACGAAGTACTCCAGGCGCAGCGCACCGGTTGGGGAAATGCATTTATTACCGCCAACATCTTTTCCGGCCAGCGTGGTTTGTTATCCACGGTACAGGGCTACCTGTATCTTTATATGCCATTGCTTACCATGGGGCTGATGAGCAGAGAGCTGAGCAGCGGATCTATCAAATTGTTATATTCATCTCCCGTAACTTCTTCCCAGATCATCCGCGGTAAGTTCCTCGCTATGATGACTTACAGCTTCCTGCTCATCGGTGTTTTACTGGTGTATGTGGTGATCGGGATATTTACAATAGATCATTTTGAGCTTTCCTCTGTTGCATCCGGATTGCTGGCGATCTACCTGCTGATGTGTGCCTATTCGGCTATAGGGCTGTTTATGTCCAGCCTTACTTCTTACCAGGTAGTGGCGGCATTGGGTACGCTCGTATTACTGGCCACTCTCAGTTATATGGATAAAGTATGGCAGGATATCGGCTTTGTTCGCGACATCACTTACTGGTTATCGATCTCCGGACGTTGTAATGAAATGATCAGCGGGTTGATATGCACCGAAGACGTACTCTACTTTGTTATCGTGGTATGCCTGTTCCTGACCCTGAGTATCCAGAAACTACAGGCCAACCGCACGCATGCTTCCTTCTCTAAGGTGTGGGGGAAATATGTACTGGTAGTAGTAGCCGCCATGATGCTGGGATACGCTACCTCCAGGCCTATGCTCATGGCCTATTATGATGCCACTGAAACAAAACGTAATACGCTGACCCCAAACAGTCAGGCCATCATGGCCAAACTGGATGGTGGCATGACCATCACCACCTACGTTAACCTGTTGGACAGGGAATATTATAATGGTATTCCTTCGATGGTGAATGAAGACAAACAACGGTTAAAACAATACATCCGTTTCAAGCCGGAAACGAAAATGAAATACGTTTACTATTACGATAAGCCCAGCAATAACCCTCGTCTGGACATCATTTATAAAAATAAAACCCTGGCAGAACAGGCCCGGAAAGAAGCAGAAATCAAAGAACTGGACCTTGACCTCTTTTTGACGCCGGCAGAAATAAAGAAGAAAATTGATCTCACCGATGAAGGAAACACTTTTGTTCGCGTGGTAGAGCGGGAAAACGGACAGAAGACATTCCTGAGGATCTATGAAGATATGGAGAAGTTTCCCAGTGAAGCGGAAGTTTCTGCCGTATTCAAACGCATGGTAATGAAGCTGCCCAGGATTGCTTTCCTGCAGGGAGAGGGCGAGCGGAAAATAGAAGGGGAAAGGATTAAGGACTATACCCTGTTTTCTTCTGTTAAAACATTCCGCTATGCACTGACTAACCAGGGATGTGATGTGGAAACACTGGATCTTTCCGGCGATAAACAGATTCCGAAAGAAGTAGATATCATTGTGATCTCCGATATGCAGCAGGCAATGGATGCTGTTGCTAAAAAGAAACTGGATGTCTACATCGCCAATGGTGGAAATCTGGCGGTTACGCTTAAACCAGGATCAGCAGCAATGGAATCATTTATTGCACAATTTGGTGTAAAAACGGTTCCTGGTCAGCTGGTACAACCCAAGCAGGATGTAGCCGCCAACGCAGTGATATGCAGGCCTACACCGGCAGCTAAAGGGATTGCAGAGATCTTTGAAGTGATGAGTCAGCAACACAAATATGTGGGTATGGTAAAATCGGCAGGGCTGGTGATGGCTGAAGACAAAGGTTTCAAAGCGATCCCTGTTTTGCAAACCGATACAGCTAAAACCTGGAACGAAACCCAAACCATCGACTTTGTGAATGATTCTGCCACTGTAGACATTGCAGCCGGAGAAAAGGTGGACAGCTTTGTGACCGCCATGGCCATGACAAGAAAGATAGGCAATAAAGAGCAACGTATCATGATTATAGGAGACGCCGACTGTATCAGCAATGGTGGAATGAAACCACCAATCAGATATTACGGTGCTGCTAACTTTTCCATGATTCCTGGTATGTTCCATTGGTTATCTTACGGCACAGTGCCTGTGGATGTAAGCCGTCCCCGTGGTTCTGACAATGAAACAACGCTCACCAAAGAAAGCCTGAAAGTGGTGAAATACGGATTAATGGGTGTTATCCCGGGATTATTGCTGATAGGAAGCACCATTTTACTCATCAGGAGAAGAAGAAAGTAAAACTGAGCAGGTATGAGCCTAATGACTGATAAACAAACGCTGAATGATCTGAATATTTTCGGGAAAGGAGGAGGGGATTGTATTTACGCGATATTTAACCGAACCTTTACCCGTGGTGGATCTGAGTTGCTGGAGGAAATGTTCCACGAGCCGCTTTCTGATGCAGCGGTGATCAATGCACGCAGCACCACTATCCGTTCTTTCGCTGAAAAGGCGATTCCTTTCCCTTATGAAAGTGAATGGTTTGATGCCGGGGAACAGCACCTGGAAAATACAGATGAGCGCAGCCGGCTGAATGAAGAGGAAGATACATTGAGTAGAAAATTCAACCAGTTCATTGCAGCCGACACGGAATATAAAGCCATTGAAAAAGGCGTATTAAGCCTGATCAATATTTTACAGGCTACGAGGCTGTTTTCAGACAGTATCCGGCTGCAGGTGGACAACATTCCCTACAGCCAGGAACTGGCCGCTATTGACCAGCTATTGCGCCTGGAAGAGCTGCGGCCGATGATGCAGGAGCAAACGAAACATAAATTTCCTTTTGCCAAAGTAGCGGAGTACGATAAAGTACTCCGCTTCCGGCAACGGGAAAAGATCCAGCAGCTACTACGGCATATTTACCTTGCCGATGTATATCTATCTGTTGCCCGCACTGCTAACGAACACCAGTTTTGTTTCCCGTTAGCCTTGCCCCCACAGGCACAAACGGTGGTGCTGGAGAATTTTTATCATCCGTCTTTAACGAAACCGGTAGCCAATTCTTTGACCATTACCCCATCGAGTAATATCATTTTCCTGACAGGGGCAAATATGGCAGGGAAATCTACTTTCATGAAAGCGTTGGGCATTGCGATGTTCCTGGCACAGATGGGATTTCCGGTGCCGGCTTCGAAAATGGAGTTCTCCGTGCGGGATGGTATTTTCACTACCATCAACCTGCCGGACAGTCTGAGTCAGGGAGCCAGCCACTTTTATGCAGAAGTATTGCGCATCAAAACCATCGCCCGGGAATTAAGCCGGGATAAATACCTGTTCGTCATCTTTGATGAACTGTTCCGCGGTACCAATGTTAAAGATGCATACGAAGCGACCATTGCTATCACTGCTGCGATTGCCCGCAGGCAAAACTGTATGTTCGTAGTATCTACACACATCATTGAAGCAGGTGAAGTACTCAGGGAAAAATGTGACAATATCAACTTCGTATATCTGCCAACGTTAATGGAAGGCAATAAGCCCGTTTATACACATAAACTGGCATCCGGCGTTACTTCCGACAGGCATGGCATGGTGATTATTAAAAATGAAGGTATCCTGGATATATTAGCCAGGAAAAAATCAATAAAGAAGACCACATGAGCTTTATTGCCGACAAACAAACACTGGATGATTTATCGTTGCTGGGAAAGTATAACACACATTCCATCTTCCATATTTTTAACCAGGTAAAAACCAGGGGCGCCGAAAAACTGCTGAATGAGCTATTCCTGCATCCACTAACAGATGCAGAGCAGATCAATAACAGGAGTGCTGCTTTTCGTTATTTTGGAGACCATCCCACTACTTTCCCTTTTGATGAAGCGTTGCTGGGGAACATGGAAGCCTTCCTGGACGAAGGAAGTGCTGGTAATCTGCCCATGGCGATCTGGGGGATGAGCCGGAAAAAATTAATGGCAGTGCTGGTGAAGGAGGAAACGTATCAACTGCAACTGGCCGGAATTGATACCTGCATCGCCTTATTGAAAGGCTTTGCTGTATTATTGGATCAGCTGGAACAGGAGGGTCGCGATAAAAATACGCCCTGGGAAAAATGGGTGGCCACCGCCCGCCATATCCTCCGGGATAAGCGGCTCAGAGAGCTGACCACCACAAAAAGATCTTTGCTGCAAAACGCGCGGCTACATTACCTGGTGGCGAGTGTATTCCAACAGTCGTTGAAAACATTGCTGAACCTGACCTATGAGATAGAAGTGTTTATCACCGTATCCCGCATCGGTAAGAAAAAAGGATTTGCCTACGGCACCGCTTTTCCGAAAGAAAAGAATATGCTGGTAGCAACAGGGGTAAGACATCCTGGTTTGGAGAAAGCTGTTTCCAACACACTTTCCTTCAGGGGCAACAGCAATGTGTTATTCCTGACTGGTGCCAATATGGCTGGTAAGTCTACCCTGATGAAATCAACCGGGATCATGATGTACCTTGCTCATATGGGATTTCCTGTGGCGGCGGTGGATTTGCAGTTCTCTGTGCTGGATGGCATCTATTCGTCTGTGAATGTACCGGATGACCTGAACAGGGGATACAGTCATTTTTATGCAGAAGTACTCCGGGTGAAAAAGGTGGCAGAAGAAGTAGATGCAGGCAAGCATCTTTTTGTCATCTTTGATGAACTGTTTAAAGGTACTAATGTAAAAGATGCGTATGATGCCACCCTGGCGGTAACAGCGGCTTTTACAGCATTCACGGATTGCTTCTTTATTATCTCCACCCATATTTTTGAAGTGGGAGATGCGCTGAAATCTGAAGGAGATCATATTCAGTTTGAATTCCTGCCTACTATTATGGAAGGAACGGTGCCCAGGTATACCTACCGGTTGCAGAAAGGTATTACATCAGACCGGCAGGGCATGATTATTATTGAAAATGAAGGCATACTGGACATGCTGTAGCTTTTTTTAAAAAAGTGTGATCTTGTTACAACAAAAAAATAGCAAAAGAGAAACAACTATGTACTATCGTTATTTGGCTACAGCAGGACTGCTATGCCTTTCCATAGCCGGAAGTTCGCAGGCTCCGGGCCAATCGATCCCGCTGGATACGGCTGTTCGCACGGGGCAGCTATCAAATGGATTTACCTACTATATCCGCAAAAATAATGAGCCGGCGAAGAGGGCATTATTTTACCTGGTGAACAAAGTAGGTTCTATTCTGGAAGATGATGACCAGCAGGGGCTGGCCCATTTCATGGAGCACATGAACTTTAATGGTACTACGCATTTTCCTAAAAATGAGCTGATCAATTATCTGCAGAAAGCAGGTGTACGGTTTGGAGCTGACCTCAACGCCTATACGTCATTTGATGAAACTGTTTACCAGTTGCCGATTCCTACAGATGATCCTGCCATGGTGAGTCGTGGCCTGGATATTATGCGCGACTGGGCGCATGAAGCACTGTTGGAAACAGATGCTATTGATAAGGAAAGAGGCGTGGTACTGGAAGAAAAAAGACTGCGAAAAGGGGTAGGGGAGCGTTTGCAACAGCAAACATTTCCGCTGACCCTGAATTATTCGCGCTATACCATGCGGCAGCCTATCGGCACGGACAGTATATTAACGCATTTCCCTGCTGATGCCATCCGCCGTTTTCACCGCGACTGGTATCGTCCTGATCTGCAAGCCCTCATTGTGGTGGGAGATGTGGATGTAAACCAGGTGGAACAACAGATCCGCAAACAATTTGCAGATCTGAAAAATCCCTCCAACGAAAAACCCAGACCTGACTATAAAATTGCACTGACCGGAAAAAATCAATTCCTGTCATTAACAGATCTGGAAGTAAGTGGTACCCAACTGGAACTGCTGATCAAGCATACCGCTTCCAAACTGATTACTACTGAGGACTATCTCAATTCCATGAAGAGGGGCCTGTTTAATCAATTGCTCTCTTTCCGCATGAATGAGTTAAGTCAGCAGTCTAATCCTCCCTTCCTGGGCGCGAATGCAGGCATCGGAAATTTAATCGGAGGATTGGATCAGTTTTCCTTCTCTGTTTCTGCAAAGCCAGGAAAACTGAAAGAAGCCTTTACTGCTACCTGGTCAATAGTGGAACAGGTAAAACGTAACGGTTTTACGCAAGCTGAACTGGACCGCGCCAAGCTGAGTTACCTGACTGGTATGGAAGCTGCTTTGCACGAAAAGAGTAAAACACCTTCCAGCAGTTATGTGGCAGAATATCAGCAATTATTCCTTCAGGGCACGCCTGCGCCGGGATTTGACTGGGAATATAATTTTGTAAAAAAGGTATTGCCAGGTATCAGCCTGGATGACCTGAAATCCGTGGCCGACGAATATTTAAAAGAGAATAACCGGGATATATTCCTTATGGCTGCGGAAAAAGATAAAAGTAGTCTTCCTGATTCCGCTACGGTACAGGGATGGTTCGAGGCAATAGCTGGTACTGCTCTGGAGCAGTATAAGGAAACAGTTACAGATGCTGTGCTGCTGAAAAATATGCCTGCGCCGGGAAAAGTAGTGGCGCGCAAAACCATTGCTGAAGTGGGCGTAGAACAACTGACGCTGAGTAATGGTGTGCAGGTATGGCTGAAGCCTACCACTTATAAAAATGATCAGATCCAGTTCATTTCTTTTGCGCCGGGAGGCATCAATAAATATTCCAATGCAGATTTTCCAAGTGCTTCCAGCGCTGTTGGCATCATCGGCGGTTCCGGTCTGGCAGATTTCTCACCGGTTCAGCTGGCAAAGATGTTGAATGGAAAAGCAGTGTCCGTAGGTGCTTATATCGGTGGACGCGGGCAGGGCATAAACGGTGGTAGTAATATAAAGGATCTGGAAACAGCGCTGCAGCTGGTATACCTGCGTTATACCGCACCACGTAAAGATACGGTGCTCTTTGACAATGCCATAGCGCGTTCCAGGGAGCAGATCAAAAATCGTTATGATGATCCGGGAAATGTATTTAAAGATACCGTAAGCAATGTGCTGAGTGGGTATCATTACCGTACCAGTCCTGCTACACAGGAAAGACTGGATAGTATCAGTCTGGATAAGGCCTACGATATTTACAGGGACCGGTTTGCAGATGCTTCCCATGCTAACTTTGTATTTGTGGGTAACTTCAATACAGATAGTATAAAACCTTTGCTGGAACAGTACCTGGGAGCGTTGCCATCTCTGAAACGGAATGAACAGGGCGTTAAGCTGCGTGCAGAAATGCCTAAAGGGAACCTGGTTAAAACCGTTGCCAAAGGCAAAGAAGATAAAGCAACGGTATTATTGGTGTATAATGGAGAATGTGTTTACAATACCATGAATAAGCTGCAGCTGCAGGCGTTGTCAGAGATACTGCAATACCGGTTGCTGACCAGTCTGCGGGAAAATGCAGGAGAAGTATATACGCCCTCCGTACAGGGCAGCATGGCAAAAGAACCTGATCAACGTTTTGCCATCAATGTATCATTCGGCTGTGCGCCTGAACATGTGGAGCACCTCGTAGGCCTGGTGCAGCAGGATATAGCGAATTTACAGCAGGCCGGCGCTACGGCGGATGAACTGCAAAAGTTTAAAATCGGCTATATGAAACAGTTTGAACTGGAGATAAAAAGTAATGAATTCTGGTTGCAATATCTCACCAGTAAACTGGAAAGTAAGGAGCCGCTGAAACCAGTACCTGATATGGAGAAATTGCTGGGGCAAATCAATGGAGCTACCATCAAGGCAGCTTCAAAGAACTACCTGAGTGGTAAAAATGTAATTCGGTTTGTATCCTTACCGGAGAAAAAAAAGTAGTTGTTTTTGATGGATTATACAAAGACCGTCTCCTCAAAAGGGAGGCGGTTTTTATATTATTACAGCTCCTCTTATGTGCCACCTGTTTTTGCATACTGCATCCGGATCAGTGAAAAATTGAGCGTAGAATATTTCACGGCATCTGCCAATCCTGTAAGTGATGGCATGAACCGTAGCTCCACATTTTGTTGCAGCATTTCTGCCATCACATTATATATCGGTCTTACTGAAACAGGTGTTACCGGCACCAGGGAAACATAGTAACCGGCGCATTGGTCGAACAGGGAAAAGGTATCGGGAGGAAATTCATAGCAGTAGATAATGGCCTGTTGTATATGCCGTAACCAGGCCGATTCAACGGCCACCACATAGGTGGCGGTGCTGTTACCCATGAACCGTATTCTATCTTTTTCAGTGGTGTCGGGTCCTGCGTAGAAAGTAACCCGCGGACAATTTCTGGGAAGCAGGTAGTTATGCAGTAGCTGTCCGGATATGGCGAATACGGCATGACGTAATACATGCTTCGGGTAGAAGGAGGCAGGGCGTGGTTCAAATATTTTAATTCTTGGGTCTTCGCTGATGTGGTAAAGTTTTTCCATATTGGTTATTTTATGAGAGAAGGCAACCGCCCGGTTTGCCTTCTCTCATAAATTTTAAAGTTATTTAATCAGCCACATTTTTCCGTTTACATCATCAGTACCAGCATATTGGCTGGTGATAGCTGAATTGTAATTTTCTTTGTTATATGTCATCTCATCCTGTGGATATTCCCAGCGGAGTGGAATCAGGTTATTAGCAGTGCCAATGCCCACGCCACCCTGGCTGAAGGCAGGAATACCTGTTCTGCGCCAGTTGTAGTAAGATTCAAATCCGGAGTTCATGAAAAATCCTACAAATTTCTGAGTGAGGATCTGGGTTAATCCTTTGGACGGATCATAGGCTACATTGGGGCCGGCGAGGAAGGCGTTGATATCTATTGTCGCGCTGCCGATGTTGGGCTTGGACCCGTCTACGTTACCAATGGTAATAGTTTGTCCTTGCTTTAAGCCATACCAGTCCATGGAGGCGTTAATACCTTTCAGGTACCAATCAGATGCATTTACACCGGTAGTCCAGCCTCTGAAGGCTGCTTCTGCGATATTGAAACACATTTCCGTGTAGCCGATCAGGATATAAGGTTCTGCATTGGCGCCTGACGAAGACGACATGTACCGGTTGTAGCTAAGAGAGGAGTACTTGCCATCGGCGGAGAAGTTAGACATGAGGCCCTGTGATCTGCCATTGTCTTCTCCAACGTATGCGGTGAAATCGCTTACCTGCTTGCCAGCAGCCAGTTGCGCCGGTGCGGGAATGGTTAGTGCGAATACGCGGGGATCCTGGTAGGCAGCTGTTACGTTGAGAAAAGTCTGACTGATATTTTCACAGTTGTTATAAGGCGCATTACCGGAGCGGTTAGGAGGATAGAGCGTGATAGCGGTATAACGGTATACCATATTATCATCTTTAGAAGTCATCACCGGGTATTTTACGGGGTCATTGATGATGGCCGCAAACTGTTGCTTTATGTTCAGGTCAGCGTTATCATCTGCTCTTTTGCTCATGCTGATCAGTATGCGCAGTCTGTAAGTATTGATCACCTTGCGCCACTGCAGGTAGGTGAGCCCGAATATATCACCGGTAGCATCTACTTTGGTGCCGGCATTTAATGGAGTGGTGAGGTTGCCAAACATGGTATTGGCGGAATCCAGCAACAGGAGACAGTTTTTGTAAACATCATGCTGCTTGTCATAAACAGGTGTGAGCTTATTGATATCACCGGCATCAGACATGGGAATATCACCCACCCGTTGCGACAACCAGAGGAATGCATAAGCTTTAAAAAATTTACTCAAGGCAAAGTACACATTGGTGGAATTACCATATTGTTTGATGGCCTGTGATTCCATCTTGCTGCAATAGCGAATCATATCGTAGGTATGATTGGTATTGGACCAGTTATAGGTGTTGCTACCGAAATAATAAGAATAATTGGAGACGATATTCTGATTAAACCGGTACACTGGAGATATCACGGGTTCCTCTTCCCGCATCAGGTTGGTGGTGAGGTGATTAAGCAGTAACGATACCGGTACGGTGGAGTTGTCTGACCCCGCATTCGGGTTAGACAACAGATCGCCTTTCTGGCAGCCACTGATAACAGACAAGGTTATCAGTAAGATGATGATGTATTGGAAAGAAATCTTCATACAAATGATTTGAATAATTAGAAACTAAGATTGATGTTGAAGCCCATTCTTCTGGCAGTCATACTTTGCAGGATGCCGCCATTGCCCAGTGAACGGTCTGTATCGTTGTAGCCGGAGGCAAACTGGTCAAGGTCTATGTCTTTACGTTTGGCCCAGTACAACAGATTTCTGCCTACCAGTGAAAAAGTAGCCGCTTTGATAAACTTTCCGTTAGCCAGTAATTTTGCAGGGAGACTATATCCAATAGTTACTTCACGCAGTTTGGCAAAGGAGCGGTCGGTCATCCAGTATTCATTCACGTTACCGATACCCGATGAAATGAAGCTTTGTACGGTGGTAGCTTCGTCATTCTTTCCGAATTGGATATCTTTCAGGTTTGTTATCTGGCCTCCCGCGTATGCCGGTGTGCCGGAAATGATTTTCACACCGGGAGCAACATAATGTCTGCCGGGAGCAACAGTACCATTGTTGGTAGACTGCCAGTCAGCCAAACGGGCAACGCCAAAGTCTCCGTTAGCACTTTCCCAGGCCGTTCCACCGTTCATACCGTCTTTGTATACTTCGTCATATATTTTACCGCCAATGCGTCCATCTATCTGGAAGCTGAAAGTGAAGTTGTGGTAAGAGAAGCGGTTGCTGAAACCGAAGGTGAAATCGGGGTTGGCATGTCCGAGGAAAACGTTGTTATTGATATCGGAAGGGGCTCTCAGTGGTAACCCACCACTGTATACAATGTTGCCGGATCCATCGCGTACGAAGCCCGGACCGTAAATCGCATCGAGGCGTTCTCCTACTTTGTAGTTATGGTTGTTTAAAGTGATTGCCTGCTCATTGCCGTAGATCTTATTAAGCGTTTCTTTATAAGTAGCATAGTTCAGCGACAGATCCCAGTTGAGTCCTTTGGGATTTCTCAGGGGGCTGGCGTTTAATGCAATTTCAAAACCATTCTTTTTTGAAGTGATAGCATTTACGTTATGTGCACTGTAACTGGTAGAAGGTGCCACCTGTAGCGCAAAGATCTGGGGTCCGTTCAAACTGGAAAAATATGTAAAGTCAACACCCAGGCGGTTGTTGAGTAATCTCAGGTCCATACCAGCTTCATAGGAGGTGACGCTGAAAGGCTTCAGTGTAGGGTTGCTGATAGTGCTGGAAAAGTCAACAGAAGGCTGGTTATTGTAATAGTTGGCCAGCGTATAAGTCATCTGGTTGGCATAGGTTGGGCCGTCGTACGATGTGTACAGATCGGTACCGTATCCCAATAAACCACTGTTAGTACTTTTGCCGGTGGATTGTGTGAAAGCAGATGCTACTGTGGGAGAGGTGAGTGCTCCTTTTACATTTGCATAAGAAGCGCGCACTTTCAACAGGGAGATTGCTTTAGGCAGATCTACATAATCACTGATCACAGAACTTAGGGAAACGGATGGATAATAGAATGTGTTATAACCACTCGCCAGTGTAGATACATGATCTACCCGTCCTGTATGAGATAAAGTCAGGAAATTGCCGTAGGTAATGTCAAAAGAGTAAAATCCGCTGTATACCTGCATTTTAGAGTTCCAGGAATAGGTGGAATACTGTTCTTTGGAGTTCGTAAGTATATAGATATTGGGAACCGCCAATGCTTTGGTAGTAGCCCAGGTAGAGTTGTAGCTGAAGGAACGCATACTGGTACCGGCGAGTGCGGAGATATTGAACTTACCTACCTTTTTATCATAGTTGAGGAGCAGGTCGGTGTTGTTTTCGAACAGGTTACGACGGTCTTCACGATAGTCACCATACCATCCGAAGTAATACCAGGGCGTATAGGTGTTAAGGTTAGTACCGGCAGGTACCTGTTCTGTTCTTAACTGGTTCCAGGTAGTAATCTGTGAGCGGAGACTGAGGTTCAGCGCATCACTGAATTGATACGTGGCTTTTGCATAGGCGTTGATATCTGTTTTGTCGTGGGAACGCAGCCATTTTTTAGCGATAAACCAGGCGCTGTTTTCCCGTCCGTATTCCTGTGCATACGGGATCAGGTCGGGAACTCCCTGGGGACCTTTATAGATATCTTTCAGGTCATTAATATCATAATCCGCAGAGCCGTACACCTGGAACATATAGATATAGGAATTGGGACCGTAGTTTACGTCAGGGATATTAGGTGAAGATTGTTTGTTGATATTGGCGCTGGCTTCAACTTTCAGTTTGTCGGTAATTTTATATCCTGCATTGATGGCCAGTGCGTAGGTATGCAGTTTGGTATTGGGGTTCATGCCCTTCTGGTTCATATTAGAGAGGGAGATCCTGATATCCGAGCGATCGGTGGTAGTGGAGAGTGATACGTTATTGGTGTTCACGAGTCCGGCTTCCATAAAGTTGCTGAAGTTGTCTTTCCCACGAGCTGTCCAGGGAGTTGCGGTTCTCACGTGCGTTAACGGATCATATGGACTGTCATATTGTTTTACCGGCTGCCCCTCGAAGCGTGGTCCCCATTCCGGCAGGCGTTGACCGTTATCATATAGCTGGTCGCCGTAACTGTATTTAAAAGTGGTTCCGCGGCCGTATTCTGTCTGGGTTTTTGGGAGGGCGAGAAATCCTTTTTCCCGCATGGCGCTGCTATTCACATCTACCTGCCATCCTTTACTGTTTTTCGTTCCTTTTTTGGTGGTGATGACAATCGCGCCGTTGATACCCCTGAAGCCATACAGTGCTGCGGCATTGGCACCTTTCAGTACAGTGTAGGACTCTACATCATCGGGGTTGATATTCCAGGTATCGGAGTTAATAGGCACGCCATCAACTACAAACAGCAGGTCTTTGCTGCCACGGAGCACCATTTCCGGCCGTCCCAACATTTCCGGATTGGCGCCTACGGTGAGACCGGCTACCTTACCTGCCAGTGAGTTGATGGGATTAGGGTCACGGGCTTTCACCAGGTCGGCTCCTTTTACTTCCTGTACGGAGTAGCCCAGTCTTTTTGTTTCTTTCCGGATACCCATGGCGGTGACTACTACCTCATCAAGATGTTTGTTATCTTCCTTTAATGTGATATTAAAAGTGGTTTCACTTCCTGTATTTACTTCCTGGGATAAATAACCTACATAAGAGAAAGTAAGGATAGCATAAGTACCGCTGGTTTTGATGGAAAATTCTCCACCATCATTGGTAAAGGCGCCGCCGGTTTTTCCTTTTTCACGGATGCTTACACCCGGAATACCGATGCCGTCAGCTCCTGATACTTTCCCTTTTACTATTCTTTCCTGCGCAATGGCATTGCCTGCGATCAGGACGAGGGCCAGCCATAGCGGGATAAATGTCCTGCGTAAAGTAGATAATCTCATTTTCATTTTGGTTTAAGTAATAGTTTGAATAGGTATTGCCCGCAAAAATGGGCAGGCTGGCAAACTATTACGACAGCGCCACGCGGGAAGGTCAGAAATAGGTACGCGCCATGTGGTTAGCACGATTACTTATTCTCAGGGTGTTTAAAATCAATTGATTAGAGGAGAAAGGCGATGTTACCTAATTCTTACTGAATTGTTACCGGAATGTTTTCCTGTACTTTTTTGCGATAGCCGGAAGGGGTCAGACCCGTTATTTTTTTGAAATAGCTATTGAAAGAAGATTTTGAATTGAACCCACAATCGTAGGCGAGGGATAAAATATTTATGTCCAGCCCGGGATCTTTTAGTTTGGTCACAGCTTCCTGTATCCTGTATTCATTAATAAAGGTGTAGAAGTTTTTATGGAAGCGCTCATTGAGTAATTGTGTGATATGATGTTTGGGGATTTTAGCGCTTTCGGAAAGATCTTCCAAAGAGATTTCCGGTTCCAGGTATATTTTACTTTTTTCCATGAAGGCGCGGATACTTGCTTCATAGGCATCCAGTTTCGTTTCATCCAGCGCCGATTTTTTGTAGTGGCGATCAGGCGGTCCATCAACAACAGCCTGGGGAGTCACCGTTTCCTGGGCCTTTTGAAAAGAGGGCACTGTTTCCATTTTATACCGGAGAATCAGCACCAATAATACGAGGAAACAGATATAAGTCAATATCCACGGATTAAGATCCCACTTACCCGTTTGCGCGTAATAGGAAATAATAAAAAAAAGTCCCAGCAGGATACCGGTGAGGAGAATGTGGATGATGGAATCGAGCAGTTTTAGTTTGTGGAGAGTTTGTGGATCATCGTTCCTTTCCCTTTTGTTTAACAGGTGCCAGGATACCAGTGGATAGATGATCAGTGAAACTGAGCTGAATAACTGATAGATAAGGGAGTAGGTATTAATAAACCCCGGTGAGATAACTCCTCTCAGGTATCCTGCGCTGTTAACAAAAAATACGAGGGTAAACAAGGGAAGGGGAGCCATGTGCAGCACAATGGTGCGGCGCTTTACGGTATTGGGTGAGAGGAAAAAAAGTGTAGTGAGATAGAGTAGGGGACCATAGGCTACGCCGAAGCCGCTGGAGTTGTTGTTATATAGGAAGTTATTTTTTAAGAGGACCAGCAGTGACAGTTTGATGACCAGGTGTATGAACAGGATGATGAGAAAAGCGTTGAGTGCCTTCTCAAATTTATCTTTTGGTCTCAGGATATTAAATAGATAAAGTGCAACGCCAGTTTGAAAGTTGACGCAGGATAAAAGTATAATGCTGACCATATATCAGGTAGAGTTATTCCGCTAATGTAGGATTACAATGTTACCGGCAGTTTAAGGATTCGATTTATTTATAGTGGTCAATTAGCTTTACCAGTGGTCGCTTTTGCCTTGTTAATAAACTGTGAAATTATTTTTTGGCGGTTTCACTCCCGGAAATTATATTTGTAGTATAGAATAGTATAGTATAGAACAGTATAGTATAGGTCAACTAAAACAAGCACGTTATGAATATTGGAGCACCGCGCCATCCACGATTCATTTTTTCCACCGTTCGTATTCCATTTACGTTTTAAATTTTTAAAAATGATTGCCAGACATTTGGTGAAATGCGTCCTAGCGTTTCTTTCTGCGTTTTGTTTGTGTGTACCTGGATACGCCCAGCAAAAACCGTTTAAAGGGAAAGTCATCAATTCCACAGACAAATCACCGCTACCTTTTATCAATATAGTAGTGAAAGGCACCACCACCGGCACCAAAACAGACGAGGAAGGCAGATTTCTTCTTACCGCACCAGCCGGTAAAAATACGGTGGTGGTTTCCGGTATCGGCTTCCAGCAGCAGGAAGTAGTGCTGACAGACGACATTAACATCATCTCCCTGGTATCTACCATAGAAAACCTCAGTGATGTGGTGGTAGTAGGATATGGTACGGCTAAAAAAGCCACTTTAACCGGTTCGGTGACGGCAGTGAAAAGTGCAGAACTCTTAAAAAGTCCACAGCCAAATATTTCGAATTCACTCGTAGGCCGCATGCCCGGACTCATCGCCCCTAACACCAGCGGAGAGCCAGGTTACGATGATGCCCGCCTGTTGATCCGCGGCGTGGCCACCACCGGTAACTCTGCTCCCCTGATAGTAATTGATGGTGTACCCAATGCACTCGGTGGATTTTCACGGTTAAATCCTAACGACATTGAAAGTATTACTGTGCTGAAAGATGCCTCTGCGGCCATTTATGGCTCCCAGGCGGCAAACGGTGTTATACTCGTTACTACCAAAAAAGGAGAAGCCGGTAAAACAAATTTCAATTTTACCCTCAACCAGGGGTTTATTAAACCTACCCGCTTACCGGAATTTGTAGATGCTTCCACCTATGCTACCATCCTCAATGAAATAGCCTATTATAACAGCCCTACACAAGGCAAAAATCAACGCTATTCTGATGCAGAAATAGAACTGTTCAGAAATGGGAAAGATCCGGTTTCCTATCCTAATACAGACTGGGAAAAGGAACTGTTTAAACCATTGTCTTCACAAACGTCAGCGAATTTATCCTTCTCCGGCGGCAGCGAGAAACTGAATTATTATATCTCCGGTGGCTTCCTGAATCAGGATGGATTGTATCGTAATAGTCCGCTTAACTATAAACAGTATAATATCCGCGCGAACTTTGATATCAACTTCTCGCCTAAATTCAAGGCAACGGTACAGGTGTCTGGTCGCCAGGAAGAAAAAACCGCACTGGCAGGTTTTGGGGCATCTAACGTGTTCGAATTCTTATATCGTACTTACCCTACCCTCCCCGCGTATTACCCGAATGGACTCATGGGCGCCGGCGTGGAAATGGGAAAGAACCCGTTGGCCATGGCGCAGTTGTCAGGTGCTGATAAAAGACCCATTACCACCGGAAGCGTGATTGGAAAAGCAAGTTACGAGCTGGCCAAAGGATTGTCTTTAGATGGAATGGTATCTATCGATAAACGTTTCGAATTTGATAAACAGCTGGCTAAAAACTGGATTGTATACCAGTATGATAAAGGAGATAAGACCTATGATCCGGTGAAAGGCGGACCGAATAATCCTTCTATGTCTGAAAGCCAGATTAACTATACTCTCCTGAACTCCTTTCTCCGCCTGAGCTATGATAAGCACTTTGGCAAACATCAACTCAGCGCATTTGCGGCCGTACAGCAGTCCAAAACAACTTACGAAACTTTTGGCGCCGGCCGTCAGAACTACATCACTACGCAGTTGCCGGAACTGAGCCAGGGTGGCGCTTTACCAACGGATGCCAGTAACTACGGCAGCAGCTATAGCATTACCCGCAGAAGTTATTTTGGTCGTATCAGTTATAACTACTCAGAAAAATATTTATTGGATGTACAGTTGCGGGAAGATGGATCTTCCATTTTTGCACCTGGAAAACAATATGGCTTTTTCCCCAGCGCGATGGCCGCATGGCGTATTTCGGAAGAGTCCTGGTTTAATAAAAATGTGGTGAACAGCTTAAAGCTGCGTGCTTCCTATGGCTTGCTGGGAAATGAAAATATTGCGCCAGACCAGGCGCCAGGTTATCAGTACCTGCAAAATCTGAATCTGCAAACCGGCGCACTCAGCACCGTGAATAATGCCGGGCAGCCTTATGGCGCCAACATCCCTACCATCTTCTGGGCTAAACTGGCGAACCCTAATATCACCTGGGAAACAGCGAAGAAAGCCAATATTGGTGTGGACTTATCATTGTTAAATCATTTCAATGTAACGGTAGATGTATTCCGTGAAACCAGGGATAACATCCTCGCGGCAAGAAGCTTAAGTATCCCGGGAGTGAGTGGTATCAGCAGCAGCCAGATACCGGACGAAAATATCGGTAAGGTGAGCAACAAGGGAATTGAAGCATCCGTGATGTATGAAACGAAGTTCAATGAAGTGAAATTCAACATTGGTGGTAACTTCAGCTTTATCAAAAATAAAGTCATCTTCCTGGATGAAGCTCCCAGCACTCCCTTTCACCAGAAAGTGGAAGGCCATCCGATCAATGCAGGTTTATATTACCGCAGTATAGGGATCTACAAAGATCAGGCACAAATTGATGCTACACCGCATGCGCCCGGCACGCAGCCTGGAGACCTGATCCTGGAAGATTTTGATGGCGATAAAAAAATCACCGCTAACGACCGGGTAAGAGTAGATCAGAACAATATTCCACAAATCGTATATGGTATCACGTTAGGAGCCTCCTGGAAAAGTTTTGATGTAAATATTTTGCTGCAGGGACAAGGTAATTCAGCGCAATACCTCCTCTGGGAATCCGGTGAATTTGGTTCCTTCCTGAAAGAGTGGGCAGATAACCGCTGGACGCCTGAAAATACCAATGCTTCCTGGCCACGTGCTGTATCCAGACCTAATTCCAGCAACCTGGGTTCCTACCCCAGCACTTTCTGGAACTGGAACACCTCATTTATCCGTCTTAAGAACGTAGAGATCGGCTACAACCTGCCAGCATCTTTATTATCCAAAGCATCTATTAAAGCGGCGCGTTTCTATCTGAATGGCTTTAACCTGCTCACCTTTACCCGTGTGAAACAAATAGATCCGGAAGGCACCGATGGCAGCGGATATTTTTATCCGCAGCAGAAGGTATTTAACGTAGGTGTGAATGTGAATTTTTAAGAGGGAGCAACAATTCATTTACTATTTCAATTGCAAAGAAATGACAACGAAACATATAGTACTGATCCTGGCAGCAGCTGGCCTCGCAGTACTGGGAGCATGTAAAAAGGATTTTCTGGATACCACACCTACCAGCATCATCACCGATGCGGCGGTGTGGGGCGATTCCTCACTGGCAGAGGCCTACGTAACCGGTAGATATATTGGTGTAGGCGGTAACAATGATGGCGGCAAACCCGGATTTGGCAGGGCTTTCGAAGATGCCTGGATGAGCTCTGTGACTGATGAGTCTATGGTGGTGTGGGATAACAACACCTGGTTTGTGCAACAGGGCGCACTTACGCCCGACAGAACAGGTTGGATCAGTGATACCTGGATCAGAAGTTATCGTAGTATCAGAGAGGTGAACTATGCGTTGGCCAACATCGACAAAGTACCGATGAGCGGTTATGGCAAAGACAGACTGAAAGGGGAATTACGCTTTATCCGTGCTTACCGTTACCAGGACCTGATCCGCAATTTTGGTGATGTGCCGTTGGTGGGAGACCGCGTATACACATTGGAAGATACCAACTTCGATTCGCTGTTTATCCGCAAACCGGTACAGGAATGTATCCAGTATGCTGTGAATGAACTGGATAACGCTGCAGTCCTGATGCAGCATAAAAAGTATCCTATTGGCCGTGGTTCCTATGAAGCAGCGCTGGCCCTGAAAGCACGCCTGTTGCTATATGCAGCCAGTCCTTTATATACTAAGAATGTTGATAACGCCAGCAAATGGACCGCCGCCGCCAATGCTGCACAGGCAGTAATTGCGCTGAATAAGTTTTCCCTGTACAACGATTACAAAACATTATTTACGATCAGTGGTACTTCGGAAGATATTTTTGAACGCGTATATTCTCCTACCAATGAACATACGAACCTGGAGCTGGTGAATGGTCCTAACGGCTATGGTGGCTGGGGAGGCAATACACCGATGCAAAACCTGGTAGATGATTATGAAATGAAAGATGGTACCCGTTTCGACTGGAATAATGCCACCCAAAAGGCAAAGCCCTACGAAAACAGGGATCCGCGTTTTTATGCCAGCATCCTGTATAATGGCGCGCCGTACAGAACCCGTAATGTGGAAACATTTTTGCCTGGGGGAAAAGACAGTAAAGATGGTAACGGTAACTGGAATACCAGCCCTACCGGTTATTACGTAAGAAAATATATCAATGAAAGTAATCCGGTAGAAAATCCTAACCAGACGGCTTACCAGCCCTGGAAATATTTAAGGTACGCAGAAGTGCTGCTCAACTATGCGGAAGCAAAGAACGAAGTTGCGGGAGCGGTGGATAGTGTGTATAAGGCGGTGAACAGTATCCGTCTCAGAGCAGGTATGCCGGAATTGCCGGCGGGACTTTCCAAAGCCGATATGCGTACCCGTATCCGTAATGAACGCCGTATAGAGCTGGCCTTTGAAGAACACCGGTACTATGATGTACGCAGGTGGATGATTGCCAGTGTAACAGAGAAGGTGCCTATTTATGGTATCCGCCCTACCAAACAGGCAGATGGGTCTGTTACCTACAGCATCATCACTGCCCTGGCCCGTAATTTTGATCCGGCAAAAAATTACTGGGCGCCTATTCCTCAATCGGAAATTAATGCCTCCGGCAAAAAACTCCGTCAGAATGACGGGTATTAATATTTCTTTAAATGCAGTACAGATAACGGGTTAACGTTATCCGTACTGCATTTAATACTTGTAGCTATCGTTTAAATAAAAGGTTTTTGTTCATGAGGCGATTCATCCATGTAAGACACAGTATCTGGTTATTTGTTATTGGCTGTTGCGGATATGCCACCGCACAGGATTCCAGGCCAATGATTATACCCGTGGAATCAAAACAAAACGCAGTGGTTCTACAGGTAGATGCAAAAGGGCAACTGTCGACCATCTACTTCGGGACTAAATTATCCAACAGCGCCACGTATCAGCAGATCCCTGCTACTTACCAACAAACAGTGGATTATTCCGGAGTAGCCAATGCCGCGTATACTGCCGCCGGTTCAAAAAATCTTTTCGAACCAGCGATTGCGGTGGTCCATGCCGATGGTAATAATGGGCTGGATCTGCGGTATGTAAGTCATAAAACGATTTCCCGTGGCCCGGATGTGGAAGAAACCAGCATTTTGCTAAAGGACCCCTTGTATCCGTTTGAAGTAACGCTGCATTACAAAGTGTATAAAGCAGCAGATGTAATAGAACAATGGTCGGTGATCAGACACACTGAAAAAGGTAATGTGACCCTGCAGAAATTTGCGTCTGCTAATCTGTATTTAAAAGCATCCCGTTACTGGCTGAAGCAATATCATGGCGACTGGGTCCAGGAAATGCAACCTGAAGAATCACAGCTGACGCATGGTATTAAAACATTGGATTCTAAACTGGGTACCCGTGCTAATTTATTTCAGCCATCAGTATTTATGATTTCGCTGGATCAACCGGCTACAGAAGACCAGGGCAGCGTGTTATATGGTTCCGTGGAATGGAGTGGTAATTTCAGGGTAGATCTTGAGCTGGACAATCTGGATAACCTGCGTATCATCGCCGGTATCAATAATTATGCATCTCCCTATATACTACCCGCTAACACAGCATTTGAAACACCGCCTTTCCTGTATACCTTTTCTAACAAAGGAAAAGGAGATGCCAGCCGCAAGCTGCAACGCTGGGCCAGGAACTATAAAATACTGGATGGAAAAGGAGAGCGGTTCACCTTATTGAATAACTGGGAAGCCACTTATTTTGATTTTGACGAAGCAAAACTGAAAGGCTTATTAAAAGATACCAAAGAGTTGGGGGTGGACCTTTTCCTGCTGGATGATGGCTGGTTTGGTAATCAATTTCCGCGCAACAGTGATCATGCAGCGCTGGGCGACTGGCAGGAGAACCGCAAAAAGCTCCCCAACGGTATCGCGGCACTGGATAGCATGGCACAACGCAATGGGGTGAAATTTGGCATATGGATAGAGCCGGAAATGGTGAGTCCGCAAAGTGAGCTGAACGCGAAGCATCCGGATTGGGTGTTAAGGCAACCCGGTCGGGAGGAGCATTATTTCCGCCATCAGCTGGTGTTGGATTTAAGCAATCCTAAAGTACAGGACTTTGTTTTTCAGATCGTGGATTCGCTGTTTATCAAAGCACCGAAATTATCTTATATCAAATGGGATTGCAATGCTGTTATTTATAATGCATGGTCTGCTTACCAGGGGAAGCAGTCTTCCCAGCTGTATGTAGAGTACGTAAGAGGACTGTATAAAGTGCTGGCGAGGATACGCGCCAAATATCCTACAGTGCCGATGATGCTTTGCTCGGGTGGTGGCGGGCGGGTGGATTACGGCGCCTTACAATATTTTACAGAATACTGGCCGAGTGATAACACTGATCCGCTGGAACGGATTTTTATTCAATGGGAAAATTCCTATTTCTATCCGGCTATTGCCAGTGCCAATCATGTTACCGACTGGGGTAAGCAGTCCATTAAGTTCCGGGTGGATGTAGCCATGATGGGCAAGCTGGGCTTTGATATTGTGGTAAAAGACCTGAAAGAGCAGGAGCGGACCTTCTGTAAAGAAGCGCTGACGAATTATAGTGCTTTGAAAGATGTGATCTGGCATGGCGACCAATACCGCCTCGCAGATCCACACGAGGGCAGCGTAGCTGCTGTGATGTACCTGGATGAAAAACAAAGCAGCGGCGTGATGTTCAACTACCTGGTGAATTACCGCTACGGGGAAGGCAGTAAATTACCTATCCGGCTGAAAGGACTGGATCCCTGCAAACGATACCAGTTAAAAGAAATCAATCTTTATCCGGAAGAAGTTTCCACTATTCCAGATAATGTTACTTTTGCGGGAGATTTTTTAATGACCATTGGATTTAATCCACAACTGAATCTTAAAAGGACCAGTGTGGTGATCCAGATTAACGAAGCACCCTAAACCATTTTATGAGCGTATTCCAGTTAGAAGAACACCCACACCAACGGTTAAATATATTAACGGGTGAATGGGTATTGGTATCACCACATCGTACAAAAAGACCATGGAACGGTAAAGTAGAAAAAGTAGACAGAGATCCGTTGCCTGAATATGACGCTACCTGTTACCTGTGTCCGGGTAACGCCCGGATGGGGGGAGAGCTGAATCCTGATTATAAGGAGCCTTTTGCTTTTACCAATGATTTTGGGGCACTGATGGCGGATACGCCGGCCGGAGCAGAGCAGATAGATCAATTATTACATGCGCGCGGCGTGAAAGGTATTTGCCGGGTAGTATGTTTTTCGCCCCGGCATGATCTCACCCTGCCATTGCTCGAAGTGGCAGATATCCGTAAAGTGATTGGATTATGGGAGAACGAGTTCCGCGATTTGGCGAAAGATCCGGATATAAAGTATGTACAGATTTTTGAAAACAAAGGCGAGATTATGGGATGCAGCAACCCCCATCCACACAGCCAGATCTGGGCCGCCAGCGATTTGCCGGCAGAACTGATCAAGGAAACATCTCACCAGAAAAAATATTATGAAAGTACCGGGAAAAGCTTACTGCAAAGTTATGTAGCACTGGAACTTGATAAGCAGGAGAGAATTGTTGTGGAGAACGAACATTTTGTGGCGCTGGTACCTTTCTGGGCGGTATGGCCGTTTGAATCGATGGTAGTGAGTAAGCGGCATGTACCGGATATGACGCATTTCACGGAAGAAGAAAAGCTGGCGCTGGCAGATATTTTAAAAAGACTGAGTACCCGGTATGATAATCTTTTTGAAACATCTTTCCCTTACTCTGCCGGTATGCACCAGGCACCCGTGAATAGCGGCGCACATCCGGAATGGCATTGGCACATGCATTTTTATCCGCCATTGCTGCGCTCTGCTGCCGTGAAAAAGTTCATGGTAGGGTATGAACTGCTGGCGAGTCCGCAACGGGATATCACACCGGAATGGGCTGCAAAAAAATTGCAATCACTGCCGGAAGAGCATTATTCCCTGCAAAAACTTGTAAGTGTAGAAAAAAGTTGATAGCTTAGTAGGACAGCATAGTACAGTAACGTGCTATGCTGTCGTTTTACAGTGAACAATTGATAACCATAAAAGAGTGGCCTACTGGCAGCGCCCTGATTAATTTTCCTTACATGCAGGACATATACGAGCAGATACACGAACTGGAAGGAATTCCAGGCCTTTCCAAACACGAACAATTCGTTCAGGGCATTATCAATGCCATCAATTCGAAATTGTTATCGAGGGGGGACGCATTGCCTTCCGTGAATAACCTGATCGGTGAACTTGGATTTGCAAGGGAAACAATCGCCAAAGGCTATAAAGAGCTGGTGGAAAGAGGTATTGTGACGGCACGCAACCGGCAGGGCTTTTTTGTAAGTAGCGATGATACCGGGCAGCAACTGAAAGTAGCATTGCTGTTATTTGCATTTGATACCTTCCAGGAAACATTTTATAAAACATTCCGTGCTAACCTCGGTGAAAATATTCAGCTGGATGTATTCTTCCACCATAATAACATCGAGGTATTTGAAAGCATCGTGGCTACTATCAAAGGCCGGTACGGGATGTATGTGGTAGCGCCGATTCCGCATCCCAAAACAAGTGAGATCCTGAAAGGCCTGCCCATGGATAAGTTCCTGATGATAGACCGGTATGAGCCATTGACGGCAGATTACTCTTACATTGTTCAGGAGTTTGGAGATTCATCGTACCATGCATTTACCACTTTAAAAGATACTATCCGCAAGTTTGATGAAATGATCTTCTACTACCGGCCTTCTACCGATACGCCGATAGAAATTCTGAAAGCATTTAAACGCTTTATTAAAGATCATAAAATCAACGGGGTAATTAAAACAGAATATGTGCCCGGTACCGTTGCCAAAGGGAAAGTATATTACACCATTAACAATACAGAGTTATGGGCCATCCTGAAAGATTGTGTGGAAAAGAAACTGGTACCCGGAAAGGATGTGGGCATCCTGTCTCACAATGATGATGTAGTAAAAGAAATTATCTGCAACGGTATCACTACTTACTCTACGGACTTTAAACTGATGGCAGAGAAGGCCGCTGTTTTTGTATTAACGCGGGAAAAGGTACAGGAAGTGCTGCCTACGGTGTTGATAAGAAGGAAATCCCTGTGACGCTTATAGTAAAACTACCAGGGCACCTGGTAGTTTTATCAGAATTTTCTTTGCTGCCAAAGTAAGCTCTATTCCGTTTATTGTTGTATAATTTCACTAAGTACTTCCATATAAGCATTTCCCATCTGCTCCAGACAAAAGGTCTCCCTGGCTCTGTTGTAGCCTGCCGCTGTGAGCTGTAAGCGGAGGTGGTCGTTGCTTAATAACAGGTCCATTGCGGAGCATATGTCTTCAGGATCCAGGTACCGGTTGCCTTTTTCATTATACTTTACCGGCACCTTCAAACAATCCACATGGTCATCAAACATTTCATCCAATCCATCTACTCCGCTAACTATCAGGGGTACTTTCCATGATCTCATTTCGATAGCTGTGAAGCTGCATTGTTCCATATAAGAGGGTAGTATCCCGATATCGGCAATGGCATACCATTTCATTACCCATTCCCTGGTCAGATAGTCGGTCAATGTTACTTTTGACCAATATGGCATGGCCGCTTTCAATACCTCATTCAACGTGCCGGTACCTGCCATTACCAGCCTGGCATCAGGATGTTTTACCAGCAGTTTCTTAAATGCCTCTACCAGGGGGATAATACCTTTGTTTGGGGCTACTCTTCCCGAATAAAGGATAATTTTCTCCTGCCGGCCAATACCAAGTTCTTTCCTGATGGATTCCCTGTCGATATTTGTCAGGTCGGGCATTTTTATTCCATTATAAATGGTTGTTAATTTATCCGATGGTACATCAAGATCCCGGCTAAAAAAGTTTTTCGCATGATTGGTTACGGTAATAGTTTTATCCGAACCATCTACCAGTTCGAGTTGATCGAGGGTGATTCTGAAAGCTTCTCTTGAGAAACTGACGTTCCCGTTTTGCCATTCGCTGGAAAAAACTTCATCCGCAACATTCCTGTAATCCTTCCATAGCCAGCCATGGTGAACATAAATAACTTTACAAGGATAATAATCCCTGATCTGGTGGAGTAATTGCAGCTCCCCCAAAGAATTAAACCAGCATACCATATTTTCCTTATTTCTCAAATAGGGGTAAGACAGCTGAATGACTCTTTGCGCTAAAGACCGGTTAATTTTTGTATCCTCGTTGGCGAGAAATAATCCGTTTTCCGGGCAGGGAATGTAAATCATTTCAACTCCATCCTGCATCATAGTGGTGCATTCACTGTACTTGTCGGTTTCGGTAAACACAATTGTTATGTTGATGTCAGAACTATGTTTCAGGTAATTTACGAGTTCAAACATATGGGTGCCAATTCCGAAGAAGCCCTGCATTCTGTCACAGTAAAAAAGTACCAGGTTTATTTTCTTATCCATCTATATCAGCTTTATTATTTTTTACAAAATAGTTCTTTCAAAAACCATTAAAGATTGACAGAACCACTCATAGTACGCATCCAGTCTCAGTTTATTCTTGCCCCGGATATTTTCCCTGAATCCATATGTTTTCATTCGGTTGATGATATATGAATTATTGCGGCAGTTCACATGCCCGTCTCCATCCTGTCCTTCTACCGCCCAGCTGAGGATAATCATTCCCGATGCGTTATGGACAAGGTTTTCGATAAATACGGTTTCGAACTGTTCAGGAATATGCTCACCTACCTCCAGGCAGAGAATACAATCTGCCGGTGTTTCCAGGAGCATGGGGATGGTAAGATCCAATACAGAACAAGTGGTGCCATCATTCAGTATTTCCCTGGAAATAGCTACCGTATTTGGATTTCCGTCAAATCCCGCAATTTCAAAGTTTTGTTTTCTTAACTCCCTGACATACCAGCCAGGGCCACATCCCAGATCAATCACATTGGTACATTGCTGAAGTTTCAGCAGTGCACCAATGCTATCACACAGGCGGTGGTCAAAACAATGGCCTTCAAGATCAGGGCTTTCCCAGTATCCGGTTTCATTTATTTTAAATGGCATATGGTTGTTGTTTATGATAGCTTAATCCGTCTGCCCATGCCCATCCGGTGATTTCTTTTTCCAGCTGTTCTCTGTTCATGCCGCAAACTTTTAAATATTGGGTATAGCTGTTTAATTCATGTGTATCATCCAGGAACCAGGAATTGTCCGTCCTTTCATGCCATAGATGATAAAGCCTGCCATCAGGGCGATGCACCTGGTATCCCAGCTTTCTGATTCTTTTTATCCTTTCCGCATCATCATGGCCCCAGCCTTTTATATATTCGTTTTCGAGACCGCATTTGAGATATGTTGTCTTACGGAAAACAAAGCAACCGCCCACAGAGTTCCTGGTATTAACATTATAATAGCTGTTGCCACCCTGCAGGAGATTTAAATCTCCGTGACGGAGAAATAACCGTTTGCTATACACATCCAATTCCGTAAATGTGCCATCATACGGTAGGGAGAAATGTACTGCAGCAGATCTGATATTGTCAATAGCGGAAAGCAATTGTGCGGGTGGGATAATAACGTCGGCATCGTACAATACACAAATCGGTGCGGCCGACATTTTAATCAGCTGGTTGTTTATAGCTGTACGGGCAAACAACTTATTGTTATTGTGTTGGAAAACGTAGGTACAAGCTGTTTTCAGCGCATCGTTCAGTCTTGATACCTGATCATTCTCACATAGATAAATGGTGGTAGAAAAATGTGACTGCAGGTAATTTACCACCCCCGTTAGATTTTCCAGTCTGCTGATACTGTCTATACGAACAGGAATGAGAAAGGCAACATCCTGTAAATTGATCAAATGATTATTCATAAAAGATCAGTTATTAATACCAAAAATGGATAGCCAGGAATAGTCTCCGGACTCAATGCTATGCAGTGGCAATGCAAGCGAGACGACTCCGTTTTCAAGACCAGTGTGGATAGCATTTACACCTCGGTCAAATGGAAATATCTCTTTCAGGGATCTGTCTTTCATGTTATCGTACAGTTGTTCGAAAATTTTATCACACTGTGTTATAGATGTTTCCCTTTCATATCGTGTAGCAAGTTTTCGTACAAACAAAAGCTGTAACGGAGCGGTCACGCCAAGCATTCCGAAATCAGCAGACTCCATCCTGTTAAACCAGTCACGTTGGTTGTTCATCAACTCTTCGTTCCTGATCAGTTCTCCGTAGTGACCAGCAATTTCTGAAAGGATAAGATAGCCGGCAGCAGCCGACAGCAGGTTATCATTTTCAGTCAGTTTATCCAGCAGTATATTGGCCAGTTGAATTATTAAGGAGGTTGTTTCCGGCTCGTAAATATTTTCAGCAGCTGCATTATATAGGAAAGACAGGGTGCCGGGCAGCCCGGAAAAAAAATCGGTACTCATGGCTGACATCCGGCCAGCCTTGTACAGCATGCCTATTTGCTCTACGCATGCAATCACTGCTTCTTTATATCTTAGGTTCATCATTGGTGCAGCCGGAGAAGAAGACCTGATCCTGTGAATAAAATAGAGGCCCAGACCGCTAAGGCCATCAGCAATGCCGGCCTGTTTTAGTGCGCCTCCATATACCAGTCCCAATAGTTTAGGCTCCACGTCTTCCAGCAGGTCTGACACGTTTTCCTCGAGATATCCGGAGGTGGACAGAAATTCAAGCATTGCGCCCAGTCCGGATAATCCATTGCCGAAAGTAAGTGGAGTAAATACACTGGTTTGCGCGAGCATCTCTTCCAGATGAGTATAGGCAATATGATCAATCCAGTCCGCTTCAAACTTCGACCTGTTCAGATACAGGTATAATATGGCGGCAGACTTACCATCCAATAAACCAATGGTGTCGCTGAAGCTCGTATTCAGGACAAGATAATTAATAAAGCGATGGCGGCAGGCAAGGTCCAGATCGATATCAATTTTCATGGTACGATAATTATGCTGGTAATAAATTCAATCGGCAGCAGATGGTAAGTATGTTGCTGCTTAATTTTTGTTGATAATAAATTTACGGGCATCTTCCAAGGCTGATTTTCCCTTTACTTTTCTATCCGCATACTTCCTGTCAAAATTAAAAGATACACCTGCGCGGATGTTCATCACATCGTTAACAGAATAGGATCTGAAAACGTTCCTTTCCGATTTAAGAGAAAATTTATTGGTATATAGTACATCACTCCAGTTGAGAGACAGGCTGATACTTTTGTGTACGGGCATAGAAAACCCAAGTTCCAGTTGCCCATATGGCCGAAGGCGGACAACATCGGTTAACTTTTGCCCGCTGATAAAATAAAACTCAGAACTCAGGGACCATCCCCCGGTGTTTGTATAATAAACACCGCCGTTAATAACTTCTGAGAAAAAAGAGATATCGAAGGGGTAGCTGCCGCCATTGTTGTTCCAGTGCTGGTACTGCATTACTGCATTGATAGCAGTATAAATACTTTCTCCGAAAGATTTATTGTAGGATGCGCTTAATGAAATCTCATTGGCAGTTTTTAAATTAATAAGGCGGTCACCAACGAAGTTGTACGCGGAATCAAACAACGTATAATGCATAATCTTATCATTCGTATGAGTCCAGTATAAACTTGTAGTCAGATCCTTTAGGACGGGATAGGAAATTCCCAGTTGATGCGGGGAATAAGGCATTATCGCAGCATTGCTGACTTTATCCGATAGTCCGTCTTTTGAATCGCTGGCAAATGCAAACGAACCGGCATATGGCGGACGGAAAGTTTTGTTATAGAATAACGTCACATAATGATGGCTTTTTGTGGCAATGGAATAAGTGATGGCAGGCAATACTTTGGTAGCATTGAAGGCATTTGGGCTATATCCATTATCGTCGTTGTTTTTATAGTTATAGTTTACTATTTCAACCGAAGCGTTCAGGATATTTCCATTGCGGAAAGTATTATTCAGGGAGAGATAGCTTCTGAATTGTGACTGAATAATACGGTTGTTAAAGGCGGAGTCAATAGCGACGATACCAGGTAGATGGTAGGCATACTGGGTACCTACGGGGTTTGATAAATGATTGTATTCTGCCCGGAATGTTATTACCCGGTTTTTTATCTTACTGTTGGTGATTTCAATTTTACCAAAATAAAAAGCAGAATTGTTATCCTGATCTGTTAACTGGTTTCCTGAAGTATTATTAAAGGAGTAACGATTGGTGTTGTTGAGTGTGCTATTGGTGGAGGTGAATCCACCATTTACATCTATATTCAGTTTACCGGAGTCAATTGATTTAGCCAGGTAGAGATTGTGTGTGATAAGGAATAGCCTGCTTTTGTCAAAGCTGCTACTATTGATCTGTTCATGGGTGCCGGAAGATGTTGAAGTACCTGAATTGGTATTATGTTCCATCTTTAATTCCTGCTGAATGCCAATGGTGGTGGTACCGGAAAGTGACTGCTCAAATAAGGCATAAGATCCCGCATATTTTTTTTCGGATTTATACCTGGCATTGTTGTCGAATTTCTCAGCAACTTCGTCCCGTTTAGAATAGAAGCTACTCTCCGTGTCGGGTTTACGGTTGTCTGTTCCTGCTTCTGTATAGATCTGTAAGCTGGAGTGGTTGCTTTGTAATTTAAAGGAGGGGTTGATAGAGCCAAACATCATTTTTCCGATTGTTACGCTTCCATCTGCTGCAATAATATAGCCTGGTGTACTTCTGGACCTGAGGAATACATGCATTTCAGAGGAGTTGTATTGAATGGTTACCCGTCCAATATTTTTGGCTGGTAACCGTAATAATTTTGCTTTGTCTATCGGAATGCCGGCAGACGTATCTGAAGCATGCAGATAAAGATAACGGATAGCGTTGCCTCTGACGGAGATGTTATCGTCCTGTACATATACCTCTGGTATAGAGCGGATAATGCTGGCGGCTTTGAGTTGTGGCGCCAGGAGGGATTTGCCCGGTATGAATTCCAGCAGGTCGCCCACTTTTCTGATGCTTGATTTCGTGACTGCGTTTACGGTAACGGTATTCAAATAGGTGGATTTAGGACTTAAAATAATGTCTTCAATATTTTCGTTTACAGGAATTGGCATTGTTTTCACATATGCTTCTGCCGAAAGATGTGTTGCTTTTAAAGTAATAAGGTCTTCTTTGGTTGCGTTTAGCCGAAACGTATAGTATCCGGATGAATCAGTGATATGGCAATTCCACAATGTGTCAGCACCAGCTGTCCTGGCGCAGATGTTACAACCTGCTATCGGTTTTTTATTGCTGTCAACAACTCTTCCTTTTACAACTATCTGGGCATAATCGACCTTGCTGACCAGCATCAAAAAAATTACCAATAGGCTAATTCGCATTCCCGAGAATTTTTAAGTTATCTATTATATTGGATGCAGTGTCTCTTACCGCAATTTCCACTATAAATGCGCCTTTTTTGCCCTGGGTATTTAAAATTACTTTTAGTGTATCTGCCACATTCCTTTGCAATAACTTTGTTTTGTTGCCGGTTAATAATGTGCAACCACATGATGGCTCAAAGTTGATTGTCCGGGATGTTTGCATTCGCTCATCACCTTTAAAAAAGAAATTTACCGGATACAATGAATCGCTTTTTACAGAGCCGAGGTTATATTCTCTGGAAGAAAAAATAACCGGGTTAAAGGAGGCTGCTTTTATTCTTTCGCTGACTGATTTCTTGTGGAAAAAGTATCCAATGCTGGCCAGAAGCATGACGAATGAAGTCACGAAAAATAGTTTATCTCTCATATTTTACGATGTAAAATTTTATAGAATCCTGGTTAAAGTAAGCGGAGGCTTTGGGCTTGCAAATAAACTTCGTATCATCCAACGGCAACGAAACCCCCTCTATTTCCTCCTGCAATGGCATTGACCCGCGGCAGTTCATATTGTTGTCAATTACCATCAGGTAACATTTCCGGTATCCTGCAAATAACTTTCCTCTATCCACCGTACTTACGGTATAATCGTATAGTTTGTTATACTGCATGGAATCGAGGCCCCGGGCATAGGAGAGGAAAATTCCCTGATTTGTCATCTGCATGCCTGTTATCTGTGGATTGTAGCTGGTTAATGCGATGATATCTTTTACTTTGTTGCTGCGGTCTAATCCATTCACTGTAGTATTAAAGAGATGCCGGAGACTCCAGACGGAATCCCTCGATATGGCGTGATTTTTCAATGAAAAAAAGTACAGCAGGGTATCAGGAGAAACCGCCATTATACCTGTATTCTTTTTTCTGTCATAATCAAAGTATACAGATGATTGCCCCATATTTTTACGCGAGAAGCAGGATATATCGGGCAACTTGCAGGTGGCATATTTCTTATCATGAAATAAATACAGCGATAAGGGAGATAATTCGGCAACTGCATCTGTTTCTGAGTTGTAGGCAGGTTTGTTTTTGGAAAAAAGCTGAGATAGCATAGCGGTATCGGGCCCATCTGTGTAAACCATACCAGCTTTGTTATAAGCTGAATAAACCCCCGAAATCTTTCCACAGAAAAATCTGTTTATCAGCTTCTTATTGTCGAGATTGTATACAAGTATTTCATTTCTATATGTAACGTAGATGTTGTCGTGAAATAAGGCCACATTATACAGACCTTCTTTACTATCTAAAGGATTCAGGTATTGGGAAAAGTCAATTTTGTTTGAAACAGAACGGGAAACCAGGTCATATACAATCACTGTTTTAGACCCTCTTGCCGGCATAATTAATAGTTGCTGTTTATTGTCTGACAGCGCTACGGGGATATATTCATTGAAGCCGGTTACTTTATCTTTTAATACAAAGGAGTCCACTATATTAAGTGCAGATTTTGTATCTGTTCCAGTGCCGTCAACAGCACCTTGTTTTGTATCCCAGCCGCTCTTGCAGGAGAAGATTGAACCAGTGATCGTTAATGTAAAAAAAAGATTTCTAAGCAAGTTCCCTTTCATTTTATAATATATTATTCATGCTGAGGTGGGCGTTCTTAAAATGAGGAATGCTTCCCGGTATTATGGGAAGCATTCCTTCATCATAGTTAGCTGATGCAATAGCAAGTGCTTGCAGGCGCTGTGCAATCACATGCAGGAGGAATACCCACTACAATTGCACCCGGTTTTTTGGCGGTGGTAGCAATAGCTTGTGATTCAAAAGAGAAAGAAGATACCAGACCTACTGCCATTGCAGTAACAGCTGTTGCCATGCTGATTTTTTTCAGGGCATTTTTTTGTTTCAACATACGTGAAGTTTTAAATGATTAAGAAAAAGAAAAAAAGATTTTATCGCGTGTAGACAATAGCTTCCCGATCCGATGAGGGGTACCCCACGGTGAAAGTATAGCGCATAGAAAGACCGTATCCACTATAGTTAGTTGCAGTGTGACATGCAATAAATATGGAAAAAGAATACCCTCAACTACCCCAGGGGTAGGTGTATAAAGCGCTAATAAAAATCAGGAAGAAATCACCTATGACATATTAGTTGATTTATTGACTGGTTAAACATAAGAGTAAGGGTTTAAGAATTACAAGGCTGTTTTTCAGATTCCTCGACGTGCTCACAATTTTATTGATTTCTGAAAACTCCTGAGCTGGCTTTACAACATGCTCTTTTACGCAAACAGGTAGCGGTTTTACAGGTCATAATTTAATGATTATATGTTCACTGGAATTATTGTTTTTTCATTGTGTCTATCGTAAATAATTCTTCGGGTTTATCTGAAGCTCTCTTCTTATATCGGGTTACACATAGTCGGGTTTACACTGGTTGTATGTCTAAGATATATCTTTTTTTTTAAGAAAGATCTTTAATTATGCTAATTTTTTTCTAGTTAATGGTAAGATTGATAATATGCCCGGATACTGCTGCGTCACACCGTTATTATCAAGGCATAACGTACCCTTCCTTTGGCTCCTGGTTAATAAAAATAAAGAAGCCGTTTCCAAATAGAAACGGCTTCCGGTTTTTATAAGGATAAATAAATTTAACGAAAGAAGTAAGCAATATCTTCCAGCGCGAAGCTTTCGCCCAATTGCTTTTCCGAATAGTACGGACTCACCTTGAATAAGGCGCTCTGCCCTGCTTTCAGCCCATCAATGGGACAATAGTAAAATTGAGGCTCCGGTACGGCAGACAGGTCCACCCCTTCTTTATAAGGCAGTTCCGTAGTGCCGGCTTTGAATATTCTTACTATATACAAACTTGTTTCCTGCTCAGTGCTGGTGAGCGGGGGTAATTCTATAAACTCACTGAAGGTGTTGCCAACGTTTTTTATTGTTTTTACTGGTGTAAAAGAGAAGTCATAAGTAATATTATCATAGGTCAATTTCGAAATAGCAAAATCTACCGGACCGCCGTAGAAATAAGGGAAATCAGTGGTGAACCACAGGCGGAAGCCTATATTTTCCGGGTTGGTGACAGGCGTCACTTCCATCTTATCGGTAATGGTTTTGCCATCGAAAAATATTTTTTTCTTTTGTTCGAAAGGCGTCCTGTTTACGTCAATCGTGCTGATAATTTCCTTTGTTCTTTTTTTACGCAGGCCAATTTGTTCTTTATCGTTCCGGATGACTACCAGGGCGATGGATTGAAATGTACTGTTGGCTTTCAATATAGTCAGTACTTCATTACCTTTTACTACTTCCAGCGTATCATCAGCATTATAGCCTTGAAGCATCATTTTTACCACGGATACCGGGGGGATGGCTAGCTCTTTTTTGTTGCAGGCGGTAAGAAAAGAAGCAATGGTGAACATGTATATAAATGATCTGCAGATGCGTTTCATGATTTTATTTTTTTATTTAGAAATTATAGGAAACAGATAAGCTATAGGTACGACCCATGAAGCGGGTGAAGGTACGGGTATCGCCTGCTTCATATTTTTCGCTGTATCCAGGCAACCATTCAAACCGATCGCTCCATTCATACCGGTGATCGGGTGCCACGAAGTCGGCTTTTTGTCTCCAGTGCAGGTTTTTATAGAACTGGAACGGACCATTTAATAAATTACCCATGTTGAATTTTAATTGCAGTTTGTCATGCAGCATTCTGTAGCTGATCTGTGCATCCAGTTGCTCCCGGGGCATTTCACGTTCCATTAATTGAGGATCGTCGGATACCAGGTTGGTTTTATAACCGGCTTTATTATAGGCGATATTAACCCCCACATGCTTACCGCTATACGTGATACCGGCATTTAACAGAAAAGGTACCTGTCCGTATAATTCCCGCTTGCTACTATATATATAAGTGATTTCTTTTTTGGTATCAGGATCCGTCATAGAGTATTGACTTTGTACGGTAGATTTTTGTAACGTGAGGTTACCGAATAAGGTAATGTTTTCCAGCCATACTGCCGGTGCAATGAAGCCCAGGTTTTTCCTGGCTTCAAATTCGAGTCCATACACTTTGGCCCATTCTGAGTTTTGCAATACATAGGCAGGATTGCCGGAATTAGCATTGATGACCAATTCCACCGGTTTATCAAAATATTTATGGAAAACACCTGCGGAGAGTACTTCTCCGGCGCCGGGATACCATTCTGCTTTAAAATCGTAGCTGGCAATGCGGGTGGAGGTAATACCTCCTGTCATCAGTTGTCCATCGTAGTAAGGACTATAGCGGTTAAACCGGCCGTTGTCCATCAGTTCCGGGCGTACGGTGGTATTGCTCCAGGAAGCCCGGAGATTGATCTGTTGGGTAACGCTCCAGGTAAGATTGGCCGATGGCATCCATTGCCATTTCGGATCATCTTTTGGCACATAAAAACTTAACTTGGTATTGGTGGGGTTGTTGAGCTCCGTATATGCGTAATATTCTGCACGCAGGCCCCATACCAGTCGCAGGTTGCTGAGTAATTGGTGATCAAACATCACAAAGCCTGCGTGGGATTCACTTTTACCTTCGTAGTAGTCCAGACCATAGGGAGTGAATGCATACAGAAAACCGGTGGAGTCGTACATATGATTGCCCCATTCACCAACAGGCAGGTAGTGCAGGCTGTCCGCAAATTTGGTGGTGGCCGCAAGCGGTGCTATTTGCCAGCGAAACCGGCTCTTTTTTGAGTTCCCGGCATATCCTGTTTTGACGGTGCTGAAAATACTGCCTACACGAAAAGGGATGGAGGCGCTGGCAGCCCAGTTGTAATGTGTTTCATTATTCCGGAAATACGACCGGGATATTGGTAGTTCTTTAGGTTCAGTGCTACTGCCCGGACCGTAAACATAAATGTAGGTATCCCCTACTTTTTCAGGTCCGGCTGCCGTGTAGATCACATCTTTTTCATTCCGGTGTATGGCGGTTCTGGCGAGGTTCCACTCTATTTTCACTTTTCCTGCAAGGTGTTGCCCACTCAGTTTATTCTGTAGCAGATCAAGGAAGGTGGGATCATCTGTTTCCCGTAGTATTGGAGGATCATCCTTATATGGTCTGCCATTATCTCTATCATAACCAAAGGTTCTTACCAGTGCGTTATCGAACATCCGGGTATAGGTGTTACGGAAACTAAAACGGTTGTTGCCTGTTTGCCAGCCAACATTTAATAGCGCACCAATGGTTGTCACAAAACTATAAGTGGCGCCATAATTATTTACACTGCTGTCGGTAGCCAGCCAGGAGCCGCGTCGCAGGTCCTGGTGTTCTGTAGTTGTTTGTGTATTGCGATAGCTGAGGGAACCGGTATATCCCAGTTTATTGTGCCCGGTGGTATCCAGCTTTATCGCCCTGCCGATCGTAAACTGATAATTCTGCGAGGGCATCGCTTTGTAACGATAGGTGTTGAAATTGTCGTTGTTCTTAAACTGTCGGCTTTGCTCGAAAATATCAAATGGTAATTTATGTGCCTCGTAATATATTTCTTCTGTTGGTCGCAGGTTGGCAGGATAGTGTCCTCTGTGGCCATCATCGAATGCCAGGAAATCATATTTCCCTCTGGGCCGGCTATAAAAATCCTTTCCGGTGGTTTGATCATTGTAGGAGGTACCCACACTAATGGAAGTGAAATTGGAGGCAGGAATATCTTTGGTGTTGATTTGGATCAGGCCACCACCAAAGCTGGCATTCATATCCGGTGTGATGGTTTTACTCACCACTACATTATCCACCAGGTTGGAGGGAATGAGGTCGAAGGAAAAATTCCTGGTTTGTGCTTCTGTGCTGGGTAGCGTAATGCCATCGAGCATAGCGGTGTTGTAGCGTTCTCCGATACCGCGTACAACTACGTATTTATTTTCGTTGGTGCTTACCCCACTGATACGCTTTAAGCTTTCGCCGATATTTTTATCCGGGGTACGGGAAATTTCTTCTGCACTGATGCCGTTCGTAATTTCTGCTGCTTTCTTTTGCTGCAGCAGGAGGGCGTTCACGCTTTCTTTGCGGGCATTGGCGGTAACTACCACGCTTTGCAATTGTCCTTTGCTTCTTTTAAGTGAGGCATTGAGTATAAAAGGCGGATTATCTTTTACGTCAACATCGGTGATGGCTTTGGTGCCATACCCGATAGAGCTGATCATGGCTTCATATTTGCCCGGCGAAAGTAATATGGTGAAGGCGCCATCAGCATCGGTAACTGCTCCTTTGTCGGCGATCCGGATAGTAGCACCAATAACAGGTTTGCCATTTTCATCATCCAGGATCCTGCCCGTTACTTTTCCCTGTTGTTGTTTGCCTGCTGCCGTCCGTCCTGCTTTTACAGATATGTTTTTATCCTGCAGGGAAAACTGCAGTCCATATTGTTGCTGCAGCTGATGCAACGCTTCTCCCAGCGTAATATTGGCGGCATGAAAGGCGGAAATGGTCACTGCATTTAATTGTTCTGCAGCGAAAGTGAATCCGTAACTGCTTTGTTTGTCGAGTGCCTCAATGACCTTTAAGCCGGTAGTGGCCTGCAGGTGAATGGTTATTTTTTCTGTTAACTGATTAAGTTGTGCTCTTGCGGATAGCTGGAGCAATGTTAAAGTGAGCAGGAAACAATAAAATAACCGGCCCTGTTTTTTGTGACTTTTGTACTTCCCCCTTTTTTGGGTAAAATTGTAGTTCATACTGGTACTTGTGTTTTTTTAAATGCAGGTATTACAAAAGGGGGTGTTGGTCGCACCTCCTTTTTTTGCGCTTATTGGATAATGACGATGCTGTCTTTTACTTTATACTTTAAATCGTGCGGAAACAGGATGGCCGACAATGCTTTCTGCCAGCTGGTTTTTCCCATAGAAGCGGTCACCGTTTTATGTGCGAGCTGCTGTGGGTGATACTGTATCCGGATATGATAATGTGTTTCCAGTTGCTGAAGTGCTTCCGATAGTGGGATGCCGTTAAAAGAAAGCCCGCCGGTGGTCCAGCAGACTACATCATTGGTAAAGGTGCTGGTAGATAATTTGCCGGTGGCTGGCTCATAACGCAGTAGCTGTCCTGGTTCCAGCAGACTTTGCTGCTCCGGCCTACCTGCCGGATACACCGCTATTTTGCCTGCCGTGAGTGCTACCCGTATTTGTGCGGCGCCTTTGTGCGCTTCAATGTTAAATGCCGTGCCGAGTACGTGGGTTTCCAGCCCGGCTGACTGCACGATAAAAGGTCGCTTATCATCGGTGGCGACTTTAAAGTATCCTTCTCCCGTAAGTATTACCTGCCGTACTTTATGATTATAGTCAGAAGACCAGGTGAGGGTAGAAGAGCGGTTGAGTATGACGGTACTACCATCGGGTAAACCGATAGACTTCATATGCTGGTCGTCACTGTTTACCACATATTGTTGGATGGGTTGGGTG
Organism: Chitinophaga sp. RAB17; assembly: GCF_052114225.1. Classification (NCBI taxonomy): domain Bacteria; kingdom Pseudomonadati; phylum Bacteroidota; class Chitinophagia; order Chitinophagales; family Chitinophagaceae; genus Chitinophaga; species Chitinophaga sp. RAB17. Next base: position 122,832 of record NZ_JBFREI010000013.1, on the reverse strand, counting down.
GTTGGTTTTAGCAGCAGCCAGCCGATGGCTATCAGGCAAAGCAGCAGGGCGGCTACGGCTAAAAGAGGCCGACGGTACCGGTGCGTTTGTTTAGGCGCCGCCGAGATTGTTTCCCGGGAAATGGCTTGCCAGAGGCGCTCTTGTTGCCCTGTTGCGATATGCTCTTCCGGGATATCCAGTTGCCAGAGCCATTGCCATAGTAAAGATGTTTCCTTTGGACTACTGCGCCGGTGCAGGAATTTATGCAGCAGCAGGTCTAATCGTTTTTTATGTTGCGCCATACAGGTAGTAATTGCGCAAACCGGAATAATGGGGGAAGCTTTCTATGTTAACTTAATATGAACTCTCCAGGATGGTTAAAAAAGCAGGCAACAGGATGATGCCGGCAGGGTATTGTTCTCCGGCTTTACGCAGGCGGATCATGCCGAGCTTCAGGTGCGTTTTTACCGATTCCGGGGAAATATTCAATTCGGTCGCAATGTCATTGGTTGTCATGCCGCGGTAATGCTTCAGGGAAAATACAGTTTGCATTTGCGGTGGCATCATGGCGATGGTCTGCGTAATAATATCCTGCAGTTTGCCATATTCTGTTTCAAAAGAAGCATGGGGGAGATCTGCTGCTTCCGGTGCCCCTTTGATCTGTGCCTCATAACGGGCAAAGTCTTCATAGTGTTTTTCCTGGAACCCTTTTTTCCTGAAGTATTGAAATATTTTCAGGTAGACACAGGATACCAGGTAGCTTTGAAGGCTTACACTCAGTACCAATGGTTCCTTTTTGCGCCATAATTCTATAAAAAGTTCCTGTACGATATCTTCCGCGTCCTGCGCATCGGCTGTTTTACGGGCGGCGAGCTGAAATAGCAGCTGCCAGTACCGGTCAAATAGCAGCCTGAAAGCTCCGGCATCATTTTGACGGATACCCTGCAACAATTCCATATCCTCCCCGAAGTTCGCGTTCATGTGTTGATATATCTCTGCAAATGTAATCGGGCAATGTTACCAAACCATTAAGATATTACAGGGCTTTTTTGAAGAAAAAAGGATGTTAGCCGGGATGTTAACGGATCTGTTAAGCTATTTGTTAATCGTGCCCGTCTTTCTTTGCTTTTAATAAACCGTTCACCAAATTCCGCGTATATGAAAACGAGCATCTATCTGTTTGTACTATTGCTCACGGCCTGTCTGTCGGGGGCCTGTAGCAAATCGTATTTAAAAGAATCATCACCCCGTTCTGCTGCCGATGCAGTGAGTGTAAAAGCAAATGCCGCCATTGCGGCGTTGCCCGGAGAATTGGGCGATCCCAATATCCGGTATTTTGGTCGCTGGGATTTCAGTAATACCAGTCAGTATATGAATTACTGGGGAGGTGGTTACCTCCGGATGAAATTTACCGGTACCACGGTGAAAATTAAAGTAGGGAATGCCACCAATTATTTTGCAAAGATTGATAACGGTCCCTGGGTAAGTTACCTCAATGCCAGTGGTACCATCAATCTTACACCCACACCGTTGCCGGCCGGAACACATACTGTCAGCGTGGCGCAGGGGAAAGACTATAACTATCTGTTCAGCTTCCAGGGATTTGTACTCGACCCAGGTGCTACTACCAGCGCACCGGCAGTGGCCACCAACCTGATTGAATGGATCGGAGACTCTATCACTGCCGGCTACACGGATGCGCAGGCAAATGTATCCGGGTATCCGTGGGTATGTGCGGAACTGTTGGGTACAGAGCATACACAGATCGCCTATCCGGGTATTACGCTGGTAAGTGGTTTTGCTATGCAGGGAAGTATGGAGGTACAATATTTTAAACTGCAGAATTCATCGTATGCCAATTCTCCTGATTGGGACTTTACACGGTATACGCCAAAGATCATTGTAATTAATCTCGGTACCAACGATAACAATAAGCAGGTGCCAGATGCGCAATTTCAAACGACCTATATTTCTTTTCTGACTAATGTGCGTAGTAAATTTCCTCAAGCCGAAATCTTTGTGTTGAGAACATTTATAGGCGTAAAAACCGCGCCTACCGTAGCTGCTGTAAACGCAAGGATAGCAGGGGGGGATAATAAATTACACTATGTGGATACCAACGGCTGGCTCACTACTGCTGACTATACCGATGGTCTGCATCCCAGTGTAAGTGGTAACATCAAAGCAGCTAACCTGATAAAACCCATCCTGGCACCTTACCTGAGCGGAGGAACTGCCAGCGGTGTTGTCTTCTACCAAAATACCAACTATGGTGGTGCTGCCAGTCAGCCGTTGCAGCCAGGTAACTATACCCTATCGCAGTTGGCGGCAGTGGGTGTGCCCAACGACTGGGCTTCCTCCATAAAGGTGCCTGCAGGGCGCACGGTAATACTTTATGGAGATGATAACTTCAGCGGCGCCTCCTGGACCCGAACCGCCGACACACCGGATTTTACCACTTTGTCGCCCAACGCAAACGATAAAATATCTTCTGTACGTATCCAGTAGCATCATTCATTCCCGACCCGAATGAACTGCTCTTTTTTTAACCATCTCAAACCACGTTTTTATGAAAGCACTATCAAAAAATGATAGCTCTGTTGTTGCCCGTTCCAGGTGGCAGATTATTTTCCGGAGCTTTAACCTCGTGAGCTGTTATGGGCTGTTGCTCCCCATTGTTATGAGTTGCACAAAAAAGATGACGCCGGAAGTAGATACGGCGAAAGACGGGGCTGTTGCCAATGTGAGCGCAGCAGCTTTTCCGGTGTCTCCTGCCGGCGATGTGGTGGGTAAGCTGGTGGTAGGTTACCAGGGCTGGTTTGCCTGCAAAAATGATGGCTCTCCACGCAATAGCTGGGTACACTGGGGCAGCAGTCCTGGCGGCAATGCACCTTCTCCCGGCAATCAGACCTTTGAGCTGTGGCCGGATACAAGAGAGTACACTACCACCTTTGCTACGGGTTATGCTAATCTGGGCAACGGGCAGCCGGCCAACCTGTTTTCTTCCTGGACACCGCAAACGGTGAACACCCATTTCCGCTGGATGCAGGAGTATGGAATTGACTGTGCTGCCATGCAGCGTTTTGGGAAAAGTGATGCGCAGAAAGATGGCATTGCACAAAGAGTAAGGGACGCCGCGCAAACGTACAACAGGAAGTTTTACGTGATGTATGACATCTCCGGCTGGACAAATTTCCAGACGGAAATAAAAACGGACTGGACTAACGTGATCGTAAACACGCTGCAGCTGACGGCATCTTCTGCCTATGCCAAACAGAATGGTAAACCGGTGATCTGTATCTGGGGAGTAGGTGTCAGCAACCGGCCGGGCAATGCTACTTCCTGGCTGGATGTCATTAACTATTTCAAGAACCAGGGCTGTTATGTAATTGTGGGTGGTCCGAGAGACTGGCGCACACAAACCGCCAATCTGCCGGCTTTCGATGCCAGTAATATGATTATGCCCTGGGCTACCGGCACGTTTTCAAACATTACAGGGGCTAATAATTATGCCAGCGTAGTAGCTGCTGATTTTGCCTATTGCAATTCCCATAACATCGATTACCAGGCAGAAGCCTTCCCCGGCTTTGCATGGTCTAACTGGAAAGGTGGTGCGCAGAACTTAATACCAAGATTACACGGTGATTTTATGTGGCAGCAGTTTGCCAATATCCGTAATGCGGGTGTGCCCAGCGTATATGTGGGTATGTTTGATGAATATGATGAAGCCACGGCCATTGCCAAAGCTGCAGAAAACGCGTCCATGAAACCAACGAATCAGTATTTTCTATCGCTGGATGCAGATGGCGTAGCTGTTTCAGCAGACTTCTATCTCCGTCTCACCAGCGATGGTGCTAAAATGATAAAGGGACAAACCGGACTGGTATGGTCGCATCCTACACCGCATGTAAACAGCGGTGGGAGCAGCGGCATTGTTTTTTATGCGGACATTAATTATGGTGGTGCTGCCGGTCAGCCGCTGGCAGTGGGTAACTATACAACGGCGCAGCTGACAGCACTTGGCATCACCAACGACTGGGCTTCTTCTGTTAAGGTGCCTTCCGGCCGGACCGTGATCATGTATGCGGGGGATAATTTTACGGGTACCTCCTGGACAAGCACCAGTGATACACCTAGTTTCCTTACCCTGAGTCCAAGTGCCAATGACCAGGTATCTTCTGTAAAAGTTCAATAGCAGGTGGCCGGCCTGGATGCAGATCCGGGTCGGTTACTTTACCGGGCTACACGGATACCAGGCTCTCCACACCTTCCTGTTTCCTTAAATTCATCAGTGCATATCTTACTCTTCCCAATGCAGTATTAATGCTGATACCAATGGTTTGCGCCATTTCTTTATAACTCAGGTCAGCATAATACCGGAGTATCAATGCTTCGCGTTGTAAGCCGGGCAAACGATCGAGCATCCTGTTGATTTCCTCACTCACTTCTGCTTTGATAATAAGATGTTCCTGGCTGTGTTCAGACAACTCCATGCTATCGCCCAGTGCATCATTGTAGGAGATGACCATGGTATGTGCTTTTCTGAAATGACTGATACAGGCGTTGTGGGCTATTCTTACTGCCCAGGCAAGGAAACGGCTGTTATCCACATAGTGGCCGGATTTCAGTGCATTCACAATTTTGATAAACACTTCCTGGAAAATATCTTCTGCCAGGTTTCTATCTCTTACCAATAGAACGATGGTGGTAAAGATCCTGTTTTTATGGCGATGTACCAGGGTGGTAAAGGCCGGGTTATTTCCTGAAATATAGAGGCGGATTAATTCCTGATCCGTCAGGTTGCTATATGGGTTCATGCGCGTGATCGTGTATTGTTGGTCAATGAATGTTTTTTGAAATGGGGCCACCCTGAATAGGGCAGCCCTGACACATATTGGTGGCTGGTATAGCCAACCTAGTCCTTTAAGTTTAAATATTTTTTTACCTGGTTGTAGTCATTCCAGTCAATGCCGGCAGCACTTCTGGCGGTAACACCGCCTGGAATAATTACATATCTGTATTGGTAACGTTTGTCAGTAGTGGTACTGATAGGAGCATTGCCGATCAGATCAATTTTACCCAGGTAGGCTACAAACCTCACCAGGTAACCATATTCATCTACATACGGTAATGCCTGTACGAAAGGAGTGGCAGCAGTACCGAGATTGATGTATACATTGATAGACGCATTGGCGAGCAAAGCAGCATTTAATTTTGCAGCGGTCAGCGTAGCACCGTAAATGATGGTGTTGATAGTACCATTCTGATTAAAGATGGTATCTGCCGGTGCAAATTTTACATCCTGCCAGGTGGAATAGATAACGTTCGCGCTACCAGCGGCACCTGAATCGCCCTTAGGACCAGTGGCACCCGGTATACCCCCAGGGCCGGCAGGACCCGCTGGGCCTGCAGGGCCAGTGGCGCCGTCTTTGGAGCAGGCAGCAAAAAATAGTACAACAGCAGTGATCAATGCATAGGGCATAAAACGTGTAACCTGTTTCATAATGACAATTGTTTTGTTTTTATTTATTAATGAAAGAATGAATCAATTAAAAAATACTACCAGACGTTACGTGGGCAGGTATCTCCATACTTGTTGCCCAGCAGAAAACCAATCATGATTTCATGTGATCCTTTGCTCACCGTATTTAAAGATGATGCCGTATAGTCGTAGGAGTAACCGATGTTAAACTGTGAACTGATATTCAGCCCAAACATGGCCGCTACGCCGTCGTGCAGCCGATAGGAAGCACCCAGCCAGAGCCGGTCGCGATACATGAACCTGGCATTCACATCTACGCTTAGTGGCATGGCGGTAATCATTTTCAGCATCACTGATGGCATTACATTCAGGTCATCGTTTATCCATAAACGATAGCCTGTAGTAAAGAATAAATGCGGCACCAGTTTACCACTGTATACAGAGTCGCCAACCAGTTTACCGTTATCAAATCCGATTTGCTGCGGTATAATATTCTGGGCTGATAAGCCTGCAAAAAAATCGGCTGAGTACAGCCACAATCCTGCATTTACTTCCGGTTTCCATTTGTTCAATACGCCGGAGCTACTGCCCAACACGGGATCGGAGGGATCAAAGAATGATACTTTGCTGGCATCGAGACTCACCTGTTGCATACCTATACCTATGCCTGCACTGATGCTGGTTCTGGGCGACAGGTTAATATGATGTGCATATGCACCCGTAACAGAGAAACGATTCAGCGGACCGGTTCTGTCGTTCAGGATCGTGAGCCCTACACCCGGATGTGGGGGCGGAGTGGTATAATCCTGCCAGTACGCTTTACCTCTTGGATTGTTTCCTTCCGGATCAAAACCGGTAGGAGAGGCGGTATTGTAATCCGATTTACGCAGTGGCCCCTGCAGGGTCAGGTACGTAGTGACCGGTGCTCCTTTCATACCTACCCACTGATGCCGGTGACTCAGGCGCAGGTCCCAGTAATTTTCAATACCTGCCAACGCCGGATTGATAATAAAAGGATTCATGATATACTGCGTGTAATGTGGCTGTTGCTGTGCATGGGTAAAATGCACCAGCAAAACAAGCAAACCTGTGAGCACAATGTTTTTCATGGATCAGCGATTTTGGATTAAACAGCCGGGCTGTTACTTTTTAATAATGGTAAATGCCGTTCTCCTGTTCTTTTGTCTTCCTTCCGGATTATCACTGCCATCTTCCAGCGTATTGGGAGCTACTGGTTGTGTAGCGCCATAACCGATATAAGTAAGTCTGGATGATTCAATGCCTTTGCTCACGAGATACTCGACGCAACTTTTTGCACGGGCTTCAGACAGTCGTTGGTTAAATGCTGCTTTACCTTTACTATCGGTATGTGCGCTGAGTTCTATGTGCATGGACGGATTAGCAGCCAGCAGGTCCGCCAGTTTGTCGAGTGATGCAAAAGAAGCTTCCTGCAACGTAGCCTTGTTGAAATCGTAATACACGTTCTCCAGTACTACCGGCGCTTCCGGTGTGACGATTTTGGTAAGGCATAATACCGGCGCGGTGATAGCTGCGGTATCTTCATTCAGGGGAACAGTGATTTGTTGTGAATTGGTCGTATATCCATTGGCGTTAGCTATTGCTTTTAACGGCAAATAATCTTCTACTGTAAAAGCATAGCTGCCATCAGTGTTGGTTTGCTGCGTGAATATGACCTTATTGTTGACCGTATCAATAATATTGATAGCGGCGCCGGCCAGCGGGGTCTGGTTGTCGCAGGAGATAACAATGCCGCTGAGTTGTTTTAACGGACGGTTTTTATGCACAAAAAATAGTTCCAGGCAACAGGCTGCTGCACGGTCTGTTCCCAGCAATACTTCATCCAACAGGTTTTTATTATTGCTTCTGCTGGCGAAATAGATATCATCTTTTACGGAGTTTACCGGGTATCCCATATTCACCGGGGCTTTCCAGCTGCCAATGTTTCCTTTGCTGGAAAAAAAGTCATAGCCTCCCATGCCGATACGGTTATCGGCAGAGAATATTAGTGTGCCGGTGGCTGCATGATAAAACGGTGATTGCTCGTTGCCGGGAGTATTAATAACGTTACCCAGATTGGCCGCCTGTAATGGCTTACCGGTTTCATCGAGCGTTGCATACCATAAGTCGAAACCACCGTATCCATCGGCTCTGTCACTGGCATACAATAATGTTTTGCCATCTCCCAGAAGATAAGGTTGCTGGGTATTATTTCCTGCAGTGTTTACCAGGGCATCCATTAATACCGGCTCATTCCAGCCATCGCCGTTTTTGCGGGCAATATAAATAGCAGAAGTTTTTTTGCCGTGATCTATATGCCAGCGGGTAAGGAATAATAATTGTCCATCCGGCGATAAACAAGCGGCCCCCTGATGCAGTCCTTCCGGCTGATTCAGCTTCAGCAGCCGGATATTGGATATTTGTCCCGCTTCATAATCGCCCGTATATAAACGGTTGATGTAAGTATGATTTTTCTGGAAAGAGCTATCCGGCCTGGTAGATGTAAATATGAGATTGCTGCCGCTGTTCCACACCGGTGCATAGCTGGCGCCGGTGGTATTTAGCGCTGCCGGTGCTTTACTTACCTTATACTCCGATAGGTCTTTTTTATTTAACTGTGCCGTAATAAATTCCAGGTTTTGCAATTCTCTTTTCGCCGCTTCTGAGAATTTATCATTGCTGGTATAGTTATTCAGGAAATTGCGGAAGGCTTGTGCGGCGTCTTCATATTTAGCCAGTGCCCGCAGGGAAACAGCATAATAGTAGGCAGCCAGCGGAAAACTGGTTTTATCCATTTCCATGGCAGATTCGTAGTAAGGGGCTGCCTTGCCATAGTTATGCAGGTTGCGGTAACTTTCAGCCAGTTTGTACACGGCCTGCTGTTCGCTGCTAACTTTTACCGTTTTATTTTTCGGTACAGACACTGCTGCATAAGGCTTGTAAGTATCCGGCTTCACGGTTTTAGTGCGGGAGCCCAGGTACTTTTCGTAATAGGTAGCGGCGGAGTTGTAGTCTTCCTTACTATAGTACTGATCTGCAGCTTTCAGGTAGTTGTACGTAAATTGTGCATACGACACCATACCCGATAACAACACTGCGGAGGTAAAAAATATTTTTTTCATGAGATACCTGTTGCGTTTAAAAGTTGATTACAATCTTGGACAAACAAATTCTACGTCCGGTGTTCTGACAGATCTGCGGCCAATGAACGTCAGCGATATTTCAAAGCTGTTGGACCCATGTGCCATTTTGCTGAGATCAGAAGTGTTGATATCATAGCTGGCGCCCAGCATCATATTTTTATAAATAAATCCTGCGTGGGTAGTAATCGCATCTTTATACCGGTAGTTCAAACCAAGGAGGAAATCTGTACCCGGAGCAGCATTCAGCTGGCCGTAGGCGCCGATCATTTTTTCCTGGGCAGGTCCCTGCAGCATGTAAAGGAAATTGGGCGTAATACTGAGTTTATCCGACAACGTTAGTTTCACTCCTCCATGTACATTGAAGCGCATTGGAAACCGGGCATCCCCTTTGGCGCTGAACTGATCCTGTGGTTTTGTGAGATGCATAACAGAGAAGCCTCCATAGATATTGAAATTTTTCCCGGGGGTAGCATCATAGTACAAGGCACCAGCACCGGCATCAAAAGAAGCCGCTGAGTTGCGGGTAAGCCCATCAGATATAGGATTGCCGGGATTGTAACCGGTAACGGGATTCCATTGCTCACCGTAGGTCAGCTTGGAAGGGTCAAATTTGCGTTGAATAAAACCCAACTGTAACCCGAAGTTCAGCTGATGATAATGATGAGCATCCAGCTTTACACCGGTATAGGCAGCGCTTACGTAAGCAGTGGTATAGTTGTATCCACCATCGCCGGCAGTTTGATTTAATACGCTGGCACCGATGTTAATGTTCTTTGCAGTAGGTATTTCCCCGCTTACCCCGTATGTTTTAAAGGGACTGATATTTCCCCACTGGGTGCGGTAAATAGCTGCTACGCGGTAGTCGCCGTCAAATACGCCTGTGAGTGCAGGATTTAACCATGACGGATATACGTAATACTGCGAAAAATGCGGATCTGTCTGTGCCATTAACCGGGTACCGGTACATAAAGCAGCTGCAGAGAGGACTAGGGTTGCAATGATTGTTCTCATTTACAATATATTTTTATGTGAATGATTTACTTTACCTGATAATAGTTACATAACCTGTAATGGGTGCCATGCCTGCTCTGAGCCGGATGACATAGTAATACGTGGCCATCGGCAGCGGATTCCCTTTGAACCGGCCATCCCAGGGGACGTTGTAGCCGGTGGAGCGATACACTCTTGCGCCATACCGGTTGAATATTTCCACGGTACTTTCTGCATAATCAGCCAGGTTGGTGATGATCCAGGTATCGTTGATATTATCACCATTGGGCGAAAACGCATTGGGTGGCGCCACGGGTTTCAATACTTTTACGGTCATGGCATCACGCGCCATGCAACTGTGTTTGCCGATAGCTGTCAGCGTATAGGTAGCATCGTGCATCGCAGGTATTACGGGCGACAGCAGGGTAGGGTCCGGGAAGTCTGCCGGGGGATCCCAGTTGAAGCGCAGGTTAACCGAATCATTGGCAACTGGTTTGAAGCTGATGATGGTGCCCTGCGCAACTACAAAGGATGGCCCTGCATCGATGATGGGTTGCAGGTATACGATTACCTTGCTGCTATAAGCAGAAGAACCGCAACCCGACTGATTTGCTACTTGCAACTGCACACTGTATTCACCAGGGGCAGTATATTTTTTTACCGGATGCTGCTCTGTGGAAGTGGTGCCATCACCAAAACTCCATTGCCATTTATTAATGGTGCTGGTAGGATCTGTACTCAGATCAGTAAACACGTTATCGGCGCCCTGGCAAAGGGTATCCGGTGTTACTTTAAAGGAAGCTACCGGCTGACCAAAGAAGGCGCTTAATGTTTTCGTAGCAGAATCCTTACAACCACTGGCAGTGGTGGCGATCAGTTTCACGTTAAACGGACCAAAGGCTTTGTACTGCCAGGTGGGATCTTTAGCGGCTGAGCCGGTACCACCATCGCCAAAGTTCCATTGGTAGGTGAGTGTTGATTTATCTTTCACCGTGGTCAGGTTGGCAAAAACAGCAGTGCCATCAGGCATACATACTTTAGCCGGCAAACTGAAATCTGTTGCTGGTAAAGGATGTACAGCTACTATAGCTTGGGCGGTGTCACTGATACAGTTATGATCACTCACGGCCACCAGCTTCACGAGGTAGTTGCTGTCTTTCTGATAGGTGATGGTAAACGGATTGTTGTTGGTGTTGTTTTTTAAGGTGCCATCAGCCAGGTCCCATTTCCAGTTGGTGATGTTACCAGCTGAAATAGTGGATTGGTCAGTGAAAACAGTATTCTGTCCCAGGCACAGATTGGCTGCTGCGGTAAAAGCAGCTGCAGGTTTAGGATATACCACCATGGTAGTGGAAATGGAATCGGTACAACCACTGTCTGTATTAAATACATACCAGATCGTATGTGTACCGGTGCCGGCGGTGGCAGGTGTGAAGTTACCAGCGGAATCCGTTGCCGGGCCACGGTAGAAACCTTTACCCGCCACGCCGTTTTGTACAGTGGCTTTGCCTACTGCGATGGTGCCAGGTACATTTACACAAACACCGGTTAATGCAGCGTAAGCCAGTTGTGGTTTCAGTTTAAACGTGGCCGTAACGGTTGTATCTTTCGTACAGCCTTTATCGGTAGTCACACTATATTTAATACTATACGTTCCAAACTTTGTATAGTTATGCGTAGGATCTTTTAGTACAGAAGTATTGGGATTGGCGCCTGTTGCGTTGGCGTCTCCGAAGTTCCAGGCATGGGTGCTGATGGTTTGTGCATCAGGCACCACGGCGCCACTGGTAAACTGTACCAGGCCACCTACAGGCAAACAATCGCCCGGGTAAGCAAACAGTGGAGTGGGCTTGGCATATACGGTCACCACCTTTGTTACGGTATCACTTATACACAGGTCACTTACTTTTACCACATGTTTGATGGTATAAGAGTTGTGATCTTTGTAAGTAATCGTTTGTACGGCACCGGTAGTCGCATTTAATACGGAGTCGTTGCCGAAATTCCAGTACCAGGATTTTAATGGAGCAGTACCTCCATAGGTCGACTGATCCGTAATTTTTAATGCACCTGTTTCGCATATGGCGGCCATATCAGTGGTAAAGGTGGCCACGGGTTTCGCTACTGCTGCTACGGTGAAGGAAGTATCTCCTACGCAGCCATCTCTTGAAATAACGGTGAGTTTTACTGCAGCATTGCCAACCGGAAATACTTTACCTACTCTTACGCCACTATCTTTTACTGCGCCGGGAAATTCCCATTGCCAGCGATCAATCAAAGGATCTTTTAAACTGCTGTCGCCTTTAAAATAAACCGTATCCAGGGTACAACCGGTGTAGGTATAGGTCATCACCGCACGGGGCTTACCTTTTACGCTGACCGTGAATCCTACCTTTTCTGTGTGCGTACAGTTCTCAATACTTGGATGTGTGGTTAGCACCGGCACGTCATATTCTCCGATGGCACTAAACTGGTAGGTGCCTGGTAAAGTATATTTATAGTAAGTAATACCATTGATCGATACGGTGCCGGCACTTACCGGTGCGTTATCTGTTACATCGGCATTCGGCGTAACTGCCGTGCCGAGTGCGCTGAGCTTCCATACCATTTTGGTAGGCTGATAGGCCATTAAAATGGAGAGCTGCACAGGAGTATTGGTACAGGTAAAATCATTGGAACTTTTTGAAGTATCGTAACTGTTATGAATAGACCCTACGGCATTCAGGTTGTTGATCAGGGTACCAGCATTGTAGCCATAGCTTTCTACGCTTCCAAGGCCATAAGTAACGGCGGTAAAGGCAGAGTCACTTTTTACAATACATTGTGCCGGTGCTGCCGCCCATCTCTTAATGACTACCGTATAGCCGGGGAGGTTAGGATGCGGGTAAGAGAAGTCATACAAAGGACTGCCATCTATCAACAGGGAAGGAACACCTAACGTAGGTATGATCATTGTTAGATAGTTGGTTTCAATAAACTCCCGGTTGTTGCGGTAAAATCCAATCCGTTTGATGGCCTGTTCCACAGGGCTCAGGTATATCATTTCCGGATCACCGAGACCACCGGTATTGCCACAGGCGCCTGATGAAGACATAAACTGCGCCACCAGTACCGGTTTATCCGATTCAATATAATCGGCGGTATTACTCACAAATTCATAGTAGGAGTTGGCAATCAGGCTGGCGGCTGGCAGGATCACGCCGTTTCTTTTTACCACTGTGGTTGGATCTTTCACCGCCACTTTATAGATATTAAATTGTAGACTGGATGCTACATCATCTTCAGAAGTAGGCGCTGTGAGATAACGTTTGCCCCATGCCTGGAAAGGGAAGATCTGTTGAATATTATTATCTCCGCTGCTGCCACTGTTATTACAGGTGATAGCGGTGCGGCTGCTGCCGGAGAATACCGCTACGGGATAACATTGCCCCGCCGGATTACCGATAGATTTAATAGTAGTACCGGTGAGTTGCCGCCCAACGCCGCTGCCGAGTGAAGCGCCTACCAGCTGGTAGATATCGCCGCGGTTCAACGTAACGGTGAAAGGCACACCTGCCGGCCGTCCATTGCGCGTTAATACCGATGGCGTGATTTCTACCACGGTATTATTCTGATTGGCAATCACAAACATCCAGGAGAAACAGTCGTCTGCATAGTTCTGCATACTGTTGACGGAGATATAGGAGTATCCCCAGGTTTCTTCCGGCATCAGCATGGTAGCACCCGAAGAGGCACTGCCATAAATATGTGCATAAGCTACAATGGGCACATTACTCTGTATGTGTATAGACTTACCTGTGAATACGCCCTCTCCACCGGTACCACCAAAGGAGGGAGGCAGGGAATACAATCTTGCATCTATACCACCTGATTTCGGAATCAGGTCAGAAGCGATAACAGTATTAGCGGGAATACTATAGGTACGCGTCCAGCTGGTGCCGGTAATGCTGACAGTTACGGTAGCCGGCTGTTCTGCACTGAGGTACAGGATCATTTCCTGGCTGTTGCTCTGTCCCATTTCCATAAACTGATGGTGTCCGTAGCCCACCCAGAAATCTTTCCCCTTGTTGGAAAGATTCTGGGCGTATGCAACATTGGCTACGGAGGAAATCAAGATAAGGGATATGGCAATGCAAAGTTGTTTTGCCGACATGCAAGCCTTATAATATGTTAGTTTGGTTGACATCTTTTTCAATTTTTCATATTGAAATGATTATTGTTTGATGATCATCTTCGACGTCCTGGTTCCATCTTCAAAAATGGTGTTCAGCATATAAGCGCCGCGTTGTATATCCCGCACATACATCTGGTTATTTTTTCCGGTAGCTGTCATCTTTTTAATGGGTTTGCCATCCATGGTATAGAGTACCAGTTGTTGAATGGGTTGGCGGGACTTTATATTCAGTGCAGCAATTACCGGGTTAGGATATACGAGTACAGATCTTCTGTCCATCATTATACTGTCTATTCCCTGTCGTGTCGGTCGGATGGTTGCATTGGCCGTAGGCCAATGCAACATTAAACATCCGATGACAAACAGTAACGACTTCACTATGCTGATTTTTTTCATAGAACTGCTTTTTAACGGATCAGGTTAATAACTCCTTTCTTTTCTGTTTTACTTCCATCCATGAGGGTAAGATGACATACATAGATGTATACGCCGGAAGGCAATGCTTTTCCTTTGTAGTTGCCATCCCAGCCTGTTGCCTGGGTATTGGATTCGAATACTTTTTCGCCCCACTGATCAAAAATGGTGAGGTGTAGTTGTTTGATGATATAACCATATACCAGCAACACATCGTTCTTGCCATCATTGTTAGGCGTGAATGTATTCGGGATGTAAATGCCGTCTGGTAAGGTTTTACCTTCAGCTGGCAGCGATACTTTGTCTTCACAACCCTTGGCACGTACGATCAGTTTCACGGTTTGCACCGGTTGTAAGCCTGTGATAATATGTACCAGCCCTTCTCTGCCGGAAGACGGCAATGTCCAGGTAGTACCACCATCTACAGATACTTCATATCCCGTAGCATTGGCGATCGCCTTCCATTTGAAGCGGATCATATTCACTCCTACACTGTCTACTGTTACCACTGGTGTGGTGAGTACAGGCAGTACATATACAATCGCCTTGGCGCGTGACAGGCCGGGGCATCCGTGCGTAAGTGTTTCGAGATAATAAGTGCCATCGGCAGCGATGTTGTTAATCGTGTAGTCGTTGCCGGTATGCAGGAGATTACCTCCTACTGGTGCGTCATACCAGTTGTATAATACACCTGGTTCAGGATTTTTAGCAGAGAGCGTCACATCAGATCCGTTGCACACGGTGAAAGAGTCTTTCACGATCTGTGCCACAGCAGGTGCATATACTTCCACTTCTTTGGTCGTATCACCCACGCAACCTTCAGCTGCCACGATGCTTAATTTCACCTGTTTGATACCTGGGTATTTGAAATACTTCGTGGTATCTTTTGCGGACGAACCTGTAGAGTCAGCGAAATTCCATTTCCAGCTGCTGATACCCACACCGTTGCTGGTAGTTGCAGTGCCTTTGAACAATGCAGCATCATTCACACAGCCGGTATAATCAACGGTGAAGTTCACCACCGGCGCCGGGATTACTTTTATTTCCAGGATGCTTTCAAAACTGTTGCTGCAACTTTCTATATCAGGATGTGTGAGCAGGATGGGTACATAATAGATACCTGGTTTGCTGAACACATAGTCGTTTGGTAACACGAAGCGGTAATACTTCCGGTCGTTGCGGATCACAGAGTCCAGTGGTACCGGGTTGGTTTGCAGGATATCTGCTTTAGGCGCAAGGTTTGCTACCTGGCTGAATTTCCAGGTGATAGCCGTTGGTTTCACCGGTATCAGCATCGAGAACCGGAACGGTGTATTGGCGCAGGTATAGGTGTTGTTCTGTCCTGTATTATTCAACACGTTGTTGAATGCAGGCAGGATATTCAGATTTTTCACCAGGGTACCGGCATTGTAGCCATAGCTTTCCACGCTACCCAAACCATAGGTTACCGCAGTAAAGGCGGAGTCGCTGGTAACGGTACACTGTGCAGGCGCCGCTGCCCAACGTTTTACCACTACCGTGTAACCACTGGCGTTAGGATGGGGATAAGTATGGTCGAAGGTACCACTACCATCGATCAGCAGGGAGGACAGACCTCCTGTTGGTATTATGAGGGTCAGATAGTTGACGTTGATAGACTCCCGTGTATTACGATACAGGCCTACTCTTTTGATACCCTGTTCTACAGGACTGATGTAAATCATTTCAGGGTCGCCATCGCCGTTTGTATTAGCGCAGCTACCGCTGGATGCCATGTACTGGGCTACCATGATTGGCTGGTCTGCCTCAATTTTATCAGCCGTATTACTTTCAAACTGATAGAACCGGTTATTGACTAAACCTGTTAACTTGAAGCCATTTACTTTTACCACAGTGGCAGGATCTTTCACCAGCACACGGTAGATGTTCGTCATCAGTGAGCTCGCAGCTGAACTGTTGGAAGTAGGTGCTGTGAGATATTTTTTACCCCATGCCTGTGACGGGAAGTTTTGCTGAATCAGGTTATCTCCTGAACTGCCGACATCTCCGCCGCAACCGATGCCTGTACGGCTACTGCCGGAAAACACCGCCATCGGGTAACATTTTCCATCTTCGTTGATGATGGATCTCACATGGCTGCCGGATAAATCGTATCCTTCGCTGCCGCCACCCGGCATCATAGCACCGAGTACCTGGTATACTTCTCCTTTATTCAGTGTAACCGTAAACGTTGTATTTGCCGGTTTACCGCCAAGGGTTGGTACAGAAGGGGTGATTTCTACTTTGGTATTATCATAGTCGGCTATTACATAGAACCAGGAATAAGTATCGGTGCTGTAATTCTGTCTGGATGACAGCGTAGCATATTCATAGCCGTAAGTACCTACCGGCAATAGCATGGTAGCACCGGAAGAGGCACTGCCATAAATATGTGCGTAGGCAACAATGGGCACATCACTTTCTATGCTGATGCCTTTATCAGAGAATCCTTCTTCTATGAGGCGGGCGTCATTCAGTCCGCTCTTTGGTATTATTTCGGTAGTGATGGTTTTATTGGCAGGAATGTGATATACACGTTCCCAGCTGGTACCATTAATACGTACTGTTACGTTGGAAGAATCCTGTGCATTCAGGTACAATACCATGTTCTGCGAGTTGTTGCCCGGGAAGAACTGGTGGTGACCATAACCCACCCAGAAGCGGGTACCCCTGTTGGAGCTGTCTGAAGGCTGCAGTAATTGTGTATTAGTACCGCCACCATTAAGACCGGTGAATTTATCCAGGAAGTGCAGTGAGCTATCCCTGATCACATTCGGGATATCATACACGTGGCTGAGTGAATCCACCATCCATGCATTGGCAGCATCTGTACGCGCCAAACGGATGTCTTTCTGGCGTTTGATAAAGCCCTGCCATGGATCCAGGTAGAACTGATCGATGTTAAAATTATAGGTGCCATTTGCAGGCGTAACATCTACATCTGTATAAAAATACATATAGGCGGCACCGGTAGCCAGGTTAGGCGGCTTAATACCGGAGTAGCGTCTTACAGCTATATTATTGGGTATAGCGGTACCGGGGTTCCAGGTAATTTTTGTAACCGTATCCGTACCAAACATAAATGTTTGGGTAACACCTGGTGCTGCTACAGCAGGGAATGCAGGCAGTACCGGAGGTACAGACGTAGGGAGGAATTCATAGGCACCCATATCCGGTACTCCTTCAGTGAGTCTAACCGGTCTGGCTGCGCCGTTGATATCCTTATCATTGCCTTCTATCTGCACACCACGACCATGGATCGCCCAAACTTCCGGATTTGCGATAGCAGGTTGCAGGGTAGTGTCATTAGTAAAGGCAGGTTTGTATACAATGGAATTTATATCCAGTGTGTCTGCTGCGATGTAATCATGCAGCGTAGCATAGGAACCTGCCGGTGTTAATTGTTTCACCAGTACAGTACCTTTTGTATACAGGGTATTGTAATCGCTTTTCAGGTAAAGCGGATCTGCCACGTACATGGCCACGCCACTGGTATCTGATGCGAAGATGTTGTTTTTGATTTTAACATTTCCGTAGTAAGAAGCAGTATGCCGGAAGTAAGCGGCATAGTTATCACCGGTGGTGACAGAACTGTTCAGTACGGAGTTGTTATAGTAGTTAAGATTA
Source organism: Chitinophaga sp. RAB17 (assembly GCF_052114225.1). NCBI lineage: Bacteria > Pseudomonadati > Bacteroidota > Chitinophagia > Chitinophagales > Chitinophagaceae > Chitinophaga > Chitinophaga sp. RAB17. The sequence goes on along the minus strand of NZ_JBFREI010000013.1, from coordinate 104,987 downwards.
AGACTGCTTTCACTGTAAATGCCATAAGCAGCACTGCCGGTGGCTTGTACGCTGATTACGTTATTGGAAATGGTGGCCGCATCCGTCTGGTAAAGCTCGAGTGCACGTATTTCTCCGGTGAGATTTTTTCTGGCCACAATAGTATTGCCGGACACGATACCTTTTACACCGGCATTTGCTTCTGCATAATAGAGATATATGCCGTGTACATCATCCGTGGTATTGGTAGCGTGAACGTTGTTATGTGAAATCGAGTAGCCGTTAGTGTTATCGGTATAAATACCATAAGCATCAGCGGCCAGATTGCCACTCAGGTTCACCCGGTTGCGGAGTATCATCACGCTGTCTGTGTAGGTAGCATAGATACCTTTCGCATACGGTGTTTCCACAATATTGCTATCCAGCACCAATCCTGGTGTAACTGCATTATAAGAGCCATCCCAGTAAATACCATTTGATCCATTGGTGATGGTGTTACCGGTGATCACGTTGCCGGTACCTATACAGTCATCACCGTAAATACCACTCAAGGAAGAGCCGGTGCTGGTAGTAGCTGGTAATGGAATAGTACATGCAGCAATGCTGTCGTAAGAAGATCCTTTGGTATACACCACACCTCTTGCATTGGTGGTACCCGCTGGTTTAATAGTGATCGCTTTCCAGGTAACATAATCTACGCTGTCCAGCTTCAATACATAGTTTAAAGCGGAAGTGCCGGTGTAGGTCAGCGTAACCGCTGCAGCACTGTTTGTTTCGCTGCGGAAGGTAACCCTGTTTACATCAGATGCACCAGGTATATGATGCATGGTGATCTGCTCAGTATAGGTACCTGCTTTGGCGAGGAAGGTAACGGGACCGGCTATACCGCATTCCAGTTTGGAAACAGCGCTGCTGAATGACTGGAAGTTGGTGAGGCTGCTCGGCAATGCCGGGTTAATGGTATAGGTACCTGCCAGCAGGGGCGGGTTCAGGTTAGCCATTACCGTAGTAGAATAAGCACTGTCTGTGCCGCCACACACCACTAAGCAACGATAGTAGTTTTCGATGCTGATGGTAGTATTAAATGCACTCACAAACTGGGTGTCGCTGGCATTTACCCAAGGGCCGGTGGCCGATTTGGAACGTTGCCACTGATAGGTTTGTGTACCACCCGTGCTGTTGCCGGTGAGGTCCAGTTTGATGTCGGTACCCATACATACCGGTGTAAGCGGGAATACGCTGGATGTACCTGGTACTACCGGTTTACTGCAGTTGGGAACACTTACTTCATAAGCGCCCATATCTGGTTTGGTGGTACTTCTGGTAACGCCCAGGATATCGTTGGTGATACCTACTGCTTTACCTGTATTATCCAATGGAGAAATAACGGGGGCAAAGTTGCCGGCTACCGGATCTGCAAATACCGGTGAAATGAACAGGGAGTTGCTATCCAGTTTGGTAGCCGTTGTCCATGCCGCCAGGGTAGGGGAGTTGCCACCTACAAAGGCGGTATTGAAGCTGCTCTTTACATAGAGGTCATTATAATTGGAAGTGAGTACGGTACCGTTACCAATTGTTATACCTGTTCTGCTTCCTCTGCCTGCTCTGCTGATATCAAGAATATTATCAAAGAACTGAATACCGCTGGCGCTACCTGACTGATAAAAACCGGTAGTACTGCTGTTGGAAGTATTCTTTGCATCGTTCAGCACGATGGTGTTGTGGTAGTAGTAAACATAATCAGCGCTGTAGTTGGAGAATCCATATTGTGTGCTCTGATTACGGATATCATATATTACGTTGTTGAATACCCTGGCTGGATTAGTGGCGGTAGCATCTGCATAAGACATTTCCATGCCATAAAGAGAAGAGGTGGTGGTTAGCATGCCGCCTGCCAGGTTGTGGATACGGTTATTGCTGACTACTACGTCCGTTCCTTTGTTTTCCACGCTGATGCCGTAGATAGACCAACTACCATTTGTGCGGGAAGGTCTTGAAACATCATTATGATCTATTTTGGTATTGGTAACATAGCTTATATTAATACCGGTTTCATAATAATCTTTTACGGTATTGTTACTGATGATATTGCCGGTAGCAGATCCATTGGTCTGGCTGTAGATGATCACCCCGTAGTAGCCACCGGTGATGGTGTTTTTGGAGATGATATTGCCGTCACAATTATTGGTGGTACCAGTAGTTGCACTGGATTCACTGCCGTTAATCACGATGCCGGCATAGTCGGAATAAGTGCCTTCGGGGTCAGCAATAATGTTACAGCGGGTAATGGTATTACTATCTGCATTATTGAGCATTTGTACACCATAGCCATAGTCATCGCTGGTGGCATCTATGGTAAGACTATCAAAAGTGATATGATCTGCACCGCGCAGTTTGATCACTGCTCTTTCATTGTTGTCGGTAGGTGCAAACTTTATCTTGTTACCGTTACCGTTAAAAGTAATGGTATTGACAGCGGAGGTACCTGCAATGGAATCGAGTACCAGTTGCTCCAGGTAAGGACCGGAACCGGATACTACATTCAGTACAATAGGACCTTGTATACCACATTCCATCGCAGCTTTGGCAGCGTTGAAGCTGATAAAGTTGGTGGCACTGGCCGGTACGTTTTTATTAATGGTATAAGTACCTGCCGGGAAAGCCTGGTTAACCGTAAGCAGTATGGGTTGTGAGTAAGATGTATTCCCACTACATGTAACGGCTACACGATACCAGGAGGTAATTACCGAAGTAATGACTGTATCCGGGTTGGTCAGTATGCCACCTACGTTGGTATAGGTACCGTTGGCGGTAGCAGACTTTTGCCACTGGTAGGTTTGTCCCAATCCAATGGAATTATCCGTTAATGTTAATGACACCTTCCTGTTTACGCAAATCACTGCGGGACTTACCTGTGCGTTACCTCCCAGTGGTGGCGCAGTACAGGGGCCGGGTGTAAATTCGTAAGCGCCTATATCAGGTGTGGTGGTACTTCTGGTAGCGTTTTTAATATCCACCGTAATATTCACCGGAACTCCCCTGTTATCGATAGAAGCGTTTGCAGGCTGATAGTTGCCGCTGGCAACTCCTACGAACAATGGATTGGAGCTGACAGAACTACTATCCTGATGGGATGCGGTTTGCCAGTCGAGCAGACTGCTGTTGTTAGCGCCATAGTAACCAATGTTATTGGTACCGCCGTTAGCAACGAGATAGTAGTCATTCCTGTTGGCATGAATAGTACCACTGGTAGACGAGAAGTAAATACAATATTTATTGCCGCCGCCACTGCGTGTTACTGCAATAATATTATTGAGGAATTCAACCCCATCTGCCTGGGAGGTCTGATAAAATCCACGGGTAGTATAAGTAGCGCTGGTAGTGGAAGCTCCGTCCAGCGCAATAGTATTATGATAGTACCAAACGTTATCCGAGCTCGAATTGTAGAGGCCATAAACATCTCCCTTACCTGTAAAATTATAAAGGAGGTTATTGCTCACCACATTTTCCAGTTGTGACAATGCATCCGTGCTGCTGAAGTAAATGCCGTAGGCAGCATTGGTATTATTCGGTGCACCGCCAAAAGGATTGCGGATAGTGTTGCGGGTGATGTTTGCTTTTGTACTGAGATTGGTAAAATAAATACCATAGAAGGTGCTGACGTTGCTACGTGTGGGCCTGCTGATGATATTGTTTTCTATCAGGGTGTTGAAGGAACCGGTTACATAGATACCATAACTGTAGAAGTTACTGATCTTGTTATTGGTTAGTTTATTATTACCATTGGCAAAAGTATTGCTGCCGGTTAATGCGATTCCATAATAACCACCGTTGATGGTATTATCAGAGAAGATGTTAAAATCACATTTTGCTTCACCGGTAGAAGTAGCCGATGTAGCACTGCTGCTGATCACTATACCTGCATTGCTGCTGGAAGTATTGGTGGTATCCAGGATAAATGTACAGTTACGGATCGCATTATAATCTGCATCATTTGTCAGGTGTACACCCCAGCCATTGTTGGTGACAGGGTTTTTAATAACCAGGTTATTAAATGTGAAATAGTCCGCATCAGACAGTTTGATCACTGCCGGAGAAGACGATGTACCCGCATAGGTGAGCGTATCTCCGTTACCGTTAAATGTAATGGTATTGGTAGCAGAGGCACCTGGTACAGGAGTGATTACCAGTTGCTCACTATAGGCGGTACCACCGGGTGCCACATTGAAAATAACAGGACCATTGATACCACATTTGATCCAGTTGTACGCATCATTAAAAGAGGCAAAGTTGGTACCACCGGTAGGCAACGCCTTGTTGATGGTGAAGGTACCTGATATTGCAGGCGGTGAGGTAACGGTAACGCTGTTGGAAGTAGCTGTGAGGTTAGTCGTTACACAGGTTACTTTACAACGGTAGTACCTGGTGGCTGGTTGAGTAGTCACCAGTCTGTTGGTAGTATCATTAACGATATTGGACCAATTCGTATTGTCGGCAGATGATTGCCACTGGTATTTAAGACCAGATGCAATGGTCGCGCCAGTGAGGGTAACTGTTACCTGCCCGTTCATACAAACGGTAGCAGGATTGGCAGTAGCTGTACCTGCTGAAGGTGTTCCTGTACAGGCTACTGCGGGCGTCCAGGAAAATATAACGTCAGGGCGGGTTGTCATGGTACCAGAGTTACTGGTGGAGGTGGTACCACATAAATAGTTCATGCCATCCGTACGGTAAGTATGTGAACCATTAAAAGGAAGTCCTGTTGTCCAGGGAACTTCGGGGTTATGGGTGTAGGTAAGGCGGGTATCTGAATCAGGTGCGCCATTACAGATTTCTATCACAATGTTATCTGAACCATTCCAGAAGAAACCTGAAAGGAAGTTGAGCGTATTGGTACCCACCACAGGCAGGTAGTTAACAGGACCAAACACCTGGTTACTGATCGTGATCCAGGTGGCATCGCTGAGGGTGGTATCTGTAGTAGTACCAATTTTAATGGTGTATTGCTCAATGGTATCTGTCGCATTGAGGTTGAGCACCTTGTATTTAAGGCCGTTGATAACGCCGGCATTCATTCCTGCTGCATGGAGTTCTGAAGCGCGATACAGGTATTGTGTCCTGGTGCCTTCATAGTAATCCTGCAGGGGACAAGGATAGCCCAGATCAGTATTACCGGAAGTACCGTGACCAACACTGATATCTGTTTGTGCTGATAGCCGGCATGCCAGCATCAGCAGTACTCCTACAAGTAATGTCGTTTTATATAGATAATGAACAGTACAATTTCTCATATGAGGTATTTAAATTTGGTTGATGCGATTAAAAGCTTTGCCAGGTGATCCAGGATTTTCCATCCCTGGCGCTTACCATGGCATAGGTAAGTGGGCGGAGTTGTACGAGGTAATACCCCATTGGGTCCGCCATCAATGATCTTGTTTTTTCTACCGGGGTTTTATTGGCAGGCATGCTACCGGAAAAACCGATATCATTAAAGATGATCCTGCCATCGGAGGTGTAGGTAGGTGCGCTGTAACCGGGGCCATAAGCGATGATGTTTCCGTCATCTCCCCTCAATACAAAACCCAGCAAATCCAGGTCTGTACCCGGACCATTTATCTGCGGATAGTAGGTGAGAAAAGCATAACCGGGTAATGAATTAAGATGGAACGCATTGTCCTGACCGTTTACATGAAAGCCGCCGTCAGTGGCCCAATACTTTTCGTTTTGCACGGCATACTCGTACCATCTTTTCGGGGCAGCATAGTCAATTGCAACCGGTGTAACCGTTTCCGTGATACTGGCTGTTTTACCGCCAGCGGTAAAGTTGATGGCACCGTTTTCCCATTTTACCTGATCAAAACTGCTGATGGTAATGCCGTTGTCGTTAAACGCCGGTGATAATGAAATGCCGGTGGACGTATAGGTGTAACCGGTAGTTTTCGTTTTTACTTTCCCATCGGCTATCCAGGTAAAAGTTATTTGATGCAGGAAATTATTGATGCTGATGTCATAGCTACTGGAGCCTACTGTCAGCCGGTGAAAGTAGGTGAGTATCGCCCCAATGCTATCGATAGAGCGGTTGATTTGCTGCTGGTAATAGGCTGTTTTTTCCTGCTGGGTAGCCTTTATCAAAACAGCTTTACTCTTGTTGAAACGACCGGTGAGCCAAACAGAATCACCAGCGGCGCCATTGATAGCAAATTCGAAGTCAGATCCCAGTCCCTGACCATCCTGTCCGCCATTATGACTGGCATCCGGATCGCATAGTACATGGAGATAGGAATAAGTGTCGAACAGGAGACAGGGCTGCTGTAATGCTTTCAGGCGCCAGCTGCTTTCTTTTACAGCATTGGTGCTGGTTGCCGTGAAATCAGAAAACATCTGTACCCGGTTGGCATCAGAGAAACTGAAATAGAAGCCGTATACGCTGCCGGGTACACCTGCGGGATATACCAGCGCTCTCCAGCCATATGGCGCGCTGGTGAGTACCTGCTGATAGTGTGACAACGCTTCATTGATACGTTCATCGGGTGACTTATCAAAAACGGGATCCGTTTCCTTTTTACAGGCAAACATCCCGGTCATGATGAATAATAAACAGATCAGATTATTTTTCATACTATTATTTTTACGCCTTGCGAAACCTTGCATTTAATAGAGTAACTGATTAATTTCTTTCCTGGTGCGTGTTTGTAGACTATAGAAATTGATATTCCAAACTGTTAAAAAATAGCTGACCACCATGGCTTCTTTCTGGCGTAAACGGGACTGTGCTACTGCTTTTGTCACCCCATTGATACTGGTTCCTTCCGGAATGCTGTTGACGATCGCATCAAATCCGCTCTTACCTTCTACCAGCATGGTAGATACCATTTCCACAAAGTCTTCATCAAAAGCAGACATCGCATAGGGTGTTACAAAACCATCCTGGCGTGCTTCCATATCGGAAATGTTGTTCCAGTTACCGGTATAAAAGCCTGCGCAGATCCGCTTGAATGCTACCGGGTACATCACTGTTTGATGCAGGATATGTCCGAACTCATGTTCTATTACATGAAACATCTGTTTCACATTGGCAGAGTCAGAGAGTTTGTAGCCATCCATAGATTTCGTTAAGAAATCATTTACCAGGTACAACACTACTTTGCGTCCACCTTCTGCGGTGCCAAGGGTAATGGTGCCGTTTTCATTCCAGCTGGCGCTACCGGAAAGAATGAAGTACTTGGGACAGTACTTCTTAAAGAAGAGGTTGCCGGCTTCGGCGATATAGGTATTCATCCATACTTTCCGGATGGCCGACATCACTGGGATTATTTTTTCTTCTTTAGGTGGTACGAGTGTTTTATTCAATTCAAATTCGAATTGATCCCATTTGTATTTTACTGCAATGTTAAAAGGCACGGTAAGCGTGTCATGCAGCCATTTGTCCAACGGAGAAGCTGCCCAGGTGTCTCCACCCAGACCGGGTATATCTTCTACATTGCCCAGGTCTTCTTTCTTGCTGCAAGCCATCAGCAAGCATAAGGGAATGATGAGTAAGAATGCTTTCATTTGAATAGGTATTTATGTTGATACGATCGCTGTATTGTTATCTTGGATTTAATGATAAGCCGGAGGTAGTAGCAGATGCCGGTATCTGGAACAGGCGGCGTTTATCATCTGCTTTCAGCTCCAGTGTTTGTCCTTCCCGGGTTTTATGTACAACTGGTATTTTGTATCGTTGCAAATCAAACCAGCGTTGTCCTTCCTGTAAATACTCTGCCCGCTTAAAATCAAGGATGGTGCGGATGCAGGCGTTTTTGACATCGCTGATGCCGTAAAAGTTCTGCATGTCGGAGAGAGAAATATTATGCTGGGAGGGATTGTAATTCCTGATACGTTTGCTGGCGAAAAGGTTGAGATCTTTAACTACTGCACTGGTGTTATTGAGATAAGTATTGGCTTCCGCGCGGTTAAACAATACTTCTTCTGTGGTAAACAGTGGCACCATCACATAGGGTTGGCCAATAGTGGCGTTGACGGAGTTCTTCACAAAATATTCAGTCAGCTTGGGAACAAAGTAATCCTGTGAACCATAGTAATAGATCGGATACACCCATGTGCCGCCGGTTACATTACGGCCTATGATCTGGGCTTCATGTGCGTAATCGAGATCATAGCGTAATCTGCCTACATTGCGTCCCCAGAGAGAAGGAGCTTCAGCAATCAGGAGGTTGGCTCTTTCGTTGGCATTGGCATAGAGGTCAAAGATTTGAGCAGGTGACATACTACCATACACGGTATTCCATTCGCGCATGTTGTTGGCCACATCATTATTGGAAAATGTATTGTCGGCATAGGCTACTACTTTGGCGTAATCTTTTTTGAACAGATAGAAACGTGTGGCAAATGCATAGGCAGCACTGCGGTTAAAATGAAAACGGGGAACACTATACGCATCATCGCTGATTAGCGGCAGTCCTGCCAGCAGATCTTTCTCCACCATCTCATACACATAGGCCACGGTTTTGCGGTCGTATTGTTTCATCACCACTGTTTCAGGTTCCGTTACATAAGGAATACCGGGATCATTGGCGGCAGTAGTGGCATCGTAACTTTTAGCGAAAATATTGACCAGCATAAAATGTGCATAGGCTCTGGCTACCAGTGCTTCGCCACGCTGGTGTGCATACAATGTCGGATCGGCTGCATTGTTACATGCCTGCAGGGCCTGGTTGGTTGCGGCAATGGCGGTATAACAAGCCTTCCAGTAATCTTCCGGCGAGTCTTCATCTATTGATTGAATGTCGTTGAACAAATAGGCGTCTTCGTTAGGGCGGTAGTATGCGCCCACTCCTTTGTCGCCAACATTATCCGACATGGCTTCGCACATAGTAATGTAGCTGGATTGCGGATAGGCAGTGCCCAGTAATTTACTCACCTTGGCCGGTGAACTCAGGTCTGTCCAGGTGCTGTCAGGTACCTGCTCCAGGTATTTTTTACAGCCGCCTGCCAGAAGGGTCATCAATGCAAATGCCCCGATAAATACGGGTTTCATTTTGCGTGTATGGGTAGATGTTATATGGTAGATTGACATAGTTCCTTTTTTAAATACCAACTTTTAATGAAAAAGTGAATTGCTTTTGAATAGGCTGTGCCACCCCACCTGCATTAAAGAATTCAGGATCCTGTCCCTGTAATTTTTTATCTGCATAAATCAACCAGGGATTAATAGCAGCCGCGCTTACCGCGATGTTGCTGAGCCCTGCACGTTTGCTTAACTCACCTGGTAACTGGTAGGTGAGAGAGATGGTTTTGAGGCGAATGAAATCGCCTTTTGCCACTCTTTCTGTGGAGAAGTTGTAATTGTTGTAAGGGTGTGCACCTCTTATCAGCAATTGTTCAAAGGCATCCAGCATAGAAGGCACGGATGTTTTGCTTTCATCTCCCGGCATTACCCAGCGGTCGTAAAACTCTTTGGGCATGGCATCGAGATCAGAGTAGGTAGTTTTGAAAGCAGGATAGAGGCGGATCTTGTTGCCAAACTGATAAGTAAAAAATATGTTCAGTGATAAAGCTTTATAGCGGAATGTATTGGAGAAGCCACCGGTAACAGGTGGATCTACCGGACCTTCATATACCAGGTGGCTGGTGTTCAATGACTGGAGATTCACATCACCACTGTTGGCGCCATCCTGATTGATGAATGAGGGTGCGCCTGATTTGCCATCCAGCCCGGTGTATTGCAGTGAGAACAGGCTATGTACGGGATAGCCTTCTGTGTTGCCGCCTTCTGCTACTACCAGGTCAAAAATGCCGGGAATATTTTTTGCGTTGGTGATTTTGTTAACGCTGTAACCAAAGGTGACATTAGATTTCCAACCCCACGTTTTACTGCGGATGACATCTCCGCCTATCATTACTTCCAATCCTTTTGAGTCCATGTCAGCATAGTTGGCCGCTTTGTACATTTCGCCACCGATGCCGGAAGTTTTGATGCGGCTGATGAGGTCAAAGCTTTTGCGGGTATATGCATCCAGGCTGAAGTTCAGACGTCCGTTGAAGAATCCACCGTCCAATCCTATGTTGGTAGTATATAATTTTTCCCAGGTGAGTTCATCGTTTTGCAGGTGTGATAACCTGATCACTGATTCCACTTCTGTCTGGTGCGGCCGGTTGGTATTTACAGTTTGATAAACAATGTTGGAATTTGTAGCAGGCCCCATGCTGGCAGTGAGCCCATAGCTCACGCGCAGGGTGAGATAATCCAGTTGTTTGATGCGGGCCGCAAAATCTTCACGGTCTATATTCCAGGATCCTGCTACGCTCCAGGTGGGCAGCCAGCGTGCTTTGCGCGACTGTCCTAAACGGTTGGAGCCATCATAACGTCCGGTAGCGGTAAAGTTATATTTGTTGTTATAGGCGTAGGTACCGGTAGCATAAAAGGCTGCAAAGCGATCGTAATCTCTGCCCATGCCGAAGTAAGGGAAGTTGCTTTCAATTGTTTGTTTGAGTATACGATAATCGGTGAAATTGGCGCCGCCATTGTCGTACTGGTAGCCGTATCCGGTGTTGGACGCATTTTGGCGGTCAGCATACTTTACCTGTTGACCTACCAGTATGTTGACGTTATGTTTTTGCGCAAAAGTGTCGGTATAGTTAAGACCATTGCGGAAGTCATAATTCAAGAGCTGATCTTCTGTACGATTGTAGAAACCGCCGGCAGGTAATACAATCACTGGTGGTGCATCCGGATTTTCCGGATCGCGGTAAAGAAATTTGTTTCTTTCTGCGATGGTAGCATTTCCTGCGGAGCGATAGGCATTGGCCATGTTGGCATTTTCTGTGATCTGGTGTTCACGGGAAGACTTTACATACCTGATAGCGCCGGTGAATTCGTAACGGAGATGCTTTGTCAGCTTCCAGCCGAGATCTCCCTGTAAACGTAAATCCATCATATTCAGGTCCAGGTAATTGTTTTCCAGTTCGTTGATGATGTTGAATGGTGCATAATTTCTCCGGAAGTATTCCAGCTTGCCATCCTCATCATAGGCGGTGAGTGTACGGCTGGTATTGAGGGAGTAGCTGAATGGATTGATATCGAAATCGCGGTCGTATTGCCCTTCTACAGGGTTGCTGCTGCGGGTCAGTGCTCCCGGAGCTTTCTGCCGGCGTACGGAAGCCAGCGTAGAGAAGCCTGCAGTAAGTCTGTCTGAAAATTTATAGGTATTGCGATAGTTAAGTGTATAACGGGTTACTTTGTCAGCCAGCGTCCAGCCGTTATCGCTGTAGAAGCTGGTAGAGAAATAAGATTGTGATTTATCGGTACCGGATGAAATGCTGAGGGAATGTTCCTGTACAAAGTTGTTACGGAACAGCAGGCCAAACCAATCGGTGTTGGCTTTGGCGTAGCGGAGTAGAAATGCTTTGCGGTGTTCCGGATCGTTTTCCACAGGGAAGTTGCCGTTTTTATCTGCATCCAGTTTTTCGTACAACTTGCCGAAAACGCCGATATCACCCTGTGAAAGGATGTCGGAGTTGAGGATTCCTTTTCTTTCCAGTTCCGCCAGCACAGACATTTGCTGGCCGGAGTTCATGATATTGAAATTGTTGTAGTTGGGTTTCAGCTGCGTGCTGAAGTTGCCGCTGTAGGCAATAACGGGCTTGCCTGCACGCCCTTTTTTAGTAGTGATGACCACTACGCCGTTCATGGCGCGGGCACCGTATAAGGCCGCTGCCGCAGCATCTTTCAGGATGTCGAAGCTTTCAATATCATTGGAGTTCAGTCCTGCTACGGCGGATCCCAGCAGGGTGGTAGGGTCGCCGCTGGAAAGCTGGTCGTTGGAGATATTCACCACATCTTCCAGTACAACACCATCCACTACCCATAGCGGCTTGTTATCACCGTTGATAGAGGTAGCACCGCGGATACGTACTTTAGGGGCCGTACCAAATGTGCCGGATACATTTTGAATGGCAACGCCGGCTACTCTTCCTTCCAGCATACGGCTCACATCTGTAAGCCCGTCTATTTTTACATCTTCTCCTTTCAGCCTGGTAGCTGCGCCGGAGAATTTAGTTTTGTCGATGCTCTGAAAGCCTGTTACCACCACTTCCTGCAGGCGGGTGGGTTTTTCTTTCATTACGATGGTGATGGCGCCGCTTCTGAATTGGGCTACGCTGACTTCTTCTGTTTTGTAGCCGGTGAAATTGAATACAAGGATGGCATCGTTGGCTATCTTTTTCAGTTCAAATGCGCCTTTATCGTTGGTGGTGACGCCGCGGGAGGTGCCTTTAATGATGATGTTTACACCTGGCAACGGTTCTTTCTTTTCATTGGTAACAATTCCTTTTACATCGGTAACGGGAACGGTAATACGTAATAGTGTATTCGTTACAGTGAGTAGTGCCGGCTTTTTTCCGTTATCGTGTTTAATGACTACACGGTCATACATCACGCTATAGGAAAGGGAGTAGGGGGTAAGTAATTTGTTCAGCAGATCGCCGACTTTCTCATTATGTGCATTCACACTTACTTTGTTGGCATCCAGTACTTCATTGCCTACATACACGAAAGATACTTCGGCGAGGTTACTGATCTTTTCCAATGCGTCTTTCAGAATGACATTCTTTAGTTCGATGGATATTTTTTTGTCGAGAGCATCCTGCAAACTGTTGCCGGCTTGGGCCTGCGTCACTGCCAGCAGGAGCAGTAAACAATAAATAAATGATAGTTTTCTTTTGAACATAGTTATAGTTTATTGGTTTCGTTCTGGGCATAGGATCTCCGTTCCGGTTTCTGGACAAAACCGGGCAATAGAAGGCCTTCTGCATATGCAGGGTGTTTTTTAATCAGTCATATAATGGCAATACACTAGCCGGACAATAAGGATGTATGCTGTTTCATGGACGATTCAGTTTGGTTGAGTGATTGCTACGGATTATTGATTCGGTAAGTATGGGCAATAGGTGGCCGTATGATCAAATGGTTTGCATTTGATCAATTAGTTAACCAGCATGAATGTCATTCAGGCTAAAGGTCACCAGGATAGTATACCAGACTTAAATGGTTTCGTTCTTTCTTTAAATTTTGGTTCAGCTTTGTTGATAGCAGTTTCTATTCATCATCATCTTGAATATAGTTTGGTTAACGATATCGCGGTCATCTGTTCTTATTTACAATTCCCACCAACAATGATATACCCGCTGTTGGCATTGTCTTTTTTCACGCGGGCATCTAAAGAAAAGGCAATTAATGAAAGCGCTTTTTCCAAATCGTCCACGGTGTTAAATGATCCGTAAAACCTGCACTGAGCGGACCGTTGATCGGTTACTACCGGCACATTGTAATATCTCTGCAGGTCGGCTGCTACTTTGGCTAAAGGATCTCCCTTATAGATAAATTTACCACTCATTTTTTGTGCGAAAAACCTGGCGTCATCAGTGGCATCCTGTAACTGCAGGTCGTCCGAAGCCGGATTATACACGGCGCTTTTGTTGGCGGTCAGTACCAGTGCTTCATTTTTATGTGGTTGACTTTCCCTGGTATTTACCTGTACCATTCCTGATACCACTACCACTCTGGCAATGTTTCCTTCATGTACTTCCATATTAAAGGAGGTTCCTAATACGGTTGTATTTATTAACGAAGAAGAAATAATGAAAGGATGTTGGGCGTCATGGTTGATTTCAAAAAAAGCTTCTCCTTTCAATGTTACTTCGCGGTTTTTTTTATCAAATATCTCCGGAAAAGTAATACTGGAATTCTTTTCAAGATATACCACTGACCCATCCGGCAATTTCACTGTTTGTCTTTCTGAAGTTGTGGCAAATACCTTTTGTTTTACCCGGTGCTGTAACAGCATGTACCCTGCGGCTCCCGCCAGCAGTAGTACCACGGCGGCAGCAGCGATCTTCTGTTTGTAGAGCCTGAAAATACCTTTGAAAGAACTATCCTTTATGCCTATACGTTGATGAATGTTTTTCAGCATTCTGTCGGACAGGCGTTTATCTAATATATGCTTTACCGTTATGATATCAGCTTCAAAATATTCTGCGGCTACCATTTCCAGCTCAGCAAAGTCATTGGCATCGAGGTATTCCATCATCCACTCCTGCTCTGCGGCAGTCCAGTTGTCTTTATTTAACAGTTGTTTGAGATATTCCTTTCTGTTGGGCACTAGCGTGATGGTTTAATCTAAATACGCGCAGTTGATAAAAACGGGTGGGTCCTTTTTGAACTTTTTTTGGAAAATAAAAATATTAATTTAAATATAATATGAAAATGATTGGTGATTATGAATCGTGATAATTTAAGAAGAGCAACAGCAACACAATATACTTGTGATCTCCGTTGCGTTGTATATAGTCATTGAGTTTGATCATCGCGGCTGATAAATGTTCTTTTACAGTATTTCGGGAAATATTCAGTTCGTGTGCCACTTCCTCATAGGTTTTCCCTTCCAGTTTACAGCGGGTAACAATAGTTCTTTTTTTGGGAGATAATTTTGAAATCGCCTGTTCCAGCAAATGATATTGCTCTTCGTCTATGTTCTTACGTTCAATAGCTACCGGATCATCCTCGTCCGACTGGAAGATGTTTTTGTGAAAAGCCTGTTCCCTGAGCTTCTTCCTGACGAAGGATACGCACATATTAAAGCTGATAACAAACAACCATCCACTGACCGATTGATCTGGCTGGATATCCTGTCGTTTTTCCCATAGGCGTGCAAACACGTCCTGCAGGATATCTTCTGTTACCACTTCATCCTTCACAAACTTGAAAATATTCCGGTACACCGCCTCGTGATATTTCCAGTATAAGGTATCAAAGGCGTCTACTTCGTGGTTTTGTAACCGTACTACCAATTCAGCATCTAGTATATTCATATTTCTTCTTTTATATAAATCATATCGTGGAATACAATTTATATGGCTAGAAAAAAGCCAGGTTTCCCAAAGGCAATGGCCATCTATTCTGCTGCATAAATTAGTAACAAATATTATTATTTAATAAATAAATTCGTATTAACTATAATTATTAATTGTTATAAGCATATACAGAAGGATCAGCGTAAGTGGGAAAAGCAGCGTAGCCGCACAATGGCATTTGTATTATTAATTATGTATATGTGTATAAGGCAGAAGAAATAGTATGAATTTATACTTAAGCAGGGAATCCGGTATTGAAAGAGCACAGTTTTTAAGAAGAATAATGACATATATCCATTGATGCCGCATAACAACACCAATGGATATACGCTGAAAATTTCCGCCCTTACCGTTTTAACGGTGTTTCCCTGGCCGCCGCTGTTTTTTCCGCAGCA
Organism: Chitinophaga sp. RAB17; assembly: GCF_052114225.1. Lineage (NCBI taxonomy): Bacteria > Pseudomonadati > Bacteroidota > Chitinophagia > Chitinophagales > Chitinophagaceae > Chitinophaga > Chitinophaga sp. RAB17. The sequence continues at coordinate 89,703 of NZ_JBFREI010000013.1, read as the reverse complement.
GGTATCTGCTTCACCACCTCATAACTATCTGCACCATTCAGTCCCGTTCCCCGTGTTATCCGCAGCGTGTACTGTTGTATCGGAGTATTCCGGGCCAGTGTTACCGTCAGATAAACGGTTTGAATGTTGGGCCCCCAGGTGACATAGCAGGTGTTGATGCCATAGCCTTCCAGACCGGTATTAGGTGGTGCAGAAATAATCTGTCCATCTCCGGTGACATTCCAGGCAACATACGTGCTGCCACTAACGGTGGGTACCAGTGAATAAATGCCAACGCTGCCGGGCGTCACAGTAGTGGGTCCTGAAATACTAACGGGTCCTACCTGGGCAACAACTTTGCTACCGCCCAAACATAACAGCAATAGCAGGGCACAAAAAAACGTGGATACCTGAGTGAGTTTAACGCTCATTTTACAATGGTTTAAGAGTGAAATACGTGGAAAAAAAATATCGTATTAAAATAACCAGAAAATCCTGAATATCCTAGTGAAGTATCGGGATAAAAAAATCCCCCGCCTGCCATTGGCAAGCGGGGGATTTCTTTATTTTATAGTTCTTTATTCGTGAAACACTGGCATGGCCGGGAAATACCATCCGTTGTAGGTCAGCGTTTTTTTCAGGGTAGTAGTGGTGGCATCATAAATCAGCACCCGGTTGATACTGCCGGTGAATGATCCATTCAGCGTAGTTACTACTAATTCATTCTTTTCCTTGTTATATGCCGCTCCTGCACCATAGAAATACTGACCCGTTGGCAGGGTGATAAATGGCGTAGTTAATGAAGCAGCGTTGCCAATTACGTAGCGGTATAATTGTGTACCACCAGCAAAACCGTTGTTACGCACAATGAAAATAGCACTGTCCTGTGTAGACGCAGTAATACCTGCATGACGCCATGCTCCCCATGGAGAAGGTACGGTAAACGGCAGTTTGATCGCAGTACGTGCCAGGGTAGACGGAACAATGCGAATCAGTGAATCTGAATTGGTCGCATATACCGCTCCATCTTTACCCGCAGCAAAAGCGAGGTTAGCAGCGCCGAACTTTTTCACTACTGCATAAGTGCTGCTATTCAGTGCTACGATACCATCTGTTTGAGATAATACAAAAACATAACTGCCAATTTTAAGCATGTCGCCGGTATAACCAGCAACCCCGCTGATTTTAGTGCCTACCACCAGAGATGGCAGTGTAATAGGATATACACCATCGCTGGCGCTCAACAGTCCGTGCGTGGCATCAACACCCAGGAAGGCATGCCCATCGTTGCCCGGTAAGGTAGTAATACGGCCGGTTTCCACCATGCTGCCACCATCTGTTACCACCAGCGGTCCACCAGCTTTCACTACGATGTACAGCTTATTGTTGAAGAAAGTCGCAAACTGCAATGTGTTGGATGACCCGCCTAATGCACCGGTTGGGTTTTCCAGGTGATACACGTCCTGCACCAAACTGTCACCACTATACGAATAGAAGTGCAGATCGCCGGTGCCATGACCGAACCATCCTTCATTGGCAATAAAGAAACCATCTGCATATTTACCGGTAATCAATGATGTTGTAACGCCGGTTTTGTTATTGGCGTCCAACTTTTGTAACTGTGATGACTGCAGTGCATCTTCTTTTTTACAGGAAGCCACCAACAAGGCAAAAGCCAGAAACAAGGAGGATAATAACTGTTTTTTCATATAATAGATATTTGGATTGATGACATACCTTTCCCTGTCCGGATACCGTATCCGGAAAAAAACAAAACTCAAAAGCCGGTGATATCACACCTGCATAATGCGCCCAGGGGTAAATAATATTTACACAATAGAATATATGCCGTTAGGCTTACATTCCTGGCCTTTCACCCGAAAGCGCTGAATGATTGATAACATCTGGCAGGTCTTCTGGCTCTCCTGCTTTTCCGGGAACCTTCCCATCTGCGGACATACAGACAGTGGTATGGAGTATCCGGAAAATCAATTCATTCAAAAATGAATGCAGGATCACAGCTACGGGGATAGCTCCGGTATTGCACCGGATTCCCTTTTAATCCGCCCGCAGGCGGAACCAATTGTGGATGCAAACGTACGTGAAGTATTAGTAAAATCCAAAATGAAAGAATGGCGCAATGCGCAGCATCACCATCGAAAAATATCAACGCATCTTTTCCAGTGTTGTCGCCGACAACATTTTATTAACCTTTTAAACACTACTTTCACAATAGTTCCAACTTAATTCCTTTATACATTGAGAACGTTTTTAAAAGTATTGTTTTGTATACTTAATCCCATGTGCGCTTTTACACAAATTACCCGTTCCGATGCCTGCATGAGGTTAGTTCCAGCGGAAAAATTTACCAGGGCAGATCTTATAAGCGCCGCTGGAAGGCAGTTACCAGACTCTTTATATGATGGTAGCAAGTTAGATAGTATAAGATGGGCACTGATGAAGGACAAGAGGAAGGCGTTTTATGACCTGGCACCTGATAATTTAAGCGCTATGCCGAATCCTGGCAGCTTTATGCAGAGCAATTATTTTCCGAAAGCATCGTACAATGGCAGACAGTATCCTCTCATCCTGATACCAGATCAGTTGATGCGGCCATCCCGCTGGGGAGGGACCGTGTACTACGGCTTATCATTCCCGGATAATACGTGGTATTTTAAATACCCGGTGAATTATTACCCGGATCGTAAGTCCGCGTATTCCCGGGCCTTATTACAAGAGTAATCTCAATTTTTTCTGCCGCCCGCAATTACCTTTTCAGCTGTTGACAGCCGGATTCGATACCTCCGACAAACATGCACTGGATGGTTGTTATGTGGTGGTGAAAAAATGATCAGCCCTTCATTTGCCACGATTTTGTTTTTGTAAAAGCCCGTAGGCCCTGATGTGATAGGGTAGCGCCGATACCGGAATGCTTTCTGCCGGCCCAGGGTAATCCTGCTGTAACCCTGTCGCAACAGTTCCAGTAGCCGGTGCCACTGTTTACCTGTGAGAGAATGGTTTCGGCTCTCTCCTGGCTGCTGGAATATACGGAAGCGGTGAGTCCGTAGTCGGTATCATTCATGAATTGTATGGCTTCTTTGTCGGTCTTTACTTTCATAATACCGATGATGGGGCCAAAGCTTTCTTCCTGCATCACCTTCATCTTGTTGTTGACATCTACGATAATGGTGGGTTCAAAGAAATTTCCATCATGCACAATACGTTTGCCACCGAGCAATACCGTCGCGCCGTTTGCTTTGGCATCTTTCACCTGTTCTTCCAGTACTTCCAGTTGTTCATACCTTGTTAAGGCACCGAAGTATACGCCTTCGTCTGTAGGTAACCCCAGCTTCCAGGAGCGTACTGCTTTTACAAAGGCTGCTACATATTCATCGTATACATTTTCGTGTACGTATATACGTTCTACTGCACAACAGCTTTGTCCGTTGTTATAAAAGGCGCCATCGGCGGTGGCTTCAGCTACCGCGGCAATGTCGGTGATGTCGTCTGCTACGTAGAGCGGATCTTTGCCGCCCAGTTCCAGCTGACAAGGCACCATTTTCTTCGCTACTTTTTCATAGATGTATTTGCCGGTTTTATAGGAGCCAGTAAAAAAGAAGCCGTCAAATCTTAAACCCAACAGATGTTCTCCTGCATACTTGCCACCGATACCTACTTTAAATGCATTTTCCTCCACGCCGGCTTTCTTGAGTAAGTTATCTATTTCAATTGCCGTCAGCGTGGCGTATTCAGAAGGTTTGTATAACACCGCATTACCTGCTAACAACGCGGGGATAAACACATTTACGCCTACGAGATAAGGATAATTCCAGGCAGAAATATTGCAGATAACGCCCAGTGGCTCGTAGGATATTTTTTCCTTGAGTGCATCGGTATTGGTGACCCATTCATCTGCCAGGTATTTTTCTGCATTCTCCAGCATCCACTGTATCCGTGTTCTGGCGCCATTGATTTCATTGCGGGACTGTTGCAATGGTTTCCCTGTTTCAGACGTAAGTATGGCAGCCAGTTTTTCAATGTTTTTTTCCAGCAACACACTAAACTTTTCAATGATTTTTATGCGGTCAGCCAGGCTCACCTTTACCCAGTATTCCTGTCCTACCCGGAGGAACATATACTTGTCTATCAACTTCGTATCCATGTCATCCCGGATAGTTTTAATAGTTGCGCCTGTAGCCGGATTTATGATTTTCATTTTTGATGGTTTCTTACTGCTTGAATAAATTGTATTTTGATTTTTTGAGAGAGGGGATTCTCCTCTTTTTCTGGCATTCTTTCCGGATGCCATTGTACGCAAAGCATAAACGCTTTGTCTGTTTTATCTTCGAACTCAATGCCTTCAATGATGTTGTCGCCGGAAGTGGCACTCACCATCAGGTTATGGCCCAGATGCTCCGGATGAATGGCCTGGTGATGTGCGCTGTTTACCTGCCCGGCTTCCACTTCTGTGATGGTATGGAGCAGCGTATCTTTCCGGATATGGACCTCGTGTATTTTATCCACATCTCCCTTTTTATGTATTTTGTTGGCCGCTTCTCCTATGTCTTCATATACTTTACCACCTTCCAGGATATTGATGTATTGCAGCCCTCTGCAAATGCCCAGTATGGGAATGCGTTGTTGTTGTGAATATTCGTAGATCACTTTTTCAAACGCATCTCTTTCCGGTAAAAAGTGAGCTGGCTGGTGCGGATAATTTTCTGCACCACCATAGTAAGATGGTAATACATCCACCCCACCTGTTAATACAAATCCATCGCAGGTGGAGATGTCTGCTACGTTGTTACGGAGGTAGGAGAGAATCACCAGTTCCAGGTCATCGCCCAGGTCAGCAGGCGTAAACCAGTTTTCATAATTGGGAGCACTGGCTTCTGTAAGACTGATCCCTATCTTTTTCTTCATGTCTATAGCGCATTTAGGTACAACTGTTTGAAGTCTTCCCTGGACACCGGTTTAGGATTATTAGGATGGGCAAAGTCGGCCAGGGCCAGGTCTGCCAGTGTTTCGATATGTGCTTCCTTCACACCAATTTCCCGGAGATGGTGAGGGATGTTGACTTCTGAATTCAGTTCAAACAGGTACTGCACCACAGCTTCGCCGGTTTCTTCTTTCAGCTCCAGTGTTCTGGCGATGCGGCGGAATTTGTCTTCAAATCCGGCAATATTAAACTGCATCCCGTATGGAATATTAACAGCATTGGCCAGTCCATGATGGGTATCCAGGAGGGAGGACAGGGGATGTGCCAGCGAATGTACCACACCCAGTCCTTTCTGAAAGGCGATGGCGCCCATCATAGAGGCCATCAGCATATTGCTCCTGCTTTCGATGTCCGGACGATTGGTGGCCTTTATCAGTGATTTGTTGATAAGATAGATACCTTCCAGCGCAATGCCATCACATAACGGATGGGGATTTTTTGCGAGGAATGCTTCCATATTATGTGTGAGTGCATCCATGCCGGTGGCTGCCGTGATAAAGGGTGGTAATTCCATCGTCAGCTCGGGATCGGCAAACACTATTTTTGCCATGAGTTTGGGCGAGAAGAGTATTTTTTTCTGGTGGGTTTCATCATCCGCAATGATGGCGCTTCTGCCTACTTCGCTGCCGGTGCCGGCGGTAGTGGGAACTGTGATGAAATGCGGAACATCATTGGTGACAAAGATGTCACCACCAATGAGGTCATCGTATTTAAAGAGATCTTCGCGGTGATTTACCCGTAACACAATGGCCCTGGCTACATCTATGGCGGCGCCGCCTCCTATACCGATGATGCTGTCGCGGTTAGTTTCATCCCATAGTTCCGTGCCTTTGTATACATCGCTCTTGACCGGGTTTTTATGAATGTCACTGAATACTTCTACCGAAAACTGATGTGCGTGCAGGTCTGCCACAATGCCTTTGAAAAAGGAGAGACTTGCTACGGTAGGATCTGTGACTATCATGGGTCGTTTGAGTCCGTTCTTTTGTAAATAGGCCGGCAGTTCTTTGATCGCGCCTGCGCCAAAACGGATGGTCGTTGGAAAATTGTATTGAAATGCCATATGCTGATGCTTAGATGATTTCGAAATATCTTTTCAATTCCCAGTCGGTGACTGCTTTAGCGTATTGTTTCCATTCCCACTCCCGCGTTGCCGTAAAATGTTCTACGAAGGAGGCTCCGAACAATTCTTTCGCCAGCGCCGACTGCTTCATTTGCTGCGTGGCAATATGAAGGTTCTGAGGTAATACACCATTTGAGGTGTCTTTGTACCCATTGCCGATAGTGGCTTCTTTTTCCAGGGTAAGGTTGTTTCTGATGCCATACAGGCCTGCAGCGAGACAAGCCGCCAAGGCCAGGTACGGATTGGTATCCGATCCTACTACTCTTGTTTCCAGGCGGGTGGCTTTTATATTGCCGGGTAATGCCCTTAGGGCCACTGTTCTGTTGTCGATACCCCAGGTGAGTGTAGTAGGTGCCCAGGCGCCTTCTACGAGGCGTTTATAGCTGTTGATAGTAGGTGCGATCATGGGGAGTATCTGCGGCAAACAGTGCAGCTGTCCGGCTATATAGCTTTTCATCAGTGCACTCATTTTGAGGGCATCTTTCTCCTCATAAAATAAATTGTGTTTACTATCCTTATCCCATAAGCTCTGGTGTACATGCCCGCTGCAGCCGGGCAGGTTTTCATTGATCTTGGCCATGAAAGTAGCCATTACTCCATGCTTATAGGCAATTTCTTTTACGGCCGTTTTAAACAGCACGGCCTGATCGGCGGCCTGTAATATGGTGGCGTATTTAATGGCTGCTTCATATACGCCTGGTCCGGTTTCGGTATGCAAACCTTCTATCGGTATGTCAAATTTTACCAGTTGTTCAAATAAGCTGCTCATGTACTCATTCTTCAACGCACTCCGTAAAATGGAGTAACCAAACATACCTGGTGTTAAAGGGGTAAGGTCCCGGAATTGCTTCTGATGCGCGGTATCTGGTGTTTCTGTAAAATTGAACCATTCAAATTCCTGCGAAAAATAAGGTACAAAACCACTTGCTGTGGCGTCTGCCATTACCTTGCGCAACAGCTGTCTCGGACAGGTATAGGTAGCGGTATTATCTTCCTGTACAAAATCTCCCAGGAAAAAAGGAACATCATTTTCCCAGGGAATTTTACGGAAGGTGCTGAGATCTATTTTTACTTGTGCATCTGGGTAGCCGGTATGCCAGCCGGTGAACTTCACATTATCATATACCACGTCGCTCATGTCCCAGCCAAAGGTCACATCGCAGAATCCGAGCCTGCTTTCTACAACAGAGGCAAACTTCTCTGCCGCTATGTATTTACCTCTCAGTACGCCATCGATATCTGTCACCGCTACTTTTACTTTACCGGAGGGGTGTTGTTTTACGTACGCTAATATTTCTGATGTAGTCATGTATTGGCGGGTTTAAATATTTTGTACAACAAAAAGGCGATGGCCAATATGGAAAAATAGATGCCCCCCAGCAATGGATTGTAGAGGAACATGGCAATGATGGATACGGTGGCAATGACCAGCGATATCACCGGGAATGCCGGGTAGAAAGCCACTTTGAATGGCCTTGGTAATGCTGGCTCCCGTTTTCTCAATATGATAATTGACACCATAGAAATGATATAAAGCGTGAGTGCGCCAAAAACCGACACGATAATGATCTCGGCCGTTTTACCGGAAAGTAACGCTAAAATACCAATTACCATGTTACCAATCAACGCATTGGCGGGGGTATGAAAACGGGGCGATATTTTGCCCAGCAAAGATGGCAAATTATGCACCCTGCCCATTTCATAGGTAGATCGTCCCGCTGCCAGGATAAGTCCGTGAAAGGAGGCCACCAGCCCGAATAAGCCTACCGTAATCAGCAGGTGATACATGAGGTGGTTGGCGCCGGTTATTTTGGCGAGCGCCAATGGCAGGGGCGAGTCGGAGGTTTCTCCGCTGATACCGTTTTTATATACGATGGCTTCCCAGCCGGCAATACCGGTGGCCGCCACAAATATGAGTATACATAATATGGCAAGGGTGAGGATGGCCCATCCAAAACCTTTGCTGATATCCCGCTGCGGATTTTTTGTTTCTTCGGCTACGTTGGCAATGCCTTCGATGCCCAGGAAAAACCAGATGGCAAAAGGGATAGCAGCAAAGGCGCCGCCCCACCCGTTCGGGAAGGCGTTGCTGGTAAGATTCGTTACCTGGAATTTTGGTAGCGACAGTCCCGAAAAAAGCAGTAACTCTCCTACGGCAAAAATGGTGACAATCACTTCAAACGAAGCAGCTGCTTTTACACCATATACATTTAATGCGGTAAACACAAAATAGATGGCAATAGCACTGACTAATACGGGGACCTGTGGAAAAAAAGCATTGAAGTAGGCGCCGATGGCAAAGGCAATGGCGGGAGGCGCCAATATAAATTCAACTACCTGGGCGATGCCCGCAATAAAGCCGACATTTTTGCCCATGGCCCTGTTGGCATAATCAAATACGCCGCCTGCTTTTGGGATCGCGCAGGCCAGTTCTGCATAACTGAATGTAAAGGTTACATACATCACCATGATCACAAGGGTGGCAATGGCCATACCTCCGGTGCCACCTTTTTCAAGTCCAAGATTCCAACCAAAGTACATACCTGAAATAACATACCCTACTCCAAGCCCCCACAGCATAAAGGGAGTCAGTGTTTTCTTTAAGCCCTTGTTTTGTGTCATTAGAAAGATCTCGATTGTGTGTACCGTAATATAACATAAAATAAAATATTATTTCAGTAAGTATTTTGATGGAGAATTTTAAGATAGGGTCGTCTATCTTTAGGCGCATACCCACACATTACAACATGAAACTGATTGCAAACGGGCGCATATGGATTGAAACGGAACAGGGCCCTTTTCTGGGCTATGGCAGAATTGAGTTGCTGGAAAAAATCAGCGAACTGGGTTCATTGAGAAAGGCGGCAACAGCCATGAAGATTTCCTACCGGCAAGCCTGGGATTTTGTAGATCAGATGAATAAGCGGACCAGCCAACCGCTGGTGATATTTGAAAGAGGAGGAAAAAATGGGGGAGGCGCTTTGCTGACAAAGGAAGGAGAGCAGGCCATCCGGTTATTTCATGAACTGAACCAGGCTTTCCAGGAGTTCCTGGCCACCGCAGTGGCCAGGATGAATAAATAATTTCCGCATAGCCATCGCTTTATTTTGCAAATCGTACAGTCATGGTCGTTACCTCCCAGATCCAGCGGGCAGGTTTCTTTTCACCGGGCACCACTATACGAAAAGGCCCTTTCCCTGCAGGGAGCGGGTTGCCATCCATTTTATCTGCCAATATAATCACCCGGTTAGCAAATGTGCTGTCCAGTTCCGGCAGGGAAAACAATACTTCATATCCATCGCCGGATTTTACCAGCAGGTACTTGGACATATTTTCACCGCGTAATTGTGGCCCTAATGTAACACCCGCCTGTTGCAGGATTTCATATACCGGCACACCGGAGTAATGATGCGCTTTCCCATCCCGGTCTGCTGCCACCACTTCTACTTTTTTCATCGCGCTGATATCTGCTGCACTCAGCTTTAAAGGATGTGTTACTTCCCCTTCTACGGAAATAGACTGTGCCCGTACCATAGCAGAAAGAAGCATAGCGGTTACAAAAAAAGCGACGTGTTTACAGGTCATGCTGATTAATTAAAAGGATTTGAAAATTGTGGATTGCTGATAAATGCAGAATCTGTCAGCAGGTGTAAAAAGGCAATGATATCTTTCTTTTCACTATTACTAAGCTGAAGGGAATTGCCGCCAATAGCGTTGGAGGTATTACGCAGCACCGGACTCAGGGAAGGGCTGCTGATAATATGCTCACTGTAATGATCCAGTACCTGTTCCAGCGTTTGAAAACGCCCATCGTGCATATAAGGCGCGGTCAAGGCGATGTTGCGAAGGGTAGGTACCCGGAACCGGCCCCTGTCTGCAGCCAGGCCAGTCAGCTTTTCTCTGCCGGCATCCGGTGGGAGGCTATCCAGCCCGTTGTTATGAAACAGCTCCATATATAGCTTCGGGCTACCATGACAGTGCCCGCAGTTGGCGCCCCGGATATTTCTTTCCGGCACGGGAGCAGACATAAATAGTTGCATCCCTCTCATGGCAGCAGCATCCGGTTGATATTTCCCTTCCAGGTAACGGTCGTATGGAGCGTTAGCTGATATCAGCGTTCTTTCGAATTGCGACAGGGCTTTTACGATCTGATCACCGGTGAGGCTGTCCACACCAAAGGCGGCCCGGAAAAGGGCCGGATATCCCTTCGTATGACGTAATTTTTTGACCGATTGCTCCAGCGATTGTCCCATTTCATGGGGAGCCGTCAGCGGCGTCACAGCCTGTTGCTCCAGACTGCCCGCCCTGCCATCCCAGAAAAAGTTCCGTACCCATAACAGGTTGGCCAGCGACATGGCACTGCGGTCCGTCCGGATACTATCCACACCGGTGCTGAAAGCCTTACCATCTGTAAAGGCCAACTTTTGCTGGTGACAACTGCCACAGGAAATTTTATTGCCGGCAGAAAGTTGTGTTTCATAAAACAACTGCCGTCCTAAATAAACGCCTTCACGGGTAAGCGGATTATCTGCCGGGATATTTGTTCTGTTGCCGAAATAAGCCGGGTACACGGGAGTATATGGCGCTGTTACAAAAGCCATCCTGCTGCCCAGGAAAGGAAGGGCAGCAAGTCCCAGTAAAATAAGTAGCCAGCGCATATTCATCTCCCTAAAAATAGGAATAATTGAAAAGCACCCTGGCAAAATAATTTCTTCCCTGCTCAGGATAACCTTCTGTGAGCATATAATTTTTATCAAAAATATTGTTCACCCCACCCTGCACTTTCAACCAGTTGGTTACTTTTATCAATGCACTGCCATGCAACAGGAAAAAGCCCGGTGCAGTGGTGCCGTAGCTGCTGCTGTAGCGGTCGGAATCATACTCCCCGTTCAATAAAAAGCCGAAGCGGGAAATATTGTACTGCAGCCAGCCTATCGCTTTGTGCTCCGGTACATCTGTAAAATGAATGTTTGGGTTATCAACGTTTTTCCGTTTGATATAGGTATAATTCAATCCAGTAATAAAATCAGCCGATACATTCCAGGTGATAGCTGCTTCTGCACTATAGTACACCGCTTTACCCTTGTTCTGCGATTGTGATAACCATTGACGCTTTGTCGTATCATACATCACATTATTCACATTCTGAATCACGTTTTGAATGCGGTTGTAAAATATCGAACCATCCAGGCTCACATTTTTAATCCGCGTATCGGTATACTGCAAAGCAAAATTTAACGTGTTTTCCGGTTGCAGATCAGGATTGGGTATTGCGGTGCCCAACTTATACGAATAGCGGTCTTTGATGGTGGCAAAACGTGTCATCCGATCTACCGAAAAGGTGAGCATACGCCCGGTGATAAAGGCATACATTAACTTCGCCTGTGCATTTACGGCGTGGCTGTTATTGGAAGGGAAGTCGGTAATCGTTTTCGTCTGACTGTTATAATTTTGTGCTTCCAGGCTTTGACGATAGTTAAAAGCTGCACCGCCCTGCAAAGTCCAGTGTTGATCAAAGGTATGTTGGTCGGTGATGCCGGCAGAAAAATTATTATCAGCCACTTTTCTTTCCGGTTCACCTTCGTTGTGTTCCCGGTGCACATCCTGCTTAAAATGCACCGCTGCTTTTAAGTTGTTGGCAGCAGATAACACCTGCCCGTATTCAATATTGCCACCAAACGTATAGTCGTTGTAGTAGCTGCTGAAAGCATAGGGTTTCTTCTGTGTGCTGTAAGTTGCATCATCAAAACTTTTTAGCAGGTTCACAAAGCGATCATAGAACAACCTTGTTTTGAGGTTGCTCTTTGCACTCAGACTGCTATTGGAAAGGAAGTAAATACTTTCTTTATTCCATTTGGGCCATTGCCAGTAACGCGGGCTTTTGTACTGTGAATTCAGTGTATCCGTTCCCGTATATACCGGCGATCCCTTGGATCCTTCCTGATGAGAGTAGCCGATGGCCAGTTCATTTTTTTCATTGGGGGTAAAGCCTAGTTTGAATCCATACCGCCAGTCGTTATTATACGAGTTATCTCTTTTATTGCCATCTTCTGTTTTGGAAGATTTGAAATCATTGGAGAGGTTATAATAATCACGCTGATAGCGGGACAGGTCGCCCTGCAGGTAGAATTTTTTCATGCGGCTGCCAATGTTGATGGCTTCTTCGTGCCCACCAGTCAGCCATCCGGCAGAAGCATTTATTTCCAGTGCATGTACCGGTTTTTGGGAGATGAGATTAATAACGCCCCCCATGGTATTGGGACCATATAATACGGAGGCGCCTCCTTTTTCCACTACTATCTTAGAGAGATTAAAAGTGGTAAACCTGGCCAGGTCTACATAACCGTCATAAGGTACGTATACCGGCACGCCATCAATAAAGACGGGTGTTTGACGGAGATCAAATCCCCTCACGTAAATCATGGATTCATTACGGGGTCCTACGTTGGACTGACTGATGCCGGGCAGGAGATTTAATGTGGTGGCTACATTCAGGCGGTGGAACTGCCGGATTTGCTCCATGCTGATCGTGCAGGCAGAATCATGCCGGCTGCCATAGGCCACCACTTCACCCAGGGAAAATACTTTGCTGCTGTCCTGTTTAGACTGTGCGCCGACTTGTGTAATACCGCCTATCAGGATAATGGCGGTCATCAATGCTTTTTGCATGTACCTGCTTTGGCGTTATTCATTTTTTTGAATAACGATGAAAAAATGCTTTCCGCTACTGCTATTACATGAACACGGGGACCAGAAAGGGAAGCTTGAAAAAAATGAAGTGTCAGGGTGTATGATAGGAATTGGGTACAATGATAGGGAGAAAATGGGGAAAAGTCAATGATGTGGAATTATTAAACGGCAACTATCCGGAATTACCGGATAGTTGCCATCGCTATTTATTGCTCATGCGCTCACCGGCTCACCAAAGCGGGCGGCCTGTAAGCGGTCAAATTCTTTTACATAATCAGGATGCTCCGTACCCATAGTCCGGTCCCATACCCGGAAGTAAAGACCATAGTTGCCCCTGAACTTTTTATGATGCAGGTTGTGGTGTACGGAAGTATTGAATACCTCAAATGCCCAGGAATGGCGGAACCAACGGGGCATGATTTCATAACCCAGATGTCCATATACATTAATGACAAAGCCGCTGATCGTAAACAACAATATAGATAAGGGATGTAATGGCATCAGGCAGGCAATCACCACCAGCACACCACCTTCGATAATAGCTTCGGCAAAATGAAAACTATAAGACGTCCAGGGAGAAGGATTGGTACTTTCATGATGCACCACATGCGTCAGTTTAAACAGTTTTTTATGATGCATGATCCGATGCATCCAGTAGAAATAGGTATCATGTACAATAAGACTCAACACCACGCTCACGCCTATATACCACAGCGGGAAATCTGACAGCTGACTATAAATCATGGTATACTGTCGCAGCGGTGTAAATAACAATACAATCGTAATGATGGTAAATACCAGGGTGCTTTGCATGGAGTACCATATTTCCCGGAGAAAATCCTTTTTGGAAGCCAGTTTCTGCTGTATCTTAAAACGGTTAAGTTTGGTGGGCATCAACAGGTAAAATAATACGAAGGGGATGCCTGCCAGTGCAAAATACCTGAGCGCGGAAAAGACGAAAATCTTACCTGCAGCCGTTACTATCGGGTCCATAAGCCATGAGTTTTATGTCCCAAAATTAGCGCAGGGGCGCGGCAGATGTGGTTAACAAAGGATAACTTCCGGTCTTAACAAAGGTTAATTTCCAGCTTTCCCTTTGGTATGCATACGCTTCCTGATGCGGCTGAGTGATACGGGCGTAATGCCCAGCATGGAAGCAATATATTTATCAGGCACCCGGTTTACCAGGTCGAAACGTTCTGTCAGCAGGGCACGGTAACGCTCCTCCGGAGACAACGTTACAAAGGATTCCATCATCTTCAGGGATTCAGATAACATGCGCATCAGGAAAAAATTCCGCAAAGGCTCATATTCAGGATGTGTTTTTAATACTTCTTCCAGTACATCATAATCCATTTCCAAAAGAGTGGTGGGTTCCAGCGCGCGGTAAATGAAGCGGGAGGGCTGCCGGTTTATAATGGTGTCGTGAGAGGCAATGAACTGATGTTCCCAGCGTAGAAACAACGTAGCCTCGTCACCGTTATCCTTGATGATATATGCCCGCATGATGCCTTGTTCAATGTATGCCAGGCGTCTTTCTGTATCTCCTTCGCGGATGTATATCTCATTGGCCTCCAGCTTTACCATCCTGGTCATGGCAAACAATGCGGTAGTGTCAGCAGGCAATACCCCTGATAACTCAAATAATAGCTGTTGTAAGGTTGTTTTTGATGTACTCATATAAAATCACCGCCGGAATAACCAGTTGCTAATGTAAGTTTAATTCCCCGAAACTGCTGCCTGGTATGTTTTTACGGATATATTTCGGGGAGATTGTAATTGCCCGGAATAATGCTGAAAAATCGATTATATTAACAGTCTGTTTTAAAATAAAATTCCATGTTAAAAAATAAGGCGGCACTCCCTTTCCTGCTATTATTGGCGGCACTCTCCGGGCATGCACAACAAACTGTTACTACTATTCAGTTAAATCAGTCAGGGTTTTATCCTTACGCACCGAAAGTGGCGGTGGTGACGGTGCCTGTTTCAGACCCGCATTTTTATATTATTAAGGACCGGGATACTGTTTTCCGGGGTATGTTAAGTGAAGAGAAAACGTCTGCCTGGTCTGCCACCAAAACAAGGATCGCCGACTTTTCAGCGTGGACCAGACCCGGAAGCTATCGCATATACGTATCCGGTGTACAACCGGTGAATTCCGCCTCTTTGGGAGATTCCCGGAATTTTATTATTGGCAACGAGATACATCATGCCGTTGGCATAGCCAGTCTGAAAGGATATTATTATCAACGTTCCGACATGCCACTGGAAGAGCGTTTCGCAGGCAAATGGCATCGGCCGGCCGGGCATCCGGATATGCAGGTGTTGGTGCATGCCGGTGCCGCCAGCTCGTCACGCCCTGTGGGAACCGTGATCGCCACTCCGGGAGGCTGGTATGATGCAGGCGATTATAACAAATACATCGTTAATTCCGGTATCACCATGGGGACCTTGCTCTCTGCCTATGAGGACTATCCTGATTACTTTAAACAGCTGAAGACGAATATCCCGGAAAGCACTGATGCCATACCGGATATCCTGAATGAGGTGATGTACAATCTCCGCTGGATGCTGACTATGCAGGACCCTGCCGATGGTGGGGTGTATAACAAATGCACCAATGCGGCCTTTGATGGTATGGTGATGCCAGGTGTTACCAAAGCACCACGCTATGTAGTGGCAAAAGGTACCACTGCCACGCTGGACTTTGCGGCCGTGGCAGCACAGGCAGCACGGGTATTGAAACCGTTTGCCCCACAGCTGGCAGATAGTTGCAGCAAGGCTGCGGCCAAAGCATGGGCCTGGGCCAAACAGTTTCCCGCGCTGGCATATGACCAGGATAAGCTGAATAAAATGTATGCACCGGCCGTGACCACAGGTCCTTATGGAGATAGATATTTTAGCGATGAATGGTTATGGGCGGCATCAGAACTATATCTTACCACCCGCGATCCTCAATACTTTGAGGTGGTGCAGCAGCATATGAGCGATAAAATAAAATTGCCCGACTGGGCGGAAGTATCCATGCTGGGGTATTATTCTTTTTTACGCAGTAAAGATTTACCAGCCAATACCAGTGGCACAGTAACGCTCATGCGTACACGCGTATTGGAGCTGGCCAATACATATATAGAAAGGGCTGGCAGCAGTGCTTTCCGGACAGTAATGGGACAAACCGCCCGCGATTTTATATGGGGCAGTAATTCCGTGGCCGCCAATGAGGGCGTTCTGTTGCTGAATGCGTATAGGCTTACCCGTGACAGGAAGTATATAGATGGTGCATTGACTAACCTGGATTATTTACTGGGCCGCAATGCTACCCACTATTCTTTTTTAACGGGAACAGGTACACAGTCGCCTATGCATCCGCACCATCGCCCTTCCATCGCAGATGGAATAACAGACCCGGTACCTGGTTTACTCGTAGCGGGACCTAATCCGGGTATGCAGGATAAAGTCCGGTACGAATTTACAGCACCGGAAACTGCTTATATTGATCACGACCAGGCCTATGCTTCCAACGAAATTGCGATCAACTGGAATGCCCCCATGGTATACCTGGCCAATGCTATAGAAGCATTAAAGCTACCCGCCGGATACGTCCGTAAACATTGATGACCGGTTCATATTGTAAAAAAAATAGTTACAGCGCGGGGTGCTATCTTCCCAGTCAGTGCCGGTTGAGGTGGTGGTACCCGTCGCTGACAAAATTGTATTGCCATATTCCGGGAATTGATGCTTAAATTACAGCACTATAAACCGATGCTTAGATGAAACCTGGAAAAATAATCCCCGCCGCTATTACCATCTTCGGCGCTAAAGGGGATCTGACAAAAAGAAAACTGATTCCGGCTCTTTATAATTTGTATACAGACAAGCATCTTCCGCCTGTATTTACCATCTATTGTGTGGACTTCCTGGCAGAAGATGAAGCCGCCTTTAAACTCGACCTGCTGGCAGGTATCAACGAGTTTAGCAGGAACGGAAAGGCCGATGAAAAAGAATGGGAAGGATTTGCTGAAAACATTCATTATCTGCAGGGCGATTTCCTGAAAACAGAAACCTACACCGGCCTGAAAGGAAAGCTGGATGCTTTTGAGAAGAAGCAGAAAAAGCATGCTACCCGGATCTTTTATTTCGCGGTGGCGCCCCGCTTTATCGAAATTATTGCAGATGGCTTATATAAACATACCCTCTGCAACCGCGATGCCCTCGATCGCATCGTAGTAGAAAAGCCTTTCGGTACCGACCTGGATACTGCAAAAAAACTCAATCGTTTTTTAACGAAACGGTTTGCTGAAAAACAGATCTATCGCATAGATCATTACCTGGGTAAAGAAGCGGTACAGAATATCATGGCGTTCCGCTTTGCCAACTATGTATTTGAACCACTATGGAATAAAAAATATATTGATCATGTACAGATCAGTGTGGCGGAAGAAGTAGGCGTAGGCAAACGCGGCGGTTATTATGATGGCGCCGGCGCTTTACGTGATATGATACAGAATCACTTGCTGCAGTTAATGTGTATCGTGGCTATGGACTCCCCGGAGTTTTATAAATCAGAACTGATCCGTGATGCCAAAGTAAAAGTACTGAAAGCCATCCGTCCATACACGCCGGCACAGGTGCTTAAAAATGTGATCCGCGGACAGTATACCGCTGGTAACGTACATGGCGCCCCACGTCTGCCTTATCGTAAAGAAGAGCATGTACAATCTGCCTCCAATACAGAAACCTTTGTAGCCGCACGTTTATTTATTGACAACGACAGGTGGAAAGGAGTACCTTTCTTTTTGCGTACGGGTAAATCCATGCCGGTACAGTCATCCGTCATAGTCGTACAGTTTAAAGATTCTCCCCATAAAATTTTTAAAGATGACCTTACACCGAACAGGCTTATCATCAGTATCCAACCGGAACTGGAAATAAGTTTGTTGTTTGAAAGTAAAGTCCCCGGTTTAAAAATGAAACTGAAACCGGTAGAAATGGACTTCACTTACCAGGAATCTTACACCGAAACAATTCCCGAAGCATACGAAGCATTGTTGCTGGATGTGCTGGATGGCAACCCTACTTTGTTCATGCGTGCCGACCAGGTAGAAGCTGCCTGGAAAGTAGTGATGCCGATTGTAGATACCTGGAAGAAATACCCGGCAAAAGAACTGCATTTGTATAAAGCAGGTACCTGGGGACCTACCGCTGCCACTGCTTTACTGAAGCCTTATGCAAAGGATTGGTTCCGGTTGTCTGCAAGGGAAGAAAGCATAAAGTAAAACGCATTAATCAGGTTGATTTACAGTGTGTTACGAGAGAATTGGAATGATTATAAAGCTCATAGTGCGGTGAAAGAGTAGTAAGAGTGTAGTAAGAGTGTAGTAAAAGAGTAATGTAACAGTAGTAAGAGTGCAGTGGGACAGTAATAGCAATATAGGGGGAATGTAATAGATAGACGAGTCCTAAGTACCGGAGAAGTATACGAGAAGTAGTAATGAAGTACGAACAAAGCCGTTTCCATATCGGAAACGGCTTTGTTCGTTTATGAACTTCCGTATTTACGGAGTATACGTTACACTGCTGCCATACAGTATATTGGATACGCCGGAGAAATAAGTGTGCTTGTCGGTGCTGGTGAGGTTATACCATAAGTACACGCCATAGCCATTGTTCTTTGTTTGGGTAGCCAGGGAGTTGGCAGTGCTCTGACTGGTACTCTGTATATCTACTGCAGCAGGAGCTAACTGACTCTTCGCCAGCCCTGCTACGTTGGGCACAGAATAAGAGCCGTAAATAGCATTCCAGCTGTAGTTAACAAAGTCACCTACTTTTTTACCTCCCCATGATAAGCGGGAAGCAGCCGGGCCATAGTAGTAGAAAGAGATGATTTTGGAAGGCATTATTTTCCGCAGTTCATCTACCAGCATCACGAAAGAACTGTCGTTGGGCTGTGTGGTGCCATTGTTACCATAATCGGCATACTCATCATCAAAATCAATTCCATCCAGACCATAATACGTCACCGTGTCGCTGAGTTGTTGTGCAAAAGCATGGGCAGAAGTTCTGCTCGTAAAATTACAGAAACCGGCGCCCTGGTGATTGCCAAGAATAGACAGCAATACCTTCATGCCTTTGTTTTGCAGGGGCACAATTTGTGTGGCCTTGTTAGTCAGCACATTGGACACATTAGGGTTGTTGTACAATACCGCTTTATGGGTGGTGGTATTGTAATTAATGTTGGCTGCAAAGATGATCGCAATATCAAACAGTTGTTGCCCACCGGTGGTTAGGGTGTATTTGCCGGTGTTCAGTAAACTGTTACTGTTGACTTCTACATAGCAAACAGACTTGCCACCGGTTTTGGTGACAGATTCTGTGCTGACTTTTCTGCCGTCATTTTTTGCATCAGGAGGGGCGACACTTTTTTGACTTTCTTTCTTACAGGCAACTGCGAAGAGTAGGGTTACAGCAGTAGCGGTACCTGCGACTATCAGCCGCCAGGAGTGGAATTTTGTTTTCATAACAACATTTTAGATGTTTAAATAATCCGGGTTCAGTTTTGGTTATGGGTTTCCAGGCTAACGGATCTAACGACAGATATGTTGGAGACTATACTCAGGCTAACGTTGAATGATATATAACCGGTGGCTGACGAAATAGCCAGCCACCGGGGAATTGGGTATTATTTTATTTGCCGTTATCCCACCAGAGACGGGTACCGCCATTATCTTGTCCGCCCAGCAGTTGAACGCCTTTCGCTACTGTAGCAGGGTTCGTGTTGTATTCATTTTGCGGATAAGGCAGCCTTCTGATTTGTACATCCGAAGAAATGGTACCACCACTATTGTTATGAACCACCTTGAATAACTTAGGATAACCGGTCCGACGGAATTCAGTCCAGGCTTCCTGTCCTTCCGGGAACATCGCCAGCCATTTCTGTGTGGCGATGCGTTCACGTTGTATGTTCTCGTTTACGCCACTATTCCATTTGATAGTGATGACAGACGGATTGACAATAGTATCTCCCGGCTTTTTGGGATCCACAGAAGGAGCAGGACGGCTGCTATCATTGTTAAGATAGCCTGCCGGGTCCACTTTCCACTGTGCCATAGACATATTCACTCCTTGTTCATACAATTGTTGCGCTGTTCCGCCGGCATTGGCCCAGCTGTTGAGCGCGGCTTCTGCCCGCAGGAAATATACTTCTGCGGCAGTCATTAACTGTACAGGTGTTTTTAAATTAAAAGATGGTGTAGTTCCATCATTGGTATTAATAGAAGAATAGCCAACATAATCCTTTTTGTCGTTAGCGCCGGTAATGCTGCCCATACGGATACCGATGTACCTTGGTGGGAAAGCTGGATCAGTTGATTTATCCATATACTTACCTACACGCGGATCATTGAAGCCGGTAAGGAAGCATTGCAGGGTGGCGCTCACACGGGTGTCTGCCCAGTTCTGGGCAACAAATACCAGTGGATTGGTGAAATCACCGGTCACCTTTACAGTCATGTTATCTGCATTATCTGCCAGCACGCCGCCATTCGCAGGGTCCAGTGCTTTTTCACCTTCTGTTTTTGCCGTTGTTTTATCAATATTGGAAATATGCATGGCCAGACGCAAACGAAGGGAGTTGGCAAAACGCAGCCATTGTGTAAAGTTGCCGCCATATACCAGGTCGAAGCTCCCAAAATTAAATGGCAGCGTAGCACCACTGCTGATCTGGGTGCGCAACGCTTTGCTGGCACTATCCAGTTCCAGGAAGAAACGTTTGTAAATATCCTGTTGGCTATCGTAGGCAGCAGTACCGGACTCACCGGCATGGCTATACGGAATAGGGCCATAGATATCTGTTACGCGGCTCATACCTGTCACCTGTACAATTTGCGCTACCGCCCATACGGCCGGGTAAGTTTTTTCAATACCTGTTTTCCGGAGCCGGGCAATAGGCGACATGATGTTCAGATAACCTACTTTATAAGCTTCTTCATTCCAGCCACTTACCAGCCCGTAGTTCATATTGGTATTGCCACCAAAAGGATTGGGCGACATTAAATAACCGGAAAAACAGTCTGCATTCAGGTTTTGCTGCACCTGGTAAGAGTTCGGATCTCCACCACCGGAGAAATTGTAAATAGACATCTGGGCAGACTTCAGATATAAACCGAGGTTGTTAAAATCCGCCGCCAGCTGGTCTTCCGTTATACCGGTATTGTTGGTGTTGTATCTTTCAAAGTTTTTTGTACATGCACTCAGGCCAGCCACCAGCAATGCTACTGCTACCCATAAACGGGATTTGTAGCCATGCATTTTATTTGGAAATTTCATCTTTTGTCAGTTTTTGCGTGAATGATTTTAGAAAGAAGCATTTAATGTAAGACCATAACTACGGGTAGCTGGTAACATAAACACATCTACACCTCCCAGTCCATTTGCAGTAGACATGGTTTGCTCAGGATCAAATGGCGCTTTCTTGGAGAAATAAAACAGGTTACGACCAGTCAGCGAAAACTTCAGCGTTTTCAGGAATGAGTTGGCTACCGGTACAGTATAGCCCAGTGATGCTTCTCTTAATCTTACGGTAGTAGCACTGTATAAATATTCTGATGAAACACCTTCTCTGCCACCAACAACAGAATACCAATCCTGTGCTTTCACGGTGGTCACTGCTTTGCCGGTCGGATCTACTCCATTCACCTGAACGCCGCCGTTATCACGTGCGTCACCACTGACTTTTGAAACGCCATAGTAGTCCATCATCGCCTGGGTAACTGACATCACTTTACCACCAAATTTACCATCGATCAGGAATGACAAAGTGAAATTGTTAAACACAAAATTGTTATTCCAGCCTAACTGCCATTTGGTATTGGCATTGCCCAGATACACCATATCTCCGCCCTGCTTAATAGGCTTGCCGCTTGCATCAATCATCACACGACCCTGATCATCATGCTTTAACACAGTACCGTAAATATCACCAAAGGAACCACCTACTTTAAATTGGGAAGCATAGTTGGCACCGGAGGCACCGCTTAAAGTGAAACGGTCTGACAATGGCGATAATTCTATGATTTTATTATCATTGGTAGCGAAATTAATTCCCGTGTTCCATTGCAGTTTGGTATGACGTAATACATCATATCGCAATACTGCTTCCACACCCTGGTTTTGTATGTTACCTGCATTAATAAAATAGGTATCAAAGAAGGTAGCAGTCGGTGATTTAATTTGCAGGGTTTGATTGGTTGTATTTGTTTTATAGTAGGTGAGATCTATACTCAGCCTGCTGTCAAAAAAGCGCCATTCAGTACCTAATTCCAGTGATTTTGTTTTTTCCGGTTTCAGTGAACGGAAGGGTTCTGCTATACTAACAATGGGAGTACCACCGGTCCCTAATGTATTAGGTGCAGGGTTACTCTGGTAAACTAAGGGGGAATTACCCACTATCGCGTAGGAGCCACGTATTTTGGCATAGGTAATCTGCTCCGGTAGTTTTACCAGTTGACTCAGTAATACATTCAACCCTGCAGAAGGGTAGAAGTAAGACATCTGTGGTGTAAACGCCAGGTTGGAGGCCCAGTCATTACGCGCCGTCAGATCCAGGAATAACCACTCTTTATAAGAGATGTTGGCGCTGGCAAAAACAGATTGCCACTGCCCGTGATTTTCCAGCTGTGTGCCGGAATTACGGCCATTCAGTGTTTTAATATTCTGAACAGTGAAAACATTTGGTATATACAAACCATCCTGTCCAGAGTTCAGGAAAACACCGGTGGTTTTTACATCGCGGATACTACCCCCTACAACACCTGTAATTTTGAAATCGTTTACAGGAATGTTGAAGTTGGCAATCAGATCACCATATTGCTGCGTAGTAGTGCTGTTGTTGTAATTATACAAACCATTCGCAGGCGCTACCGCCTTTTGTGAGCTGGCATATATCTTCTGCTCGTATACATCGGCGATCCGGTCAATACTTCCTCTTGCCTGTACATTCAACCAGGAATTGATATCGTATTTCAGATTAGCATTCGCCAGTATCCTGTTGCGGGTAAGACTGTTGGTATTGCGGTTAAGGATCCACCACGGATTCTGCTGTACATCTTCGTCGAAAGGCCAGTTCTGTACATTCAGAAAGTTCCTCGAAGGATCTGGTTTTTCAAACTGGTCTTTGTATGGTCTGATATCCTGGCCGCGTGGGAAAAGATATAAACCGGTGAGAGGATTGTAGTACAAACCGGAAAGCGGTGTATTGTCAATCTTCTGTGTCATATAGTTTATATCTGCGGAAGCAGTCAGTTTATCATTCAGGAAATGCCCTGTTTCTTTGAAATCCAGGTTATGACGTCCCAGTTTATTGCCCGCTTCAATGCCTTTGGCAGACGTGTTGGCGTAAGAGAAATAGGTTTGCATTTTCTCGGAACCGGAAGACAGGCTGATG
Organism: Chitinophaga sp. RAB17; assembly: GCF_052114225.1. NCBI lineage: Bacteria > Pseudomonadati > Bacteroidota > Chitinophagia > Chitinophagales > Chitinophagaceae > Chitinophaga > Chitinophaga sp. RAB17. The sequence goes on along the minus strand of NZ_JBFREI010000013.1, from coordinate 66,471 downwards.
GCGTTGGTAAAGTTGGTGCCATTTTGGAAAAAGGGAGAGAGGTTATTGGGAGCACTGGTAATCTTGTTGCCCCAGCTTTGTGCAGCTCCCTGGCTGGTGGAGCCGTAATGGTCCTGAAATTCCGGTTTGTACGCTGCCTGTGTAATATTGAAGCCGGAAGAGAAATTAATCAGGGTACGACCCGCTTTACCACTTTTAGTAGTAACAATGATCACACCATTGGCGCCCTGGCTACCATACAGTGCTGCGGCGGAAGCACCTTTCAATACGGAAATATTTTCAATGTCTTCCGGGTTCAGATTAGAGATCGGATCACCACCATCGTAGGCGAGGTTACCACCATAAACGCTGGTAGGCTGATTGGTGAGGGTATTGTTCATGGGCACCCCATCGATCACATACAACGCCTGGTTGCTTCCAAGGCCTGATTTATTACCACGCAGGATTACTTTGGCAGAACCACCTACACCGGAACCGCTGGAAGAGATAGTTAAACCTGCTACTTTACCATTCAGGGTATTCACGAGGTTAGGATCTTTCGCTTTGGTCAGTTCCAGTCCATCCAGTTGCTGGGTGGAATAAGTAATGGATTTATCAGATCTTTTAATACCCAGGGCCGTTACTACTACAGCACCCAGCTGACTATCCTGGATAGCCAGTGTTACCTGGATATTGGTGTCATTACCTACTGTTATTTGTTTGCTTTCATACCCAATGAAGCTGATAATCAAAACATCGCCCGGATTAACAGCCAGGGTGAAACCACCTTCCACATTGGTCATGGTGCCTTTGGTGGTACCTTTTACCTGGATAGACACGCCGATGAGCGGCGCTCCTTTGGCATCTGTTACCTTACCTTGTATAGGTTGTACAGCAATAGGCTCCACGGCTTTTGCCCTGGGGCTGATGACAATCGTTTTATCTACAATGTTGTAGTTAAACAATTTACTATTCAGACAGGCATTCAGGACTTCTGTAAGGGAGGCCTGGCTCATATTCAGATTTACGGGAGCTGCCTTCTCCAGTAACTTTTCATCATAGATAAATTCATAACCCGTCTGGCGGCTAATGCTGTTAAACACATCGTAAAGCGGGAGGTGCTTTCCTTTGATGGTAACAGACTGAGAGTAGGTTTTAGCGCTCAGCTGAAGGGTGAATACCAGTGTCAGTATTGCAGTTAATCGCATAATTAACAGTAATTTTCTTTGCATACGCCCTCCTTTACAGGGGACTTTGAAGGTACCAAGTAGTTCCATACTTTTGTGTTGTTGGCTTAATAATTCAATTTTCTAAATGATTCAGGGAGTTGGGTTGCCATCTATCGCCGGGAGCATTGCAGTGCTTCCGGTTTTTTTACAACCGGTAGTGGAATTATTCACGTCTTCATAACTTACAATAATTTTAAAATGATGAATTCATAAGTGGACAAATAGCTAGCTGTTACTGTGGATCGTATGGTCTTACCAGGATCCGGTTGTCGTTAATATCAAAGTGAACGCGTTTCGTTGTTGATAAAATTTTGAATAAGGAGGAGGCATTCTCTCTCCGGGAAATAATCCCTGTTAAACGTACATCTGAGAGGTCACCCTGGTAGGTAACTTCTATATTGTACCATCTGGCCATCTGGCGCATGATGGTTTGTATGCTGGTATTACGGAAACGGAATTTGCCTTCTTTCCAGGCCAGTGTTTGTTCCAGGTCCGCTTTTTCAATGACAAAATCTTTATCGCCGGCAGACAGGGTGCCCCCGAATCCGGGTTTCAGCAAACTTTTGCTGCTGCCATGTACCAGTTGTACGGCGCCATCTTCCAGGGTAGTGGTAATGGTTTGTTCATCCGGATAGGCCATGATATTGAAGCTGGTGCCTAATACATTCACTTCCATGTCCGGAGTGCCTTTCACTTTCACCCGGAAAGGTTGTTGCGCATTGGCGGCAATCTGGAAATAACCTTCTCCCGTTATCTCTACCAGTCTTTCTTTTCCGGTAAAAGCTGTAGGGAAACGGATACTGCTGGCGGCATTCAGCCATACTTTACTACCATCAGAGAGGGTCAGCTGGTATTGCCCTCCGCGGGGAGTGACTACTGTATTGTATACCACCTCTGCAGGGATGCCTTCTGCTTTATAGGCAAGGCCCTGCTGGGTATTCATAATGCTGGTGTTGCCCTGCTTTGCCAGCGCACCAATGTTGGCGCTGTCAAGCGGAATTGTTTTGCCATCTGCGAGTACCAGCATGGCTTTATTGCTGCCTGGTGCAAGCGGAGCGATGGTAGTGGCGGCGATCGGAGCCACCGGCACGGACCGTTTTAAGTAATGGTTGCCTGCAAAGAACACGGCACCCAGCAGGGCCGCTGCGGCAGCATATTGCAGGATCCGGATCCTGCCGGTTGTTTTTACTGGTGCGGATTGTAAAATATGTTGGAGAATAACGGCTTCATCTTCCTTTTGCCAGCCACTGTCAGGTACCTGTCCATATAAGGCAGACAGGATATCTGCTTTGATTTCCGGCTCATAATCGTTGGTCGCTACCAGCGTTTTTAAACGCTGCAGCTCCTCCTGGCTGATCCGGCCATGCTTATATTTTTCAAGCAGTAACTGCACTTCCATCGTGGACATATACAAAGTTTAGGAAGGGTGATGTGGGTAAAGACGAGCGACAAATAAAAAAGGAGTATCCCAGGGAAAAATATTTTTTCAACAGGTAAATTACTTGCGTAAGGTGAGGAGGATCAACAGCAGCGGGAAAATATCATTCTGAATCCGGGCTTTAACAAAAGTGCGTACAGCGTGCATCGCCAGGCTCATTTGCTTTTTAACGGTGTGTACTGAAATATTCAGTTGCAGGGAGATCTCTTCATTGCTCCAGCCCTGTTTTCTGGCTAAATATACTTTTTTACGTTCCGGAGGGAGCCCGGATACAGCTTTGTCGAGGATGGCATCGTACTCCCGTTGCAGTAAGAGGTGGTCCGTATCGTTTTGCGTGGCAGGCTGGTTTTTTCCAAGCAGATCATAGACCTTTAGTCGTACCAGCTGTTTTTTAAAGCCATCATAAATATGGTTGCGGGTAAGGATAAAGAGATAGTCTTTGAAATTCTTTACCTGGTGCATGTCTGCTCTTTTCAACCAGATCTTCATAAATACCTCCTGCACAATTTCCCTGGCCAGACTATTATCCTTCAGGTAAAGCATGGCTACATCAAATACCTGCTGACTGTAATGCCGGAACAAAATGGTATAGGCGTCCCCGTCGCCGGTGGCAACCTGTTCCAGTAGCTCATGTTCATCTGGTAAGGAGAAATTTGACAAAGTTGGTGGTTTATGTGCCCTTACAAAATCTATAAACAAAGTAAATTTAGGGGACCCGAAATTAATAATAAAATAATTTATATAGGCAGATGGGGCAGGCAGCGGTTTTTAAATTAAGAAAATAATTATGTAATTTCAGCACATGTCAAGCCTCTATCCGGGAATACAATGGGTTGTTCAGAGAAACCTGACCAGTAAAACAGATCTGGAAAGTTTGCAACTATCCTGTGAAGCGGCGGGGGTAAGTTTCCAGGGAATTGATATCATTCCTTTTTCGTCTTCGTTGACTGTAGAATGCGGATGTATGAATGCAGCCGGATTTTACAAAGCAGATGTGGGTGCCATTGTAGCCGCAGTATCGGCCTGGTTTGTAAATGTTTCCCAATAGTACGCGTTTAACCACTACGCATTTACACTGCGTTTTGTATGCATATCTTACACTCATAATACTAACTGCTACCTTATGAATGAATTCAAATTCTGGCATATTATCGAAGATGCCTGGGCAGCCTCGCCTGCTTTACTTGAAATGCGGAATACTGCGTTGAAAACCAACGATGCTGCATTGATAGAGGATCTGACTGGTGAGGTGTATGGTCCTGTTACCAATAATATCAGGGATTTGTTGCTGGGACTGAATAAGGAAGAACTGACCGCTTTTAATCATATCATGGAGGAAATGTTATTCCGGATAGACCGGGAAGATATTCATAGATATACTGATGGCTCCGATGATGGGTTTCTTTATTGCAGATGTTTTATTGTTGGGATGGGCAGGACATATTATGAAATGATTGAGGAAAATCCATCCAAAGCCACCTGTGATGCAGAAGCAGAGATTGTAGGTTTTATTGGGTATATGGTATATAAGGAATTATTTGGCGAAGAATTTGAAAGATTTACTGTGCATTGTACCGAAACCTGTTCAAACGCGCGGGGGTGGGAAAATGAATAAAATAAAATATATGGACGAAGAGGAAATATATGGTATTGATAAAGATCATGCACATCCACGGGCTATCGAATTGATTCCGGAAGATTTTTTCTGGGATGACTTAGATGGATTGGCTCCTTTTGGCTCCGACGAAGGGGAACAGGCGTTAGTGAAATTCCGGCTTTGGCGTAAAACCAACCCGGATGCCCCGCTAATAGACTGTTTGAAATGGGTGATGGAAACAGTGGGGAAAATGGACATCAACGCATACAATGAAGACCTGCTCGACAGGGATTTGATGAAGCATTTAATAGAAGATCCTGCATATGATTACCGGCATTCTATTTTTGCACTGGACGCAGCTGTCATTGCCACCGGATTTGGTCAACTGGTAGATGAAGGTGTGATGGATGCGGAAACAAAACCCATTATCAGCATTGCTTTGGAACGACAAATTGCCTGGGCTTTGTTATCGGAAAGCTTGTCCTATGCAGAACAGCATATAGGTTATCTGAATATCATGAAACGCGCACTGGAAGACGCATAAGGGCAATAGGATTCCCCTGCATCATGCCCTGTAATATTTATGACCGCTGCCATTGATTACTGGTTACTTCATAATGTTTCATTTCTTCAATACTATTGTAAAAAGGTTTTACCAGCTCAAAGAAAGGAGGGAACTCCGCTTCCTTACGAAACCCATTCAAATGATCTTCTTTGGATGTCCAATGAATAGTAACGATGTAATGGTGAGGTTCTTCTATTCCATGTATTACCTCGTAAGCAAGACAATAAGGCGAAGCCTGCAACAGCTTACCGGCAGCCACGTACGCCGTTTCAAAATTTTGTTGATCGTTTTCCCGGATGTTGTACCTGATAATTTCTACTGTGTAATTTTTGTTCGCACTCATCGTTGTTAAGTTTTTGCATTTTTTTGTGAGATGGGAATAATACATCTTTCCCGTGAATACAAATGTAGGGCCCTGCTTTTAGCCCGGAAATACCTTACCAAAAAGTAGGGTGGGAATACTAAAACTTGTTAACTTGTAGTGTCATTTCACGACCTGTTTATGATCACACTTAACAATAAAGTATATACCTGCCCGGTGGATGTTACCCTGGGCTTTATTGGAGGCAAATGGAAACTGCTCATCCTTTCCCAACTTCATCACTTCGACAAAAAAAGTTATGCGGAAATCAGGGATAACCTCCCGGGCGTTTCAGAAAAAATGCTTAGCCAGCAATTGAAAGAACTGGAACGAGACCTGCTCATCGAAAAAAAAGTGCTGTCAAAAAAGCCCTATAGAGTAGAATACGCTTTAGCCGCTGCCGGAAAAAGCCTGGCGCCATTGTATGAGTTTACAAGTGAATGGGGCATCGCCTATTTAAAAACAAATGGCATCGACTATCTGCAGGATCAGCATTTATATAAGTAGACAGGGATAGTGTAACGTGTTGATAATTGCAGGTCATTGTGTGACATATAATCTTCCTCTTATTGAGGTAAAAAGTATCTTTAACTTACTTATGACAAGATACATTTGTTGTCTCCTATTCATCTTCGGTTGCCAGGCGCAGGTATCTCGGCAGCCGGTACCCCGGGAATCTTTAGTAGCAATTGCACCTGTGATCTATGAACCAGATGCAAACGACACCATATTTGTAACTGCCGGATACCTGGATACCCTGCTTAAAGAACAACCGGCATTCGGATTATCCGTTTATCCTCCTCCCGATAGCAGTACTTTTGCTTCATCACGATTTTCCTCAGAAGCCGGACAGGACGAATTTTACCGTTTTTACGCCTATTTCCTTCGTCAGCAAAATGGAATTGCACCGTTGCAGGAAGCAAGAATCCGACTTATAAAGATCATGCGTGCAGTGAATAGTCTTGAAGCCTTTAAGGCACTTGGAGGAACCTATTTCGGACATATGTACTGGCGGATTGAGGCCTATGCTGAATATGAGTTGCAGCAGCCTTGGAAGAACACCCCATTCCATCCTTCACAGAAAAAAGCGTTCATCAGTTCATTGAAAAATATTTCCTGGAAAGAGCCTCCTGCTGATTTTCAGTTGAATGGCGTGAGCACAGCAATTCATACATTGGATAGTTTAATCACTGATTGCTTTTCTCTGGAGCAGGCGCGAAAATTTCATGATAACTTTTACCGGTAGATGATCTATGATACAACAGCGCTTGTGTATGGGCATAATCCCGGTAATTAAGCATGATTTGCCATCATAATTTCCCGTTCTACACCCGGTATTTCCATTACAAACTCCGCACCGTAGGCAGTGCCGGGTGTTTGATATCCCACCTTCCACTCACCGTTGCAGATTTTTTGTGCCATCAGCAAACAGCTGTACATCGTGAGCGTGTATCCATCCGGACTCTTTAATCTCACAGTGGCTTTTCTGCCGGCAGTGTTGTATACCTCCCCCCATACCAGGCTGTAAGCGCTGCTGCGCATTTCATCTGTAGGACCGGAAGGCCGTTGACCGATTTTCTTTTTAATAAAATTCCGGACAATGGTTGTGCGTAACAACCAGTTAAATAAACCCTGCAATTTCAGTAAACGATATATATTTAACGGGATCCCGGTGTAAGCGGTAATATTGGGAATACCGGTACTGACGTACGCGGTGGCCACATCTCCCCAGGGAATACTCATGGTGAAAAGTTTTTTAGGCCCAAAGTCTATCCACCGCCCATGATGACCAAGCGCCGTACGCACGATCCGTCCTGCTCTTCTCACGGCACCACCTTCGCCTAATTTATACGCCATGGACATTGCTGTGCCGTGAGATACACCACCACCGGTGGTAGCAAAGGCAAGTTTCAGGTCACTGGCATCGGGTAATAATGTTTTTAATAATACTGCTATGCAGTCTGTAGGCACCACATCAAAGCCAGCACCAGGTAAAACCATAATCCCCGCGTTTTTAGCCGCCTGATCGTATTGTTGCAGCATTTCAAAAACAGTAATGTCTCCGTTGATATCCAGGTAATGCGCACCTGCCTGTATACAGGCTTCTACCATGGGTTGCGCCGTTAAGTGAAACGGTCCGGCAGCATGGATCACAAATTTTACTTCTTTCAATGCCTGCACTAATGCAGCAGTATCTTCCAGCGAAATTACCTTGTAGGGTAACTGCAGACGGGATGCCAGTGCACGCAACGCAGCTTCATTTCTACCTGCAAGAACAGGCTGAAGTTGATACTGAGCAGCATATCTGGCAATCAATTCACCAGTATATCCATTAGCGCCATAGAGCAGGAAAGAATTTTGTTGCATGCTGGAAAGTACGAAGAAACGCGATGCAAACGCACTGATCCTAAAGAAATAACTGCTAATTTTCATGCGCAGGCGGCAGGAAAAAGCTTTCCTTTCTCCTGTTGATACATTATCTTATAGACAAAAACCTATGTTATGAAAAGACTCCTGATATTTTTCACGTTATTCCTTTCTTTCGTTGGTATTGTGAAAGCACAAAGCCCGGCAGTAGGGGCCTGGAAATCTGTATCCGGTGAAGTCACCAGTGTATTACTGATTACACCTACCTGGTTTACCGTGACCGACTACGGCGCAAAAAATTTTGTTGCCAGTTATGGCGGCACCTGGAAAGATGCCGGCACTGCGGGCGGAAACCTGGTGACGGTGACAGTTTATTATAATACAGCCAATCCTTCACAGGCCGGAAAAAGTGCAGATATACCAGTAGGAATGGAAAATGAACACCTCGTAACCGGCACTGCCGGCGGTGGCAAACAGGAGTGGACCCGGTTGGATGATGGCACCGGCGCGCTGGCCGGCAACTGGCAGATCACCGCACGGGAAAACGAAGGAAAAATGAATCCCATTCCCAACGGCCCCAGACAAACATTTAAAATTCTGACAGGCACCCGCTTTCAATGGATAGCCATCAATCTCGACTCAGGTGAGTTTTTTGGCTCGGGTGGTGGTACCTATACTTTTGAAAATGGTACTTACACAGAAAAAATAGAATTCTTCTCCCGCGATAGTTCACGGGTAGGCGCCGTGCTTTCCTTTAAAGGGAAAGTAACCGGTAAAGACTGGGATCATAGCGGTCTCAGTTCCAAAGGAGCACCTATTCATGAAGTATGGAGCAGAGATCAACCATAAGAAAAGAGAATTACGAATTATGAATTACGAATTACGGATTTGTGAGAAGATCAATCGCTATGATCTACCCACAAATCCGTAATTCGTAATTCATAATTCGTAATTCGTAATTCTTTCACTATTACCACCCTATTCCGTAATCTTCTCCGTGATTACTGCTGCCGCCCCATAAGCTGCCATGTACCCGATCTATATAAATCGCATTTACCGGCCCGCTGGTACGATCTCCGAAGCTGAGATGATAACCCATCTGCTCCAGGGCGTTACGCGTTTTTTCCGTTGTATTATTATTGAGAAGGATACTTCCCGGACGGGGTTCCCTGTCTTTTATTGTAGTGCCACCAAGTGATAACCACAACTGGTTGGTATTAATGTTGGCGGCTTCTGTGGCCTGTTGTACCGTCATCCCAAATTCTACTACGTTCAGGAAAAACTGTAACAGGTTCTGATCCTGGGTATCACCACCCTGCACGCCAAAGCAAAGAAAAGGTTTTCCTTCTTTTAATGCCATAGAAGGTGTGAGGGTCACCCTTGGTCGTTTACCCGGCGCAATCACATTGAAAGGGCAAATGGCGGAATCCAGTACAAAACTTTGTGCCCGCTGACTCATCCCTACACCGGTTTTACCGGCAATGCAGGCGGGCAGCCAGCCACCGCTGGGTGTAATAGATACTACCCATCCGTCTTTGTCGGCAGCTTCCACGCTGGTAGTACCTCTCCAGAGCCGGTCCATATAAGCGCTGTCGGTAGTGTTATCAGCGTATAAATGATTCAGATCAGCAGCTGGCAAAAACGTAGTGGCGTCATGTTTAGGTACAAAACCACCTGGCTTACGTCCGCTGGTTGTATCAGTGAGCTGCTGGCGTTCCTGCAGGAAATGCAGGTAGGGATTGGTTTTACCCATATAAGGATAAGGGTCACCAGGACCCGCAGCAGCATCGTTTTGCGTAAGATTAATTTGTTTGGCTCTCGCCTTTGCATAGTCTTTACTCAACAATCCTTTAATGGCCGGATGCGTGTTAAAAGCCGGATCACCATAATAAAAATCACGATCAGCAAAGGTGAGGTTCATCGTTTGATAAAGCGTATGGATATAGCTGGTAGAATTATATCCCATGGCTTTCAGGTCAAAGTTTTCCAGGATATTGAGGCTTTGYAGCAACATCGGACCCTGTGTCCATTCCTGGAGTTTATATACTTCTATGCCTTTATAGTTTACATGCAGAGGTTCTTCTTCTACCGGTTTCCATTTTGCCAGGTCTTCCATGGTAATCAAGCCGCCCTGTTCCTGGCAGCCGCGTACAAATTCTTTGGCAATATCACCTTTGTAGAAACGGTCATAGGCTGCCATGATGGCTTCTTTGCGGCTTTTGTGATTGCGTAGTGCCGCCTGTTCTGCTTCTACCATTTTAGTGAGCGTGGCGAGCAGGTCTTTTTGCACAAAAATTTCACCCGCTTCAGGTGCTTCTCTTTTTTCACCGGGATGGGTGAGGAAAACGGCTTTACTGTAAGGCCATTCTTTAATATATTTTTTACCGCGTTCTATACTGTTGGCGGTTTGTGCTTCTATCGGATAGCCGGCAGCCATTTCCATGGCGGGTGCCAGCACTTCCTTTAAACTGAGGGTACCGTATTCCGCCAGCATGTAACAAAGTCCTCCGGCGGTTCCGGGAGTTACAGCAGCGAGTGGACCGTATTCAGGTGGAAAATCATAGCCTTTGCCTTTATAAAAAGCAGGGGTGGCGCCGGTAGGCGCTACGCCCAGGGCGTTGATGGCAATAACTTTCCCGGTTTTAGGATTATAGATGAGGGCTTGTGTTTCACCGCCCCAGCTTAATACATCCCACATAGTGCAGGTAGCAGCCAGCATTGCGCAGGCGGCATCAACGGCGTTACCGTTTTTCTGGAAGATCATGGCGCCGGCGGTGGCAGCCAATGGTTTGCCGGTAACGGCCATCCAGTTTTTACCATGCAAAGGCGGTTTCTGTGTTTGCTGGGCCTGTATCCCGGAGAAAATACCGGAAACCAGTGCGAGAAAAAGTAAGCGTTTCATTGGGCTAATTTAAAGCATTATTTTCACCGTCACCAGCAGCTGTCCGGTATGTCGCATCGTATGCTCTGCTGCATGAAATAATAAGCCGAGTACGGTACTCGGCAGTTGTTTTCTGCCTACACCCCGGAAATCAGTGAGGGTATCTTCGGGTGTAACAGATAATTGCATCAGCGCTTTGTGTGTTTGCGTATTGAAAAGATCCAGTAATTCCTGTAAACGTTTACCAGGCTTCCCTTCCTCGCTGAGGTAAGTCAGCTGCTCCTGTGAGAGCGATTCCGCGCGGGCGTAAGTCAGCAACCGATCGAGTACACCGCTGATATGTTGCAGGTGAAAGCCCGGAGAGGCTACATCGGCTGGTCTTTCCCACAATCGCGCTTCCGGGAAATCCTGCATTAAATCATTCACTTCCAGGTTAGCCTGCAACAATGCGTGGGCTACGGGTTGGAGTAATGCCGGTATATTATCTACCGGCCCGCTCATCCAGTATTCAGTGGCCATAGTGATTGTTTATACTGCTACTGCATCATATACTACTACTTTCTCCCACAGGTGACTGCAGTTTTTGATAAACTCCAGGTGGACAGGATGGTCCTGGTAGGTAGCCTGTCCGGCGAGGTCACTGAAAAAGATAAGTTCAGATACAGCCCAGCTGGTATCCACTACTTCACGTTTTTCAGTACTCGCTACCACGCCTACACGCAGGTCACGCACGGTTTCGATTTTGACCAGGGTTTTTACACCGGCTATCAGCTTATCACGGTCTTCAATAGAGTCCGGGTTCTTCAGCCAGAAGAATACGTGATGTACGATCGGGTATTTTTTTTCCATATTTGTAGCGGGTATTGCTGCTGCAGCTGCCGTACCTGCGGCCAGCGCTGCTGCGGTTCCTAAAAATGTACGTCTGTTTGAAGTGCTCATAATTGGCCTGTTGAGGCGTTGAAAATAATAAAGATCTGTGATTTATTATAGCTTTCATACCGTATTCAGGTACTTTCATCCCATTTTGCGCAGGTGCAAAGCTGCAATTCCTAATATTGCTGTAAATATTGCTCCCTTATGAATCAATTTCGGAAAATTGAATTCGGTATCGTCACCGGTATTTTTTTGTTGCTCTTGTTTTCAGTGTTGTACCCCAGCCTGATATACAACGTTTTTGAGCTGCAGGATATCTATGGAACGAAGTTCGTCAGGTATCACCAGGTGTTCGACTACTACATCCATTTTTTGTTGCCTATAATGGGGCAGATGGCTATGACCTATGTGTCTTTTCTGCTGGTGAATTTTGTCATCGTCCCGGAATTTCTGGAGAAGGAGCGCTGGATAGGAGGGGTGTTGCTGCTATTGCCTTTGGTGGTATTGTATTTCCTAATCGCCATCGTGTGTAACTCTTATTACAATGGTTACCTGTTTGGGGTATATGATACCGTAAGGGGGGCGCATATGCATTTTGTGAAGTCAGCCTTTATTACCACGGTTTTTTCTTCACTCACGTATGTGGTATACTATTTTCTCAAAAAGGCATTTTATGAGATGCTGTATACCCGGTTCAATACGGATATGGCCTTCCGGCAGATGATGACGGAGATCTTCTGGGCCAGCAGCTTATTTGTGGTACTGTTCTGCCTGTCTTTCGGCGATTCCAGGGATATGGCACTGATGATACTCTTCTTTGGTCCCTCCCAGATTGCGGTCTTTTTCATTTTGCGTTACCGCGTGTTTCCCGCTTTTATGGAAATGCACCATAACAAAACGCTGCTGATAAGGGATATTGCCATTGCCATTATCGGTTGTAACGTGCTGATGGCTTTAATAACCAGGGCGCTGGGTCACCGGGATGGACAATGGTTTGCAGCCATTGGGTTAATTGGTGTGTGGATATCGGTGATGCTGGTAACGCCGCTTTGCTGGTTTTTGTCCCGGTCCCGCAAAAAGCACCAGCAAACAGTGGTTACCCTCAAAAAGGCCCTGGGCCGTTCTGCTGCTGACCTGGACTTTTTACGCTCCCAGATCAATCCGCACTTTTTATTCAATGCCCTCAATACGCTGTATGGTACTGCATTGCAGGAAGAGGCTGCCCGTACCAGCGAAGGTATTCAGAAACTGGGCGATATGATGCGCTTTATGCTGCATGACAATCACCAGGAAAAGATACCACTGGATAAGGAAGTCGCCTATTTACAGAACTATATTGCTTTGCAACGGCTGCGCGTATTATCATCTCCTGATATTTTAATAGAAGTAAATATAGATGAAAGTCAGTGCCAGCATGAAATAGCGCCGATGTTGCTGATCCCCTTTGTGGAAAATGCGTTTAAACACGGGATTAGTTTAAGGCACCGCTCCCGTATCGTGATTTCCCTGAGCTGTACCGCAGAACAAATTTTCTTTGATGTGTATAATAGTGTGCACCCCCGTCCGGAAAATGATCCGGAACGTGAAGGAATGGGAATAGGTTTGAACAATGTAAAAGAAAGATTAGCGTTATTATATCCACAACTACATGAATTAAGTATCCGTCAAACCGCTACGGAATTTTTTATCCACCTTACCATCGATGTTAATAAATAAGAAGATGAAGAAAGAAGAAGAAATCACCGCACCCGCGCCGGATGGCATGACCCGCTTTTTATGGTGGCTGGCCGCTGCGGATGCGGATATATTAAAGGATTGCAGAACGGAAAAAGAAAGATATCGTATCATTGGAATATCAGTACTCGTTACCTGGATGTTTGCTACCCTGGCCTGGGGGTATTTCTTTTCTACTATCGTGAATGATGACATGGTAGTAGCCGGGCTGGCCCTGTTTTTCGGCTTCGCTATTTTGTCCATTGACCGTACGCTTATTGCTGCCATGTCGCGCACCAATGGCAGCATTAAAGTAATGCCGGTTATTTTTCGTTTAGTCCTTGCCGTTACTATAGGTTTGTTTATATCACAACCTGTTGTATTAATGTTATTTAAGAAAGACATTGATGCACAGCTGGAACTGAGTAAACAAACCAAGCTCGATGCTTACCGGGAACAACTGGTGAAGCTCAACGCCGGACAGCTGGCTACTTTGCAGCAATCCATCGACCAGGGCAAGGCACAATTGGCACAGAAAGCCGCAGAACTGAAAGTATACAAAGACGGCTATATCAAAGAAACAGATGGCACCGGCGGCTCCGGCAGAATAGGAGAGTCGGATATTGCCCGGGTGAAGAAGTCGGCCTACCTCAAATCAGAAGAAGAACTGCAAACATTGCAGCGGGCCTGGGAGCCGCAACAGCAACAACTGCAGGCGCAGATAGCGAAGATGCACAGTGTGGATAGCCTTAAAGAAACGGTTTATCTGAGTACACTGACCAATGGGTTCCTGGCGCAGATTGAAGCGCTGCATGAACTGACAGAAACACATCCGCCGGTAAAACAACGTTACCGGTTAATCGTATTTATCATCACCCTCATTGAAATAATGCCCCTGCTCAGCAAAATCCTGATGCCCAAAGGAGAATATGATGAGAAGCTGGCTGCCGTTACTGCGCAGGGAGTGGCGTCCGCGCAACTGGAAACGGAAGCCGGGAAGGAACTACAGGAACACTATCAGGCTGCTGCACTGCAGGCCGATAAGGAAACGGTAGATCACCTGTTTGAAGCGACCCGGGACATCCGGAAAGAACAGGCCGAAGCCCTGGTAAAAGAATGGCGTAACCGGGAACATAGCCAGTACCAGCATCTCTGGCAACAGGCTAAAAAATTGTTACTCGGGAAAATTATGTAAATCCCTATCTTGCTAATACGTAAAATAGCCATATGAAGCTGACTGCTATTGCTATAGATGATGAACCGGTGGCGCTGGCTGTTATTAAAAATCATGCCGCCATGGTGCCCTTTCTGGAAATGAAAGGTTTTTTTACCAATGCTTTTGATGCCATCGATTTTTTGAGCAAAGAAAAAGTAGACCTGCTTTTTCTCGATATCAAAATGCCGGATATTTCAGGACTGGACTTTTTGTCCAGTCTGCCCTATCCACCAATGACCGTTTTTACCACCGCCTATTCGGAACATGCGGTGAAAAGTTTTGAGCTGGATGCGATCGACTACCTGCTGAAACCCTTTTCCCTCATACGTTTTATGAAGGCCTGCAATAAAGCCAATAACCTGTTGCAGCTGAAACAACAAAACGGTACGCCGGTAAACAAAGACCAGCCGGATTATATTTTTGTGAAAAGCGGGTATGAACAATTCCGTATTGTACTGGATGATATCCTTTACCTGGAAAGTGCCGGTAATTATGTCAATTTTATTCTTACCGACCGCAAACTGATTTCCCGTTTATCTATGCAGGAAGCTGTTGACCTGTTACCCATTGCTTCTTTTACACGGGTGCATCGCTCCTATATTGTGGCCAATAATAAAATTGAGCGGGCCGACCGGAATTCTCTCTACATCAAAAACATTCCTATTCCTATTGGTGCTGCCTATGCGCCGGCAATCGAACGTATCCTGAACCTGTAAAACCAACTTTTTTTTGCTGGATTGGACCAATTGGTCTAATTTGGTAATGCCATGGGAAAAGCAGAAAGAACGAGACAATTTATCATTGAACAAGCAGCGCCTATTTTCAATAGAAAAGGGGTGGCGGGTACTTCTATCAGTGATATTCTGAAAGCAACCAGGCTGGCTAAAGGCGGCGTGTATGGCAATTTTACCTCTAAAGAGGAAATTGTGATGGAAGTATTTGACTACATCGCGGAAGCGGAACGGCAGCAACTAATGAAAATTACCGCCACCGCCAGCACATCGGTTGGAAAATTTGAAGCCCTCTTCGAGTACTATGCCACGTTCCCGAAAAACCAGCGGGTGGCAGGCGGCTGTCCTATGCTCAATTTCGGTGTGGAAGCAGATGATACCAATCCCGGTCTGAAAAAGAAAGTGAGTGAACTCATTTTATACTATGAGTCGCGTATTGCAAAAATGGTGCAGTACGGGAAGGATAACGGAGAGTTTAAACCGGACTGGGACGAAAAGCAGTTCGCCGTCCGCATGTTTACGATGCTGGAAGGAGCTATCCTGGTGAGTAGTGTGCTGGGGCATAATAAACAAATGCTGGTAATACTGGACGCTTTAAGGGAAGAAATGAAACAACATATGCTTTGATTTTTTTATTGTTAAAAATAAACCAATCGGTCTAAAATATGCAACACCAGGTTTTACCATTATCACTGCGGATGGCAGGTACCATGCTCTCCATGATGAGCCGTCCTTTTCCGGGCGTAACTGCCAGGTTATTTTACCGTTTATACTGCACGCCACCGGCAGGAAAACTACGGGCTACCCATGAACAGCTGCGGGATGAGGCCATACGTCAGCCACTGCGGGTCAGCAGCTATCCTTTTGACGACACCCCTTTGCAAATCACCACCTATCGCTGGGGAAATACCGGTCCCAAAGTACTATTGCTGCATGGCTGGGGAGGTAGTCCTTTCCATTTTAAACAACTCATCACGGCATTGCTGGCCAATGGCTACCAGGTAGTCACCTACGATGCACCGGCACACGGTCACTCCGGTGGCAAACGTACCAACCTGGTGCAGTGGATGCACGTACTGGAACAGGTGATGAAACAGGAAGGGGAGCTGCACGCCATTGTAGGTCATTCCTTTGGTGCATTGAATGCCGCACTCACGCTTTCCCGCAAAGACGTAAGTGTACCTAAACTGGTACTCCTGGGTGCTGCATTGAGTGCTCCCGTATTTTTCGATGAAGCGTTGCGGCTGTTCCGCATTCACCCGGTGGTGATGCCTAAACTGATGACGCTGATCCGTCAGCGCCTGCGGGAAGATCTCTCCGAAATGGACCTGCACCGCTATATCAATGGCATCAAAGCCGGCAGCATATGGATTGCTTATGATACCACCGATACCCTCGCTAAATCCACAGAGATAGATGATTATCTGCAGCTGTATCCGGCCATACAGTCGCTCCGGATCACCGGCGATGGTCACTTCCGGATTATGCGCCATGAGGCAGTGCTGGCAGGGATACTCACCTTCCTGGCGGCCTAGCACAAGATAAATAAAATTAAAAATCCGGCCGGTTTATCATATCTTGCACGCTTCCCGTTAATTCGCTGGTGATATGCATGGTATGACAGACAAAGAACTGGTTGTTCTGGTGCATTCGCAACCTTTAGAGGCGTTCCGGCTCATATACCAGAGGTATTGGGATCCGCTCTTTAATATCGCCTTTAAAAGACTGCAGGATGCTGAGGAAGCCCGTGATATAGTACAGGAGGTGTTTGTAACCGTGTGGGATCAGCGTACGCAGTTACAGCCACGGGAATCCTTGTTGCCCTACCTGCAGGTAATACTCCGCAACCGCATCTTTAACTTATATGCCCGCAACGAAGTAAAACTGCGATACATTGTGGAAACACAATGGCAGGCCACTTTCGCCCACAATAATGCGGCACAGCAACTGACCCTCAAGGAACTGCAATACATTGTCAATGACGCCATCGCACAGTTACCACCACGTATGCAGGAAATATTTCTGCTAAACAGAGAAGAACAATTATCGCCGGCCGAAATAGCCGAACACCTTTCCCTGTCTGTACAAACCGTGAAAAATCAGCTACACCGCGCTACGGAAAAAATGCGCGAACACCTTCGCCGTAAAGTAGATCCTACACTGCTGGTGATCATCATTTCAATTCTCACTGGTAAGTAAATTTTTTGTCATAAATAAAGGAAAGTATGGGCTGCGAATTAAAACTATCATAAAGTATATGCGTTGCCGTTATACCTGGTTCAAAAAATATTATTACCTGAAATATCGGTCAGTGGCCTCTTGGGATGTTACCGTCTATCACTTTTATTTAAAAAAGCCTTATTACATATTTTTCTGTAAATAGTTTTCAATAGCTTTGCATCCCGTGGTTAAAAAAATGTTAAACACGCGGAAACAAAATTGCTTGTGAAGATTTTGCCTGTGTCTGTATTTATTTAAACCTGCACGATCTCTTAGATAGCACACATTGTCCTTTGTAGCCCGGCCCTTGCTGGGCTTAACTGTTGGGGTCATTCCCCTGTAGGATTCCTATGCGGTTACTTCCCGCAAACGGATGCCCTCTTTTATACCAGCAACGTGTCCGGTTAATTGTTGCCCCGTATGTAGTATTTAGTATACATCACAATAACGCTCCAACTATGCACGCAAGTTACAGGAAACTGTTATGGTTACTCCCATGTGTAGCCCTTTCGGCACAATGTCTTTTTTCTCTGGAAGCTTCGGCCCAGTCAAAGAAAAAAGGCAGCTGGCTGTTTGGTAAAAAAGCACCCGTGGCAGCAGCAGATACTGCCACTAAAAAGAAACCCGATACCAAAGGTCTGAAACCTTACAAAGAGGTGATTACCGCCGATGCCGTTTCTAAAGATGGACTGTTTAAAGTACACCGCGTAAAAAACGAGTACTTCTTCGAAATTCCCCTGAAACTGTTAGGCAGACAAATCCTCGTCGTAAATAAACTCTCCAAAGTACCGGAACAACTCAATGATGCCGGCGTTAACAAAGGAATGAACTATGCCAACATGGTCATCTCCTTTGAGAGAGATACCATGCTCAATAAAATCTTCCTGCGTAAACAAAACCCTTTCCTGGAAGTTCCTGCCAACAACGCGATTGCACAATCTGTGGCGGATAACTTTATCCCTTCGGTGATAGAATACTTTAAAATAGAAACCTATAATGCAGATACCACCGCCTTTGTGGTAAATGTGTCGAAAATATTTGATGGCTCTAATAATAGCATCAACAACGTGTTTGACGCCATCGGAATGGGTAGTTCTCCTATCAAAGACCTTTCCCGCATCCGTGCCATCAAAACATTTGAAGATAACATCGTTGCCAAATCAGAACTCACGGCAAAAATTACCGGTGTAGAAGTATCCATAGAAACCACTACCAACCTGGTACTGTTAAGCGAGCATCCTATGACGCCCCGCTTCGCAGACAGGAGAGTAGGGCTCTTTACTACGCCCCGCTGGTATTTCAGTGATGAACAACATAAACTGGAAGAACGGGAACTGATCACCCGTTGGCGCCTGGAACCTAAACCGGAAGACTTACAACGCTATCGGAACGGTGAACTGGTAGAACCCCTGAAGCCCATTATCTATTACATAGATGCCAGCACACCGGCAAAATGGCGCCCCTACATCAAAGCAGGGATTGAAGACTGGCAGAAAGCTTTTGAGGCCGCCGGTTTCAAAAATGCCATCATCGCCAAAGATGCACCTGTAAATGATCCGGACTTTGATGCAGACGATGCCCGCTATTCTGTGGTAACATATGCCGCTTCTGCCAAAGCCAATGCCATGGGCCCCTCAGTGATAGATCCCCGCTCCGGTGAAATCCTGGAAGCAGACATCATCTGGTGGCACAACGTAATGAGCACCCTGCATTCCTGGGTGCGTATCCAAACCGGCGCCATCGATCCCCGCGCCCGCAGCAACCACTTCAGCGATTCGCTGATGGGACACGCCATCCGATTCGTTTCCAGCCATGAGGTAGGACATACCCTCGGCCTGCAACATAACATGGGCAGCTCCTACGCTTTTGAGGTAGACTCCCTGCGCTCTCCTGCATTCACCGCACGCATGGGTGGTACCGCACCCTCTATCATGGATTATGCCCGCTTTAACTACGTAGCACAACCCGGCGATAACGTTACGCAAATCACACCGGCCATTGGCGTATACGATAAATTCGCTATCGGCTGGGCCTATCAGTATACCGGCAGCAAAACGCCGCACGAAGAATTAGCAGCACTCAACAAGCAGTTACGGGCACACGAAAATGACCGCATGTACGCATTCGGCGAACAACAGGACATCCGCGACGCCATCGATCCGCGCTCACAGATAGAAGACCTTGGCAACGATGCGGTGAAAGCAAGCCAATACGGCCTGCAGAACCTGAAACGCATTGTACCTCAGATTTTAAGCTGGACCCGTGAAGAAGGAGACAACTACGATGAAGCCGGCAAAATGCTGAACAGCGCTATCGGCCAGTGGAATCAATACGCCTATCACGTACTGGCTAATGTAGGCGGTATCTACATTACACCTACTGTATATGGTCAGCAGCAAAATACCTACGAACATGTGGAAAAGAAAAAGCAACAGGCTGCCGTGCATTACCTGGTAGCAGAAGTCTTTAACACACCCGCATGGTTATTCAGAAATGATATCTATACCAAAAGCTATCCTATTAAGGAAAGTCCTATTGGTAACATAGAATATGGCGCACTGGTATATGCCAAGAGCCTGCAGTCATATGTGTATTATGATCTGCTCCGTGATGAACGCTTATCCCGCATGCTCGAAAATGAAGCGGCCAACGGTAAAACAGCTTATACCGTGTCAGACCTGATGAGCGATATGCACCAGGGTATCTTCGCCAAAACTTTACGCGGACAAGCACTCGACATCTACGAACGTAACAGCCAGAAAGGCTTTGTGGATGCGCTGATTGTAAGCATCGACAAATCTGTGGTTCGCACTGACGTGAAGAAATTACAAGCGGAGGATCTGCCGGCAGCAATGGAAAATTTCTGCACCTTCTCCTCTCAGCCACCGCTGAAGGAAGAACGTGCCTCCCGTAATATGATGTACTTCGCCGTTAATCGTGTATCCGATGCGGTAAGTGCAAAACGCGGAGAACTGAGCCGCCTGCTGCAATTGCTCAATAGCAAAAAGAATAACGCAGACAGGGCCACCGCTGATCATTACAATGATCTTATTATTCGTATCAACCAGGCTTTAAATAATAAATAATCACCTATCGCTACATGAAAAAAGGTTCAATTTTACTAAAGACACTATGCCTGTTTCTGGCAGTCTGTCTTTCCCCATGGTGGGCGCAGGCGCAAAACAGCCCGCGTATTATTAAGGGTAAAGTAGTGGATGCTGTTTCCGGAGAAGCCCTCATAGGCGTTTCCATTTATGCCAGCAACAAAACTATTGGTACTACTACCGGTACCGATAACATCATAGAAAATATCAGCATTGGTGCTATTACCAACGAGAAAGGGGAGTTTTCCCTAAACCTCCCGGATTCCCTGAAAGTGAAACAACTGACGGTGAATTATATGGGGTATGAAACACGGTTGGTATCCATTACCGGCAGTAATAACTACCATATTACGTTAGCTACTTCCGGTAAAAATCTGAATGAATTTGTTTTTACCGGTTATCAGAATATCCGGAAAAACAGGTCTACCGGTGCGGTTGATAAAATCAGCATGGATAAAATAGAGATCGGTGGTGTGATGAGCGTAGAGCAAATGCTGCAGGGACAGTTGTCCGGTGTGGCTATCACCAGCCTTTCCGGTGCTCCCGGGCAGGCTGCTAAGATTCGTATCCGTGGTACTTCTTCATTACAAGGTACCCAGGACCCATTGTGGGTGATTGACGGGTTACCGGTAGAGGGAACTAATTTACCTAAACTGGAAGATGCCAAAGCCATCGATCAGCTGTATACCTCTTCTATTGCAGGTTACAGCCCGGGGGATATTGAGAGCATCACCGTGCTGAAAGATGCAGCAGCTACTGCTATTTACGGCGCCCGTGCCGCAAATGGCGTGATCGTGATTACTACTAAATCAGGTAAGAGAAATGAACGCGTATCTGTAAACTACCGTAACAATTTTACCTTCACGCAAAAGCCGGATCTGGATCGTCTGAACCTGATGAACAGCGACCAGAAGGTAAACCTGGAACTGGACCTTTTTACCTCCGATTTTACGTACCGGCCAGACAATGGTGAGGTATCCCGTATTTTAAGCAAATATGGTGTAACACCGGAAGATCTCACTGCTAAGGGATTTGATGGCATTAATGCGAATGCCCGCAATGAAATAAATGCACTGAGAGGAATTAATACCAATTGGAAAGACCAGATATTTCGTAGTGCTTTCACACAGGAACACAGTGTAGGTGCTTCCGGTGGTGGCGAAAGAGCTTCCTACTATTTCAGTGGTGGTTATTACGATGAAAAAGGCGTAACCATTGGTACAGGTGCACAACGTTATAACATCACGCTGAAAACAGATTACGACCTGACAGATAAATTAAAGTTCTCTGCAGGCATCTTCGCAAATCAGCGCTCACAAAATTCCTATCTGACCAACCGTTCCGGTAACACCAACCCAGTGAATTATTCCAGGCTGGCCAATCCATACACACAGGTGACCGATAAAGATGGAAATTATGTGTACGACAAAAATATTGTGGGAGATGATAATATCCTTGATTTTAATGTACTGGAAGAACGCGCAAATACTTCCAATAACGTGAAAACCCAGGCCATCAATACCAATTTTAAGCTGGATTACGAAGTGATTCCCCGCCTGCATATCAGCTCCCAGCTGGGTATACAGACAGAGAATACTGCTACGGAACAGATAGCACTGGAGAATACCTATTTTGTAAGACAACAAGCGGATCAGGCAGTACGCTTTGATCCGGCAACCGGTAAAAAATCAACCTTCTTACCCAAAGGAGGTATCATCAATAACGGACAGCAAAGCATGCAGCAGTATACGCTGAAAACACTCGCTGAGTATAGTTTTACAGTGAATAAAAAGCATGAATTCAATGTGATGGGTGGTAATGAAGTGAGAAGGATAAAAGATAAAATGGTTAGCAAAGTGGGTTATGGTTATGATCCACAAACATTGACTACGTTACCGCCAAAATACATGAATGATAATGAAGTTAGTATCCTGTACAGAGACAAGAATCTGTATGTGGAAAATGCCTTCGTATCATTCTTTGGTACTGGTAGTTATACGTACAACAACCGTTATATCCTGGGCGGTAGTATCCGCTTTGATGGCTCCGACCTGTTTGGGGTTGATCCAAAATACAAATATCTCCCGTTATGGTCTGTAAGTGGATTATGGCGTGTGATGGAAGAACCATTTATGAAGAATGTACGTTTCCTCGATATGTTGAATGTTCGCGCTTCCTATGGTTTGCAGGGAAATATCGACAAAAACACATCTCCGTTTGTAGTGGGTAAATATATCAATGTACCGATTCTCCCCGGTGATCCATTGCAGATCATCCAGGTGCAGAATCCACCCAATGCCAAGCTGAGATGGGAGAAAACCGTTAACAAAAATATTGGGATTGATTTTGCGGTGCTGAAGAACAGGGTAAATGTAACAGTAGATTATTATGATCGTCATGGTAAAGACCTGATCAATGCGCGGGCATTACCACAGGAAACGGGCTTCATGACCATGAATGTAAACTGGGCAGAAATGCGCAACAGTGGAATAGAAGCAAGTATCAGCACCCGTAATATTACCCGCAAGGACTTCCGTTGGTCTACCGATTTCAATTTCTCCTATAACAAGAATACTATTCTGCGTGAATCGCTCCCGGACAACTCCGATTACCCTTCCAGGGAAGGTAGTGCTGTTGGTACTATCTGGGGACTCCCATATGCAGGATTGAATGAGCATGGTATGATCATGGTGAACTATAAGGGTAAAACAGAATCACTGTCGGAACTGATGCAGTTACAGGACGATTTTGCAGGTGATCCGGAGCTGGGAGGTTTATTCCCTTACAGCAATCTTACCAACGATCAGATCCGCAATTTATTCACCAATATGGGTACCAGCGAACCACTGTACACAGGTGGTTTGAATAACAACTTTACATATAAAAGATTTGACCTGTCCATCGGGTTAATGTTTAACCTCGGACAGAAAGTAAAGGTGCCGGCTCCTTATAGTCCAAGTACCTATAACCGTGGCACCAACAGCAGTACTGCTATCCTGGACCGCTGGACCGTAGCAAATCCAAATGGTAAATACCCGGCGTTATTTGGCAACACGGCCGCCACTGATCCTGAGCTGAAGTTGCTGGGACATTGGCTGGAAGACAAGATGTACCAATACAATGCCCTCGGTTTATGGATCAGAGATGGTGGCTATGTAAGGGTGCGTAATATCACGCTGGGCTATCGCCTGCCGGAAGCAGTAGGCAACAAAATCCGGATGAAAGGACTGAAGATTACTGCGGAAGCCCGGAACCCATTCGTGTTTGCTAAAAACTACGATGGCTACCTGGATCCGGAAACTATGGGGAATATCTATGCACAACCTATTCCTAAAACATTCACTATCGGCCTTAATGCCTCATTCTAAAATACGGAAGCAAGATGCGTAAAATAATATATGCCACCGGGCTGGTATTAACGATGGCTGCAATGTCATCCTGTAAAAAGTACCTGGATATTGTACCTGTAGGTTCGGTGATCCCCACAACAGTGGCGGACTTTAAAAAAGAGCTGGATGCAGCCTACCTGTTAGCTGAGCTGGATAAAGGATTATCTTCCTACCGCGGTGATGAAATCACCGTCAATGAAACCCGCAGCCGGGATGTGGATGTTATCAGTAACAACTTTTTGTGGGATGAAAATGGTCCCACTAAAGGTCAGACTTACAATTGGCAAACTAAGTACCAGAAGATTTTCTACGCCAACCATATCATTGAAGCAGCACCTGCTGCCACAGGAGGTAGCCAGGCACAGAAAGATCAGCTGATCGGAGAAGCTCATCTGATGCGTGCTTATACCTATTTTAACCTGGTAAATCTGTTTGGTAATGCGTATAATGAAACTACCGCTGCTACTGATAAAGCAGTTCCATTGAT
The DNA here is from genome assembly GCF_052114225.1 of Chitinophaga sp. RAB17. NCBI lineage: Bacteria > Pseudomonadati > Bacteroidota > Chitinophagia > Chitinophagales > Chitinophagaceae > Chitinophaga > Chitinophaga sp. RAB17. The sequence continues at coordinate 42,321 of NZ_JBFREI010000013.1, read as the reverse complement.
TACGGAAGTAGACATGGAGAAAGTAGCCCGTCGTAATACGGTAAAGGAAGTATATACACAGATATTGGCAGATCTGGAACAAGGATTGGCGCTGGTAAATGTGGATGATTTTGAGGTGTCACAATCTTACAGGTTTAGCAAAACAGCTGCCTGGGCCATGGCGGCACGTGTATATTTATATACGCATCAGTGGGACAAAGCGCTCAATGCTGCCAAAGCCGCGCTGGAAAAAAAGAGCACACTGGTAGACTTCAACAACAGCAATGCATTGCCTACTTTGTACAATTCCATTGAAACGATACAGGCGTACGAGCAAAATTTTAATGTGATAACAATACAAACCGCCTACGTATCAGATAAACTCTTTTCCTTATACAATACTACCGGCGATTTACGCCCGAAAATATTTTACGGAAAAGATAGTAAAGGAAAAAATACCGTTGCTAAAGTCGTTAACAGTAACAGCTACAGGCAATCTTTCCGCACCGCGGAAATGTACCTCATCGCCGCTGAAGCAGCAGCACAGCTGAATCAGCCGGATGTTGCCCGTAACTACATCAATCAGTTAACACAGCGTCGTCATACACCGGTATTTCATGCAACAGAGCAGATCCGCCTGGCTACGCTATCCGGCAATGCACTCCTGCAGGAAATATACGATGAAAGATTCCGTGAGCTGTCCTTCGAAGGACACCGCTGGTTTGACCTCCGCAGAACTAAACAACCGGAAATCGTTCATACGCTCAAAGGGAAAACATATACCCTGAAAGCCGGCGATCCCCGCTATACGATACGTATTCCTATGGATGCCGTCGCGAACAACCCGTTATTAAACGAATAAGGTTGTTTTTGCATCCTGTTTTAAAATGCCGTGGGGGAAACCCCGCGGCATTTTACTTTCTACCGAAAAATATTTTTTTACCAGCACTGGTACGATGGAGGTTACTCCCTGTACTTAATTCATCAACCACCCACTATGCTCAACTACCGGTATATCCGTTTTTTATTGCAAAAGCAGCTGCAGGAGGGCCTCAGCGAGGAAGAGGAATTGTTTTTACAGCAATGGTACCAGAGCCTGGAAACCATGCCGGCGGAAATGCCGTCAACGGAAGAACAGGCCGTTTTGAAGCAACATTCCTGGCAGCAACTGTCAGCTATATACGGACAATCAGCTACTCCACCACCGGCAGCTATCATAAAGCATATCCCGCGCTGGCAGCGCTTCGCATGGCCGGCTGCCGCAGCGGTGCTATTATTAATAGGATTAAAATTCCTGTCTCCTGAACAGCCTGCACCCAAACCGGTTGCCTGGGTATCACTCCAATGCCCGCCCGGAAAACGACTCAAAATGGTGCTGCCGGATAGTTCGGTAGTATGGCTCAACAGCGGCTCCAGTCTGCAGTACAACCCCGATTTTGTACAACAACGCCAATTCAATGTCCGCAACGGAGAAGTGTTTTTTGAAGTGGCCAAAGATGCTGCACACCCTTTTATTGTTAAAACAAAAAGCCTGGCCGTAAAAGTATTGGGCACCTCTTTTAATGTAGCCGCCTATACGAAACTGACACAGGAAAAAGTAACCGTGGCTTCCGGTAATGTACAGGTGCTGGATGAGCATCAGTGTAATGTAATCCTGGGCGCCGGTCAGGAAATAGTATATAACAGCAGTAAAGCTTCTTTCTCTACCCAGCTGGTGAATGCCGCCCGCTCCAACAGCTGGCGCAACGGCGATATCTATCTCACTAACGTAAGCCTGGAAGAACTGGCGGTAAAACTGGAAAATATCTACGGCTATGAAGTGGTATTCACGAATAATAAAATGAAGCAATGTATCAACAGCCTGCATTTTAACGATAAAGAACCTGTGACTAAAGTACTGGATCTTTTAAAAATAATAGATAAGATCACCTATACCATCAACAACGGGAAAATAATTATCAGCGGCAAGCCGTGCTGATAATAGCGCCTTACCATTCATACTAAATACCAACTATTTATGAACAATGGATTTTTACCAACCAACATCTATCAAAAAAAATGGGTGAAAGTAATGCTGCTCTGCGGGCTGTTATGCTCGGCCACACAGCTGCGTACCTATGCACAGTCGTACCTGCAAAAGCAAACAACCATTGCTTTCAGCTACGAAACAATTGCTTCCTGCCTGAAGAAACTGCAGACGAAAAGCGCTATCAACATCTCTTATAATGAAAGCGATGTAAAAAAGTATTCTGTTAATACACTTGACTTCAAAAACGCAGGCATCACAGAGATCCTGGATCAGCTGCTGAAAAATACCGACCTGCAATACCGCAGCATGAACGACGGCATTGTTATTTTCCTGAAAGCGGAAAATACAGCACATGCGGCCATGCGCACCATTTCGGGTACGGTTAACAGTGTCAAGGAAAAAGGCCCTGTACCCGGCGCTTCTGTGCTGGTAAAAGGTACTTCCCGTGGTACCGCCACCAATGAAAAAGGAGCGTTCACTATTAAGGTACCCGCCGACAAAAATATACTGGTATTCTCCGCCGTGGGTATGCTGTCCCGCGAACTGGTGATCACCGGCGAAACGATGGACGTACAACTGGCAGAAGATGCCAGAACACTTGGTAGCGTAGTAGTGGTAGGCTACGGACAGGTGAATAAAAAAGACCTCACTGGTTCCGTATCATCCATCAAGACGGATGATATGAAAAAAATGAACACCACCTCTTTCGATGCGGCACTGGCCGGACGCACCGCTGGTGTGAATGCGGTGAAGTCTACCGGTGCACCCGGTGCAGTAGCCAATATCCGCATCCGTGGAGGTACTTCTGCCTATGGTAACAATGAACCCCTGTATGTGATTGACGGTGTGCCTGTGGAAGTAGGCAATGGCCAGGGTAATAAGCAATATGCTGATAATGTATACAGACAAATATCACCACTGGCCAGCATCAACCCGGAAGATATTGAAAGCATGGACATCCTGAAAGATGCCTCTGCTGCGGCCATCTATGGCTCCCGCGCAGCAAACGGTGTAGTGATCATTACCACCAAACGTGGACGCTCCGGTCCCAAAGCAGATATCTCCGTTGGCTACACCGCTTCTGCCGATAATTTTGCTAAAAGGTATCATATGCTGAATGGTGCGGACTACCTGGAAACAGTACAAACTGCCTATAAAAATGGTGGTAAACCTACCCCCAAAGATTCCGTATTGTATCCCGGCACCAGCACCGACTGGCAGCGACTGGTTACCCGTACCGCAATGACCAATAATGTATACCTGAACATCAACGGAGGTTCCAACAATGGTAATACACTGTACTCTGTTTCCGGTAGCGTAACCGACCAGGCTGGTGTCATCAAAAACAGTGGCTTTAAACGCTATAACCTGAGAAGCCGCCTGGAAACGACCCTGTTTGATCGTTTACGCCTCGGTACCAACATGAACTATTCCATGATGGAAAGCACTACCGGTACCGGGTATTATACTATTATCCGTTACCGCCCTGATATTCCGGCCTATGATAGTCTGGGTAGATATGGCGCAACACCGGATAGTTCCCAGGCCAATCCACTGGCACAATTAGCCCGCACAAACCGTAACAGAAGCCAGAATATGATGATGTCATTTTTTGGTGAAATTGAAATCGTGAAAGGACTAAGATGGCGCTCAGATCTCTCCTATAATATTGTAAAGGGAGATATGCTGAACTATACCCCTTCTTCTGATGTGTTTGAAATCAGGAACAACCGGACCGGCTCCAGGGAAGATTATTCCAACAACAGCACTTCCCGCATTTTTGATAACACCCTCTCTTACCTGAAGAGCTTTGGCCAGCATAACCTGAATACGGTAGCCGGGATGTCATTTCAGCAAAGCAAAAGTGATTTTGCCACTATCAAATCCAATAACTTTTCCGATGATGAATCACTGAACCACTTAGGTGGCGCCAGCATCCTCAATACCTGGAGCAGTGGTGGTACGATCAGCGGATTGCAATCTTATTTCCTGCGTGCCAATTATAATTTTGCAGGTAAATATTATTTCACCTTTACTGGTCGTGCAGATGAATCCACTAAATTTTCTCCGGGCAACCGCTGGGCATTCTTCCCATCTGCAGCACTGGCCTATCGTTTAACGGAAGCTGGTTTTATGAAATCTGCTTCCTGGCTGGAAGACATGAAACTGCGCGTATCCATAGGTAAAACCGGTAGTGCCAACTTCTCGGATTTCCAGTATACTACTTTGTTTACTTCCGGCAGTTTCTACAACAGGAAAAATGGGATGATCGTTAATGACGTTCCCAATCCTGATATCCGCTGGGAGTCTACCAATCAGCTGGATGCCGCTGTTGACTTCTCCATGTTTAAAGCAAAACTAAGAGGTACCATCGGGTACTTTAGAAAGTATACCCGTGATATGATTCTCTATCGCAGTATTACCATGGAAACAGGTGCGGCACAACAATATTACAACGTAGGAGACTTCTCCAACCGTGGCGTGGAAGTACAGATCGGAAGTGATGTAATCCGCCATAAAAATTTCAGCTACATCACCGATGTAAACATCACGCGTATACGTAGCCGCGTAGAAAAATTGAATGGTGGCTTCGACCTCAACGGTGTACTGGTAGAAGGACGGAGCATGGGGTATATGGAAGGATTTAAAACAGCCGGTATCTTCCAGTCACAGGCAGAAATTGATGCCCTCAACAAAACCGCCCCGGACGGTTTTTACCAGGCATCCAAAACCGCTCCCGGCGATCTTAAATTTGTGGATGTAAACGGTGATGGCCGCATCACAGATGAGGATCGTGGTATCATCGGAAAATCAGAGCCTGATTTCTACGGCGGATGGAATAACATTGTGCGGATCGGCAAATGGGAAATCACGGCTTTCTTCAATTTCAGCATTGGTAATTCCCTGTATAATAAAGGTCGTAAAGACATGGTGTTATTTGCCAGCAATACCAGTAACTATGCAAGGGAAATTTTAACGGACTCCTGGTCTGAATCCAACAAGGGGGCAAATTTACCTCGCCTGGTCGCGGGTGATCCCAATCAGAACGGACGTGACTCTGATTTCTTCATTGAAAAAGCCGGCTTCTTTAAACTGAAAAATTTACAGATCGCCTACCTCTTTAATACACCTGTGCTGAACCGCGTTCGGATCAATAATATTCGTGTATTCCTGACCGGTAGTAACCTGCTTACTTTAACGCCGTATAAAGGACTGGATCCGGAAGTGAATCCTGCCGGTGCCGGTAATTTTGCGCAAGGCTATGATTCCAATATCTATCCGCTGACCCGTTCATTTACCGCAGGTATTAACGTTAATCTGTAAACGAAAAGATCATGAAACAATATATTATTGCTACGATAGTCACCTCTTTTTTATTTGCTTCCTGCAAGCTGGTAAATGTAACCGATGTATCACCGGTTAACCAGCTGGAAGATGCCAACGCCATTACTTCCGTAGAAAAAGCACAAAGCGCATTATACGGGACTTATGGTATCCTGAACGGCACCGGTTTAGCTTTCAACTACTACATGCCTGCGGCTGCCAGTCTGATGGGACTCACCATGGACCCTGCACAGGATGGTTTTGATTTTGCAGAAAATAATGTTCATACCAGTAATTACTGGCTGGAAAGTATGTACACCGGTGGTTACAAGATGATTAATATGAGCAATCATATTATTACCAAAACCACAGCGCTCAGCGGCAGTGATCCACGTAAAAAGAGGATCATCGGAGAAGCGAAGTTCCTGCGTGCCATGAGCAACTTCTACCTGTTGCGTTTGTTCGGAGAGTTTTACGATACTACCTCTGCATACGGATTGGTGTTACGTGTGGATCCGGTAAAGGATGCAGAAGCCCTTCCCCGCTCCGGTGTGCGTGCCACCTATGACCAGATCAATAAAGACCTGGATGAGGCAATACTTGAAACCAATGAGTTTTCAAGTACTTTTTATGCTTCTAAAATAGCAGCACGGGCGCTGAAATCCAAAGTATTGCTCTATCAGCAACGATACGCGGAAGCCGCTGCTATGGCCAAACTGGTAACCACGAGCAGCCAGCGTAACCTGGAAGATACTTTTAAGACCATCTTCTCCAAAAAAATAAGAGATACAAAAGAGGTGATTTTCCAAACCCCCTATGATGCCGGCACCAATATCAATAACAAGTGCTATGCATTTAATACCTGGTTTGTTCCTTCCGCTTATTACATCGCATTTATGAAAGGCGATCAGCGGGATTCCATGGCTATCAGGGTCACAGGTACCCGCGTGAGGAACGGTAAATTTATGGCCGGCCAGGTGGATGGTGCTCCTTCCAACTCCGATACAGAATATTTTATCCGGTTGGCAGAACTATACCTGGTACAGGCAGAGGCAATTGTGAGAAGCGGTGGTTCGCTGGATGAAGCCAGGGCTGCGTTGAACAAAGTGCGTAAACGTGCATTGATGCCGGATGTAACGATCAATGATAAAGCAGGTTTGCTGAATGCAATCCGTGAAGAGAAGATCCATGAGCTCGGCGCAGAGAGCGGAGAAGAGTGGTATGATCTGGTGAGATATGCCAATAAAGGTGAACTGGATATTAAAACATTTAAACCGGATTTTATGGGTAAGCAACGATATATCCTGCCTATTCCATTGAAATCTATTCAGGCATCCGGTAAAGTGGTGGTACAGAATCAGGGATATTAATAAATGAATGTATGAAGAAGATATTTTTGTTAAGCACGCTATCAGTGAGTTTATCGCTCGGCTGGTGCACTACCACGCAGGCCCAGCAAAATGAAGTGGGTATTGTATTTCGTAAAGATGCTTTTGCGGATGTATTAAAAGAAAGCGCCCGTACCGGCAAGCTGGTGTTCATTGACTGCTATACCAGCTGGTGTGCTCCCTGCAAGTGGATGGAGAAGAATGTATTCGTAAATGATACGGCTGCCACCTACTACAATGCTACGTTTATCAATTACAAAATTGATATGGAAAAAGGAGAGGGCCCTGCACTACGGGAACGTTACAACGTACAGGTGTTTCCTACCTACCTGTTTATCAACAGCAAAGGTGAACTGGTGCATAAAGCTACCTCCCGGATGGAATTACCTGAGTTTATAGACGAAGGAAAGAAAGCCCTGGACCCTGCACGTTCCCTGGCTTCCATGGAAAAGGCTTTTAATAGCGGTCGCCGCAGCAAGGAAAATTTGCTGGCATATGCGTTGGCGTTACAAAAAACAGATCGTAATAAAGCAGATACGGTAAGTAAAATGCTGATCGCACAACTAACAGATGCTGATCTGCAAACGCCCCTGGGATGGCAAACCATACAGGCTTTTTGCTGGGATGAAAATGAAAAGCTGGGTAAATATTTCACAGCTCACGTAAAGGACTATACGAAGAAGTATGATGCAGCAGCAGTTAATAAAATGCAGGAGCGTTTACTGAGCACTACACTATATGGCCTGATCCGTAAAAAGGATAGCACCGCTTTTTATGCCCGTTTGTCTCCCTGGTTAAATACCACAGATGCCGGCTTACAAAAGAAGGCCCTGATGATGGAAGCAGAATTTTACCTCACTACATCCGATGTGAAAAACTTTGTAAAGGTAACAGACAAAGGATTAGCTGGCGTGATGCAACAGGATGATGCCGGCCTGAGCTTCCTGGCTCGTCGTTGTCAGTACCAGGCTGCCGGCGACAAACAATTCCTGCAGCAGGCTTACAAACTGGCAAAACGAGCCGCAGTGATAGCTCCACGGGAGTACAGTAACCAGGGTACCCTGGCTAAAATATGCCAGGAACTGGGTAATAAGCCGGAAGCGCTTGAAGCGGCAGAAGCAGCCTATCAGCTGTCATTACTGGAAACCTCCAAAATCCAGAAGATAGCACAAAAAGAACTGGATGAGATAAAAGAGATGAAATAAAATACGGATCTTCGGTGACATTGCGTTAAGTATGCCCAGGTATATTACAGTGACGTCACTGCTGAATAAAACAAAGAAAAGAGATCCGTGGTTTCTGGACGATTATACTATTAATCCGTACAGTGGTTGTGCATTCAACTGCTTGTACTGTTATATACGCGGCAGCAAATACGGTATTAACATGGCAGAGAAGTTGTCGGTGAAGGAAAATGCTTTAGCCATCCTTCGCCGGCAACTGGCAGCCAGGGCCCGCAAACAGCAACAGGGTTTTGTTGTATTATCTTCCGTTACGGATGCGTATCTGCCCATAGAAGAAAAAGAGCAACTGACCAGGGGCGTCCTGGAGCTCCTGCTGGAATACCGGTTTCCCGTGCATATTATCACCAAATCTCCCCTCGTACTGCGCGACCTGGACTTACTCCGGCGCATCAACGAAAGTGCCATTTTACCCCCTGATATGGCCCAATATCAACATAAGGTTTTTATTACTTTCTCTTTCAGCACCATTGATCCGGTAATAGGTAAACAGTTTGAACCAGGAGCACCTGATCCGGCAAAACGATTATTGGCTATGCAGGCATGCGCTGATGCAGGGTTTATGACGGGCGTGAGCTTAATGCCTCTGCTTCCTTTTATCACAGATGTGCCGGAACAACTGGCACGCATGTACGCTGCTTTTCAGCAACACGGCGCCCGATATGTTTTTCCCGCTTCCATCACGCTATGGGGCGAAGGCGAGGCCGATAGTAAACAACTTGTATTACAGGCTGTAGCGCAATATTATCCGCAGCACCTCACTAATTATCAACGACTGTTTACTCATAACAACAGTGTGCCGGCAGCCTACAACAGCGCCCTACAGGCAGCTGCAGCGGCAGAAGCCACCCGTTACGCATTACCCGCTCAGATCCCTTTTGTATAAGGCTTTCAAAATTTTATCTGTTTAAACTTGCTTTCCCCCTTGTAAAACAATATTTTAGGAGAGCAAATTTTAAAACCCACGGATATGAGTAATGTAAACAACCGCAGACAATTCCTGCGTCAAATGGGATTATACACGATGGGAATCGGTATGTTACCCGCTGTACTGGCTGCCTGTAATAACGGGAAATCCACCCGGGAAGGGACGAAAGACAGCTCCGCTGCTCCCGGAACAGGCGAGGCTGCTGCCAAAGAACTTTTCTTTAAAATATCATTGGCGGAATGGTCTTTCCACAAAGCATTGTTTGCCGGTAAAATGAATCACCTCGACTTCGCTTCCCGCGCGAAGAATGAATTCGGTATCCAGGGCATCGAATATGTAAACCAGTTTTTCAAAGACAAGGCAAAGGATCAGTCATACCTCGCTGAAATGAAAAAACGTGCGGATGACCTGGGTGTACGTAGTGTGCTGATCATGTGCGATGGGGAAGGAGAAATGGGAGATCTTGAGGTGAAGAAAAGATTGCAGGCAGTTGAAAATCATTACAAATGGGTAGAAGCTGCGGCCTTCCTGGGTTGTCATTCCATCCGTGTAAATGCTGCCGGAGAAGGAGCGCCGGAAGAAGTGGCCAAAGCAGCAGCCGAATCATTAACCAAACTGGCCACGTTTGGTAAGGAACATAACATCGGTGTTATCGTGGAAAACCACGGCGGGATGTCTTCCAACGGCAAATGGCTGAGTGGCATCATGAAAACGGTGAACATGCCTAACTGCGGCACATTACCGGATCTTGGTAACTTCTGCATCAAAAGAAGCAAGCCGGAAAGTAATACACCGGAAGCCTGGGCTAAAACTACCTGCCTGGAAGAATACGATCGCTACGAAGGCGTGACAGAGCTGATGCCTTTTGCAAAAGGCGTGAGCGCTAAAACCTACGACTTCGATGATGCCGGTAATGAAAAGACCATCGACTATACACGCATTCTTAAGATTGTAAAGGATGCCGGTTTCAATGGCTTTATGGGCATTGAATACGAAGGTGAAAGATTATCTGAAGAAGAAGGGATTAAGAAAACCAAAGAGCTGTTGCTGAGAGTAGGCGGGGCGATGTAGAGATGGTTATTCAGCTATTAGCCATTAGCTTTTAGCTTTTAGCAAAATGCAGCGAAGAGAAACATATATACTATGTTCTTCGCTGCATTTTGCTAAAAGCTAAAAGCTAATGGCTAATAGCTAAAATCCCCCAAACGCTTTCTTAAGGAACGCCAACGCATGTGTGTAAGCATCTGCTGTGGCAACGCTGTTGAAAATAGGATTACTGGGATTGGCAAAGCCATGATCTGCATCATAACGTTTAACCGTCAACGTTTTCCCTGCGGTTTGCATATTTTTTTCAAATTCGTCTACTACCTGAGGGGGGATGCCTTTATCTTTATTACCGAAGATGCCCAACACCGGACCCTGTAAAGTGCGCAATTCATTCACGTCTTTTTCCGGCATGCCATAATACATCACCACACCAATATTTTGTGCGCCTGCCAGTAATCCCGACTGTAGCGCAATACCCCCACCAAAACACCAGCCAATAGCCGCTATTTTGGCTGGTTTGCCGGCGTAGGCGATAGCGCCTCTCATAATGGCGCCTAACCGCTCCCTGGAGGCTCCCTGCATTAATTTGGCTGCATCCTCACGGTTAGTAGCTACCTTCTGATCATACATGTCTACCGCCAACACATTTACTTTTCCTCCCAGGTCATTGTATAATTTTTCAGATTGCTTTTTGATGTAGTCGTTCAACCCATACCATTCCTGGTATACCAGCAGGTATTGATCGGTAGCTGTTTTGGCTTTAAACAGGAAGCCATGTGCAGGTGTGCCGTCAGCGGTGTTGAACGTGATATTGGTACCAGTAGTGCCCTGGTACGTATAGGGTAACGGATCTTTATGTGCCATGCGGAAATCTTCCCGGTTGGCGAGGGTGGCAAATTCAGTTACCGCGTCTGTATGACAGCAGGGGGCTGTTTGTGCAAAAGCACTCACGGCCATAAATAGTAATGTGGTTACGAAGGACAGTTTTTTCATAACAGTTATTTTTGGTGAGTAGAAGTTACGAATTTCTTTGGTGTAGGTTTTGTAAAATCAATGATATGGATCTTCAGTCAGGTTACCCTTATTCACTCATCCGTAATGGTCTTCCATTCAATTACCCATGGCTGGAAGCCGATATTCGTACAGACGTGGCAGTAATAGGCGGTGGTATTTCAGGTGCTTTAGCCGCCTATGCTTTAACACGCGCAGGTATACCCACCGTAGTGGTGGATGCCCGTACAATCGGACTGGGTAGCACGGCCGCGAGCACTTCGCTGTTGCAGTATGAAATTGATACACCTTTACATAAGCTGCAGGAAAAGGTAGGTATTGCCGCCGCCAACAGGGCATATGAACTATGTGCAGCATCTATCGGGGAACTGGAAAGTATTTGTAAAACGCTGCGGTTTCCTCATTTTGAAAAGAAGCATAGTCTTTACCTGGCCTCTTATCGCAAAGACGTGGCGGGGTTAACGAAAGAATACCAGGCCCGTAAAACCCTGGGACTGAAAATGGACTGGTGGGACGAAAGCATGGTAACAGATAAGATGGGCTTTACTGCGCCGGCGGCCATCTATTCTCATACGGCTGCACAAACGGATGCCTACCTGTTGTCGCATGCGCTGCATCAGCATAATATCCACCATGGTGGGGCGGTATATGACCGCACTGCGGTGGTGGATATGGAATTCCGTCCACGGAGTGTGGTACTGAAAACCGCGCATGGGCAACAGATCACTGCCCGTTACCTGGTAATTGCTACCGGCTACGAAGTATTGCAATATATAAAGCTCCCCCTGCTGAAGCTGAATGCTACCTATGCCGTGGTTAGTGAACCTAATCATGCAGTGGAGCAATGGTATCAGGACTGCCTGATCTGGGAAACAAAATCTCCGTATCTGTATATGCGCGTTACCAGCGACCACAGGGTTCTGATAGGAGGGAGAGACGAACCTTTCTATAACCCTGCCAGGCGGGATAAACTGATTCACCGCAAAGCTGCCGCCCTGGAAAAAGATCTGCGTAGGAAGTTTACGGAACTCCGCTTTCAGCCTGAGTTCAAGTGGGCTGGTACTTTTGGGTCTACAGAAGATGGGTTGCCATTTATCGGTACTTTTGCGCCAATGCCGCATACATACTTTGCACTGGGCTTTGGTGGCAACGGCATTACTTTCAGCCAGATCGCCGCCAATATTATTACAGATCTTATACAGGGAAAGAAGAATCCCGATGCCGATATTTTTTCTTTCAACAGAAAAATAAGAAACTAACAGAAACGTATATACTAATATTAATTTAATCCGCGCAGATTTGTAAAATCAACTGTATATTACAATCTGCATATTGATCGTCTGTAAATTTAAATAGAATGGCAAATTCTTTTTATTCCTATCTGGCATTTATACTGCCAGACGCTAACGCAAACATCGACACGCTGAAAAACGCTTTAACCGACTTTTATTCAGGGCCGGAGATCGAAAATCAGCCAACAGTCAGCATGAATGAGAACGAAATTACGGTACGTTTTGAGGACGACTACACTTTCCATATTGCGTTTTCAAATGATGCGCATGTTAATGTAGAAGCCCGTGAACTGGCTGAAGAGCAGGCATTGGACTGGAACGAGGCCGCCTTTGATAAAGCGGCGCTGGCACGAAGTACCAGTCGTTTTGAGATCTGGGGAGAGGAAGATTATGACATGGACTATTTTAATGATAGCCTTTTTATAATACAGAAGATAGAAGAATTTAACGGCGTTATTATTTTTCAAAACAACTAGATAAAAGCAAAAAAGACAAGCAGTCTCCCGATGCTTTTGAGAGAGCCGCTTATCTTTTCCGGAAAAATATATAACTAACGTTAACGAATATACTAAAACGTAATCACTGCTTTATTGTTGGTGATTTTATATTTGAAATGTTGTTGCTCGCCCAGGCTACGCAATACATCTTCCAGGGTGGCATTAAAAAAGCGGGCGTCTGTGATCACCGGAGATTTGGAGGCATCTCCCTTCATTTCTATTTCTACGCCAAACCATTCTTCCAGTACCCGGCTCAGCGTCATTGGATTGGCATTTTGAACATGAAGTGTATCTGACAACCAGGTTTCCAGTTCTTCCGGATGATAGGTTTCTTTTTCCATCAGGTCTATTTCATTATTGGCCAGGATCATTTGTCCGCGTTCCAGAATTTCCGGTTGATTATCGGTAGTGGAATGATAGGACTTTCCTACGCGGATTTTCCCGGTAAGCAGGTATACGGTAGCGCCGTGTTGACTGGCAAAAGAGCGCATTTTGAAAGAAGTACCTAAAACGGTTGCTCTCAACTTATCACTGGTCACCGTAAAAGTATCGGTTGCAGGGGTGACATTGAAAAAAGCATCCCCATCCAGTATGACAGCACGGTTGCCTTGCAGATAGTTCTCCGGTACTTCCAGCACAGAAGCAGAATTGAGAATTACCCGGGAGCTGTCCGGGAGAGTTACCGGTGTCCTTTGGCCGGTGGTGCCCTTATAGGAAGTATACTTAACGCCCGGTGTTTTCAGGTTCACTGTAGTGGCTTCCGGCGCTTTGGGCTGGCAACCGGTGAATACTATTCCCCCCAGTAGAAACAGGATAAATGTCTTTTGCCAGGTGGCTGTTTGGGAGATAGTATCAGTTTTAAATAGCATATTCCGGGAATTTTGTATGTAATAGAAAAGACCTAAAAGTAATAAAATAAACAGCGGTAAACAGGTATGCTTAAACAATTTATGAGAAGCAATAGACAATATCTGATAACGCTGTTAAAAAGATATGCTGATATTATAATGATTTTTGTTTAAAAGGTGGACGCACCCTAACTTTGCGGCCCATGGAAAAGCAGCTACCTTTATCATTTGATAATACGGCTATTGCATTTGAGGCAAAGACCGACAAAGCACTGAAAAAAGCCAACTTTCTCTTTAGTAATATAGGGAAACCCTGGTTGGTAAAATTCGGTTCAGTGATGACACCCATCGCATTTAAACTGAGATTACCCATCAAAGGGATTATCAAAAAAACTATTTTCTCACAGTTTTGTGGCGGCGAAAGCCTGGAAGAAGCGGCTACCACTGCATTGCAGTTGGGCAACTATCATGTAGGGGTTGCGTTGGATTACGGGGTGGAAGCCATGGAAGGTGAACACAGTTATGATGCAGCTGTACCGGAATTTATCCGGGCTATCCAATACGCAGGCAGCAGACCCGACATCCCTTTTATAGCAATTAAAATAACCGGTTTTGCCAGGTTTGACCTGCTGGAAAAAGTGCATCGTAAAGAAACCTTGTCCGCCTCAGAACAGGAAGAATATATCCGTGTACGTAATCGCATTTATGCGATTGCGGAAGCAGCCTCCAGGCATAACGTAGCAGTGCTGGTGGATGCAGAAGAATCCTGGATTCAGGATCCGGTTGACGATCTCACCGATGAGATGATGTCTTTATTCAACAAAGGAAAAGTAGTAGTATATAATACTTTCCAGATGTACTGCCACGACCGTTACAACTTCCTGCAGGTATCGCTGCAGAAAGCAGAAAAAGAAGGGTATCTGCTGGGAGCGAAGTTGGTACGTGGTGCATACATGGAAAAAGAAAATAAGCGCGCTGCAGAAAATAATTATCCTACACCAATACAACCGGGTAAAGAAGCCACAGACAGGGATTATGATGCGGCAGTGAAATACTGTCTGGATCACCTCGATAAACTCGCAGTTTTCATTGGTACACATAATGAAAACAGCTGTATGCTGGCCGCCCGTATGCTGGATGCAAAAGGGATTACCCACAATCATCCGCATGTCAGCTTCTCCCAGTTGCTGGGCATGAGCGATAACATCACCTTTAACCTGGCACATGCCGGCTACAATGTCAGTAAATACCTGCCTTATGGCCCGGTAAAAGAAGTAATGCCTTACCTGCTTCGCAGGGCGCAGGAAAACACTTCCATCGCCGGACAAATGGGACGTGAACTGGCACTGATCAGAAAGGAAATGAAGAGAAGGGGAATTTAAATAGCTATTAGCCATTAGCTTTTAGCAAAAATGCAGCGAAGAACATAGTATATATGTTTCTCTTCGCTGCATTTTTGCTAAAAGCTAAAAGCTAATGGCTAAAAGCTTTCTAAATATTGCTCTCACTCTGAGGCAACGGATATTTCTCCCACACGTCATCATCTGGTCTGTCTTTAGGCAAGGTGCCCAACAGGTTATATCTTCTTACATCAATCCAGCGATGTCCTTCCATGAACAGGGAATAACGCCTGTTATACAGTAGTTCTGTAATTAGTGCTGCCTGTGTAGTTGGACCGGGATAAGGAGCAAGATTATGGGCTATCCGGATCCTGTTGATAGCAACAATGGCATCAGGCAGGGCGTTGAGTTGAATTTTTGCTTCTGCATAGATCAGGATCAGTTCTTCATTACGGATAATACTGATAGATGAATTGGGAGAAGCCCATATGATCACATCCCGGTTGCCGGTTAATCCACCCTGACTGGCAGAAGAAGTACGGATGGCTGTTTTAAGGTCCAGACGGTCATCCCCCGGAGCAAGATTAGTGGTGAAAGATGGATGTGATACCCTTATTTCTCCGTTACCATTAGGCGCAATGAACATGGTATTTGCCAGGTCACCGCCGTTGGTAGAAAAGCTGTGAGAGATGCCGACGTTCAGATTACCGTTCAGGTCGAAGAAAGATTCATTCAGCGCAGTTAACGCGGCTGCCCAGTTTTTACGGTAAATATGTACCCTTGCCGCAAGCGCGCGATTAAATTTAATTAAGCCGGCAGCATCTTTAAACCCGGTGAAACCAGCGGATAACGGGAAGATCACTTCAGAACCGGTGAGATCCGCTTTACCTTCATCCAAAAATTTCAACACGGAATCCAGTACCTGGTCGGGATTGGTGATCACTGGTCCCAGGGTGCCACCACTGGCTACGGGGATACGGGCACCATTGGTATAGGTCAGGTTAATATTCAGCAACAGCTGGTAACCGATCAGCGTTTTTGAATAACCCAGGAAGGCTTTCTTTTGTGCATCGGAAGCTATTTCTGTACGGGTATTCCTGATGGCATCCTGCAGGATAAAACACTGCCTGGCTACCTGGTAACGGGAGGCCCATGGATTGGTGAGATAAAAGGTGTTGTTATCCAGCAGCTTGGTACCACCACCTAATAAATCCGTGGTATACCGCGGTTCTGCAGTAGAGAAACGGTAAATTTCACGGCCGATAACGCCTACGCCATCCAGGTAAGCAGCAAGACTGTTACGCATCCCGGATTCGGCACCGGTTACGAGGTTAAACAAATCACTTCTGGACGGATCTTTTGAAATACCGTCTACAACTGGTGTATTGAGACTATTGATTTCTCCCTTCTGACATGCATTGATGAGCAGTAGCGAAAAAACAACAGCGATCGTTGAGATATACTTTTTCATATATAATGATTTTATTAGCAGAGAGAAAATGATCAGAAATCTATACCAACATGAAAACTGGCTCTTTTAGATGCAGGAAAAGGCATCACATCTACACCAGTAGATAACCCAATACTGCCGCGGCTTTGCGAAGTAGTAATGGTGTTACTGCCGAAGTTGGAAACTTCCGGATCATAGCCCACATATTTAGTCCAGGTAAAGAAGTTGTTGGCGGAAATGCCGAGACGTAAACCTCTGATTGTTTTGTTGTTTTTCAGCGGCACATTGTAATATAAGCCTATCTCACGGATACGCACATACGAAGCATCCTGTACATAAATAGATGCATCACCGGCGCCGGGACGGTAAAGCCCTGCCTTGGTGCCATTGCTCACTTCATCAAAGTCAGGGGAAGTAGCGCCAAGGTCAGTCAGCAGCTGGGTAAGATTGATGTTGTCGCCACCTTTTTTCCAGTGAATAAGAAACCGGAGTGAGAAGTTTTTGAACAGGGTCACCTCATTGAAGAAGCTCATCTGGAATTTAGGTTCTGAGTTGCCGATCAGTTTCAGTGCACCATCCACAGTACCTTTGATCTGCGTAGCCGGCTGTCCTTCTTCCAGGTAGAAAGTTCCCAGTGAGTTACCAAAAGCGCCAATGGCATATGGAGGAATAATCAGTTTGGTCACTTTACTGCGGTTAAACCAGAAGTTAATAGTACTGTTCCACCTGAACTGGGCAGTATTCACGGGAATGGTGTTCAGTCCCAGTTCAATACCTTCGTTCTTTAGGTCACCACTGTTTTTCCACTCATTGGCATAACCGGTGGAGGCAGGCAATGCATGGCGCAGCAGTACGTCATAAATGTTTTTGTTATAATAGCTGGCTTCCAGGCTGATACGGCCATTCAGCACACTGATGTCTAAACCCGTTTCAAATTCTGCCTGCCGTTCTGGTTTGATATCCGGATTTCCCTGGAGGTTGTCTACAAGTACACCGGGGAACCCGCCAATATTACTACCCAGCATAGCGGTAAATTTACTGCCATAGGGAGGTACGTTGCCAGACTGTCCGTAAGCCGCACGGATCTTCAGGTTATCAATGCTGGGAATATTCCAGAATTTCATTTTGGTCAGGTTCCATGAAAAGGATCCTTTAGGGAAGACATAGTACTTCTTATAGTCACCATTGTTGGTAGACCGGTCAAAACGCACACCGGCACTAAATGTGATGGCATCCATAAGAGAAAGGTCTTCCTGTATGAAAATACCATTATCCCGGAATTTCTGCCGGAACTGACGGGTATTGGTATTGGCACTGGCATCCAGGTTACTTTGTCCGGATACGAGGTTGGTAGCATTGGTAACAATGTTATCCATGAAACCATTTTCCAGGGTAGCACCTACCGTACTGTTTAACGTGAGGTTAGGATTAGGTGTAAATGAATTGATGAAGAAGCCCGCAATATTGGTATTGGTGTTGTTGGTGTTGCCCTGTATTGAATGTCCCTGCAGGTTGTTTTCTTCAAATTGCAGGTTACGGGGGAACAGTGCAGCAGTTTTAAAGTTAAAATAATCGATACCACCACGACCTATAAAGCGGGTAGTAGAACGATCACTCATCTGTAGTTTAATTTCCAGGTTACCTCCACCTACAAAGCGGTTTGTTTTTTCGTTGTTGGCCATCAGGTCACGTGTTTCCAATGGGTTGGAAGAAGCAAACTGGTTGCGTGGATATTCTCCCAGTGCATTGGGATGCAGCTCCACAAAATCAGGTGTGGAAGACAATGCAACACCATAGGATACACCGTTGTTGTCGTTGTTGGTAAGCCCCCTGTCGGCAGAAGACCCTATATAATTGGTAGTAACGCCAAGGAATACACGATCATTTACTTTATGGTCTACGTTCAGACGAATGGAGTTGTTGAAATAGCCGGTATTCTTCACAATACCATCTTCCTGTCTCCTGTTGCCGGAGAGATAGAAGGTGGTCTTTTCACTGCCTCCGCTGAGAGAAACGCCAGTGTTCAATACCAGTCCGGTTTGCCCAAACATTTCTTTTTCATAATCATAGATCTTGCCTGCATTTTTGGCTGCATTAAACTGTGCCTTGTAAGCAGCCCGTTTTGCCTGCACAGCAGGATCCGGATTGCTGGCGGCACCGGCCAGGTCGGCGGCTGCATCTTCTGTGAAGGTACGTACGCCCATCAGGTGTCTTACCTGGGTGAAACCTACTTCCTGGTTTACACTCACTTTCGTTTGACCGGTCTTACCTTTTTTAGTGGTGATAATAATTACACCGGCTGCTGCCTTGGCGCCATACATGGCTGCCGCAGAAGCACCTTTCAGGATTTCAATATTTTCAATGTCTTCAGGGTTCAGATCCGCAATACGGCTGGAAGGGTTATCCTGGTTATTGGGATTGCCTGCTGTAGCGGCGCCGGTAACATCATTCAATCCAGCCGGGATACTGCTGTTATTGAAGAAAATACCGTCTACTACATACAGGGGCTGGGAGTTTCCGAATACGGAAGTGATACCTCTCATTTTTACGGAAATACCACCACCGGGGGCTCCGGAGTTGGCGGTGATCAATGCTCCCGGCACTTTGCCACTAAGTGCGGCATCAAAGGTCTGGGCAGGCGCTACTCCATTTAATTCCTTGCCCGAAATAGTAGCTACCGCGTTGGCAAGGTTACTTCGCTTTACGTTGGTGGCCAAACCCGTTACCACAATTTCTTCCAGACGGGCAAAATCCTCTTCTATAGAAATATTCAATATCGTTTCTCCTGGTTTCAGGGCCACCGTCTGACTCTTGTAGCCCGTGTAACTTACCAGTAAACTGGTAGTCCCGGCAGGAATGGCGAGAGTAAACTTGCCATCGGGGTCTGTGATGGTGCCTTTATTGGTGTTGGGTACCCGAACGGTAACCCCTGGAATAGGTTTGCCACTTACGGCATCCTTTATTCTTCCGGAAATGTTTTGTTGCGCAAATAGTGCCAGGGTACTGCACAGGCATAGCAGTACCAGCAAGCTGGATTTTGGTAGAAGCATAGCTTGTTTGGTTTAGATAAATGGTGATGTGGTAAAAGAGGTTATTTTATCATATAGTTTGATAGTAATTTTGATGATTAAAGGACTAAAACTGTTCTTGATTTTGGTTGTATTATTTAAAACTATTTTCCTCTGTAATTACCCTACCGGAATGGCTAACACAGGTTTTTCAGTACATCTTCCGGGGGAGGGAGTTCTCATTAAGCCGATCTTGTTGTAATGTTGAATTATTATAGCAGATTACGAAATTTTACAGGTATTTCGGTTTTTTTTGTTTGACTTAATTATGTTATATTTTTTCGATTGTAAACTTCGTAAATTGCGCCCTTATGGATCAGTATCTATCTTTATTACAACATATTATCAGGGAAGGCGCCGTTAAAACAGATCGCACCGGAACCGGTACTACCAGCTGCTTTGGCTACCAGATGCGCTTTAATTTACAGGAAGGATTTCCGGTGGTCACCACCAAAAAACTGCATCTTAAATCTATTATATACGAATTATTGTGGTTTCTGAAAGGTGATACCAACACCGGTTGGCTGAAAGAACATGGTGTCAGTATCTGGGACGAATGGGCCGATAAAAATGGCGATTTGGGACCGGTATACGGCAAGCAATGGCGTAGCTGGGAAACCCGTAGTGGAAAAGTAATCGACCAGATTACAGAGGCTGTAAACACTATTAAAAACAATCCGGACTCCCGCCGCATCATCGTGAACGCATGGAATGTAGGTGAACTGTCAGAAATGGCACTCAGCCCCTGTCATTGCCTGTTCCAGTTTTATGTTACCCCGGCAGATCCGGCAAAAGGAGAAACCCGCGGTAAACTGAGCTGTCAGCTGTATCAGCGCAGCGCTGATGTATTCCTCGGTGTACCTTTCAACATCGCCTCCTATGCACTGTTAACCATGATGATGGCACAGGTCTGCAACCTGGACGCCGGAGATTTTATACATACTTTTGGTGATGTGCATCTTTATAGCAACCACATGGAACAGGCCAACCTGCAATTAAGCAGACAACCTTTCCCGCTCCCGGCAATGAAGATCAACCCGGAAGTAAAAGATATTTTTTCTTTTAAGTATGAAGATTTTGAACTGGTAAATTATCAGTTCCATCCAGCCATTAAAGCTCCGGTAGCTATATAACCTTCTTTATATGCGTATATCCATCATTGTAGCTGCTTCGGATAACAATGTTATTGGTATCAATAATATGCTGCCCTGGCGCTTACCAACGGATCTTAAATATTTTAAAGCCACTACATTGGGCAAACCCATTGTGATGGGACGCAAAACATTTGAATCCCTGGGTAAAGCCCTGCCAGGCAGACCCAATATTGTGATTACCCGGCAGCCGGATTATCAGCCGGAAGGAGCCTATGTAGTAAGTTCTATTGAAGAGGGTATTGCAAAAGCCAGAACATTTGAAGGAGAGGAGCTGTTTATTACCGGCGGATCCCAGATCTTCGAACAGGCATGGCCGTTAATTGAACGTATTTACCTTACCCGCGTATACGCCGTTGTTCCCGGCGATGCTTTCTTCCCGCAGATAGATGGGGGAGAGTTCGAACTGGTCAGTGATGAGCGTCATGAAGCAGATGAAAAAAATCAGTACGCATTTTCGTTCCAGGTATGGGAACGGATCTAAAATAACAGTATAAAAGAATAACCCACGGCGCTATCTATGCCGTGGGTTATTTTTTATACTAACCTAAACGGTTATTTGAAAATAACGGTGCCCATACCATTAGTGAGCTCTTTTTCCAGGGAGTTCAGGTGTTTCTGCATTTCCAGGCAACTCATGATCTGATCCATGTCCGTGGCCTTCTTTGCTTCTTCCTGGTTTTCGTAGATCAGCTTTTTGATCTTACGGAGAATAAGATAGTTGGTAGTAGAGATCGTATCTTTCAGATAAGCATTATCCCCATACACGGTATCAATTTCAAAGCGGTCTTTCCAGTTCATGCTGAGATCCGCTTCTTTATCTTCCAGGATATTGGCAATTTGTTTGGACAAAACCTGGTCTTCGTGATACAGGAACCATTTCTTATCCTGCAGATTACCGGTATCATACAGCACTTTATATTCTCTTAAGATTCTTTTTACCACTTCGCTTTCTGCCAGTGCTTCAAAGTCGTAGGGGAGATGGAAGACATAATCCGCCACCGTACTATTTTCTTCTTCACTAAATGGTTTATCACCAAAGCGGAGTAAGATTTTTACCAGCTCTTTCTCCTGTTTTTCGTGTCCGTTGATCAGCGATTCTACAGAAATGCCTGTTTCGGCAGCTTCCATAGCAGCAATGGCCTCTTCGCTGAGTCCATCATCATCGGGAGCAGGGGTATTACGGGCGTGTGCCTGCTCACGTTTGACAAGCCTGTCACGGATAAATTTATTGACCAGCTGAATCAGCCCCTGTTCATCAATATGTAATAACTGGCTGCATTGCCGGATATAATCCTGCTGCCGGGTAAAATCTTCTGCCTTATCAATTTTGGAAATGGTTTCGGCAATTTCATTTACCAGCTGTGATTTTTTATTGCTGTCGGTACCTGCTTCCTGCATGCTCAGCTGCAGCTTAAACAGTACGAAGTCCTGCTTATTATCTTTGATAAATTCGCGGAACGCTTCTGCACCTATCTTCTGCACATAACTATCCGGATCTTCTTTGTCAGGCAGCAATACCAGCTTTACGTTCAGGCCTTCTTCTATGGCCATATCCAGCCCACGAAGTGCAGCCTTCACACCAGCACTGTCCCCGTCATAGAGGATAGTGAGGTTATTGGTATATTTCTTTATCAGCCGGAGCTGATCCTGCGTAAGCGAAGTACCGCTGGATGCTACCACGTTTTCCACACCAGCCTGGTGCAGGGAAACCACATCTGTATATCCCTCTACCAGCAAACATTCATTGAGCTTGTCAATGGCATGTCGCGCAAAGTAGGTACCATAAAGTACCCTGCTTTTTACATAGATCTCATTTTCGGGAGAGTTGATGTACTTGGGTGCCCGGTCTGATTTCACCAGGATACGTGCACCAAATCCCAGTATCTTACCGGATTGGTTGTGAATAGGGAAAATCACACGCCCGCGGTAATTATCTGCCGGCTGATCATTACGGATGGCTACCAGTCCCGTTTTTTGCAGGTATTCCAGGTTATACCCCTTATCCAATGCTGATTTTGCAAAGGAGTCAAAGGTATTCAGACAGTAGCCCAGCTGGAACTTTTTGATCGTTTCTTCCGTAAATCCTCGTTCTTCGAAGTAACTGAGGCCAACATTCTGCCCTTCTTCTTTGTTGAAAAGGACATCTGTAAAATACTCCCGGGCGTAGTTGTTGATGATAAACAAACTATCCGCCATGAGCTGATGCTGTTTCAGCTCAGGACTTACCTCTGTTTCTTCCAGCTCTACCTGGTAACGTTGTGCCAGCCACCTTAGCGCTTCTACATAGGAGTACTTTTCGTGCTCCATGATAAAGCTGATGGAATTACCACTGGCGCCGCAACCAAAACACTTATAAATCTCTTTGCCGGGAGAAACGGTGAAAGACGGGGATTTTTCGTTGTGAAACGGGCACAAACCCAGGTAGTTGGCGCCCCTTTTTTTAAGTTTAACGAAGGAGCCCACTATTTCCACAATGTCTATGCGGCTGAGGATCTGTTGTATGGAGTTTTGTGATATCACGCAACTGCAAACATACGGGAAATTGGTGAAGGCTGGAAAAGTGCAACTGATGGCGCAGAAGATCCGGGCTTCTGCGCCATTATTGTTCACCTATCTTTCCTTATATTTGGTAGATTATCAATTAGCCAAATCAATCTTATTTATCAGATGAAAGAAGTATTTATAGTAGCTACCGCCCGCACACCAATAGGTTCATTCAATGGTGCGTTGTCAGGCGTTCCGGCTACACAGCTCGGCGCTACCGTTATCAAAGCAGTATTGGAAAGAGCAGGTATTGCAGCCACGGAAGTGAATGAAGTGTATATGGGCAATGTACTCAGTGCCAACCTGGGTCAGGCTCCTGCGAACCAGGCCAGTCTGGCGGCGGGAGTTCCCAATAGTGTACCCTGTACCACCGTTAACAAAGTATGTGCCTCCGGCATGAAAGCAATTATGCTGGCCGCGCAAAGCATTATGCTGGGTGATAATGAAGTAGTGGTAGCCGGTGGTATGGAAAACATGAGCGCAGCTCCTTATTACCTGGATAAAGCCCGTACAGGATATAAACTGGGACATGGAAACATTATAGACGGTATTATCCGTGATGGTCTCTGGGATCCTTATAAGGATTTCCATATGGGCAACGCAGCAGAACTGTGTGCTACGGAATACCACATTACCCGGGAAGACCAGGACGCTTACGCTATTGAAAGCTACAAGCGTTCAGCAGCTGCATGGGAAAAAGGTTATTTTAAGGAAGAAGTAGTACCGGTGCAGGTACCTGGTAAACAGGTAGTTACGGTGGCAGAGGATGAGGACTATAAAAAAGTCATTTTTGAAAAAGTGCCTACCCTGAAGCCAAGTTTTCAGAAAGATGGTACCATCACTGCCGCAAATGCTTCCAATATCAATGATGGTGCAGCAGCAGTGGTGCTGGTAAGCGGTGAAAAACTGAAAGCACTGGGATTGAAGCCACTGGCTAAAATCATCAGTTTTGCAGATGCTTCCCAGGCACCGGAATGGTTTACGACTACGCCGGTAAAAGCCATCAACAATGCCCTGGCCAAAGCCGGTTTGCAGATAGGAGATATGGATTATGCAGAAGTAAATGAAGCGTTTTCCTGCGTGCCTATCGCCAATGCAAAAGACCTGGGGCTGCCACTGGATAAAGTAAATGTATGGGGCGGCGCAGTAGCCTTGGGACATCCTATTGGTTGCAGCGGTGCACGTATCGTGGTAACTCTCAATTCCATCCTGCATCAGCAGAATGCCCGTTACGGCGTAGCTGGTATCTGCAATGGCGGCGGTGGAGCAAGTGCGATTATTATTGAAAAAGTATAGTTTTTTAGCTGTTAGCCATTAGCTTTTAGCTGTTAGCAAAATGCAGCGGAGGTAAACATATATTATGTTCTCCGCTGCATTTTGCTAACAGCTAAAAGCTAATGGCTAACAGCTAACGGCTAATTGCCAAGCGCAATCACGGTATCCCGGTTGTTCAACCTGATCCACACACTATCTTGTCCGCGTTTCAACATCTTCAGGGAATGCAGGGTCGTCCTGGGCGTCACTACATCAGGTGTAATCTTCTCAAAAAATAAATATTTGTCTTCTACCAGGCTGTATGCCGGGTAGGTGGATAAGATGTTGGTGGTTTTTGTTTGCAGGGCATAATCATCATCAATATTGTAGCGCTGAAACTCACTGTCAGAAAGGAAGGTAATGGCAGCTACCAGGGTAATGGTACGCAGTGGAGGAATGAGTAATCCGAGTAGCAGCACAAAAGGAAAACCAAAGAAGCATAGCAGGTAGGCGTACCTGGCATCATTGTCTGGTTTCGTTAAACCATATAGCAGCATGCCGGTTCCCGCGTAGAGGGTGAAGAAAATTCTTTCCGTCTGGGTGCCTTTAAAACCATAATTATTCAGCATCAGGAGCAGACATAGTCCGGCAAAGCAACCAAAAAACAGGTGGAGATACCATAAGAGTACCTGGAGGACAGGAGAATGAGCCTTTTTGATTTTACAGGAAAGGGCAGCTAAAAAGCATAAGGTCAGGATAGTGATGGTAATCATGACAGTGGGCAATTGTTGGCAGGCTTCAATAATGTTATAAAATATAAATATATATAATTATTTTAATTAACTACCAACAATGTGTATGTCAGGGGCATAATAATTATTAATCGGGCGTTTACTTTGCTTTTTCGCTAACAAACAATATTTTTGCCCTGCCTTTCGATAAAGGCAATTAAACTTTCAATTAAGAATAGCATGCGTCAGATAGCTTTCAGACAAGCCTTAAGAGAAGCCCTGCAGGAGGAATTTCGCCGTGATGAACGGGTATTCCTTATGGGGGAGGAAGTAGCCGAATACAATGGTGCTTATAAAGTGAGCCAGGGAATGCTGGATGAATTTGGTCCAAAACGCGTAATTGACACGCCGATCGCAGAACTCGGATTTACTGCCATTGGCGTAGGTGCTGCTCAGAACGGCCTGCGTCCGGTTCTTGAATTCATGACCTGGAACTTCGCTGTACTGGCGTTGGATCAGATCCTCAATACCGCTTCCAAAATGCTCGCGATGAGTGGTGGACAAGTGGGCTGCCCGATCGTTTTCCGTGGACCTAACGGTTCTGCAGGACAGCTCGGCGCTCAGCACTCTACTGCTTTCGAAAGCTACTATGCCAATATCCCGGGGCTGAAAGTAATATCCGTTTCTAACCCTTATGATGCAAAAGGTTTGCTTAAAGCGGCTATCCGCGATGACGATCCGGTTGTTTTCATGGAAAGTGAGTTAATGTACGGTGATATGGGTGAAGTTCCTGAAGAAGAATACATCATCCCGATTGGTAAAGCAGATATTAAACGTGCAGGTAAAGATGTAACCATCGTTTCTTTCAACAAAATGATGAAAGTAGCGCTGGGTGCAGCAGAAGAACTGGCAAAAGAAGGTATCGAAGCAGAAGTAATCGATTTGCGTACAATTCGTCCGCTGGATTGGTTCACTATCCTGGAATCTGTAAAGAAAACCAACCGCCTGGTAATCGTAGAAGAACAATGGCCTTTTGCGAGTATCTCTTCTGAAATCACTTACCGTATCCAGAAAGAAGGTTTCGACTACCTGGATGCACCTATCCGTCGTATTACTGCACAGGATGCTCCTATGCACTATGCGCCTAACCTGGTTAAACAGTACCTGCCTGATGTTGAGCGTACCGTGAAACTGGTGAAAGAAGTAATGTATATGAAGAAATAGCTGTTAGCTGTTAGCAGTTAGCTTTTAGATAAGAGCGAAGATTATAAAGAGAAAGGAGCGAAGGTCATCTTCGCTCCTTTCTCTTTATATAGTAATGATGGATAACTGCTGATAATTTAACCGCAAAAATCTAATAGCTGGCAGCTAAAGGCTAACAGCTAAGCAAACAAATCACTTGATAGATATCGGTCCCCGCGATCGCAGATGATACTAACGATAACACCACTACGCAGTTCCTGAGATACCCGTACTGCTGCTGCTACAGCACCTCCACTGCTCATACCACAGAAAACAGCTTCTTCTTTTGCCAGTCTTTTGGTCATGATCCTGGCTTCTTCTTCTGAAATATCCATGATGCGGTCTACTCTTGGTCTTTCAAATATTTTAGGAAGATATGCCTCCGGCCACTTGCGGATGCCAGGAATTTTGGAACCATCTGTAGGCTGGCAACCTACTATCTGTATCTCCGGATTTTGTTCCTTTAAATAACGCGATACGCCCATAATTGTACCGGTAGTACCCATAGCGCTCACGAAATGAGTGATGGCTCCTGCCGTATCCTTCCATATTTCAGGTCCGGTAGTCTTGTAGTGCATACCGTAGTTGTCAGGATTGGCAAATTGGTTCAGCATAAAATAACCACCCTGGGCTACCTTGTCGTTGGCATAGTCTATAGAGCCTTCCATCGATAACTCCTTTGGCGTAAGTGTTACTTTGGCGCCGTATACTTCCATAGTGAGTACACGTTCCCTGGTGGCATCCGATGGCATTACCAATTCAATCTCCAGTCCAAACAGGCTGGCAATCATGGCCAATGCAATACCGGTATTACCACTGGTAGCTTCAATCAGTTTCATACCTGGTTTAATATCACCCCTGTCCAGTGCCCCTTTGATCATACCATAAGCAGCCCTGTCTTTCACGCTGCCCGCGGGGTTGTTGCCTTCCAGTTTGGCAAATATTTTTACCGCCGGATTCACCGAAATATTTTTTAATTCTACCATCGGCGTATTGCCGATGAGATCTATGATGGAAGCCATTGTATTGTATTAATCCTGATTTGTGTCTGAAAATTTGTGTTCTGCTTTATAATAGATCCTGGAAAATGGTTCTACACTTTTAATGAGCCACACATTACCACCAATCACGCTGTGATGACCTATTATAGTATCTCCACCCAGTATAGTGGCGCCGGCATAGATCACTACATGTTCTTCAATAGTAGGATGCCTTTTGCTGCGCGCCATGCTCTTTTCTATGCTCAGCGCTCCCAGGGTAACTCCCTGGTACAGCTTTACATGTGGCCCTATGACAGTTGTTTCGCCGATAACGATACCGGTTCCGTGATCTATACAACACCAGGGGGCAATCACTGCTCCCGGATGAATATCCACACCGGTGCGGGAATGTGCCAGCTCCGTAATCATACGCGGTAACACCGGTATTTTCAGGTTGTACAGGGCATGCGCAATGCGATAAAAAGCAATGGCATAAAAACCCGGATAAGCCCGGATCACTTCATATATACAGGATGCAGCCGGGTCACCCTGGTAAATGGCGCCTGCATCTTTGGTCAGTTCGTCATAAATAACCGGGACTTTACTCATAAAAGCCCTACTCAACGCCACTGCATCTGTGGGCAACTGATGCACCATAGATTGCAGTAACTGCTGTAACTGTGCTTCCAGCTGATGGCTGTATTGCTCCAGTACCACCGGATCAGCCATTACCTGACCTGTGTGCTCCGGAAAAAGCCAGTTGACCAGATTGCTGACGAAATCATCTACTGCACCGGTAGCCGGATAGGCATTCGCCGCTGCCAGTTGGTGCCGCCGCTTCAACTCTTCCAAAAAATCATTCATATGCGGATGGATATTACAGGTATTGGCACTTTATATATGATGAAATTACGCATAAATCCTGTAAAGGTAGTAGACTGTTTGCTGAATTTCAAGTGCTTTTAGCTTTTAGCTCCCAGCTGTTAGCATAAGGTAGTCAACTTCGCTGCATTACACTAACAGCTATATCGCTATCTATCAACATTAATCCCTAAAATTCACCCGCCACATCCACCCGCTACCCCCATTCGCTACATCCATTCGCTACCCCCATTCGCTAAAAACTAAAAGCTAACAGCTAATGGCTAACAGCTTCCTCCACTCATAGGCCCCTTCCATAATCAGATCAAACACCGGATCCTTGATATCGTAATACGCTTCTGCATTATGCGGAAAATATTTGGAGAGCTGTTGTTTCACCACCGCATAGGCCTGGGCAGCATGTGGATGCGTACGCAGATAATCCCGGCACAGCAAGGCATACTGCTGATTAAACCGGCCGGCAACCCGCACATGCAGATGGATGCTCCTGTTATTCCTGAAATAATAATCTTTTTGTAGTTCTATGTCTGCCAGATCATCCCTGCCTGGTGGCCGGTGATCTGTCAGGTGCGCTTTTCTCGTATATCCAAGTTGTTCCAGTGCCGGCTGCAATGGCAAGTCCAGCGAGGCAACGGTTACCTGTACATCAATCACATCTTTCGCCGGTAAACCCGGTACACTGGTAGAACCAATATGATCAATGGCCAGCGCATATTCCCCCAGTGCATTTTTCAGCTGCAGGGCGATCTCCCGGTACTCTTCCGGCCAAAGGGAATTATAGGACACGATCTCAATTGTTTCCGACATGTTAAATGATATTAGATATACTGCAATTTTAACTGATTAATCTTTATTTTTGCCCGTTGTATAAATGGCAGCTAATTGCTGGTAATACAAAATCAAACTCGATTATGGCTAACATTCTAATAATAGACGACGAAAAAAGTATTCGTAAAACGCTCACGGAAATTTTAAGTTATGAAGGGTATAAGGTAGATGAGGCCGCAGACGGCATGGAAGGATTTAAAATGTTCCAGGCAAAGCCATATGATGCCGTTTTGTGCGACATCAAAATGCCTAAAATGGATGGACTGGAATTTCTCGAGAAAGCACGGGAAGTGAACGGCGACATTCCTATTATCATGGTCTCTGGTCACGGCAACATTGATACTGCCGTAGATGCCGTGAAAAAAGGCGCCTACGACTATATTTCCAAGCCACCGGATCTGAATCGGCTGCTCATTACCTTGCGTAATGCCATGGATAAAACCAACCTGGTCACCGAAACCAAAACCCTGCGCCGCAAGGTAAATAAGGTGCCGGAAATGATAGGCCAGTCAAGCCCGCTCCTGAAGATCAGGGAAACCATAGAAAAAGTTGCACCTACAGACGCCCGGGTATTGGTGACCGGCGAAAACGGGGTAGGTAAGGAGCTGGTAGCCCGTTGGTTGCATGAACGCAGCAACCGCGCCGCCGGCCCTATGGTAGAAGTAAACTGTGCTGCTATCCCAAGTGAATTAATAGAAAGTGAATTATTTGGTCACGAAAAGGGTTCCTTTACTTCCGCGGTGAAACAACGCATTGGCAAATTTGAACAGGCCAGCGGCGGTACCCTTTTCCTCGATGAAATAGGGGATATGAGTCTCAGTGCTCAGGCAAAAGTATTGCGCGCTTTACAGGAAGGGAAAATCACCCGGGTAGGTGGCGATAAAGAGATCAGTGTGGATGTTCGTGTAGTGGCAGCTACCAATAAAGACCTGCTGCAGGAAGTGGAAGGCAAAAATTTTCGCCTGGATTTGTATCACCGTTTAAGCGTAATTCTGATTCACGTACCGTCCCTGAACGACCGGAAAGATGATATTCCTTTACTGGTAGATAGTTTCCTGGACAGCGTTTGCAGTGAATATGGTATTTCCCGTAAAGCAATAGATAAAGAAGCGATGAAAGCCCTGCAAAATCACAACTGGACCGGTAATATCCGCGAACTCCGAAACGTGGTGGAAAGGTTGATCATCCTATCAGGTAAAACCATTACTGTAGATGATGTGGATGATTTTGTAGTACCTGCCCGCGATAAGAAAAAAGTAAGTTCTTAATCAGCTATATGCAAAAACACCTGTATCTGATCAGTGGACTTGGGGCGGATGAACGCATTTTTAATAACCTGCGTTTCCCCGGTAACTACCAGGTGCATCACCTGCAGTGGATCGCTCCCCTGCAGGATGAACCCATCAGCCAGTATGCCGCCCGTATGGCAGAAGGCATTACGGTTGATGGGCCTGTTTCGCTGATGGGCGTATCCTTTGGTGGTATAATGAGTCTGGAGATAGCCCGGCATATCCCCGTAGAAAAGAATATCCTGCTTTCCAGCATTAAACTCAGCTCGGAAAAACCACCTTATTACAACTGGGTAAAACGACTCGGCCTGCACAAACTACCCGATCAGATCCTTTACCAGCGCAGGAATGTCATCGTCAGAAAATTTCTCAATATAGAAACCGAAGCAGAGCGGACACTGGTCAATGAATATCTCGCGAAGCGGGATTATACCTATATGCGCTGGGCTGTAAATGCTATCCTGCATTGGGAAAATGAACAGATACCCGAAGGACTGGTACATATTCATGGAGCCAGAGACCTGCCCTTCCCCGTTAAATACCTGAAACCAACCCACCTGATCCCCGATGGCGGCCACTTTATGGTGCTGAACCGCGCCCGTGAAATCAATGAGATATTGGCAGGCGTACTATAACTAATTACTAAAAGACAACAACTTTTCCAGGCTTTCCGCTAGTAGTACATTCGCAGGTAATGGGCCTGTCAGCAACTTCGTCTGCGGACCAGCCACTAACAACTTTATATCCGGATATTGCTGACTGAGCTTTGTCGTCAGCTCATTGATGGTAGAGGAAGAGAGATTGGTGAGTAAATGGGTATAAATATGCGTTACTTTCTTTACAGCCAGGAAAGCATGTAAATCGTCCAGCGGCACATTGGCGCCGAAGCTGGTCACTAGCTTACCCTGTTTTTTCAGCAGGTATTGTGCATATAACAGCGGAATCTCATGAAATTCCCCTTCCGGTAAAAACAAGAGAAAATGCTCTGTAGCAGCAGGATTCATGGGCAGCCCGTCAATCGCTGTCATTATTTTGGTTCTGATAATGTTGGAGGAAAAGTGTTCCTGTGCGGGTATTACATTCCCTGTTAACCATAATACGCCTATCCTTTCAAGAAAAGGATACACCACCTGGGTAATGCATTGTTCAAAGCCCAGGTGTAATACCTGGTTATAAAAAATGCGCTCAAACTGTTGATGGTCATAGTCGAGAGTGGCAGCAATCAGGTCATTTACAGGTAGCAGGGTGGATTTTCCTTCCACCGCAATTTCAAGTGACAATTTGTTTTGTTCCGTTACCGACAAAGCAGCTATGCGCGAGATCTTTATCCCGTGATGGTATAAATAGGCTATGCGCAATAACGTTTTCAGATCCTCGCTATCATATGTTCTATGATTAGTGTCCTTTCTCCTGGCCTGAAAAAGCGGATAACGTTGTTCCCAGATCCTTATCGTGTGTGCCTTTATACCGGTAAAGTTTTCAATATCCTTAATGGTAAATGTATTCAACGCAGGTATAGTAAAAAGCCAAATTTAGGCAATTCATTTGTCGTGGCACCATATGGGCGAAAATTATAATAAACTATCTTTTAATGTATTTTTAAGAAAACTTTTGTAAAGTAATAGCTACTGGCTAACAACAGAATATTATATTTGCCTTTTTAAGCATCTAATAAGCGTAACTGAATGAACCTGGCATTTTGGAAAAAAAACAAAGACAGTCAGCCAAAGAAAAAGAAATCTGCGGTTAGAGAATGGTTAGACGCTGGTATCTTCGCTATCATAGCAGCCACGCTTATCCGCACCTTTATTTTTGAGGCCTATACGATCCCGACCCCCTCTATGGAAAAGACCTTACTTGTGAACGATTTTCTGTTTGTAAGCAAGATCAGTTACGGACCACGTATCCCCATGACTCCCCTGGCAGTGCCTTTTGTGCACCATACACTGCCCTTCACTAAATCTGCCAAAGCTTATTCTGAAGCGGTAAAATGGAAATACAGACGTTTACCCGGCTTTTCCGACATTAAACGCTATGATGTAGTGGTGTTTAACTTCCCGGAAGGCGATACCGTGGCCATAGATTCACCCGATCCCAGTTATTATAACATGGTAAGGGCAAATGGCTGGCAGGCAGTACAGAACTCATTCCAGATTATTCAACGCCCGGTGGATAAGCGCGAGAATTATATTAAGCGTTGTATGGCACAAGCCGGCGATACCTTACAGATCATTCATAGCGCTGTATATATCAATGGTAAGGCAGCTCCTGTTCCTGCAGGTAGTCAGCATAAATACATTGTAGAAACCACCGGTGATCAGCTGAATTCCAGCAGGCTGGAAGAATTAGGCATTGCTACCACACCGCCGGACTTCTACCAGATTGATGGCAACAAATTTCTGTATAACCTCACACCGGCAAACGTTACTGCGCTGAAACAATTCCCGATCGTTAAAAGCGTGACGATCTACGAGGAATCTAATTTCGCGGACTTTAATTACAACAGCGTTTTCCCGCATGATACTGCGCATTTCAAATGGACAGATGAAAACTTCGGTCCTATGTATGTGCCCAAAAAAGGAGCTACCGTTAAACTGGAAGAAAGCAATATTGCCTTATACGATCGTATTATACGTGTATACGAAGGCAATACACTGGAAAGAAAAGATGGTAAATTCATCATCAATGGTCAACCTGCTGATTCCTATACTTTCAAAATGAACTATTACTGGATGATGGGTGATAATCGCAATAACTCCCTGGATTCCCGTTTCTGGGGCTTTGTACCGGAAGATCACGTAGTAGGTAAGGCGTGGCTGATCTGGATGAGTTATGGAGAAGGTGGTATCCGCTGGAGCCGTATCTTCAGAAATATTAAGTAAGTAATTGCACCTAAATATAATTTAAAGTAAATTACGGACCGGCATATCGCCGGTCCGTAGTTGTCTTACCCCCGACAAGCCCACGGCCGTAAGTACTACCCAAAAACGCTGATATGGAAAAACAATCGCTGCATATTGAATACCTGGTTTACGATGAGATTACTGGTCTCGATGATGCGGATGCATGGTTGCTCAAGGAAGCCCGTGAAGTAACAGCATATGCCTACGCACCTTATTCACATTTCCAGGTGGGAGCCGTCATCAGACTGGCCAATGGTGAAATAGTCGCTGGTTCCAACCAGGAAAATGCCTCCTTCCCGATTGGTTTATGTGCGGAAAGAGTAGCGCTGGCTTCTGCAGCTTCTGTATATCCCAATATTGATATTGATACCATTGCTATCAGCTATCATAATATCAATGGGGATAGTTCGCATCCCATTTCACCCTGTGGTATGTGCCGGCAGGCGATATCTGAATACGAAGCGAAACAGGATGCCCCTATCCGGCTTATCCTGGGAGGCCTGAGTGGTAAAATATATGTTATTAACCGCGCAAATGACCTGTTACCACTGTCTTTCAGTGGCGATGAACTTAACGGGTAGAAAATAGTATATACAATTTATTGCATATAAATTATATATACTCTATATTTGCCCGGCACCCCTTTAAGTGCCGTGATTCATGAAACCCTGCCAGCTCATAATCAGTATATGTACCATTATACTATTTACTGCCATCTATAGTGAACCGGCAGCCGGTTACTTTAATAAGAAACAACAGGTAGCGGTAAACTATCTGCCAGGCCTACACGTTGTTAAGGATACGCAGGTAATAGCAGCCAGTTATCAACAGCAGGCGCACAACCTGTACAACAAGCAGCTTTTTAAACGGGCAATTGTACAATGGAAAAAAGTGTTGCACTTGCAACCTAACAATGCTTTTGCTATGTTTATGCTCGGAAAATCGTATATGGGTGCAGGTGAGCAGGAGAAAGGGGAAGCCCTGTGTGATAAAGCTATCTTGATAGGAGAAAAAGAAATGACTACTGATAAAATTATTTGCCACAGTGTAGAAGGATTTTAAACAGCGCATAAAGGATAGGCAAGCTCCTTTTTTCGTTGCTGCTTACTGTGGTATTTTCTTCGGCAGTTTCGGTCACAACGGCCGCAAGCTGCTAACGCTGTGATTCGTAAGGCTTACAGTGTTTATTTAAAAAAGAAAAGGAAGGCAAATCGCCTTCCTTTTTCTATTATATAAAAATGCATTTTACATCCGTTCAGGTACCCGGATCCCCATTAATTTCATCCCCTGCTGAATGATGTTGGCAGTGAGCATGATAATTTGCAGACGCAGTTTTTTCTTTTCTTCTGTCGCCGCTCTTACAATAGAATAGGTAGGTACCCCATCAACTTTTTCGCCATAGAAAGTATTGAATAACTGTGCAATGGAGAAAATATAATTGGCAATAACAGACGGACTCAGCTCACGATAAGCTTCTGCCAGTACGCCCGGGAATTGTTCGTTCAGTATAATCAGTGCTTTTTCCAGCGGTAACAATTCACCGGTGTAATTGAACGTAGCCAGATCCGCTACCGGACCTGCTTCCCTGATAATGGATTTAATACGCGCATGTGCATATTGGATGAACGTGGCGGTGAATCCATGCCGGTCAATAGATTCTTTAGGATCAAAGATCATTTTCTTTTTAGGATCTACGCGTAGCAGGAAGAATTTTAGACCACCCGTCCCTACAGTATCGTACAGTTCACGTAGTTCTTCTTCAGAAAAAGTCTCCAGCTTTTTACCCAGATTTTTGGCATCTTCTTCCGCTGTCTGCAGCATTTCATTGATCATATCATCAGCATCCACTACGGTACCTTCCCTGCTTTTCATACGACCATGTGGTAATTCCACCATGCCATAGCTGAGGTGCAGGAGACCCGGAGCAGAGGGCTCGCCCAGCTTTTCCAGGATCAGTTGCAGTACTTTGAAATGGTAGTTCTGTTCATCTGCTACTACAATCACACTCTGGTCCATATGGTAATCCTCGTATTTCAAACGGGCGGTACCCAGGTCCTGTGTCATATATACAGAGGTGCCATCTCCACGGAGCAGCAGTTTCTGATCAAGTCCATCGGCGGTGAGATCTATCCATACAGAATTGTCTTCTTTTCTGAATAAAACGCCTTTCTCCAGTCCTTCTGCTACGAGGTTTTTACCTAACAGGTAGGTTTCACTCTCATAGTACATCTTGTCGAAATTAATGCCCAGCCGGTTGTAGGTTTCTGCAAAGCCTTCATATACCCAGCTGTTCATGGTGGCCCACAGTTCCCTTACTTCCGGGTTGCCGGCTTCCCATTGCTGCAGCATAATTTTGGCCTGCTGCATGATCTCCGTCTTATTACGCGACATCTCTTTGATGTCGTCCATAATCTTGGCCGTTTTTTCCTTATCTTCTTTTACTTCCGGCTTGTGCAGTGCAGTAACGAGTTTCTCCAGTTTTTCCACTTCGGCACCTTCAAAATCGGCAAAGTCGTTTTCCAGTACCCGGTCGATAATTGGTTCGGCCTGTTCTTTTACCACAGATTCAAATTTCACGTAGTAGTCGCCTACCAGGTGATCACCCTTGATACCGCTGGATTTAGGGGTATCACCGTGTGCAAAGAGTTGCCATGCCAGCATGGATTTGCAGATGTGAATACCGCGGTCATTTACCAGGTTGGCTTTGATCACTTCAAAGCCATTTGCTTTCATAATTTCAGCAATGGAAAAGCCCAGGAAATTATTACGCAGGTGCCCCAGGTGCAAAGGTTTGTTGGTATTGGGAGATGAATACTCCACCATAATCTTTTTACCATTGGCAGGCTGTATTCCGATGTTTGCGTTACTATAATTTGTATGCAGAAATTTAGTCCAGTAGGCATCATTGATGCTCAGGTTCAGAAAGCCCTTTACCACGTTGAAGCGGGAAACCAGTTCCGGGTTATGAGCCGTCAGGTATTCGCCGATGCGTTGCGCTGTTTCTTCCGGTTTTTGTCGGCTGAATTTTGTGAAAGAGAAAACTACAATGGTATACTCACCTTCGAATTCAGGTTTGGTCGTATTGATTGAAATGTCTGCTTCAACTAACGGCTGATCGTAAAGTGATTTAATGGCGGCCACGGCGGCCGTTCTGATGGTTTGTACAACACTCATGCTGAAAATGATTAATGCGAGGGGCAAAGATAGTAAATAAGCAGAAAGCATAAGGCATAAAGCAAAAAGCTATTGTGTAGAATATCTGCTGATATCTGCTACACAATAGCTTTTTGCTTTTCGCTTGATGCCTTATACTTAGAATTTGTAGGACAGGCCGATCTGTGCTACTGAGTTTTTGTGATTGAAATTGTCAGAATCATATACATTGGTCAGGCCAAAATTGTACCGGGCATTCACACCCAGTCCCATATCAAATGTATAACCGCAACCAAAACCCAGTCCGAAATCGATAGATTTCATGTTGTCTTTAACATCTGTGGTGTTGTCGTTGACTCTGTACTTTGCACTGGCCAGGATGCCCAGCTGCGGACCCGCTTCTACATAAAATGCTTCTGCAATCGTGTATTGAACCATCACTGGCACATTCACATAGTTCAGCTTAACAGTGCTTGGGATATGACCCAATCCAAAAAATACACTGGAATTCAGTTTTGTTCCCTGGGCAGAATATACTACCTCAGGTTGTATGGCCCAGCTTTTATTCAGTCCAATGTTGATGAAACCCCCTGCATTAAAACCTGCCAGGGTTTTAGATTCATCAAAAGCAGTAAGTTTGGAAATATTCAAACCCCCTTTAATACCAAATTTTACATTTTGCGCTTGTACTGCCAGCATAGTTCCGATGGCTAGTACGCCAGACAGAATAAGTTTTTTCATGATATGTTCTTTTATGTACGGCCCAGTTTGCAAGAAGTATGCCGTTTTTATACAGTAGCAGCCACACCTCTCCCTGTAGAAAACTACAAATCCTTCAACATCCAACTGTCACAGCCAAAATGGCCGGTATTACCCATTGGTCCTGTCAGGTACCTGAAACCGAATTGTTCATAAACTTTTCTTGCACGGGCTAATTCGGGGCTGGTTTCGAGGTAGCACTGCGTATAGCCATTTTGTTTAGCATAGTCGAGGCACAAGGTAATAAGCCTGCCTGCGAGGCCCTTACCGCGGGATTCCGGAAGCAGATACATTTTTTGTAATTCACATACATGTGCTTCTCCGCCATCCAGCGGATGAATACCGGCGCCTCCAATAATGCGGCCTTCTATTTCTGCTACGTAATAAATGGCGCGGGGAATACTGAAGAGTACAGATAAGTGGTCGGTGGTAGGATCTGAAAACGCAGTACCAGCCTTGTTCATACCGAATTCTGTCAGGGTGGTTTTTACTATGTTGGCCATCACCGGATCGTCTGATGCCACTATCGTTCTGATTGTTATTGGTTCCATAAAATGAAATTACGAATTACAAATTACGAATTACGGATTTGTGGGAAGAGCATAGTGGAGGGCATCCACTGCTATCTCCCGCAAATCCGTAATCCGTAATTCTTAATTCTTAATTCGTAATTCTTAATTCGTAATTATTCCTAGAATATGGTAAACTCGACTCTTCTGTTCTTTTGTCGGCCTGCAGCGGTTTTATTGCTGGCAATAGGCTGTGACATGCCATAGCCTACGGCTTCAATTTTAGAAGCATTGACGCCTTTTTCTACCATGTAAGCTTTCACGGATTCTGCTCTTTCTCTTGACAGGGCAAGGTTTCGGTCTTTACTACCTACATTGTCGGTATGTCCGCTCAGTTTCAGGTTCAGGTTTTTGCGTTTCAGCAGGTCCGCCACTCTATCCAGAGCAGGATAGGAATGCGGCTTGATGCTGGCTTTGGCAAAATCGAATTCCAGGTTGCGGATCGCTTCTTTTACAATGCGGGTATCTTCTTCAGTAATCACTATTTTTTCTTCTTTCTTTTCTATTACCGGTACTGGCAGCGGGCAACCGGAGCCATCTACCTTGGTATTGGCTGGAGTGCCCGGGCATTTATCGAAGAAGTCAGAAACGCCATCACCATCACTGTCTTTTGTCAGTTTATCCACATCAGCCGTCAACCTGGCATTGTTTTGATTCGCAGCGTCCAGAGAGGCGGCGAGGGTGGCTTTTTGTGCCTCCAGCTCATCGTACATGGCGCTGGCAGGGTTATGCCATTGCAGTTGTTTCTTTCCTTTCTTACCCAGTGCGAATTCCAGCCCGGCGTAGCCATAGGAGTATTTATCCTTGTTGGGCCCATGGTAGTAGCCATCGAGGTTATCTCCATCCGTATAGTACATCGTATAGCCCAGGTCGAGGTTGATAACTTCAGACAATTTAAATTTAAGGCCAGCGCCTACCGGAATGATTAACTCCTTGATGGCCTTGTCATTATTATAGTCTCTTTTTGTCCCGCTATTGGTTTCCAATGTAGGCTTGTATCCTGCTAAACCGCCGCCCACAGAAGCGTACAGCGAAACGAAGTTTTGCCTGAATAACCAGTTGACAGTAGTAATATTAAAAACAGCATTTAACGTGGCAGACCAGGGGAGTTTGGTTTCAAAAGATTTGTAGGGGCTTACCGGAGTGGCGCCATTCCCAAGGTTTTTACTATTGTCGGCCTGTAACTTACCACCTACATAATCAGCCCTTAGGGCCAGGAAGTGAAGTATCTGGTATTTTACATAACCGCCATAACCGGCAGATCCCTTCCATTTAGTGAAGTCATTACTGCCACCAGTAGGAACTACAGGTGCCAATACGCCGCCATTGATGCCAATGGACCAGACTTTGTAATCACCGGGGCCACGGAATAATCGTACAGATGGAGTAGCACTAACGGCAGAAGTGGCGGATGGGTGATCCTGAGCATGGCTCATCATCGGGGTGGTTGCTAACAACAGGCACGCAACCCTCCATAGAATGGATTTGTTCATAAGAATAACGGTTAGGTTATACAATTTTTTTACTAATAAAAACCGGTAGGACAGGAATGAAATAGCTTAAAGGAAGGCGAGGCTATGAACAATTTTGTGTTTTGGGCTATTTAGTAATTAACGTCTTCGGGAATAGCTGACATGCTAATAACTAAATACTATCATCAAATATAGGGTACCTGACTGACATAATTTCATATTTTTTTGCTTGGCATAATCATTGACAAACCAACGACAAACACGAAAACATACTTACAACTAAAGGATAATCTTTAATACTATGGGAAAAATAATAGGCATTGACTTAGGAACTACCAATTCATGCGTTGCCGTAATGGAAGGTAACGAACCGGTAGTGATTGCCAATGATGAGGGCAGGAGAACAACCCCATCTGTAGTGGCTTTTTTGAAGAACGGAGAAAGGAAAGTAGGTGACCCTGCAAAGCGTCAGGCTATAACCAACCCCGTAAACACTATTATGTCAGTGAAGCGTTTTATGGGCCGTCATTTTGACGAAGTTGCCAGTGAAGTGAGTCACGTTACATATAAAGTGGTAAAAGGTGATAACAACACCACACGTATCGATATTGACGGCAGATTATATACGCCGCAGGAGATTTCAGCGATGATCCTGCAGAAAATGAAGAAAACCGCTGAAGATTATTTGGGTCAGGAAGTAACAGAAGCGGTGATCACCGTGCCTGCTTACTTTAATGATGCACAGCGTCAGGCGACCAAAGAAGCCGGTGAAATTGCCGGTCTGACGGTTCGTCGTATTATCAATGAGCCTACTGCCGCTGCACTGGCTTATGGTATGGATAAAAAGCACATTGATAGCAAAATCGCTGTATTTGACCTTGGTGGTGGTACCTTTGATATCTCCATCCTGGAATTAGGTGATGGCGTATTTGAAGTAAAATCTACCAATGGTGATACCCACCTGGGTGGTGATGACTTCGATAAAGTGATCATGGACTGGCTGGCTGATGAATTTAAAAAAGACGAAGCAGTAGATTTGCACAAAGATCCAATGTCATGGCAGCGTTTGAAAGAAGCTGCTGAGAAAGCAAAGATCGAATTGTCTTCTTCTCAGGAAACTGAAATCAATCTTCCTTATATCACTGCAGTGGATGGCGTTCCTAAACACTTAGTGAAAAAATTAACCCGCGCTAAATTTGAGCAGCTGAGCGATAGCCTGGTGGAAAGAACACTGGAGCCTTGCCGCAAAGCACTGAAAGATGCCGGTATGAATACTTCTGAAATTGATGAAATAATATTGGTAGGTGGTTCTACCCGTATTCCTAAAATCCAGGAAGTAGTTGAAAAATTCTTCGGTAAAAAACCTAATAAAGGTGTAAACCCGGATGAAGTAGTAGCTGTAGGTGCTGCTATTCAGGGTGGTGTACTGACAGGTGAAGTGAAAGACGTACTGTTACTGGACGTTACGCCACTGTCACTGGGTATCGAAACAATGGGCGGTGTAATGACCAAACTGATCGAATCCAATACCACCATTCCTACCAAGAAATCTGAAACTTTCTCTACCGCAGCAGATAGCCAGCCTAGCGTGGAAATCCATGTATTGCAGGGTGAAAGACCAATGGCCAGCCAGAACAGAACACTGGGCCGTTTTATCTTAGGTGATATTCCTCCGGCTCCGCGTGGCGTTCCTCAGATCGAAGTAACTTTCGATATTGATGCTAACGGTATCCTGCACGTAACTGCAAAAGATAAAGGCACTGGCAAAACACAGAACATCAAAATCGAAGCAGGTAGTGGCTTGAACAAGGAAGAAATCGAAAAGATGAAAGCCGAAGCCAAAGCCAACGAATCTGCAGATAAAGAACAACGTGAGCAGATCGAAAAGCTGAATAAAGCGGATAGCCTGATATTCCAGACTGAAAAACAGATCAAGGAATACGGTGATAAACTGCCCGCTGATAAGAAAGAAACCATCGAAAACGCACTGAATAAGTTGAAAGAAGCCCACAAATCACAGGACGGTGCACAGCTGGATACAGCTACTGCTGAACTGGAAGCTGCGTGGACTGCTGCTTCTGAAGAGCTGTATAAAGCTTCTCAAGGTCAACCGGAAGGCGCTCAACAGCCTAACGGCGGTCAGCAACAGGGTCAACCTAACGCTGCTAACGATGGTGTAACAGATGCTGAATTCGAAGAAGTAAAATAAGCGTAATCGGTCTTACTCAGGATGATACTGATGAAGATGATTACCCAGGTTTTTTAATATAATTGGCGAAGATGGAAACAGATTTATCTGTTTTGTCTTCGCCAATTTTTTTTATGACTTATTAGGAATCAGGATAATCATCTAATCCTGAGCAAGACAAGCTATTTTTGGATCAGGTTGAAAACGGGAGGAATATCTTTTTCAATATGCTCCAAATGCCAATACACCCACGTTTGTCATTCTCAAATTCCCACTACACTGGCTTTGAATATTATCTAATACTCAATACACTAGCATTAGTTAATCTTCCATCTATCCCGCAAATACGTTCCCCGAATTATGTTATATTTATAGTAATCAAAATAATCTCCCATGGCAAAACAAATGTCTGTCATTCCCTTTACGGGAAAACTCGGTCCTCTCATAGGGTATAAGCGCAATGGCAACTACTTCCTGCGCTCCATGCCTCAAAGCGTGCAGCAAACGGCTGCTAGCCGCCGCGCATCCCGGCGCTTTGGTATCGCCAGCAGAAAAGGCGCTTTTATACGGCATGCTTTTTACCCCCACCTGGATATCCATTGTGATGGCGGCCACATCAATCGGCTCAACAGGCTACTCATTGCTGCCGGCGATCATCATGCCGCCATAACAGGCTTCCGATTCAATCAGCATACTGGCGTAGATCGTTTTTTTGCGGTGGCTCCCCGGCTTTTGAGTAACGGAGTATTAAATATTCCCGCACAAACCATCGACGGGTATACAGGTATTGCTGCCCTGGAAGTAAAAGTGATCGCAACGCGTATTGATTTTATATCACGCCAGGTGGCGGGTAGCGAAACGGTCACGCTAATGATAGATCCGGATACCACTTTCCAGGAAACAAATGTTTCGCTGGATGTACCCGGGCAGG
>NZ_JBFREI010000012.1:0-256089 GCF_052114225.1 Chitinophaga sp. RAB17 | reverse complement strand
GTGATGGTGAGGGTGTTACCATTAATAGTAGCCGGACCTGAGGTAACAGTATATGTTACCGGTAAACCAGCATTGCTGCTGGCGTTGAGCGTAACCGGTGCATCACCATAAGTTTTACCGGAGATGGCCGGGAAGCTGATCGTTTGAGCCGCCTGGTCAACTGTTAAAGTACCGTTGGTAGTAGTGAAGGTATAATTAGCCGCCGTCATACCCGTTGTGGATAGGGTAATCGGATAAGTACCCGGAACACTGCTGTTATCAGCGATGCTGCTGAGTACAGGATTGCCTGTTATTACACTGGCGTTTTCGCTGTTTACAAAACCAGTAACGTTATAAGTGAACGCCGGATTATTGGCGCCATATACCCGTTGTGCGTCATCGGCTTTCACGGTGAGTGTAGCCGGAGCTACCTGGAAGGTGTTGCTGGCAGGTGTTGCTGAATTATAGTTGTTGTTACCTATTTGTGTAGCCGTTACCGTTACACTGCCTGCACCAGTGATGGTGAGGGTGTTACCATTAATAGTAGCCGGACCGGAGGTAACAGTATATGTTACCGGTAAACCTGCATCGCTGCTAGCGTTCAGTGTAACCGGTGCGTCGCCGTATGTTTTACCGGAGATAGCCGGGAAGCTGATTGTTTGAGCCGCCTTTCCTACTGTTAACGTTCCATCGGTAGTGGTGAAGATATAATTTGCTGCACTCATTGCTGTTGTAGCCACGGTGATCGGGTAAGTACCCGGTACACTGCTGTTATCGGCAATAGTTGTTAGTGCAGGAACGCCTGTTATTACACTGGCATTTTCGCCGTTCACAAAACCTGTTATAGTGGAAGTAAAGGTTGGGTTATTGGCGCCATATGCTTTTGACATATCATCAGCTTTTACTATCAGGGTAGCCGGAGCCACCTGGAAAGTGCTGTTGACAGGTGTGGCAGCGGTATAGTTACCATTGCCAGTCTGTGTAGCCGTTACCGTTATGCTGCCAATACCGGTGATGGTGAGG
The DNA here is from genome assembly GCF_052114225.1 of Chitinophaga sp. RAB17. Classification (NCBI taxonomy): domain Bacteria; kingdom Pseudomonadati; phylum Bacteroidota; class Chitinophagia; order Chitinophagales; family Chitinophagaceae; genus Chitinophaga; species Chitinophaga sp. RAB17. The sequence continues at coordinate 255,087 of NZ_JBFREI010000012.1, read as the reverse complement.
GTATTACCCGTGATAGTCGCCGGACCGGAAGTTACCGTATATGTTACGGTTAGGCCGGCATCGCTGCTGGCATTCAGTGTAATGGGTGCATCACCATATGTTTTACCGGGGACAGCTGGGAAACTGATGGTTTGCCCTGCGGGTGTAACCGTAAGTGAATCGCCGGTAAAACCGAACGTGTAGTTGGTGGCCGTCAATGTGCCCACACTTACTGTGATCGCGTATTTCCCCGGTATACTGTTAATATCGGCAGTGGTACTGGTCTCCGCATAACCATTGACTGCGCCGATATTATCTCCGTTAACAAAGCCACTAATCGTATAGGCGAATGTTGGATTTGGCTGCAGATAAGTTTTAGATGCAGGGGCAGCCAATACAGTCAACGGCGCCTTATTAATGTTGAACGTTTGTGAGGTCTGCGTTGCAGGTGTATAGTTGCCGTCTCCTGTCTGATCAGCAGTAACGGTTACGGTACCTGTACCGGTAATAGTCAATGTATTACCGGCAACCGTAGCAGGGCCGGCAGTAACTGTGTATGCTATAGTTAAGCCTCCATCACTACTGGCGTTCAGTGTAAATGGTGCATCGCCATATGTTTTACTGCCGATTGCCGGGAAGGTAATCGTTTGTGGCGCCATCTGTACTGCCAGGTTACCGTTAACGGCTGATAGCAGGTAGTTGGCTGCTGTCAGTGAGGCGAAGTTGGTAATCGTAATCGGGTAGTTGGCAGGTACGCTGTTGAGATTAGCAGCAGTACTGAGTGCGGGTGTGCCGTTTACAGCACTGTTATCATCGGTGTAAACAAGTCCGTCATAAGTATAAGTCAGTGTCGGATTGTTTTGTCCATATAATCTTTGTTTGCTATCGGCTCTTACAATCAGTGGCGCTTTCATAATAGTAAATCCTGTCACCACCGCTGTTGCAGCATCATAGTCGCTGTTACTAGCCTGGTTGGCGGTGATCGTTACACTGTCTGCACCTGTAATGGTGACTATGCTGTCTGTGATGGAAACAGGACCTGTAGCACTATAGGTAATGGGTAAGCCGGAGGTGCTGGTACCAGCAAGACCAAATGGCGCATTGCCATATGTTTTAGTGGTGACAGTGGGTACAGTGATTACCTGTGCTGCTTTCGTAATTGTCAGTGAGCCGGCATGGAACGTAAAGTCATAGTTGGCGGCAGTCAGTGTACCAATCGTCACCGTGATCGGATATGTGCCTGGATGGCTGTCGCTATCCGCGGTAGTACTGATAGCTGCGGCATTACTTACAACGCTTTTATCTTCCCCATTGACAAAACCGGTAAAGTCATAATCAAGTGTTGGATTGACTTGCTTATAGGCTTTATTTTTATCGTTGGCTGTGACGGCAAGCGTTGCTTTGTTTACGGTGAATGTTTGCGTTACAGGAGTTGCGGCAATATGATCGTGATCTCCCGGTTGTGAGGCCGTAATGGTGACACTTCCTGCTCCGGTGATGGTAAGGATATTACCGGCAACGGTAGCTGGTCCGGCATCTACGGTGTAAACAATGGCTACGCCTGCATCGGTAAACTCTGGCAGCATAAGTGGTGACACGCCATAAGTAACGGTAGCCGGTGCCGGGAATGTAATGGTTTGTGGCTGCGGCGTAATAGTTAATGTGCCATTGATACCTGTTAGCAGGTAATTAGCTGCTGTGGCAGCACTCAGGTCCATTGTAATAGGGTAGGTGCCTGTAACGCTGTTGCTGCTGGCAGTATGCGTGGCATTTACACCTGTAATCATGGCGGCGCTATCTGCATAGGCAAAACCGGTATATGTATATGTTATCACCGGATTGGGATCTTTATAAATCCGGGTGGTATCATTAGCTTTTATGGTCAGCGCTTTTTTATTGACGGTGAGGGTTTTGGATACCGGTGTTGCAGGCAGATAAATATTGGTAGCGGCTGCGTAAGCGGTGACCACAACGGTACCGGCGCCGGTTGTTTTAATTTTGCTGTTCAGCGTATCTGCCACTGCGGTGTTATCAGTTGTATAAGTAACAGTAGCATCACCGTTGGTAGTGGCTTGCGGATCAATGTTCTGCATACCATAGGTAACCGGAGCTGGCTGCGGGAAGGTAATCGTTTGTGGGATGGCCTGTTTCTCGTAGGCACCAAGATCAATAACGGTATTGCTGATACGCGGTTTTCCATCAAGATCCAAAGTGCCGGCTTGCGCGGCATAGCCTGGCTTGTTGGTGCTGGAATCTCCCCTATTAATACCATCATTCACTGGCAATAGCCGCAGGTCTCCGGTAGCTGGATTTGCAAACTGTACTGCCGGTGTGGTTTGGTGTGTGTTAGTGTTGGTATAGTATTGATTTCCCAGGATACTATAATTAATATTTTGGCTGGTATTGGTGAAGCTCACATCACTGGCAGCTGTAACAGAACTATTGCCTGAAATAATACTGTTAAAGGCGGTAAAGGAACTTTGGTCCGATGCCACCGCTGAAGCCTGAGAAGTGTTTCCGCCAATGGTGACATTGGTTAATCGCATGTCAATGAAAACGTTGTTCATGATAGCGCTACCATTACGTCTGCTTCTGTTACCATAGAATACGCAATTTGTCAGGCTTACCGTACCATAGTTGTTGTTGTACATGCCGGCTCCGTCCAGCAAGGCATCATTGCCATAGAACTGCGTGTTGGTAATGGTTAGATTACCAAGGTTGCTGATGCCTGCGCCTGAACGATCAGAAGGGAGCGTTCCATTAGCTGTTCCGCCTGTAATAATTACACCATCAATTAATGTCTGTTGACTGATATTATTGAGTGTAACTACATGATAATTGTTTTGGCCAACGATGTCTGAAAATTTCTGTACGATATTATTGGTAAGGTGATCATCACCTCCAATATCACCACTCAGTATCACCGGATTGGCGGCAATATCACGTTGATCGAGGGTGGTTTCACTACCTGCAAAACCGCCATATACAGCCACATTGGAAGGTATTATGAAAGAAGCTGCGGGACCGGGGATGTTACCAGGCTTATAGGTACTTTTTGCTATCCAGATTTTTTTGATATAATTGCCGGTATCTGCTGCTGCTGTAAGTGACATACTCAAATCATATATCGGGTCGGCCCAGCTGTTGCCACTACCAAAGATGTTTTTCTGTTTGTCTACATACAGAATGCTGTCGGCACTGGGATTAACGATCGTGATGAAGCAGTTGGGTGTGCTTTTCAGATTGACCGATGCAGGAGCAGGCGCCAGCAAGGTGCTATCCTGGTCCCATTTTTTCATATCCAGCAGGCTTCTACGCAGGTTCGCCAGTGTCATTACCTTGCTATCACACTTATAAACTGCGTTGATCGAATTTGCATTGGCAAAGTTCATCACCGGGGTGGTAGCTGGTTTTACAGAGCGGGAAGAGGTAAATTCACAGCCACCCAGCGATGGTTCCCAACTGTTTTTATTCACATTAATACCCGCAATGATAGTGGGACTATTAACATTGCCGGTGAAAGCAAACAGTTGATCTCCCAGGAGGCCAAGACTAATATATTCTTTTGCCGTCTGGATTTGTCCCACGGTGTTGCCGGTAGGCGTACAATTGTTGATGTTGATACTTCCTTTGTTACAGGTGGGATTGTATTTACAATATATGATGACCTGGGTCCCGGCACTATAGGCAGCAGGGCCTGATGACCATTCAATGATACCATCTGTAGCAGACCCACCTCCATCAGCACAGTTAGTAAACCTGGTTTGAAAGCCACTACCTGTCCATCCCAGATCTGTAAAGTAAATTTTTGTATTGGCCGGGCAATTACGGAGGAGGATAAACGAAAAGGCATCATTCTGTACGATACCGTTATTGTTATCGTCATAGATGTTAATGCCACTGAACTGTATATCACCAGGGCCAAAGGCCTGTGCCTGTACGCAAGTAGCAATACCGGTGAGCAATAACAGGGATATCAGGGTCCTGAGTAAAAATAATTTCATAAGGGGGGATCCTTTGGTATAAGAAATATATAAGTATACATCCTGTTGTCAGGATGTTCAATTATTAGAAAATACCTCGCCTGGTTATTTTAAGCGCAGAGGTAAGTATTGAACCAGCCGGTAGCTCCGCCTGGTATTTTTTCACGCACAATATCCTGCCACACCTCTAAGGTGTTCTCTTCTTTACTGATCACTTTTAGCTCAAACGCCTCATTTGTTTGTACTAACCATGCCGGGGCCAGCATGTGATGCGTGGCACTATCCATGCGCAGAGGCCCACGTGGACTATCCAGCGTAACTTCACCGAGTGCTGAGATGATCGCTTTTGCCTGGAAGTGATGTATGTCTATTGTATTGAAAATATGTTCCAGTATCATGCCGGTATCCCAGCCATGCATACTAAACACATTAGCCTCGCGGCCAGTATGGTTTTTAAACTGTGTTTTTAACAGTTGATTTGCATTATTGGGGAGAGAAGATATCCAGGGTACATATCCATTGACACGAAACGGTAACTTCAATTCACCGTGTACGTTTGTCAGTGTTTCATCCAGCAGCATGGGGCTGCCAAATACCTGTAAGTCTTTTGCTGCATCAGCATGTTGCAGTTGCTGCAAAAAGCAATGTGCCAGGTCGCCATTAAAAAGCGCCAGCAGCGTTTGTACGTGTGCGTTAGATGTAAGGAATTCATGCAGCGGAGCTGAATCAAATGTGGGAACGGTATATTTACTCACAAAGTTGTAAGCCACACTTCCGCCATTTTCCAGGTATGATTGTGTTAGTGCATGACAGTGTGAATAGCCTCCATCATAAAAGGAGGTACACACAGCAATATCTTTTGCATGGCCTGCAGCATACCGACCGGTAAGCCTGCATTGAATAGCATTGTTAAGTGTATGTGATAGCACTACAGGATGGGGTTCCCATTCGTGCATATATTTAGCGCCATTGTGCACGAGTATTACCAGGCGGTTCAACGATTTTGCCAAGGCAGCAATTTTGCTCACTGCCGGTTGATCTGCATACAGCACCAATACATCCGCCTGATTTTCCAGTAGCATCTTTTCCGCCTGTTCCAGCATCAGCTCAGCATCTGTGCCAAATCCGATATTGGCCGTGAACCAGGTCGTATTTACTGCGCGGAGCTGAAGGTAAGCCTGCATACCCTGCAGGAAATCATGGTGTAGCAGCGGATGAAAAGAAGATTTTGGTAATAATGCGCCTATTTTCATAAAGTATGTTCCTTCATTGTGTTGGAAATATTCCGAAAAGGGAGATAATATAATTGAGGGTAAGGTACGGCTGCATGTTGTCAATGGGTTGAGAGCTGCCAGTTGGCTGTACCTGCATCATGGTGGTATCCCCCACCGTAGGAGTGACTTCCAATGGAGCCATCCGTAATGGTAGATTGGCGGTGTCTTTGCCAGTATTTACCCTGGTACTGTATACGTTTTTTCCGGACGTAATAGCGGGGTAGTTATTATCCGGCGTCAGTTGGTTGCCGGGGTTTGCGCCCAGTGCAGCAATAGATACAGGCCCGGAAACGACGTGCTGGTGTGATGGTAGCTGGTTGGCGGTCAGGGTAAAGGTTTCTGTACCATTTTTCTCGCCCAGGGTGAATATGCGGCCACTATCCGGATGTCTACCGGAGTGTATGGGGACCCTGCCCTGTAAATCAGGAAGCGCAAAGGTTTCCAGACCATCACCACCATAGGTGGTACCTATCAGATTGAATAGGGTTTCATACTCTGAAATGGAAAGTATTTGTCCCTGGCAGAGCATCCAGCCTGCAGGCGCGAAATTACCCGCAAATATTCTTATTTCTCCTATAAAAACGTCCATTACTATAGGTGGTTTAAAATGATCATTGGTAGATTAAGACCGCGGTGGAAATGTCCCCGAAAGAGCGATCGCGAATAGGATAGTCAGCGATGGCTGAATATCATTTACTGGTTGTGAACTGCCCAGGGGCATTGCTGTCAGGGAAGCTTTCAAAGGTCCGCTGGTACCATTTCCAGCTACTTTGGCATATAAAGGAGTTGAAGCGGTAACGCCGGGATAGCCATTAACAGGATTGCTGGTACTGCTGTCTGTCCCTATCGGTAACGTTAATGGCACTTTTTTAATAACATGTGTATGATTGGGTAGCTGATCGGGGGTTAAAGTAACGGACTCCTGACCTCCCGATTCACCCAGGTATCTTTCAGTAAGCCCTGCTCCCTGGCCTGCACCAACGGGAATTCTTCCTTGCAGGTCAGGCAGTGCAAAAGTACTTTTGCCGTCTCCGCCATAGTAAGTGCCGAGTAGTGAAAAGAGTGCAGTGTTCTGTGACAGCGGAAGTAATTGACCATTACATTCGGCATATCCATCAGGTGCAAAATTACAGGCATACATGACAATCTCCCCAACAAAAACATCGTTAGCTGGAGCAAATGCTGATACATAGGGATCAGGTGCGCGCATATAAGTAGGGATTAGTTGCGTGAGGGAAAGATTCCCGCTAAAGCTATAATATAATTGAGTACCAGGTAGGGCATCATGTTATCAAAGGAATTATTCGGAGAGGTAAAGGCTTCCGTCTTCAATGGGCCATCGGCCGGATTTTTAACCAGATCCTGCCCCTGCACTGTTGCCATCCGCTCATCTGCCTGATTCCCGAACCGGGGGCTGGCAGCTGGAGCCGGCGCAAGAAAAGCGTTGGCAGGTGAGGTGGTATCAGCTGTATTCCCGGTTTGTAACCTGAGCGTAGTATTAATAATATTGTGTCCATGCCCGGCTATATTAGCCACTGTAAGTCGGTCAGTAACGTTGCCAGTAAACTGTCCATCTATGTAGCCATTGCCTCTATGCATAGGTGCGCGTCCCTGTAAATTAGGCAATGCAAAAGTAGTTCGGCCATCCCCGCCATAGGTAGTGCCCAGCAGCGAAAACAGGGCCTGATTTCTGTTGATGGGCAGGATTTGTCCGTTACACAGTGCATAATCTTTAGGCGCAAAGTCAAAAGCGACTAAACTTATTTGAGATAAAAAGCTGTTATAGGTTGGCATCTGTCTAGGTACTTGTTATGATGGGGATAAATCAACTGGACCGCTATGAAAACTGCGTAAAAGTAGATCATATTTTTTTTTAAAGCAATACTTATTTCGTGTAATAGGAAATCAAATGGATATATATATCTTTACCTGACTTTTTCCAGATCCCCATACATTATGAACCAGGAACGCCGCAATTTTCTGCGAAATACATCACTGCTAACAGGCTTGTTATTAATACCAAAGTCTCTAAAATCGTTGTCCGGTCCTACGGAGAACGCTATTTATATTCCCGGCAACAACCGTGAAGTAACGATATGGCATACCAACGACCTGCACGGACGATTCGTACATCACCGCGTAGCAGGTGATAGAGGATTGCTGCTGGATGCGGGCGATTTCATTGATGACGGTACTAACGTGGACGCACATATGGAAATGATCCAGGCCATGAATAAAGCGGGCTATCACGCAGCCACCATCGGCAATCGTGAACTGGCAAACGGACAGGCAGCATTGGCGGCTTTGATGACACATATGCAGTTTGCATTAGTCAACTGCAATTACCAATTCACGGATAAATCCCTCGCACGCCAGGTAGTACGTCATAAAATCGTATATGCGGGAGCGTTAAAGGTGGGTATCACAGGAGTAGGGCCGCAACTACAGGGAAACAGCGGCGTTACTTACTTGCCTCCGGTGGCAGCAGCAGACGCAGTAGCGGCAAATCTCAAAAAGGAACATGGCTGCCACGTGGTAATCTGTCTTTCTCATCTTGGATTTCAACAACCAGGGGCCATCGCCGACAACTGCAATATGGCTACGGATAGTGCACATATCGATTACGTGATTGGAGGTCATCAGCAGAAAATGCTGACATCTACCGTAGTGCTAAGAAACACGATCGGACAGGAAGTATATCTCAGCCAGGCAGGATGGAATGGAATGATGACCGGAAAAATGAAAATGATGTTCGATGAAAATCAACAGGGATGCGGTGTGCAGCCAGGATATGTGACTGCATAAGGCCTCCGGTAATAGCTAAAAATATTTCGGCCTTTACATATTCAGATGTAAAGGCTTTTTTGTTTTATGACAGACACGGGAAAAACACACGGAAATTGAATAGCTTCTCTTAAATTTACCTGGTAAATGTGATACAGACCCGCAGCCTTCCCGCTGCATATTTTTGAAACACTGAACGACCTGGTGAATACCTGATTAACAAACTATTTTGTACTGATTATTAATAATACTACGAATGTCGGATGCTGCATCGTTCCTTAGCTACGGAGGCTTATTGTTTTTATTCCTCGCCGTGTACGGACAAACCGGATTGTTTTTTTGTTTCTTCCTCCCCAGCGGCGGATTTATGTTTACGGCCGGCGTATTAATTGCTACCGGAAGTTTGCATTATAATGTACTGCTGGTTTGCGCATTGTCCGCTGTAGCTGCTATTGCAGGCAACATCACCGGTTATTGGTTTGGCCGGAAAACAGGTCCCTTATTAGCCAACCGGAAAGATTCCCGGTTCTTTCGGCGGCAGTACCTGGTGTCGGCAGAACATTTTTATAATAAGCATGGTGCAGTAGCGCTGTCAGCAGGCGTATTTCTTCCGTTGATCCGCACCTTTGCACCTATTGTAGCCGGCATGATCCGGCTGGATTTCCGCCGCTTTCTTTCGTTTGTAACGATAGGTTCAGTGGGCTATGCATGTAGTTTCGTACTGGCCGGTTATCTCATCGGTAGTATGCCCTTCTTACAACCATATCTCAAGTACTTCATCACTGTTATTGTTGTTGTCGTAACTGTTCCTGTAGTGATACGCATTGTCCGGGAATTCCGGAAAGGTGGCAACGAAAAGGCAGAATAGTTTTATTCGGTCCGCAAGCTTTTGATAGGATTCGTCAATGCTGCTTTTATCGCCTGAAAACTAACCGTGCCTAAAGTGATCAGTAACGTTGCCAATGCCGTTATCACAAATATCCAAAGAGAGATATCTATGCGGTAATCATAACGCTGCAGCCATTGGTGCATGAACCACCAGGCCACTGGCATCGCAATGCTAAATGACATCAGGGTGAGTAACAGAAACTCTTTCGATAAAAGCCCCCAAAGATTAATAACAGACGCGCCCATTACTTTTCGCAGACCTATCTCTTTGGTGCGTTGTTCAGCGGTAAAGGCAGCCAGTCCGAAAATCCCCAGACAACTAATAAAAATAGCGAATAAGGCAAAGCAGACAGATAATTGGCTGATGCGGTTTTCACTGGAAAATTTGGCTGCGTAGTCTGCATCTGCAAAACGAAAATCGAAAGGGGCCGCGGGAGCATATCGCTGGAATATCCTTGCTATCTTAGCCAGGGCAGCAGGTACGCCGATGTTTGGATTAATCCTGATGGTAATCTCACTGGCATTTCCATAATCCATCATGAAAACGGCAGGAGCAGCTTGCGCAAACGGAGATTCCATGATCACATTTTTTATCACACCTATGATGTGGAAATTGGTATCATTGAATTTAATTGTTTCTCCCACCGGATGCTTTAACCCCATATAGGCTACTGCGCTTTCATTTAATATCAGGCCAAAAGTATCTGTAGCGAAGTTCCTTGAAAAATCGCGACCTGCGGTAAACTGCCAGTCTACCGTTTTGCCGAAATCATGTGTTATCCAGGATACCGCAAACGTGGGATTTACAGCAGGATCTTTTCCCGGCCAATCGAACCCGGTAAGATGTGCATAAATATCTGTAGCCGGATTGGAGGCTTCTGCCATATTTACTGCAGCGCCGGAGTTGATGAGTTCATCGCGGAGCACATCATACTTTCCATGCAGCTCCGGAGTAGTCATAGAGATATTAATCAACCCGTTCCGATCATAGCCTAAAGGCCGGTTACGCGCATGCTCAATTTGTTTAAAAATGATGATGGTACCTATGATGAGCGCTACAGAAACTGTAAACTGCAATACCACTAATACCTTCCTGGATAGCACCGCCAACGGCCCGGTTTTGAAAGTGCCTTTCAACACTTTTAGCGTTTGAAGAGAAGAGAGGTAAAAAGCTGGATAGCTACCGGCCAACAGACCCGTTAAAAACATAAGACCTATGACGCCCGCCCAGAATGACAGCACCTTCCAGGGAAATGCAATGGCTTTGTCGGCCAGTGAATTAAACCATGGCAATGCTATCAGCACCAGCATGATAGCCAGTAACATGGCCATTCCGGCTATGATCAGGGCCTCTCCCAGGAATTGGACAATCAGTTGATGCCGCAGCGATCCCACCACTTTGCGTACGCCTACTTCTCTGGCCCGCTTCTGTGAGTGTGCTGTGTTCAGGTTCATGAAATTAATACAGGCCAGGATGAGTACAAATAAACCGATAGTACCAAAGATCCACACATACCGGATACTGCCACCTATATTTTTTCCATTACTGAATTCACTATATAAATGCCATTTACTCATTGGTTGTAAAAAGACTTCTGCATGATCATTTCTGCCAGGTCTCCCTTTGAGTATATCCCGGATAGCTGCTGCAGTATTGCTAATGGCTGCATGATCCGCCAGTTGTGCATAAATGAAAAATGAATTATTGTTCCACTGATCATATGATCTTTTCACCCACGCCTGACTGCCAACATAATAAGCCCAGGGAATCATGAAGCGCGTACCATAGAAGCTCGTATTCCGGGGGAAATCTTCAAATACTCCCGTCACCTTCAGCACACTTTTGTCATCTATTCTGATCATTTTATTGATCGGGTCTGTATCCCCAAACATGGCTTTGGCAAATACAGCACTGATCATGATAGCCGAAGGATCATTTAACCCGTGCAACGTACCTGCTATCATTTTAGGAGATAACATATCCGCTAATTCAGGCTCTGCAAACAAACCCTTTTCATTCATTTTTTTGCCTTCATAAGAAAGGATGTGATCCCCACTGGGGCGCTGTAAAGCGATATACGTAAAAAAAGAACCGTATTTAGCACGCAATTCCGTTGATGCAGGAATAGGCATCACGGTTTCGGTAGAAATTTTATGATAGGCTGCATTATCCCAATGATGCATTACCTGCGTAATGCGGTCATAGTTTTTAAAAGATGTATTATAGGATACTTCCTCCTTTATCCACAGGCCAATTAATATAACCACCGCCATTCCGATGGCTAACCCCAGAATATTGATAATGGCAAACCCTTTGTTCCGGGTTAAGTTGCGCCATGCGATCCGGAAATAATTCTTGAGCATACAATGAAAGGTAATGATGATAAATAGGTCACAAAATAATGTACCACTTTTACAATGACTTTAATTCCAGTAATTATATATTATATAATTAATTATTTTGTTCGCTTTTAGTACAAAAGGTGTTCGGTAGTGAAAAGGGGGAGAAGCTGTATGGAATGTAAGTAGTAAGCATTATATTTATCGATATCATCATTACTATGAAGCGACAACTATTTTATATACTGGCCACCATCCTACTTCCATTCACTTTGCATGCGCAGGATCAGCCTACGCCGCAATGGCGGCCTGTATATCACTTCACCGCTCCGCAAAACTGGTTGAACGATCCTAATGGCCTGATTTATCTCAATGGAGTTTATCACCTGTATTATCAGCACAACCCACTCGAAAATAAATGGGGGCACATGAGCTGGGGCCACGCCATCAGCAAAGATTTGCTGCACTGGCAACACCTGCCGGTAGCCATTCCGGAAATAGTAACAACAGATACCACCACCTGGATATTCTCTGGTTCTGCAGTATGGGATGAACATAACAGCAGCGGTTTGGGCAAAAATGGTAAAGGCCCTGTTGTCGCTATCTATACGGCTGATCAACCCAAACAACAAAAAGAGTCGCAATTTATTGCATATAGTAACGATGGTGGACTTACCTATACGAACTATGCCCATAACCCGGTAGTAGATATCCATCAGAAAGATTTTCGCGATCCTTCGGTGATCTGGCTGGAAGCACAACACAAATGGCTCATGACAGTGGCAGTACCTGCGGAACATAAAGTACAGTTTTATAGTTCCGGAAACCTGAAAGACTGGGAGCTGATCAGTGAATTTGGCAACCAGGGAGATACCCGTAAAATCTGGGAATGCCCGTCTTTAACCCCGCTATATGTAGATGGAAATCCGGCAAAGAAAAAATGGCTACTCATGGTATCTTCCGGAAATCAGGAGGCAGCCACCGGTATGCAATATTTTATTGGTGACTTTGATGGAAAAAAATTTACGAACGATAACGCCGCAACAACACAGCTGTTTGTAGATGATGGCAAAACTTTCTATGCCGCTATCCCTTATAACCATCTGCCGGATGGCCGCCAAACCATGATAGGCTGGCTCATGCCGTTTGAAACAGCTACCAGCCCCTGGCGCGGACAAATGTCTATCCCACGTGACTTGTCTCTGAAAACAACGGCGGCGGGTATACGCTTATTTCAGCAACCGGCTGCCGTATTGAATACCTGCCTGGAGCAATTGCCTGCTGCTAAAAAGCGGACGCAGAAGGCTCTGACATTGGATAGTAAAGATCTGCCGCTGAACAACGGACAACGTTTTAATAACAACACCAACTGGATAGATGCTACCTTCACACCAGGCACCGCCACGGATTTTGGATTGAAAATAGCACAACACAAAAACGGCCGGCAAGTGGTGATTGGTTATAACGTACAACGTAAAGAACTCTACATTAATGACGGTAAAGAAGTACAACGGGTTTCCGTATCACCGGTAAATCACCAGATCCGGTTACAGGTATTATTGGATAAATCTTCGGTGGAAGTGTTTGTGAATAACGGTGAAAAAGTAATCACCACACTGATATTTCCTGACAGGGAAGCCACAGGGTTTGCTGCCTTTGCCGACAACGGACACGTAACATTGAATACATTGAAAGTATGGGATCTTAGTAAATAATAACTAATACGGATAAACGGAATAAATGCAGCCTCGACTTTATAAGTATATCAACATCGCCATTGCCACCGTTTGGATAGTGAATGGATTATTTTGCAAGGTATGTAACCTGGTACCCAGGCATCAATTGATTGTAGCCAGGATCCTGGGTGCGCCGCATGCACAGCTGTTTACCCGCACTATTGGTTTCCTGGAAGTATTAATGGCGGTGTGGATCCTCTCTTCCATAAAACCGAGGTGGTGTGCTCTCGCACAGATAATACTGGTAGCCACCATGAACATCATTGAATTCATCGCTGTGCCTGACCTCTTACTCTTCGGAAGAATAAATATTGTAATAGCGGCTCTTTTTATCTTCCTCATCTATTGGAATCAGTATCGTCTTCATCGCTCAAAACCCAGTTACTGATGCTGTCCTTTCTTAAAAATCATCCTTTTGCGGTAGAGGCATTTTTCGACAGCTCGCTGGTATTGACCTACGCGGTTCCTATGGCCGCTTTACGACCGATGGTGCCGGCAAAACTGGAACTGGATCTCTTCCAGGAAAAATGGGCTTTTATTGCGGTGGCCGTAGTAAAAACAAAGCAGCTAAGACCAAAAGGATTTCCTGGTTTTATGGGACATGATTTTGTGCTCACCGGCTACAGAGCCTTTGTACGATATACTACCAGCCGGGGAAGGAAGTTGCGCGGACTATACATCCTGAAATCAGAAACAGATAAGAAGAAGATGGAATGTTTAGGTAACCTGTTTACACACTATAATTACACCACCACAGATATTGATATAAAACAAGAAGAAGATACCGTTCGGGTGCAGTCGCGGAAATCAGGTGTAGATATTGCCGTTCATCTTGGCAACCTGGATGCAGGACTTCCTGCAGGTTCTCCTTTTAACAACTGGAAAGAAGCAAGACGATTTGCAGGCCCATTGCCTTTTACATTCAGTTGTAATGATACATCCAATAAAGTACTCATCATTGAAGGTGTCAGAGAAAACTGGACACCCCGACCTGTGGAGGTGCTCACATCGGAAGTGGACTTTCTGAAAATCCCGGCATGGGAAGGAGCGGTGCTGGCTAATGCATTTTTGATTCAACAAATTCCTTATTACTGGAAAAAAGGGAGGATGGATATATGGAAAGAGTAGAACGAACAGCCTGCCAGGGCCTGATAAATATTATACGCTTTAACTGGCATTTCTATTTGTTGTCAATATTGTTCATCGTGGCGGGATTATTTTTCCGGCAATTGATCCCCGTGCAGGTACTGCTGGTACTCATCATACTCAGTACCTTACTATCTTTAGGGGTATCCTGGTATATTTATGATGGTAGCGGATTGTATCACCTGCGCTGGTTAGATGAACTGCCAGTTTCTACAGGTCAGCGGATCATTAATATCCATGCGGGTTTTGACGAAACGAGCCATTTCCTGCAGCAAAAGTATCCGGGAGCAGAGCTTCAGGTATTTGATTTTTATGATCCGTTGAAGCATACTGAAATTTCGATTGAGCGTGCAAGAAAAGCATATGCGCCTTACCCTGGAACGCAGATCATCCGTACAACCGCTGTTCCACTACCAGTTGCGTCAGCGCATGTCATCTTTCTTTTCCTGGCTGCCCATGAAATCAGGAAGGAGGAAGAGAGATGCCGGTTTTTTGAGCAACTGCATCATAGTTTGCAGGAGAATGGAAAAATTATAGTGCTGGAACACTTGAGAGACACCCGTAATTTTATCGCGTATAATATAGGTTTCCTGCATTTTTTTTCCGGCAGCACATGGAAGCGCACCTTTGCAGCAGCGCAGCTTATCATCGGAAAAGAAATGAAGATTACTCCTTTTCTGTCCGCATTTATTCTTGAGAAAAATGGAATTACATCTTAAGATCACGGGATATATCCTCGTACTATTATCCATCATACATATTTTCTTTCCGGGTTATTTTAACTGGAAGAAGGAATTTGCAGTGGTAAGTCTTTTAAGCAGACAAATCATGTATGTGCATACTTTTTTTATCGCGCTGGTTGTATTGTTGATGGGGCTATGCTGTATCTCTGCGGCGGAAGATATATTGCAAACAAGGCTGGGACATCTGCTGGCCCTGGGATGTTTTATTTTCTGGGCCATCCGCCTGCTATTTCAGTTTTTCGTGTATTCTCCCTTGTTATGGAGAGGGAAGCGTTTTGAAACCATCGTCCACGTGTTATTTTCTTTTCTCTGGGGATATTTCAGCGTGGTATTCTTCCTGGTATCCGGTATTTAATGATCAGCAGTTTTCCGGCAGATATCAATGGCTGGAAAACTGCTGATGTGCTCATTATTTTTGCGGAGTACCGGTAGTTGGAATCACCTTCTTTATGGTACCATCGTCATTATAATATAGCTTATCCACACAAATAGATCTCAGCCAGTCTTCATGCGATATGGAACTGTTATGATAAAAAGAATACCACTGTCCTTTGTATGCTACAATAGACCCGTGATTGGTAAAGCTGTCAGTAGGATCCATATATATGCCCTGCGATGTCCATGGTCCTAAAGGAGACTTGCTGGTAGCATACCGCATCTGATTGTGCTTACCATCTTTGTCGTGGTTGTCTGAGTAAGAAAGATAGTAGATCCCATTTCTTTTGTGTACCCAGCTGGCTTCGTGGAAATCTTCCAGTCCCTCCATTTTCTGCATAGGCCCTGCTATTTCAGTCATGTTGTCTTTCAGTTTACCCCCCTTACAGGTGGCACCGCCTCCATAATACAGGTAAGGCTGTCCGTCATCGTCAATAAATACGGTAGGGTCAATCATGGATTCCAGTCCTTCTATATATCCCTGGACCTTGAAATCGCTGGCGGGATGCTTGCTGGTAGCCACTCCTATTTTCCAGGTTGAATTCCATTGGTCACCGGAACCGGTAGGATGCGGGAAGTAAAAATAGTAAGTGCCATTTTTATAGGCGCAATCCGGTGCCCACATGAAACCGCCTTCTTTCCGACCCCAGGGCACCTGGCAGGCCCTCAATATTTCCCCGTGATCTTTCCAGTGTACCATATCATTTGTGGAAAATACGTGGTACTGATCCATTAAATCGCAACCTCTCGGTGGTGCAATGTCATGCGAAGCATAAACATATAAACGGCCATCTTTCCATACATGCGCCGATGGATCAGCGGTGTACATGTTTGTGATGAATGGATTTTTTTGTGCCCGGGCAGTCGTGGATATTGCCCCGCATACGGCAAGTGTCAGGATCGACAGCTTGCACGCCTTTACCGTGGAATTAAATACCTGATCAATCTTCATCATTAGTTATTATTATGTTGATAATGAACTATAAAGGCTAAAATTAAATCCGGGGCCTTAACAGGAGACCTAATTTTGCGCAAACAGGCTTAATTAAGATGGAAAAAGAAAGATAAATGCGGAGGTATTAGATAATAATAGGATATTAATGAGAAGAGGTCATCTCTTTCTTAATGGTTTTATTTTGTTGAATGTTTGTATAATTTCGTGTCTGCAACATTCACTCCTTTGTTGTGGAACACAATTTTTATTTTATGATAAAAATAGCCTTAGCTTCCCCTCCATTTCCGGCATCCATTAATGATGGCTTATTCTGGATGGAAAAATTGATAAAAGCTGCAGTCAAAGAAAATGCGGAAATCATTTGTTTCCCGGAATCATATATTCCCGGCTATCCGGGAATGGGGGCGGGGCCGGAAGAGCGTACTGAAGAGCAGCTGCAATCGGCATTAGATGCAGCCTGCAAAATGGCTGCTGAAAATGGGATCGCCATTATTCTGCCCATGGACTGGCATCACCCCACTGGACTTTTAAATGTAGCCTTCGTGATATCAGATAAAGGGGAGATATTGGGTTACCAGACAAAAAATCAACTGGACCCAACGGAAGATAATATGTGGGTGGCCGGCACGCAACGCAGCATTTTTGAAATAAAGGGGGTGAAGTTTGGTATTACCATCTGCCATGAAGGATTCCGGTACCCCGAATCAGTAAGATGGGCTGCCCGGCAGGGTGCCAGAATTGTATTTCATCCGTATTTTGTTGGAAGCAACAGCAGTGGGGCGGAGCTCACAGAATGGGGCCATAAGGACAGTCCTTATTATGAAAAAGCAATGATGATGAGAGCAATGGAGAATACCATCTACTTCGCCAGTTCCAATTATGCCTCCCGGTATCCGGAAGCAGCCAGCTCATTAATTGCTCCCGATGGTACGTGTATGATTCACGGCACTTATGGAACGCCGGGTGTTGTAATAGCAGATGTTGATCCCGCATTGGCTACGGGATTATTGGCTAAAAGATTTAAAGAGGAATTGTATAAATAACCTGGAAGATTACAGGCATGTATCCCATCATTGATTTGAAACATGCCTGTAGAAGCGCCGTCCATTAAAGGATTTCGGCTAATTGCGCAGCTGAATAGTTGATGGATTTCAGTGTTTTATTATCATTTTTCCGGTATACCAGGTACAAATTATCGATCTCCTTAAAATAGCAGTCTACGTTTTCAGTTGCTTTATAGTGTTCCACTGTTTTCTCCGCTTCTTCTACTGTTTTACAAGCCTTGCTCATATTAGATCTGTGTACTTCGTCAAAAAGTTCGCGGAATTTTTCGCCAAGGCCAAACTCCAGTATGGCGCCAGATAGAACATATTGGAGATCGCATAAAGCATCGGCAATTTCTACTATATTTTTGTCGGCAATCGCCTGTTTCAATTCATTTAATTCTTCCTGGAGAAGTGATACTCTTAATTCACAACGTTGTGCTGCCGGAATAATGGGGGTCTGTTGGATCGGGTGTTTAAATGTGGTGTGAAATTCGGCCACCTGGCTTAATGCCTTGATATCTTCCATAAAAAAGAGTTTTTAACCTTTAAATATAGTTTTTTCTGTTGGTGCAACAGGTTATTCCATTTCCTCGATAGTGCCCTCATTTTCTCCGAGCTGCCGTCCCCATCTGGCAATGGCTTCGAGCGGACCTGTCAGGGTTTCCCCGAATGGGGTCAGCGCATATTCTACCCGGAGAGGAGGCTTGGCCCCGAATGATGTTCTTTGGATCAGCCCATCTGCTTCGAGTGCTTTTAACTGGAGGCTTAACATTTTCTCTGTGATATCCGGGATATGTTGCCGTAGTTCCGAAAAACGCATGGTTTTTTTTCGCAGGTACCATAGGATAACACTTTTCCATTTTCCACCAATATAATCCATCGTAATATCCATTGCACAGTGATAGGTTTTCCCATGAAGTTTAAAACCAACGTTTTTTCCTTTAATAATCATAATGTTTTTTTGTACTGTCAGAATTGACAGTTATTGCGCATGATGCGGAAGCAGTTTACTTTTGGTGCTTAAAATTATTCAAAAATAGAAAATGAAAACCAAAATTCATACTTATACATCGCAGGAACCCATGATGAAAGTTAATGCTTTCATTGTAGAAGGGGCTAATGAACTGGTAATAGTAGATACTACGCTCACGAGAAGCGATAGTCTTGGATTAAAGCAACAAGCCGATGCCCTGCAGAAGCCTATTTCAGGGATTATTCTTACACATGGACATCCTGATCATGTGGCTGGCACCTATCATCTTAAAGAACATGCTGATATACCGGTATTTGCCGTGCCTTCGGTGAAACAATTAATGCTGGACACCGAACAGATTAAACATGCCCAATGGTCTGGTATGTTTGGTCAGGAATGGATACCTGAATGGTCGTATCCTACGGAATTGGTCAACAATGGTGACCAGGTACGTATTGGCGATATCACTTTTTCCGTGCTGGACATTGGCGCAGGGGGAGATTGTGATGCCAATTCCATCTGGCTGCTGGAAGATGAAAATCGCGCAGCTTTTGTCGGGGATCTGTTGTACAAAAACAACCACACATATATGAATGATGGTGGTATTCTTCGCTGGCTGTCTAACCTGGAAACATTAACCCCGGCGTTGAAAGATTTCGGCTCTTTCTACGTAGGACATGGCGCTGTATGTGATATCAAAGATTTTGGTAAACAGCAGGCATATTTCCTCCGGTATTGTTCAGAAGTTTTGAAAGCAACCAATGGAACCGGCATTTTTAATGACAACAGCAGAAAACTTTTTGAACAAACAATGTTGTCTGCATACCCTGATTATGGTTGCCAGTTCATGGTGGGCCTTTCAGCAGATCGGGTAGGGAAAGAACTTGCAGGTATTCATCAACATTAAGTCAAACAAATTTTACATGAAAAATATAGGAATACTGGGAACCGGCATGGTAGGCAATACGATTGCTACAAAACTTATTCAGCAGGGATACAAAGTAATGATGGGGTCAAGAACTCCTGATAATGAAAAGGCACTCGCATGGGTAAAACAACATGGCGACAACGCTTCCTCGGGAACATTTGCGTCCGCTGCCGCATTCGGGGACATTATTTTCAATTGCACCCAGGGAGAAATTTCGCTGGAGGTAATGAAGCAGGCAGGCATCGATAACCTTAGGAACAAAATCCTGATAGATGTTAGTAACCCGCTCCAATTTATACCTGGTAAAAGACCAGTGCTCATTCCCGAACTATGTAACACCAATTCATTAGGAGAAGCCATTCAGAATTTTTTACCGGATACACACGTAGTGAAAACGCTGAATATTGTTAACTGTGAAGTGATGGTAGATGCCGGCAGATGTGGAGAAGCAGCTACCATGTTCCTGGCCGGAAATAGTTCAGCCGCTAAAGCAGAAGTAGTTGAAATACTGCAACAGTTTGGATGGAAGGATATTATTGATCTGGGCGATATTGAACATGCCCGTTCAACAGAGATGATGTTGCCTGTTTGGTTGAGCGTATTTATGGCTACAAAAAATGGAAATATAGGGTTTAAAATCGCGAGATGAGTAGGCGGCTCCGGAACCTGCACTCACCAGCATATTTAAAAAGAAAAGGAATAGACGTAAGTCTATTCCTTTTCTTTTTAGTCCTTGCCGACAGGAAAGGGCTGCAACCTGGGCAACAAATTTTATAGGTTTTATTTTAAGGTGTTACAACTCGCTTTTGAGCCGACTATTTTTGTATTATCACTTTTCCTGTCAGCTTTTCTCCTGTGGTAGTATTGATTTTTATGAGATAGATGCCTGCCGGTATATGATTTGGTACTTTCATGTTGTTTGTTTTCATTATACTCTTATAAACAGGTACACCATTCATATTATTTATGATAATCGTACTGCCCGCAAGATCCTTGTTGTATTGAAAGGAGATCTCTCCCTTAGTTGGATTCGGATGTAGCTTTAACTCCATCGGGAGTCCTGTTTTGCCGGCAAACAGAAGTTGATTGCTGACAATTACTACGGCCTTGGTGCGGCTACTACTTACACAACTATCGAGGATTGATTCAACATAATAATGCAAAGTATCTGAAGTAAGTGGATGAACCGGAAAAGCATTGCCGGTAAAAAGTGGGGAACCGCCTGTTGCTGTGGAATACCATTTGAAAGTAGCTCCCGGCGGCGCAATTGCTTTCAGGGTATCATAGGCATTTACGATCATAAATAATGTATCATGGGCGAGCGAAGGAGGTGTCCGTGGAGTAACACCCACTTTTACAGGAATGCGTTGTGGATATTCACAGGATCCTTTAGCCGTAACATAATAGGTGGTGGTGGTATTGGGGCTTACGCTATAATCCGGGCCGGTATGAAGTGGTGTTCCTCCTGTAGGAGCACTATACCAGATGATGGAGTATAGCGCATTAGGAACCACCTGGACGGCATGCAGGGTGGCGCTGTCACCTTTGCAGATATGTATACTGTCGATATCCACTCGTGGTAAAGAGGATGTACTGCCTGCGAAATATGAATGACGAACAGAGTCAGACCTGCATCCGGTTACGCGATTTACAGCCTGTATATAAATATCTCCCTGTGAACCGGCGAAGTTTGTATAATAGGGTAGTTGTACAGAATCGCTGTTTAATACTACATAAGAAGTATCTAAAATCAATTGCGAAAATGCCGTGTAGATAACTCTTACATTATAATCCATATCTGGCTGATGATTCAGTATTGATACGAAAGGTGCGCCACATACCATTCCTTCAGGGGGATAATAAATGGGGTTGTCTACGCTGTTTTTCCGGTAAGCATAATAAAGCCGGAAGTTACTTAGCAAACCAACAAGACTGCTGCTTAGTTTGATTTTTACCCGGTCAAATTGTTGTTGTGGTCGCAGTAATATTTCTCCACGGCTATTGCATTGCAGGAGCTGCACTATGCTGGAATCCACAACACGGGTATCATTATTGAATGTGCTGCCATTATAGGTTTCCACTGTTACTCCACCAAATAAGTTGGCAGACAATACAGGATTTCCACTGCCGATCCCGATAATAAGGGAGTCGCAACCAGTAGCACTTGAGGCTGGGAAAATAAGTGTTTGCTCCACGCTTACACCTAAAAGGCCTACATTGATAATAAAGGTGGAATAGTCTTCAAGGCTGCTGTTGTTTATGGGGTTGTTTGGATTATTTACTCCGCACAGCAAACAGAGGCCATTTACCTTGTTGGTTTGACTATTGGCATATGTTTTCTGCCCGAGCGCTTTTGATGACATTGCCAGAACAGCAAATAATATAATGAGCAGTTTTTTGGGGACAAAGTAGAAATTACACATTAAGATGGATTTATTGTGATCAAATAGGGTTTATTAATTAACACAGATAAGGTCATTGTCTGGAGGGATGTAGGCCTCCATTTTTAAAGTTATATGTTCAGGGTTAATATCAGGCCGCAGCTTTCAGATAGCAATATATGGAAGGATAATGCCAGGCTAAATATCTTTATTTCTGCTGCAATTGCGTGTCATCCATCATCATGTGCAAAGCAGCCTAAAAACGATAGTTTCAAAAGTTGCCTTTCAATACACAATGAAATCCCGAAATTGCTTTTATTCGGGTTGCTTTGGGTTTATGGGGAGGCTGCTGCTGGATCAAGTTGAAAACCTGGGGAATATCTTTTTTTCAAATTGCCTCCTGACCTTACCTATACATACATATCCATCTGTCATTCAACTGGAATAAAGCCATCTTGCCCCCTGGAGATATTTTGATGAATAAACCCTTTATACCTGCTTCTTTTTATTCGCATATTTCTTTCCGCAGCCACAATTTGGTGCTGAATCCACTGCTATAGCCAGTTCTGACCTCCATTCGTCTTCTAATTCGGTAGTACATCCGGTAGTCACCCCCGTATCAAGTCCACCTCATCCCCACATCAAGTCCACCTCACCCTCGCATCAAGTCCACCTCATCCTCGTATCAAGTCCACCTCATCCCCACATCAAGTCCACCTTTCCTGCAGGGCTTCTATATGTGCATAGCGGATGCTAAGCATAGCATAGACGGAGTCTACATAATGAAAAGGCAATGCTGACTATAATGATGGGGGTTCTTAATGCACTATATTTTTAAAGCGTATTTAGAGACAACGAAGATAAAATTCCTTCTAAAATATCCGTGATGCAGGCTTTCGGGCAGCTGGCAGGCTTTTAACCTGATATTAAGGTCGCATAAGATCGTAGGAGAGAAAATGGATCAAGTTGAAAACTTGGGGGATAGCATAAAAAATAGTTTTTTTGCGTCCAATTAAGATTGATAGCCGTGGATAAGAATTTTAGCCTTCTGATCGAGGCGCTGCTACCAGAAGGGATTTTATACTATTTCGAGATAACTGATGCTTCTCAAAATGAGACTGAAATAAGTATTTATTTAGAAGAAAAGAATATTGCTCCAGCTGAGCATCAGCATAAAAAACTTCACACCAAAGACTTCCTTCCTCCCGTTGCCGTTCAGGATTTTCCTATCCGCAGAAAGAAGGTCACTTTATATGTAAAGCGCCGTCGGTGGGAGGTCGTAGCCACCGGAGAAACCGTAACAAGAGATTGGGAAATAGTGAAAAAGGGAACGCGAATGACATTGGAATTCGGTTATTTTTTAAAAGGATTACTTAGATAATCATCCTATCAGCCCTGTTCAGCTTGGCCATATCTACGGAGTTGACGGGAAACAACTCGGCCAGCAATACAAACACCATCTAAGCGATTTTTCCAGTTGGGAGCAGAAAGAACATGCTGCTGAATGGATGGTTTTTGAACAAAACATTGGCACCGCTTTAAGTATAGATGAGACAGCCTTTTCCAGTGGAGAATTATATACAATCGTTACTAATAAGCTGGCTAAAGGGCGCAAAGGCTCAATAGTGGCTATGATTAAGGGTACCCAGTCTGAATTTCTGAAAGAAATACTGTTTAAAATTCCTAAACGGCTGCGTCAGAGAGTACAAGAAGTTACGATAGATATGTCTGGTAGCCTTAATAGTGCTGTTAAAGCATGCTTCACCAACGCCTATAGGGTGATAGATCGCTTCCATGTGCAACACCTGGCTTTTGACGCAGTGCAGGAAATAAGAATAAAGCATCGCTGGGAGGCGCTGGAACAGGAAAATCAGGAGTATGAGCAAGCCAAACGGGCAGCAGTGAAGTATGAACCAGTCAGACTCCCCAATGGCGACACGGCCAAGCAGCTGCTAGCCAGAAGCAGATATTTGCTGTTTAAACATCCCAGACTATGGACCAGAGAACAGCAGCAGAGAGCCGAACTTTTATTTAGTCATTATCCCCTTATCCATAAATCTTATCAACTATCTCTGCGACTGGGCGAGGTTTACAGGCAGTGTAAGTGCAAGGAAGAGGCGTTTAAAAAACTGGCCCTGTGGTATAATGACGTAGAACAAGCTGGTATATTATCCTTCAAAACCGTTGCCAGGACTATCAGAACTCATTATCTGGGTATTCTCAACTTCTTCAACAACAGAGCCACAAATGCCGCCGCCGAGTCTTTTAATGCAAAAATAAAGTCCTTTAGAAACGCCCTGAGAGGGGTACGGGATGTAGAATTCTTTCTTTACAGATTAACTAAACTCTATGCTTAAAATTTATACTATCCCCCAAGTTTTCAACTTGATCCGAGAAAATTAAAGGGAAATCGACTAAAATAGAAAAACCCGCTCATTGAGCGGGTTTCTTCGAGATTTTGCGGACCGGACGGGACTCGAACCCGCGACCTCCGCCGTGACAGGGCGGCATTCTAACCAACTGAACTACCGATCCGTTCCAAAAAATAGTACTAAAAACTTCCTATCTTTCTGTCTCCCAATTCGTTGTGTTGTTCCGTTTTGGGATTGCAAAGATAGCAACAAAGTTCCCAATTAAGCAAATCTTTTTTAAAAAATATTTTCAGCATTATCTTTACACCCGATCTTTAACCAATTTAATCAAATTATGCAATTCCTGGATTTCGAGAAACCTATCGCTGACTTATATGAGCAGCTGGAGAAGCTGAAGGAAAATGGTGAAAAATCAGGCGTAGATGTATCTGCTACCGTGAGCGAGTATGAACAGAAAATCGTTGATACCCGTCAGAATATCTATGGCCACCTCACCCCCTTTCAGCGTGTACAGCTGAGCCGTCATCCGGATAGGCCCTATACGCTGGCGTACATCGAAAAGATGTGTACCAACTTTACGGAACTGCATGGCGACCGGAATGTAAAAGACGATAAGGCCATGGTAGGCGGTTTTGCCGACCTGGATGGTGAAACAGTCATGTTTATTGGCCAACAAAAAGGCGTAAACACCAAAATGCGTCAGCTTAGAAACTTCGGTATGGCTAACCCGGAAGGTTACCGCAAAGCCCTCCGCCTCATGAAACTGGCCGAAAGATTCAATAAGCCGGTAGTTACCCTCATTGATACTCCCGGTGCTTATCCCGGCCTGGAAGCAGAAGAAAGAGGCCAGGCAGAAGCTATTGCCCGGAATCTCTTTGAAATGGTCAAACTCCGTGTACCCGTAATCTGCATTATAATAGGCGAAGGTGCATCCGGTGGCGCGTTAGGCATTGGCATCGGCGACAGGGTATTTATGCTGGAAAACAGCTGGTATACCGTTATTTCTCCCGAAAACTGCTCTACAATCCTCTGGCGTAGCTGGAACTTTAAGGAAAAAGCAGCGGAAGAACTGAAACTTACCTCTGATTATATGAGCCAGTTTGGCCTGGTAGACGGAATTGTTCGTGAACCACTCGGTGGAGCGCATGTAAACCCCGATGAAATGGCCCATTTATTAAAAGTGCGTATCAAGGAAACACTGGCAGAATTAAAGAAAATTGATCCCGATACCCGCATTGAACAACGTATTGATAAGTTCTCCCGCATGGGCTTTTACGAAGAGAAATAAAAAAATATTTAGAGATCACAATAAAAATTTCGAATTTCGGCCTTCGGAATTCGAAATTTTTATTTTCCCGTAAACACAATATGGAACAACTAAAAGGCACCGGGGTGGCATTGGTAACACCCTTTAAAGCAGATGAAAGCATCGATTGGAATGCTTTGGAAAAGTTGATCAACTACGTGATCGATGGCGGCGTTAACTATGTTGTGTCTTTAGGCACAACCGGTGAAACACCTACTCTTTCTGCAGATGAAAAGCTGGATTTGATAAAATTCACTTTCGAAAAGGTGTCGAAGCGGGTGCCTGTAGTGATTGGGATTGGTGATTATAATACCCGGGATGTAGTGAAACGGCTGGAAAAATGTCCACTGGACGAAGCTGCAGCAGTACTCAGCGTAGCGCCGTATTACAGCAAACCTACCCAGGAAGGAATATTTCAGCATTATAAAACCATTGCTGCCGCCTCTCCTAAGCCCATTATCCTGTATAATGTGCCCGGACGCACCGGTCGTAACATGACGGCTGAAACTACCCTGCGCCTCGCGCATGAAGTAGAAAATATCATTGCCATGAAGGAAGCTTCCGGCGATATGATGCAGTGCATGCAGATTATCCGCGACAAACCAAAGGACTTCCTGGTGATCAGTGGTGATGATGGTCTCGCACTGGCCCAACTGGCCTGCGGTATGGACGGCGTCATTTCTGTAGCAGCCAATTATTTTGCTACCGACTTCTCCAGCATGGTACACGCCGCACTGGTAAACGATTACCCGGCAGCACGTATCCTCAATAACAAAATGCTTGAAGGATTTGAACTGATGTTCTCAGAAAATAATCCGGCTGGTATTAAAGCTTTCCTGCACCATGCAGGCATATGCGGAAATAATTTCCGTCTCCCTGTATTGCCTGTTACGGATGAACTGTACAGCAGGATGGCAGCATATCTGAAGAGCTACTAGCTTCTAAATAGTAAAAGAGGGAAGATGATATCATATCATCTTCCCTCTTTTTATTACTAAAAGCCAAGGGCTAAATCATATAGGTTACGCCTTCCTCTGCAATGGAGGTATTCTCAAAAACGGGCCTGGATTCATCCAGGAAAGGTTGTAATTCGGTGTATTTGGAAGAAAAATGCCCGATAAGCAGTTGCTTTACTTCGGCCGCTGCCGCCAGGGAGGCTGCCTGCACAGAGGTGCTGTGATAACGCTCTGCTGCCCGTTCCTGCAAATCATGCAAATAGGTGGTCTCATGATACATCATGTCCGCATCTTTCAGCCATGGTAGCAGGTTTATATCGTAAATAGTATCTGCACAGTACACATATCTTTTCCCCGGTGGGGGAGGAACGGTCACCCAGTCGTTTTTAACAACGGAGCCATCTTTCCGCTGATAATCAGCTCCATCCTGTAATTTGCTGAAATAAGCAGCAGGAATTTCATACGCCCTTGCCTGTTCGGGAATCAACTTCCGCTTCCTTTTCTGTAACTCAAATGAAAATCCGAAGCAGGAAATCCTGTGCTGGGTAGGGAAACAGCTTACACGCAAGTCCTTATCCTCCAGTATGATACCGCTATATCCGGGTTGAAGCGGCACAAAAGACAATTCAAATTTTAAAACAGTGCCCGAACAATCCAGCTGCAACTGGATAATCTGCTCCAGCTCCGGTGGCGCATATACGCTGAGCGGATCAGTACGTCCCATGAGACTGAGGGTGTTCAGCAAACCTATTAATCCAAAATAATGATCTCCGTGAAGATGACTGATGAAAATATATCTCAGCTTACTGCGCTTAATCCTGTATTTGGCAATCTGTAATTGTGTTCCTTCTCCGCAATCTACCAGCAGCAACTGTTCGTTGCAGGTAACTACCTGGGCCGTGGGGTGCCTGTCCAGGGTAGGGATAGCTGAGTTGTTACCTAATATTGTTACTGCAAACATGTATTTATCGTTTAGCCGTTAGCTTTTAACTCTTAGTCCGCTGCATTGCCTGAAGGCCCAAAGCTAACGTCTAAAAGCGTTTTTCTATTCCATTCCTTCCAATAATTCTCTTTCCAGCTCTTCCATCATGATCAGATCTATCGCTTCGGCCATCGTAGGCGCTATATTTAACATATCATCACCTGCTTCTTTCAACGCAGCTGTTAAGGTGTTGTTAAGACCGGTTAATGCACAGGAAAGTTTATTGTCATACATATACTGGTATACTGTTAAAATGGCTTCAACTCCTTTTTCATCGGTTTTTTCTACTAATGTCATATCCAGTATGAGATTGCGCCCGTTTAATTCCGGTAATGTGGTAGCAGTGGTAATGAAGTCATCTGACAAATTAGCATCCAGGGCGACTTCTTCCGGACAAAAAACGACTATTTTTTCTTTGGTATCAATTTTGAATTTCATGCGTTGGACGTTGTTTTATACTTTAGTAAAAATAAATTTTGAACAGAGGGAACCCGCCTATAAAATATAACCGCAAGAGATTGAAACAAAAACCTCCATTTCTTCGTAGATATTTTTAAACGAACGTACCCGCATCACCGCAAAAATAATTCTTATACTATTAAAGTGTAAGTTGTTTAAGTTTAAAAAAGGAATAACTTCATTCCGACAGATAACGTGGTAATCTTAAGTCAGAATTATTCGTTATTATTGTATAAGCAAGCCCCCGTAAGGGTTTTTGATAATTTAATAATCTCACAATGGACCAGAATTTTTCACCGCAAGTTAAGGAGATCATTTCGTTCAGCAGAGAGGAAGCTTTACGCCTGGGAAATGACTTCATAGGTACTGAACACCTGCTGTTAGGTATTATTCGAGAAGGCGAGGGCACGGCCGTAAAGATTCTGCAGGCTTTGAACGTAGATCTGTATGAGTTACGCAAGGAAGTAGAACTGGCTGTAAAAGATAAGACCGGAAAGAATATCGCTAACATCAATAGCCTCCCGCTTACCAGACAGGCAGAAAAAGTGATACGTGTTACCGTATTAGAAGCTAAAGCATTAAAAAGTGCTACGGTGGAAACGGAACACCTCATGCTTTCTATACTTAAGAATAAGGAAAACGTTTGTACACAAATCTTACAACAATTTGACGTGGACTACGATACTTTTAAAAACGAACTGGGCTTTGTAAAATCTGCGGACCCTAAATCAGAATTTGATGATCCGGGCGAAGAAGAGTTTGAGGACGAGAGAAAGAGTTACGCATCCAAAGCCAAACAGACAAATACCAAATCCAAAACGCCCGTACTGGATAACTTTGGTAGAGATATTACCAAGCTGGCCGAAAGTGGCAGCTTAGACCCGATTGTTGGCCGCGAGCAGGAAATTGAAAGGGTATCCCAGATACTTTCCCGCCGTAAAAAGAACAATCCGATTCTTATTGGTGAACCCGGTGTGGGTAAAACCGCCATCGTGGAAGGTTTGGCGCTGCGTATCGTGCAGCGTAAAGTTTCCCGCGTGCTTTTCGATAAGCGCGTGGTAAGCCTCGACCTTGCTGCCCTGGTGGCCGGTACCAAATACCGTGGCCAGTTCGAAGAAAGAATGAAGGCCATCATGAATGAACTCGAGAAAAACAGAGATGTCATCCTGTTTATCGATGAAATTCATACAATCGTGGGCGCTGGTGGCGCTTCAGGATCCCTGGACGCTTCCAACATCTTTAAACCTGCACTCGCCAGGGGCGAACTCCAATGCATCGGAGCCTCTACCCTCGATGAGTACCGCATGTACATCGAAAAAGATGGCGCACTCGACCGTCGTTTCCAAAAGGTAATGGTAGAACCACCCAGCGTGGATGAAACCATCCTGATCCTCAATAACATCAAGCAACGTTATGAAGAATACCATAATGTAAGCTATACCGATGCAGCCATTGATGCCTGCGTGAAACTGAGCGACCGCTACATGACCGACCGTCTCCTGCCAGACAAGGCGATTGACGTACTCGATGAGGTAGGCGCACGCGTTCACCTGAAAAACATCAATGTTCCGCAAAATATCCTCGATCTTGAAAAGCAGATTGAAGACATTAAACAGGAAAAAAATAAAGTAGTTAAAAGCCAACGCTTCGAAGAAGCCGCTGCTTTGCGCGATACAGAAAAGAAACTGGGTGAAGACCTGGAACGCGCCAAAGCCATGTGGGAAGAAGAAGTGAAGCATAAACGCTACCCGATTGATGAAGAAGCTATCGCGGAAGTTGTCAGCATGATGACCGGTATCCCTGTTAAAAGGATGGTACAGGCCGAAACTGAGAAGTTACGCCGCATGGGTGAAGATCTTAAGGGCGCAGTGGTTGGACAGGACGAAGCTATCAGCAAAGTCACCAAAGCCATACAGCGTAACCGCGTAGGTCTGAAAGATCCTAAAAAACCAATCGGTACTTTCATATTCCTCGGCCCTACCGGGGTAGGTAAAACAGAGCTCGCCAAATCACTGGCCCGCTACATGTTCGACTCTGACGAAGCGCTGATCCGCATCGATATGAGTGAATACATGGAGAAATTCTCTGTAAGCCGCCTCATTGGTGCTCCTCCGGGATATGTTGGATACGAAGAAGGTGGACAGCTGACCGAAAAGGTTCGCCGCAAACCATACTCCGTAATCCTCCTGGATGAAATCGAAAAAGCACATCCGGATATTTATAACCTCCTGTTGCAGGTACTGGATGATGGTATCCTCACCGATGGCCTTGGCCGTAAAGTGGATTTCAAAAATACCCTCATCATCATGACCTCCAATATCGGAGCCCGTCAGCTGAAAGATTTCGGCGCAGGTGTTGGTTTCACTACCAGCGCAAGAGCCGTAAATGAAGAAGAGAATACCAAGTCAGTAATCGAAAAAGCACTGAAACGTACCTTCTCTCCTGAATTCCTGAACAGGATCGATGATGTTATCATCTTCAACTCCCTCGCGAAGGAACATATCTACACTATCATTGACATTACAATGAAAAGTGTACTGAAACGCCTGAACAACCTCGGATTCAGCCTGGAACTGACAGACGAAGCCAAAGGCTTCCTGGCAGATAAAGGTTACGACCAGCAGTTCGGCGCCAGACCACTGCACAGAGCCATCCAGAAATACCTGGAAGATCCTTTGGCAGAGGAAATCCTCAACATGAATATTCATGATGGTGATATTCTCGTAGCAGACCTGGATAAAGAAAATCAAAAGCTGATCTTCACTTTAAAGAACAACTCTTCCAAGAGTAAGTCAGAAAAATCAGAAGCGTAAATAGTACGCCGAAAAATAAAACTAGCCCGTCAAGGTAACTTTACCGCTGACGGGCTTTTTGTTTTTTATAACATGAACATGTTAACGACCCTATAATATGTAACCATTTGTTCTATACCTCACATCACCTTATATATCCACTCCATTAAGTGTCTTTTATGCCATCAGTACTCACCCGGTATTTGGTTAACTCACCCTTGACTATCATTCAATAATCAATATTAAAAATGGTATTATCATGTCATTTTTTAAAAAGATATAATATGTCACATTTGCAGTATGTAATTTATATAATCTATATAATTTAATATTTTCTAAAAAGAAACAATTTAGTTTTTTTAATATTAATTAGAATAGACTTAGGCAGACTTGACTGAATCCTAATACCTCGAAATTTTTAGCAATTTATCCTTATATCCTTCACACCGGCTAATGACAGTGCCGGAGGTGTATTTGAACAAACTATTTATCCTTATATCTATGAGAAAATCTCTACGTAATGTAGCTCGCGTTATGCTAATAGGTGGTGTAGGCCTTGTTGCCACACAGGCAAACGCACAGTTGAAAGTAGGTAAGAATCCTACCTCTATTCAAAAATCAGCTATACTGGAACTGGAATCTGATAAGCAAGGTTTACTGTTACCCCGCATAGCAGATACTACCCTGATGACCTCACTGAATCCTCCGGACGGGATGATTATCTACTGGACGGCTTCTGGAAATGAGGGTTTCTATGTAAGACATAATAACAAGTGGGAAAGAATGGCCACAAAAGCCTCTTCCTGGGATATACTGGGTAACGCCCTCACAAACGCCGCTACACAGTTTATTGGAAGTACCAACAATTTCCCCTTCATCATGAAGGCTAATAACAAGGAAGGGATCAGAATTGATGATGGTAATGTAACACTCAGCAACAAAGTTACATTGAGTGGAATTGCCCCGGATGCCACCAATACACTGGTAGATGCGGTAATCGTTGATGGAACCGGACTTGTTTCCAAACGGACACTCACGAAGGCAGCTTTCTCCAACTTCATGATCAATGCTTCTGCTGAACTGAATCATGTTGTCAACACCGATAACGGTACAGATTATAAATTCACTGATGTTAACGTAGCTGGTACCAGCAGTACACATACCCTGAGTATTGCTACCCAGGATGGTACCAAGGGAGTAGGTTTACTCACCAAAGCTGACTGGAAAACATTTAGTGATGCCGCTGCCAAGTCACTTCAGGTAGCCGCCTTCAGCAATACTTCAAATGCAAACGGTTTAACAATAGACAATACCGGTACCAATCCTACGATCGCCTTAAATGCAGCTGATGCTACACATCCAGGTGGTGTTTCTACAGGACTGCAAACTTTCGGTGGCGATAAAACATTTGCCGGAAAAATTACAGGTAGCAATGGTCTGGTTATCACAACCGGCGGTGCAAATATTACTGGCGTGACAAATATTACCGGCAATACTAACGTTACAGGTGATGCTGACGTAACCGGTACATTCCATGTACTTAACACTACTAAACTGGATAACACTTTAACTATTACAACAGGTGGTGCAAACATCACTGGTGCTACTAAAGTTACAGGTCCGCTGGAAGTAACCGGTATTCCTAAACTGGGTGGCGTAGTTCCAGGTGGAGCCTTAGACAGTACTTTATTGTTGCTGAATAGTTCCAATGAAGTGGTGAGCAAAAAACTTCCCCTGTCGCTGTTCACTGAGATGACCTTTACGCAAAATCACGCTGGTACAGATCTGAAAGTGGATAAGAATAGTAGCACGAATGTAGTAACCGTAAGCGTTCCGCAGGCCGATCCATCCGTAATAGGTGGTCTCGTAAGCAATGCTTCCCAATCATTCGCCGGCAATAAAAGATTTGCCAATGATGTAGCCGTGAAATCAACCGTAATAATTGGTGACACTACAAATGCAGCCAACTCCACTTTACAGGTAGCTGGTTCTGTATCTATGTCTATTAAAGAAGTAACAGGAACTGCCTACACCATAGATGCAAGTGATTACACCCTGATCGTAAAAAATACTGCTGCCGTAACCCTTACTTTACCAAGTGCTGCTGGCGCAAAAGGACGTATATACACCATCAAGAAAGTAGCCGCTGATGCTACCAATAATCTTAATAACGCCGTAACTGTAAAAGCAACAGCAGGACAGTTCATTGAAGACGGTAACTCCGTTGACATCTACAATGACTGGACCTTCATCACCGTACAATCAAACGGTGTTGATACCTGGTACATTATTAAGAAATAAGGTTGAACAGTATTTGAAACGGCTACGTATAACCGTAGCCGTTTCACCTCTTTTTGTGCTTACTTAAATGATGATGTATGAAGCTGCAAGGGCTTGTAAAGGTATGTGCTGCGATGTTGTTCTGTTTAAGCAATCAGCAATTGTTGGCACAGCAATTAAAGCTGGGTACTAATCCTACCCTGCTTGATAAAAACGCATTGCTGGAATTAAAAAGCGATAAACAAGGATTTTTGCTCCCCCGTATTATAAAGGCGCAGATCCTTGCCGGCGGTGCTTTGTATAACGCTGCTGAAGGAATGCTGGTATATATAACAGATGATAAAGCACTATACCTTAAGAAAACAACCGGTTGGGAAAAAATAGATTTTTCTATCCTGACAGCAGGCACCGGTATTGGTATTACAGGTAATACCATCAGCAACACCGGCGTAACAAGCTTCAATACACGCACCGGAAATGTGACGCCGGCAAATGGAGATTATGCTATCACCCAGCTCTCCGATGTAGCCATTACTGCGCCGGCAGATAAACAACTACTCCAATACCAGTCCGCTACCAGTAAATGGACTAACGTTGCGTTATCATATGTGGATCCCAGCAGAACATTATCCCTCGCAGCGGGAACCGGTATCGCTTCTGTAACGGCACTTCCCGCTGGAAATGATCTTTCACAGAACAGAACCTGGACCATTACAGCCAACAATGGCGCTGCACTCTGGAATGCCAATCAGATTCAGGGGAAAAGCATATTAACCACTGTTCCTAATGAAGGTGATCTGCTTACCTTCACCAGTGGCAACTGGACACCAAAGCCAGCTTCAGCCGCCGGGGTTACTTCTGTAGGATTATCCCTGCCATCTATATTCAATGTCACTACACCAACCGTTACTTCTTCAGGAACGTTAACGGCTTCACTGAATGCACAAAATGCAAATCTTGTTTTTGCAGGCCCGGCAACGGGAGGTGCAGCGACGCCAACTTTCCGCGTACTTGCTCCGGCCGATATACCAACGCTGAGCAACTATATTCAGAATACAACTATTACACAGGCAACATCAAACTTTAATATATCCGGCAACGGCGTAATTGGCGGAACACTTACTGTAAAAGG
Source organism: Chitinophaga sp. RAB17 (assembly GCF_052114225.1). Lineage (NCBI taxonomy): Bacteria > Pseudomonadati > Bacteroidota > Chitinophagia > Chitinophagales > Chitinophagaceae > Chitinophaga > Chitinophaga sp. RAB17. Next base: position 221,217 of record NZ_JBFREI010000012.1, on the reverse strand, counting down.
GTTAACACCAGGATCTATTCCTTATCTGGGAACAGGTGATGTGTTTTCCGAAAATAATGCGCAGTTATTTTGGGATGGCACCAAGTCATTACTGGGAGTGGGTACCAATACACCCGTGAACAAAGTGGAAATTGCTGGCCCCCCGTCTACATCGGCGCCGTTTTCCAACAGCACTTCCGGACTTCGTTTAACAAATTTGGCAACAGCTACGCCTACATCTGCTACCTCTAAGGTACTTTCCATCAATAGCACCGGCGATGTGATCGTAACAGATAACCCCGCTACCACCAACTGGTTAACAGGTGGTAACGCAGCCACTGCCACACAGTTCCTGGGAACAACGAATGCTGTTGATATGGTGGTGAAATATAATAATAAAGAACTTTTCAGAGGGTCAAGAGGACAAACTGCCGCAGAAAGTGGCGGGACAGATTTTTCTGCGTTCACACTAACTTTATTGAATGGTGCGACTAAATTTAATGGCCACCCATTGATTATACGTGCGAATGGGAATGATGTATTGGCATTCGAAGATGCCGCAGGTGTTCCTAAATGGCACTGGAACATATTGGGTGGAGGATTGAACTTCGTGGAAACGAATGTAGCGGACTACCGGTTGTTTCTTCAGAATGGAGGAAATGTGGGAGTAGGAACAAGTACGCCTGCAGCTTTGCTGGATGTTAACGGTACGGCAAAATTGGGAAATGGTGGTACGGTATTAAATGGAGTATATAGAGCAATAAATATTCTTTCAAACACTGCCTCTATTCCTGCCAGTGGTACTGCAACAACAATAGTAACATTCAATGTTACAGGTGTGGACGCATCATTTGGAGGGAATGTTATTATAAACCCCAGGTTTGATTTTCCATTTACTTTACGTCTGATATCTTCAAGAGTAAGTGCGGATAATGTAGTGACGGCTATTTTCGTCAATACTGCCGCAACTGCATTTGCTTTGGGTACCAGACGTTTCGATATTACCGTAATCCAATAAAAAATATTGTTGAAGAAGCTACTTCTTATATTATCTCTTTTATTTCTGGTTGGATTTACCTCCGCCCAACAGGGCGTCTACATCCCTTCCGGAGCCACCGTATGGCTCTCCGGCAATACCAACGTAGGCATCTTCGCTGATATGACCAACAATGGTATCCTCGGTTCAAATCCTAATACCACGTTTTATTTCCTCAGTAAATTATGGACTAACGGAAACGGATCTACGCTACCGGACGAAAGTGCAGATGGTGTTTCCGGCACTGGTGGTACCTTCAGTTTTTCTGGTACTACTTCAGGTCAACAAAAAGTATTCGGCGGTTATAGCTTCATCACTAAAACAGGTACCAGCTTTCCTAACCTGCAGCTGAACAATACATCCGGGCTGTTACTGGACGACCTCAGTGATCTTAAAATCAGGAATAACCTGCATTTTAATAGTGGCCGCCTTTATCTTAATGGCTGGAACCTGCAGGTAGGAGAAAAAACACCAGGCACTATTACTGGCTATTCTGACTACCGCTATGTAGTAACAGGTAAAGGAATCGCTGGAGGATTGCTGTACCGCGCAGGCGTCAATAATGCCGCCGGTAAAGTGGTATTCCCCATAGGAACAGATGATAATAGTTATGCGCCAGCCGCTGTATTGATGACAGGTAGTATTGATATGATTGGAGCAAGAGTATACGACAGTGTATTTACAGTGGCCGCCGGTGGTCAGTCTTACCCCGACAGCGTGGTGAATAAAACCTGGAATATCCGCCGGGAAGATAATAGTGGGGGAGAAGTAGATGTTATCCTGCAACATATGGATGTAGACGAGTTACCGGCTTATGCCACCTATCGCGATAGCAGCTTCATTACGCGCTTCGTGGCAGGAGTATGGGACAACGTACCGTTTATTCCTAACAAGCCATTGGCAGGTACTTTAACGACCAATCCGATGACCAGCCCTGCTACTATGCACCTGCGACATTTTACCGCATTGGGCAGCAATGAATTTTTTGCGAAAACAACTTTGTTTGGCTCGGCCAAACCAGTCATGTTCCTGAGCTTCGAAGCATACAGAATTGCGCCGTTAATGGTGCAGCTGGACTGGACTACCAGCAAGGAAATATATAATGCAGTGTTTGAAGTGGAACGCCGCTATGAAAGAGAAGAGTCATTCAGTAAGATAACGACTATTCCCACAAAAGCATTCAATGGCAATAGCAGCGTACCGCTCAGCTATACCTATCAGGATCCGAATGACTATGACGACTGGACCTATTATCGCATTAAGGCAGTAGGAAGGAACGGCAAAGTCACCTATTCCGAAGTACGCGCGGTACCACCATTTGTACAAATAAACGTATTCCCGAACCCGAACAACGGCCGCTTCACGGTGAAGATCCGCGGTATCCGCGGAGATATGCAGATGGAATTGCATGATGTATGGAGCCAGGTAATACGGAAGTATGATGTGAAAGGAGATAAAGATATTAATATCTCTGACCTGCCTTCCGGCGCGTATTTCCTGGTCATCTATCAGAAAGACACAATGAAAGTACGCTATACCTGTAAGGTGATCGTCACCCAATAAAAATTACGAATTACGAATTATGAATTACGGATTTGTGTGAAGACAGCGTAACATTTGCTGTTATTTCCCCACAAATCCGTAATTCATAATTCGTAATTCGTAATTCTCCTTGTTTTTCTCACCGATTTGCCTCAATTTTGTAGGGTTCTTCCCTATAGACGATTCATTTAAACAGATAGTTTTGAAAAAAATAATCATCACGATAGATGGCTACTCTTCATGTGGCAAAAGCACTTTAGCCAAGCAATTGGCTAAAAGACTGGACTATACCTATATAGACAGTGGTGCTATGTATCGTGCTGTAACCCTTTATTTTATTCAAAACCGTATCGACTGGCTTTCTCATGAGGCCGTAGCCGCTGCATTGAAAGATGTACACCTGGATTTTGTACCCAACTCCCTGACAGGGTTATGCGAAATGTACCTGAATAATGAGAATGTGGAACACCTGATCCGGGAAATGGTGGTGGCAGAAAAAGTGAGTGAGGTAGCTGCTGTAAAAGAAGTCCGCGACTTTGCAGTAGCACAGCAAAAGAAAATGGGTACACGCAAAGGTATCGTAATGGATGGCCGTGATATTGGAACAGTAGTATTCCCACATGCAGAACTCAAGATCTTTATGACTGCTGAAATAGCCATCCGCGTACAGCGCCGTTTTAAAGAATTGTACGAAAAAAACAAGAATATTACTCTTGAAGAAGTAAAACAAAACCTCGAATTAAGAGATTATATAGATGCCAACCGCGAAATAAGTCCACTGCGAAAAGCAGAAGATGCTATTATCCTGGATAACAGCCACTTAAACCTGGAAGACCAACTGCAACTGGTGATGCAATGGGTAGAAGATGCGATTATGGCGCACTCCTCATAAAATATTATTTTCTTTTATTAAAACTCTTTTATACATTTGTTGTGTAGCTGTATGCTGCCAACCCGATAATTTTTCCCACATCCTCCCGAATTTCCAGTAGAATTTTATTTGCATGCCAATTGATGTCTCTTTGTTGACGCTTTTTGCATACCCAACCTTATCCTCCCTGAGAAATGCTGCTTAGGTAATTTTTGTATAGTAAGTCATTCTGTGCCAACGACATTTGTGTTATTGAACCGACTGAATAAGACAATAGAAAATGTGCGTAAGATGCGTTATCATATATCGTGCTTCCGGAAAGGTCTTATCCTAGCTATATCCACAAGGACCCTTTGCTATTAACCGATTATAAATTGCTATTATATAAAATTCAGCCTGTTGTAGTGTCACCACTGCTTTCAGGCATTAAAGGTAATGTGGGATGGCGTGGCACGCCATTGCTATCCCATATTTTCAGTAGGTGTATTCGGTTAATAGGAAGAAGGGGCGAATTCTTTCGCCCTTTCGCTTTTTTAAAACTTTTGATTGTCAGATGATTAATATCGATACCCCCAATGTGGACAAGTTGTACGGATATCTTTAAATCACTACACGTTATTCGTAATTCTTTTTTAAATTGTGTAGTCACACAGACCAGCCAATGTCTATAAAAGGTGTATGTTTTTTGTTCCTCTTCCTCCTGGGAGCCAGCGTAGGAACGGTGGCGCAGGATTCCCTGCGGATTTCCAAGTTGCTGGACTCTGTTCGTACGCTCCCTAATGATACCGCTAAAGTATCCCTGCTGCTCAAAAAAGGAGCAGCCAACAACCGCTATTTTGACTCACATAAGGTGGAAAATGCCTTCCTGCAGGAAGCGCTTAGTTTGTCGCAGCGCCTTAAATACGCCAAAGGAATGTCTTCGGCATATAACGAAATCGGTACCGCCAAAAGGAATAAGTCCCTGTATATTATTGCAGAAGATTTTCATGAAAAAGCCCTCAAAGCGGCAGAAGAAGCAAAAGATACTTTCCTCATCGTTTTCTCCCTGAATAATGCCGGGGTGGACTGCCGGCGGCAGGACAAGCTGCAGAAGGCTTTTGATTATCACGTCCGGGCGCTGGTATTGGCCGAGAAAATCAATGATATCCGCAATATTTGCGTAGCTACTAACAGCATCGGTAATATTCAGCTCTCTACCGAAAAGTATGATGATGCCATTACCCATTTTAACCACGCATTAGAGCTGGAAGAAAAAAGTCATAATGAGCTGGGAATAGCCATTAACCTCGGCAACCTGGGTTTTGCATACCAGGGCCTGAATAAAGTGGACCTGGCCATTCAATACCATAAACGCTCCCTGGCTATTAACCTGAAAATGGACCGGCCAATAGGTATGGCCATCTGTTACAATGCACTTGGCGCCGCCTATAAAGAAAAGAAAGACTATCCGGCAGCTATGGAATACCTGGAAAAGGCCCTGGAGGTAAACGATAAAGTAGATGATAAAGTCCATGTGGCAGAAAGCTACCTCAGTATAGGGAAACTGCTCGGAGCACAGGGAAAGCATGACGAGGCCAGGAAATACATGCAACAATCTGTTGACATCAGCACTTTCTGGGGTTTCAAATCCATGCTGATGGAAGCTTATAAAGCCCTGGCAGCAGATTATAAAGAAAGTGGGGAGTTTGAAAAATCACTGGCAGCAGCCGATAAATCACTGTTGTACAAAGACAGTATCCTCGATGAGAAATCAGCGATGGCTCTCACACAAATGCAAACGATCTATGAGGTAGACAGGAAGGATAACCAAATCCGTACCCTGGAACATGATAAAGTGGTAGGAGAGCTGCGTACCAAGCGAAATGTAGTCATCACCTTTTTCCTGGCTGCTTTCCTGCTGATGGCTATTGTAGGCGGATTTTTCTATATCCGTCACCGTAATCTGAAGGCTAACAAACAAACCTTGCAGCTGGAACTAAGGTCACTCCGCTCCCAGATGAACCCCCATTTTATCTTTAACTCCCTCAGCTCTATTCACCGCTATATCTGGAGTAATAATCAGGAAGAAGCATCAGACTACCTTACCAAGTTTTCCCGGCTCATGCGTCTCATCCTCGATAATACACAGCATACCTTTGTTACATTAAATAAGGAACTGGAATCATTAAGGTTGTACCTTGACCTGGAATCGCTACGATGTAATGGCATTTTTGAGTATCACTTTAATATCGATCCGGAGATCAATGACGAGGAAGTACTCATTCCTCCCATGATCTTACAACCATATGTGGAAAACGCTATCTGGCATGGACTCGTTCATAAACTACCGGAAGAAAAGGGATTACTGGATATAGACATCGTTTTAAAGAAACGAAGCCTGGTATGTACCATTACTGACAATGGAATAGGTCGCAAAAGGGCCATGGAAATAAAAGACAGGAAGGGACGTATGCATACTTCTGTAGGTATGAAAGTAACAGAAGGCAGAATAGATCTGATCCGCAAAATCAATAATAAAGAAGCAAAAGTAACAGTGACGGATCTGGAAGATGAAGCAGGGCACGGGATAGGAACTAAAGTGACGATTGTGTTGCCTGCCGAATTTATATTTTAATGATCGGCTTTTAGCCAGATACCACTTCATGATTACATTTAATCCTTAAACCATAAAACAGCTAATAGCTAAAAGCTACTTGTATGAGCGAAATCAAAGCTATCATTGTTGATGATGAGCAACATTGCATTGATGCCCTGCAAACGATGTTACATAAAAAATGTCCTGGTGTAAATGTGATAGGTTCAGCGAAAAGTGTGCGCGAGGCGAAAGAACAGATAGATGAACTGCAGCCGGACCTGGTATTTCTGGACGTGGAAATGCCCTATCAGAACGGTTTTGAGCTGCTGAAATTATTTGAGAAGGTTTTCTTCGATGTTATCTTTACTACAGCATATGAACAGTATGCATTGAAGGCCATTAAATTCAATGCATTGGACTATCTGCTGAAACCCTTCAGTGTAAAGGAATTGCAGGATGCCCTGGATAAATGCCGGGAGAAAAAAGTGAATCGCGTAAAAGATTCAGGTGTATCTCCAATGGAAGTGTTTTTACAAAACATGAAAACACTGCAACAAACACATAAAAAAATTGCGTTGCCTACCATCAATGGGCTTGTCTTTATGCCAGTGCAAAACATTGTCCGTTGCGAATCTACCGGTAACTATACCCGCATTTTTTTTACCGATAAAAAGAATCTCATGGTATCCCGGCCACTGAAAGAATTTGAAGAACTGTTGTCGGATGTAGATTTCTTCCGGGTACATAATTCTCACCTGATAAACATGCAGCAGATGCAGTCTTATATACAGGGAGAAGGCGGTTTTGCCCTGATGAGCGATGGTACACAGGTGGAGGTTTCCAGGAGACGTAAAGCCGACTTTTTAAAGAAAGCTATGCAGTTCTGAGTAATATTTTAGAAAGTCAATTCCGATTTTATTCGTTTTTATGCCAGTTATAGTTAATAACCTACCATATAATAAATGGCTATTGCAGGCATATTGGAGATAAACTACTTTTGAATTACGATTTCAATATTAACGCGATATAAAGATTTTATACTCTGCATTACTAGCGTGATTAGCCCCAAAGAAAAAAGACACCTTCCTGGTGTCTTTTTTGTTATATCTTAATCTTAGATAAATAGTTACATATAATCTATATTATTCTACTGTAGCCAATTCATCTGCTTTATGTTCCAGCTGATAAAATGACAGCAACCGGCGGATGACTCCTTCAACGAGGGCGTCCGGACAGGAAGCGCCACTGGTCAGCAGAATGGTCACCTGTTCTTTTTGTGGTAAAAAGCTATCACTGTTAATTTCCTTTTTATGATGAAAATCCCAGTGATTAATGGCGTTCTCAGAAAGCATATGTTCGGGAGATGAGATAAAATAGGTGGGCAGCTTTTCTTCACATAGTTCCACGAGGTGTGAAGTGTTAGAGCTGTTGTAACCACCCACTACAATGGCCAGATCGGCAGGTTGCAGCAGCATACCCGTAACGGCAGTCTGGTTATCATTGGTAGCATAACAAAGTGTATCCCGGGTATCAGCAAATCTTTCGCCCACAGTTACTTCCGTAAGCTGGAAAGTAGTGATCATCACCTGTCGTATGTAATCAGCGATGGCCTGCGTTTCTGTAGCCAGCATGGTAGTCTGGTTAACTACGCCTACGCGTTGAAGGTCAGTAGCAGCGTCAAAGCCAGGCGAATACTGACCTTTAAACAGGTCATAAAACTCATCCGGTTTTTTTTGCCCGGTAATGAATTCCGCCAGCAGGGCCGCTTCTTTTATATCTTTTACCACTACAGTAGGTGTACCTGCCTGACTATGAGAAAAGGTAGCCCTGGTTTCTTCATGCTTAGGTTTGCCATGAACAATCACTGTATAGTTTTTCTTTCCGATTTGTTCTGCCTTGTTCCACACACGTTCCACAAAAGGGCAGGTGGTATTATATTTCAGTGGTTCAATACCCAGTGATGCCAGCTGACGTTCTGTTTCCAGGGTAGTGCCAAATGCAGGGATGATCACAATATCATTGGGCTCCAGGCTTTCCCATGGCACCAGTTGATTACCGGAAGTATCCATGATAAATTGTACACCCCGATCCAGTAAATCATTGTTTACATGCGGGTTGTGGATCATTTCACTGAGGAGAAAAATACGTTTGCCTGGATTCTCATCTACTGTTTTAAAGGCAATTTCGATGGCGTTTTCCACACCATAACAAAATCCAAAATGGCGGGCCAGTAAAATGCGGAGTGGCCCAAAATTAAGTTCAGTGGGAGTGAAATCCTTCTTCATGCGGTCCTCCTGCTTGCGCTGGTTTTTTATGGCGCTGATCAGCGGACTGCGATATATGACGGGAACATTAAATGTTTTCATGTGTTAAATGGCGGAAAATTGAAGGACAAAGTTAATCAGTTTTCTTTGCTCACTTTGTCTAACCAGGCTTTTTCTTCTGCACTGAGGCTTTGATAGCCTTTTTCGTTGATTTTATCCAATAGCTGATCCAGCCTGGACTGGCTGTTGTCGTCCGTTTTCTTCACTACTTTCAGCGGTGATTTCTTAGGTTTGAATTTACGGGTCATCTGTCGGCTTTCCCGTCTGGTATTGGCATCAAACAGCCATATCAGCGGTCGGCAGATATCAGTACCGGCCTGTAAAATGCGGACATAGAAGAAACCCAACAGGGAGCCGCCCATATGTGAAATCAGTCCTCCTATGTTACCATTAGGGATAGAAATCAAACCCAGTACCACCAGTGCCAGTGCCAGCCATTTCAGTTTTACGCTGCCGAGGAACATCAGCCCTATTTCATAGTTAGGCATCAGCGTGGCCGCGGCCACCAGGATACACATGATCGCTGCTGAAGCTCCCACCATCGTACTACCCATATAAGCGGGAAACAAGGCACTGCTTAGCAGGTACAACAGGCCGCCGGCAATACCGCCCAGCAGGTATAAGGGGAGTACCCGCTTATTACCCAGAAAATCACGGAAAAGATTACCGAACCAGTAAAGATTGATCATATTAAACAACACGTGAAAAATTTCCTCGTGTGTAAACATATAGGTGATCAGCCCCCATGGCTTTAATATAAAGGCACTCAGCGGCACATGCATGGCCAGCTGATCAAATGTCCATATATAAGGAGCGGGTTGTTTGGTCAGAAAAGCAATAAGACGTAGAATATTGATCCCCAGAAAAACAACAATGTTCCAGAATAACAAATAGTTCACTGTATTACCTTGCCTGAGCCAATAGCGAATGTCCGATTGAAAAGAGGTCCCGTTCATATACACAAATTAAAATAAAATCCGGGATTAAATAATAGTAATTAACATTTTGAATGAAGGAAAAATAAGCCGGTTTACTGCAAATAAATGACAGCTCGCCCTTCCTCGTATATCAACAATAAATCTGTCTTCTGGTTGCTTTTACGTCAAAAAAAATGCCTGATTACGCAGTTTAATTTTTTATTGTAGTATAAATATTAATAATACATTTAAAAAATATCTGAAAACTGCGCCCAATACGACAGCGGATAGCGTTTTTCTTCAATAAAAATGTGGATAAACAGGTATTTTTTCGTATTTTTGCCGTCCCATAAAACAGGGAGTCCGGGTATTCCGGATTAAATTTTAAATTTTTTATGAGCGAAAACATCATTCCTAACGAACAAAACGCTGAACAACAGGCTCCGCAAGCAGTTGCGGTTGAAACAGCGACACCAAAGGCTCCTGTAGCTGTAGTTGAAACCGCACATGACGATTTCGACTGGAGCGTTGACAAACGTAACGTTTCTTCTTACAGCAAAGAAGAAAAAGAAAAGTACGACCTGACTTACGACAGCACTTTCAAAGTGTTTGAAGAAAACAGTCTGCTGACAGGTACTGTTGTAGGTTTAACCAACACAGACGTAGTTATCAACATCGGTTTCAAATCTGATGGTTTGATTTCTCTGAATGAATTCCGTGATTTACCAGGTCTGAAGATCGGTGATGAAGTGGAAGTGCTGGTAGTAGAAAAAGAAGACCGCGATGGTAACCTGCACCTGAGCCGTAAACAGGCTCGCCAGAAACGTGCATGGGAAAAAATCGTGGAAGTTTACAAAACAGGCGAAGTGGTTACTGGTACCGTTACCAGCAAAACCAAAGGCGGCTTGATCGTAGACGTGTATGGTATGGAAACATTCTTACCAGGTTCACAGATCGATGTGAAACCAGTTACCGATTACGACCAGTTTGTAGGCAAAACTATGGAGTTCAAGGTGGTGAAAGTAAACGAAACCATCCGCAACGCCGTTGTTTCCCACAAAGCGCTCATCGAAAGCGATATCGAACAACAGAGAGTGGATATCATCAGCAAACTGGAGAAAGGCCAGGTGCTGGAAGGTACTATCAAAAATATCACCGACTTCGGTGCATTCATCGACCTGGGTGGTCTGGACGGCTTACTGTATATCACAGATATCAGCTGGGGCCGTATCTCCCATCCGAGCGAAGTACTGCAGATGGATCAGAAAATCAACGTTGTTGTGCTTGACTTCGATGACGAAAAACGTCGCATAAGCCTGGGCTACAAACAACTGACTCCGCATCCATGGGATACTTTACCAGCTACTATCACCGAAGGTGCTAAAGTAAAAGGTAAAGTTGTAAACATCGAAGATTACGGTGCATTCCTGGAAATCATGCCAGGTGTTGAAGGTCTGGTTCACGTTTCTGAAATCTCCTGGGCTTCTACTCCTATCAACGCTAAAGAATTCTTCAAATTAGGAGAAGAATACGAAGCAGTGGTAGTTACCCTGAGCAAAGACGAGCGCAAAATGAGCCTGTCTATCAAGCAACTGACAGAAGATCCATGGTCTACTATCGAAACTAAATTCCCTGTTGAAAGCCGTCACAAAGGAATCGTGAAAAACATCACTCCTTATGGCGTATTCGTTGAACTGGAAACCGGTATCGGTGGTATGATTCACATCTCTGACCTGAGCTGGATCAAACGTTTCAATCACCCATCCGAATACACTAAAGTAGGTAGCGAAATAGATGTAGTAATCCTGGGTATTGATAAAGACAACCGTAAACTGAGCCTCGGTCACAAACAGATCGAAGAAGATCCATGGAACACTTTCGAAACCATCTTCCCAATCAACTCTGTACACGAAGGTACTGTTGTGAAGAAAGATGACAAGGGTGCTACTGTTCAACTGCAGTACGGTCTGGAAGCTTACGCTCCTGCTCGCCACCTGAGAACTGAAGATGAAAAACCAATTAACGTTGAAGACGTGAAAGAATTCATGATTATCGAATTCGATCGCAGCGAAAAACGTATCCTGGTTTCTCATACCAGAGTTTGGGAAAAAGCACAGGCTGAAGAAAAACAGGCTGTAGTGAAAGAGAAGAGAGACGAAGCGGACAAAACCCGTAAAGCAGTGAAAAACATCCAGGGTAAAGTAGAAAAAGCTACTTTAGGTGATCTGGGTGCTTTAGCTGAACTGAGAGAAAAACTGAAACAATCTGAAGGCGGCGAAGAAAAAAGCGCGCAATAAGATCCGGTTTCATTAAATAATAAATCCCGCTCTGAGTAAAATCAGAGCGGGATTTTTTTTGTCCTGGAACAGGATTATACTGATTTTGATGATTCTTTCGATTTTATCTTTTAAAATAAAAAAAATAAAATCATCAAAATCAGTGTAATCCTGGGAAAGACAACATTCGCAGCATTATTCAAAAATCGCGACTACCCGTGCCGGTGCGGCACTGGCGCCTTTTATCTTCAACGGAAACACACTCACCTTAAATCCGGAAGCAGGCAACGCTCCCAGGTTTACCAACTGCTCCATATGACAATACTCCTTCTGCTGGCCCACCAGGTGTGCCTGCCAGAAGTAATCATCCTTTTTCTGCGCCTTCGCCTGCTCCGCCATGTATTTCAGCGGCAGATCAAAGCCCCATTGATCAATTCCCATCACTTTTACACCCTGGTCAATGAGCCAGTGTGTGGCTGCAGCACTCATACCTGTGCCACGCATCGGGTACTCCCGGGTGCCAATATATTTATCACGACCAGTATAAATCAACACAATCGTACCCGGTGAAATCACCGCGCCGCTTTTTTCGAGATCCGCACGTATATCCGCTACCGTTATTTCCTCCAGATCGGCCTTATGAGTCATGTTCAGCACTACGCCGGGACCATAACACCATTCAAGTGGTATCTCATCAATTGTTTTTGCCGGTTCGCCATTAACGGTTGGCCCGTAATGCCAGGGAGCATCTATATGAGTGGCAGCATGTACGCCCATGCTGAGAATTTTATCATCCGCCCAGCCTTCAAATCCTTTGGGGAAAAGCTTAGCAGGCAGTCCAATAAAAAAGCGGATCAACCCCTTACTTTGTTTATGCGTTTTGTGCTTTATTTTGATCCGCATAAACCAGGGATCCTGCTTGTTGTAGGAGATGGTTTTAGATAGGTCTACTATTTTCATGATGTTAATTGGAAGATGGTATGTGGTGGTTTTTATCTCATAAAGATGATCAACAAAATACCATCTTCCAAAAACTATTTTATTGTCTATTTCATCAACAATGCTAACCGTGCATCATTAAATTCAAGAAGACTGTCGAGCTGCAAGTTAGCCAGCGCATAGCGCGGATCCTTTCTGTTATGAGCTTCAGGCACCACCACCGTAGTCATACGTGCTGCCTTGGCCGCTATCATACCGGTCACTGAATCTTCAAAAGCAATGCAATCCAGTGGATCGCTGCCCAGCGCTTTGGCACAGGCCAGGTATACTGCCGGATGCGGTTTGCCATAGTCTTCAAATTCTGCTGAATACACTGCCTGGAAAGCGTCTTTGATCTGCAAATGTTCCAGTACCGCATTGATCAGGCGCAGGGGCGAAGAGGAAGCCAGCCCTATTTTGAATTCCTTCTCCTTAAAATACTGAAGGATATAATGCAAACCTTCCATAGCCGCACCTTCCGCGATGATCTTCGCAATTACACTGTCTATAATTTCATTCACTACCTGTTCTGCACCTTTTCCTTCCCACTTATAATAGTTATGCCAGTAACTCACCACTTCTTTGGTCCGCAGGCCGGTGGTTAAATGCGTCAGCTCAGGAGAAAGCTGAACACCCACCGTGGCAAATACTTCCCGTAAAGCAATACCCCACAGCGGTTCAGAGTCTATCAGCAGGCCATCCATATCAAATATTACCGTATCTATCATATACATCCATCTTTTATGCGCGGCAAAGATAAGAAGTTATGCGGGGAGATGGCAGTAAGTAAGGTGCTCCAATTTGCATTTCTCCCCTGGCCGGCCAACACCCGAAAGGGAAGAAATCAGGCTCCGCCCGCCCGAAATAGCGCTCCTTATCCTGATCTCCTATAACAAAAAGTTATACCGGATAAAATTTGGTTATCACCCCACTGCACCTTTTTACCATCCCGCGCTTGCTAATCCCTTTGCAGTAGCCTGTTCCCGTCAATTTTTTCACGCGGTACCGCACCACCCGCCAATTTCCCCCTTTTGGGGGCCTTATTATATTCCTAAAAAAGTTTTGGAAAGATGGCCTGCATTTCTATCTTTGTATTACTCTACTAAAATTATAGGGAATATGGGTAATGAATTGAAAATGTGTCGCAGTAATAGTTGTTGTAATACAACACCTGCGAGGCGCGTGTAATAAAGAATACCAGTGATCAGCTTACTGTAAATCATCATTATACGAGGCCTCCGCAAATATCCGGGGGCCTTTGATTTTAAGGGAAAACGACCAACATCCCCAACCAGAAGAACAAAAATTGCTTTTACCACCACCTGAAAATACATTTTATGCAAAGCTTCAGAACAGAACTAGAAAATCCGATAGTAGAACAAGATATTATAGACCTGGAGAAGAAGATTCGCCTGTTCCGCGAAGGCGCCATTTCGGATGAAAAATTCCGTAGCCTCCGTTTGGCAAGAGGTGTGTATGGTCAGCGTCAGCCTGGTGTGCAAATGGTGCGCATCAAATTACCATACGGTAAAATGACCTTGCAGCAATGGAACCGTATCACTGAAATTTCTGATGAATATGCTACCAGTAATCTTCACCTGACCACCCGCCAGGATGTGCAGATTCACTACGTAAGCCTGGAAAGAACACCCGAAATGTGGTCTAAACTGGAGCTGGATGATATCACCATCCGCGAAGCCTGTGGTAATACCGTACGTAACGTAACCGCTTCAGACCGCGCCGGTATTGATCCGGAAGAACCATTTGATGTAACGCCTTACGCAGATGCTACTTTCCGCTACTTCCTCCGCAACCCGGTAAGTCAGGAAATGGGACGTAAAATCAAGATATCTTTTTCTTCCTCTGAAAAAGATACTGCCTGGTCGTTTATGCACGATTTCGGCATGATTCCTAAAATTAAAATTATAGACGGCAAAGAAGTACGTGGCTTCAAAGTATTGGTAGGCGGCGGTTTGGGCGCACAACCCTTCCTCGCTAAAACCGTATACGAGTTCCTCGAAACAGATCTGCTCATTCCTTATATCGAGAATGTACTGCGCGTATTTGATCGCTACGGGGAAAGAACCAGCAGGAATAAAGCCCGCATGAAATTCCTCATCCAGAAGATAGGAATGGAAGAATTTGAACGTCTCATTAAAGAAGAATATAAAGCAGTAAAGGTAAAAAGTGTACCGGTAGATGCCGATGCATGGGTAGCTACTACTCCTCCGGCACCCGTTCCTGTACCTGCTTACAGCATAAAAGATCCTAAAAAATACGAAGCGTGGAAAGCCACCAACACCTTTGAACAAAAACAAAAAGGTTACTATGGTGCGTACGTGAAAATTACGCTGGGTAATATCGGATCCGCTATCAGCCGCAAGCTGATAGAAGCCCTCCGCCCGGTAATTGCAGACGATGTAAGGGTAACTGCCAACCAGGGATTATTGCTGAAATTTATTCAGCCGGCAAATCTGCCTTACGTTTTCAGCGTACTGGAAGATGCAGGCTTTGCAGAACCTGGGTTCGACAGTATCGCAGACATTACTGCCTGCCCCGGCACCGACACCTGCAACCTGGGTATTTCCAGCAGCACGGGTATTGCCAAAGTATTGGAAAACGTAATTACTGATGAATTCCCGGACCTGGTATATAATAAAGACATCAAAATAAAGATCAGCGGTTGTATGAACTCCTGCGGTCAGCACGGTATTGCCAGCATTGGTTTCCATGGCAGTTCCATGAAAGCCGCCGGTAAAGTATTACCAGCCCTGCAGGTACTCCTGGGTGGTGGTATCGTAGGCGATGGCGTAGGCCGTGTGGCAGATAAAGTGATCAAAGTGCCCAGCCGCCGTGGTCCGGACGTATTACGCAGCCTGTTGCACGACTACGAAATCAATGGACTGGAAAATGAATTGTTTAATGAATATTACGATCGCCAGGGAGAAAAATATTTTTATGAACTGCTGAAACCATTGGCAGACCTCAGCGCTGTTACTGCCGGCGATTTCGTGGATTGGGGTCAGGCACAGGATTATGCTACGGCTATTGGTGTAGGGGAGTGCGCTGGTGTGATCATTGACCTGGTAGCTACACTGCTGCTGGAAGCAGAAGAAAAACTGGAACTGAGCAGCGTTGCTATCATCAAAGGTGCTTATTCAGATGGTATCTATCACGCTTACTCTTCTTTCGTGCAGGGAGCAAAAGCCCTGTTGCTGGGTGAAGCGGTAAGTGGTAATACACAAATTGGTATCATCAACGATTTCGATAAACACTTTGTAACTACCGGTAAATTCAGCTTTGAATCCGATTTCAAAACTACAGTACTGCAAATCAACAGCAACGAGGCTACAGAAAGTTTTGCGAAAACCTATTTCGAACAGGCGCAATCTTTTTACAACGCAGCACAGGTGTACCGTCAGAAAACCAGCGAACTGGTACAGGCGTAATTATTCATTCATCAAAACAAGACCAACTCATGCAAAATATACAACCCAAACTCACATTGATAGGTGCAGGCCCAGGGGATCCGGAATTGATCACTGTTAAGGGGTTAAAGGCCATTCAGAACGCCCGGGTAATCCTTTATGACGCATTGTCCAGCAACGAATTGCTGGACCATGCGCCGGCTAACTGTCTTCGTCGCTTTGTAGGTAAACGCGCAGGCATGCACGTTTACTCACAGGATGAAATAAACAGGATGATTGTAAAATATGCACTAACTTATGGTAGCGTGGTACGCCTGAAAGGAGGCGACTCCTTTGTATTCGGTCGCGGCCAGGAGGAAATTGCCTTTGCTCAGCAGTTTGGGATTACTGCAGAAGTAATACCTGGTATTTCCAGCGCGATCTCTGTACCTGGTGTTAACAAAATTCCGGTAACAGCACGCAATGTAAGTGAAGGTTTCTGGGTAATTACCGGTAACACACAAAACGGAAATTTATCCCGTGACCTGGATCACGCTATCAGGGCCAATACTACCGTCATTGTCCTGATGGGGATGAGCAAACTGTCGGAAATTGCACAGATCTACAGCGCAGCAGGAAAGGGGCATACCCCCGCTGCTATTATTCAGAATGGCACTTTACCCACCCAGAAAATGGGTGTGGGAAATGTGGAAGATCTCCTGGAAATAGCCGCTACGCATGATCTGCATAACCCTGCGGTACTGGTAATCGGTGAAGTGGTAAGTTTCCACGAAGCCTTCCAGGCCTTAAAGAGCAAGGTTTCAGAGGAACTTAAAATTGCCGTATAATGGAAGAAAATCAGTTATTCCCGGTGTTTTTCAAATTGCACCGTCTGCATGTACTCGTTGTAGGCGGTGGTAATATCGGACTGGAAAAAGCCAATGCCATGCTGGAAAATTGCCCCCAGGCAACCATTACAGTTGTGTCATTGGATTTTTTGCCTGAACTGGAAGCAATTACGCACCAGTATCCCAATATTACCCTGATTCAAAAATCGTTTTCCTGTGGTGACTTGCTGGGGAAAGACCTGGTAATAGCTGCTACTAACGACAAAGCCTTTAATTATCATGTATGGGAAAAAGCTAAAGGCAGCAAAGTGCTGATCAATGTGGCCGATACCCCTGAACTCTGTGATTTTTACCTGGGCTCTATCGTAAAAAAAGGAAACCTCAAGATTGCCATTTCTACCAATGGTAAATCACCTACCATCGCCAAACGCCTCAAACAGGTATTACAGGAAGCGATTCCGGATACACTGGATGAAGTGCTGAACAAATTATCACAGATCCGTGATAAACTAAGCGGCGATTTTGCCAGTAAGGTAAGAAAGCTGAACAGTATTACGGATGTACTGGTAAAGCCCGAAAGTGAAGGTGTATAATTATTTTTTAAGCAATTCCAGCAGTACCTGTGCCTGGTTGTTTGTTTCGTCTTTAGCCCCGTATAACAGTGTTACCCGCTGATGTTGCGCTCTCTTTTTAATAGCGGCCAACAATTCTTTTTTCTCCTGTAATTCATGTAAATATCTTGTTTTAAATTCAGCAAACTCCGCTGGGTCATGGTGAAACCATTTGCGAAGTTCGTTGCTGGGCGCTATTTCTTTTGCCCATTCATCTACATGCGCCCGCTCCTTAGATATACCCCTGGGCCATAACCGGTCTACCAGGATGCGGTAGCCATCTGTATCTGCATAATCTTCATAAATGCGCTTAATCTGTAGCATACTTCATTTAACAAGTCAGGTAATAATATTGTTTTTTTTTGCTTTTATGAAATCCCGGAAATTGGATATCATTGTACTTATGAGTAATCAACAGGAAATAATTACAGCAACCGTAGATTTTGTGAAGAAGGAATTAGCAGGGGCAGAAGGAGGCCACGATTGGTGGCATATTTATCGGGTATGGCAACAAGCCAGGCATATTGCCACAAAAGAAAAGGTAGATCCATTGGTAGTGGAACTTGGTGCGCTGCTACATGATATCGCCGATTCAAAATTTCATAACGGAGACGAAAGTATAGGACCAGCAAAAGCAGTGGCATTCCTCCAAACATTGGCGGTGCCGGCGGATATCATCACACATGTAGAAAATATTATCCGTCATATATCTTTCAAAGGCGGCAACCAGAAAGTCAAATTTTATTCAACAGAATTAGGGGTGGTGCAGGACGCCGACAGACTGGATGCTATTGGTGCCATGGGTATTGCCAGGGCATTTAATTACGGTGGGTTTAAGAACCGGTTGATTTACGATCCGGCGATACAGCCTAATCTACAGATGACGAAAGAAGAATATAAAAATAGTACGGCGCCCACCATTACACATTTTTATGAAAAGTTATTGCTGTTGAAAGACCGGATGAATACAACTACCGGTAAAGAGCTGGCAGCAGAAAGACATGCTTTTATGGAATTATTCCTGGAGCGGTTTTATAAAGAGTGGGAGGGGGAAATGTAAGAAAGGGATCGCCTTTGGCGATCCCTAACAAAACTAGATCTTTTCGAAAAACAGCGCTTTTAATTCGTCTGCATCTTCCGGTTTCATTTTGCCACCAAGGATCAGTCTGAGCTGACGGCGACGCAATGCACCTTCATATAATTTTTTTTCTTCTTCTGTATCTGTAATAATACCAGGAACCGGTCTGGAATTGCCATTAGGATCCAGGGCTACAAATGTCATGAAAGCCTCGTTGGATTTATAGCGGTATTGCTGCACCGGATCTTCTCCCCATACTCTCATATGTACTTCCATAGAAGTTTTAAAGGCGCGGCTTACTTTAGATTCAATATGTACCACATTACCCAGTTTAATGGGATTTTCGAAGGAAATATTATCTACAGAAGCAGTTACTACGGGCGCACTGCAGTGTTTCATGCAGGCCAGTGCGGCTGCAATGTCCATCCAGTACATCAAACGACCCCCCATCAGGTTACCGAAGGTATTGGTATCATTCGGTAAAACCAGTTCGGTCATCTGTATCAGTGAGTCTTGAGCTCTCTTTGGCGTTAAAGTCATCTTTTATGTATTTCGGACGCAAATTTACTGTTTATATATTTATAGTTGTGTAGACATTTCCGGAAGTAAGCGTGCCGGATAAAGGTTTTTAACAAATAATTTCCCGTACTTGAAAATTCTTTAAAACGCCCTGTAGATAAGTGATGAGAGCTGAACATATTCTCCCAAAAATTAACAAACAAATAAAGCGATTGTGTAAAAAACTTGGGAGCGAAGCAAATTTGTGTAACTTTGCATGACCTTCGGAAGTTGTTTACTTGATCGGTTTTACACCAAATGCAGTCCGGCACTTCCCCGTTTATAGGTCAAGTATTCTAAGCTGAATTTTAGTTTTTATGGCAAAATATATCTTCGTTACAGGAGGTGTTACATCTTCTTTGGGTAAAGGAATTATAGCTGCTTCACTTGCAAAATTATTGCAGGCACGCGGCTTTAGAGTGACTATTCAGAAATTTGATCCATATATCAATGTGGATCCGGGTACGTTAAACCCTTATGAACATGGTGAATGTTATGTAACGGAGGATGGCGCAGAAACCGATCTGGATCTTGGACACTACGAGCGTTTTCTGAATACGCCTACGTCCCAGGCCAATAATGTTACTACAGGCCGTATTTATCAGACTGTTATCAACAAAGAAAGAGAAGGTGCCTACCTCGGTAAAACCGTGCAGGTAATCCCTCACATCACGGACGAAATCAAACGCCGTATTCTCCTGTTGGGCAAAGATGGTAAATTCGATATCGTGATAACTGAACTCGGTGGTACCGTGGGTGATATCGAATCACTCCCTTACATTGAGGCAGTTCGTCAGTTGCAATGGGAACTGGGAGAAGAAGATTGCCTGGTAGTACACCTCACGCTCATTCCGTACCTGCGTGCGGCTAAAGAGCTGAAAACCAAACCTACGCAACACTCTGTACGCCTGTTGAGCGAATATGGCGTACATCCGGATATCATCGTTTGCCGTACAGAAGAACCACTGTACCGCGATCTGAAAAAGAAAATCGCCCTCTTCTGTAATGTACAGGTAGATGCGGTGATTGAAGCCAACGATGTGCCTACTATTTACGAAGTACCCCTGGAAATGATGCGCGAGAAACTGGACGTTTCCGTGCTGAAAAGACTGGGATTACCTGTAGAAAAAGAGCCTGAACTCGTTAAGTGGCGCGAATTCCTGGATAAACTGAAATATCCGAAATCCAAAGTGACCATCGGTCTGATCGGTAAATATGTGGAATTACAGGATGCCTACAAATCCATCCTGGAATCCTTTATTCACGCTGGTTCCCTGAACGAATGCAAGGTAATTGTACAAAACATTCACTCTGAGCACCTGACACCTGAAAATGTATGCGAAAAACTGAAAAACCTTGATGGGCTCCTGGTAGCTCCGGGCTTCGGTCACCGTGGTATTGAAGGTAAAATAGTAGCTATTCAGTATGCCCGCGAAAATCAGCTGCCTTTCTTCGGTATCTGTTTGGGTATGCAGATGAGTGTGGTGGAATACGCACGTAATGTACTCGGCTGGAAAGATGCACATTCCGTAGAAATGAATCCTGATACTGCTCACCCGGTAATCAACCTGATGGAAGAGCAGAAGAAAGTAACTGCTAAAGGTGGTACCATGCGTTTAGGCGCTTATAGCTGCGAACTTACTCCTGGCACCAAAGCAGAAGAAATTTACGGCAAAACCACCATCAGCGAAAGACATCGTCACCGCTATGAATTTAATAACGACTTCCTCAAAGATTTTGAAGAAGCCGGATTGGTACTCTCCGGTAAAAACCCGGAAAGTGGCCTCGTTGAAATTATAGAGCTGCCATCACATCCGTTCTTCGTAGGTGTTCAATTCCATCCGGAACTGAAAAGTACCGTGGAAAGCCCTGCGCCGGTATTTGTATCCTTTATCAAAGCTGCCAAGCAATACGCTGAAAGCAAGAATGGTAAAGCGAAACTGGAAGAATCGATAGTGAAATAGCTTTTAGCTTTTAGCAGTTAGCTTTTAGTAAAAATGCAGCGAGGATCATAGTATGTCCTTCGCTGCATTTTTACTAAAAGCTAAAAGCCAGCAGCCAAAGGCTAAACTCGCCCTGATCCTCAATTATATACACATTTCCTTTACTTATTTATTATTTTAACCGCAATTAACAGGGGTTTCACCTAAAAAGCATGGTCAATTCATAAAATCATGCTTACCTTTGCTGCCTAAATTTTAATTGCATTTCATGGATAGAAATTCGGTCATTGGGTTTTTACTGTTGGGCGTTTTGTTGGTAGGATATATATTCTTCAACCAGAAACAACAGGCAGGAGCCGCAAGGGAAAAAGCCAGGCAAGATTCCATAGCAGAACTTAACAAGCCTAAAACTACTCCGGTTGCAGATACAGCAAGTCTTGCTGCTGTTGCGAATGGTGGTCAGCTGGACTCAGCTCATCAGGCACTGTTGAGTGGAGAGTTTGGTACTTTTGCCGCTGCCGCCACCGGCAATGTGCAAAACACCGTATTGGAAAATGATGTGGTGAAAATCACCTTTTCCAATAAAGGAGGACAACCAGCAAGTGTACAACTGAAACAATACAAAACGTATGATGGTGCTCCATTAATGCTGCTGCAAAGCTCATTCGATCGTTTATCTGTTGAAGTGCCAGCCAGTTTAACCAAAGTACTGAATAGTGCTGATCTGTTCTTTACCGCCGGACAACCTCAGGAGCTGGCAGGTGGCGTAAAGTCTATCGCTTACCGCCTCAATACCAGCAACCCTGCTGCATACCTGGAATTTATTTATGCCCTCAAACCTGGCAGCTATGTGGTAGACTATACCATCCATGCAGTAGGTATGCAGGGACTGCTCCCGGGCAATCAGAACTATCTGACCCTGCAATGGAACAGCCAGGACGAAAAACAGGAACATGATATGCAGAACGAGCGCCTGAACAACCAGGTGCACTATATGCTGGAAAATGACAAACATGATTACTTCACCCTGAACCGTACCAGCCACGAAAAGCTGGATCACAAAATCAAATGGGTGAGCGTAAAACAGCAGTTCTTTAATACTACCCTGATCGCTAAAGGAGCGCTTTTCAATAACGCGGATGTAAATACCAAAGTACCTGAAAGCCCTAATATCGTAGGTCAGACATTTAGCACCATACAGATTCCGTATAACCGCGCAAATGACTTCTCTTTCCCAATAGAGATTTATTATGGTCCCAACCATTATAAAACGCTGAAATCATTTGATATTGGGTTACAGAAAATCATCCCGCTGGGTACTGGTATCTTCGCTTTCGTGAAGTATGTAAACATCTTTATTATTATCCCGGTGTTTAACTTCCTCAGCGGATTTATAGGTAACTATGGTATCATCATTATCCTGCTCACCCTCTTCATCCGCTTGCTGATAGCGCCTTTCACTTACCAGAGTTATGTATCTCAGGCTAAAATGAAAGTGCTGAAACCAGAAATTGATGAACTGAAAGCTAAATTTGGTGATGATCAGCAAGGCTTTGGTGTAGAGCAGATGAAATTGTTTAAGAGCGCCGGTGTAAACCCGTTAGGAGGATGTTTACCAGCGTTACTGCAGCTGCCTATCCTGGTAGCGATGTACAGCTTCTTCCCGTCTTCCATTGAGCTGCGTCAGGAAAGCTTCCTGTGGGCGAAGGATTTGTCTACCTACGACTCTATCCTGAACCTGCCGTTCGACATTCCTTTCTATGGTGGTCACGTGAGTTTGTTCACCATCCTCATGACCATTACCAGCTTGATCCTGGCGTTCTACAACCGTGGAATGACCGATCAAAGCAACCCGGTAATGAAGTACATGCCATATGTAATGCCTATCATGTTATTGGGTATCTTCAACCGTCTTGCTGCGGCATTAACCTTCTACTACTTCCTGTCCAACGTGATCAGTATCCTGTTGCAGTTTGTTATTCAGAAGTTTATCATTAACCATGATAAAATCCACGCACAGATCCAGGAAAACAAGAAGAAACCGAAGAGCAAATCCAAATGGCAGGAGAAACTGGAAGAAGTGCAGAAGCGCCAGCAGGGAATGCAACAACAGCCAAAGAAAAAGTAGGATTAATACAATCTGAACAATTCAAACATAATTTTTAGCAGAAGGCTTCCCATTAAGGAAGCCTTCTCTATTTTTGAACGGATATGAAGAAGAGTTGGTTATTATTTATGTGCGCCGCGGGCATCTACACGGGCGCACTCGCACAGGATACCATTCCTGATGCCGCCCGGATTCAGGGCATCGTTAATTATCTGGCTTCCGATAAGCTGAAAGGCAGGGGGACCGCAGAAAAAGGAGGCATGAAGGCCAGCCGCTATGTGGCAAAACAGTTTAAGAAACTGGGCCTGCAAACCGTAAATGGCAGTAGCTATTTCCAGGATTTTACCTTCGATAAAAAAGCGCATAAGGATATTCCGAGCCGCAATGTCATTGGTTTCCTGGATAACGGTGCCGCACGCACGATTATCATTGGTGCGCACTACGATCATCTGGGTACAGCTGCTTTATTTGATGGAAAGTACCCGATAGGAGCCATCCATAACGGGGCAGACGATAATGCTTCCGGTGTAGCGGGTTTGCTGGAACTGGCGCGTCATTACGTGAAAAATAAAGGGAAGGAGCCATTTAATTTTCTTTTTATAGCATTTGGAGGAGAAGAACTGGGCTTACAGGGTTCTAAGCATTATACTGCCCATCCGTTGATGCCATTAGACAAGACGCATTTTATGCTCAATATGGATATGATCGGCCGCTATAATCCGGAAAGAGGTATTGGTATAGGAGGTTATGGCAGCGCAGAAGAATGGCCGGCTGTTTTCAAGGATGTACAGCAACCAGGCATTAAATTCTTTACAGATGCTGCCGGCAAAGGCGCTTCTGATCATCATAACTTTTATGTGAATGGTGTTCCCGTAATGTTTTTCCATACCGGCGGACACGATGATTATCACAAGCCTACAGATGATGCACCTAAGTTACAGGCTGCCTCAGAAGCCAGCATTCTGCAGTTGGAAATACAGCTGATTGATCGTGCGATGGCTTTCCCGGTATTACATTATGTAGGGGAGAAGGGCTAGGCAACGAGTTCCACCTCATATACGGGACTAAAAAGATACCATCGGTGAGACGCTACCTCTTCACAGCGGTAGCGTTTTCTTATTTTTTCTCCCCGCCGGAATACACGCCCGTCTTTGGTTTTAAACATACCATTTAGAGGCACCTGCTCTATAAAAAAGTGATTTTCTTTCTCCAGATCATACTTCTTCAGCACCCGCATCAGGTTTTCATCTGCACAGGAGCTGGCAGCCGGATTCGTCATGCTTTGACGCACAGCCATTTCCACATCTGGTGGCAGCAGGCTTTTACCTACAAATCCATGCAATATAAAAGTGAACTCCTGTTTCCATTCTCTTCCATGTGATGCCACGCGGTTGGCATATTTGTTAAAGGTGGTCAGGTGTGCAATTTCATGCAGCAGCGTAAGCAGAAAGGCATACTTATTCAGGGAACCATTGATGCTGATCCTGTGTCCTTTACCCTGTCCATCAGGGTGACGGTAGTCGCCAAGTATACTGGACCGTTCACGGGTAACGGTCAGATGTACCTTGTAGGTGGTTAGAAAATCCATTACCTGGCCGAAGGTGCCTTCGGGTAAGTAGGACGCTAAAGCATTCAGGGGCGCCTCTTTTTTCAAATAGATTATTTTTTTAGCCTTGTCAGCCGGAAAAGACTGAGTGTTTCAAATACAGTATACACCAGGTACAGGAACAACAGCATGAAAATAGTCAGCTTGCTGACATTGGGCTTATAAATAAGCACATAGACAACAACACCTATTACACAAAGGAAGAGTTTTGCAAGGGTAGAGCCGTAAACAGCCCGGATAAATGCATGATGATTGGAGGAAGCGAGTCCCTGGCGGCCCATCAGATAAGACACCAGGGATATAATTGCCATGAGCACGTTGCCCGTCATCAGCACATTTGTATGTGTGCCAAGGCCCAGTAACTGTGCTTTGAATATAATAATGAGTCCGTTAAGAATTCCAAAAACTGCGAATAACCGTATAAAAAATCTATCACTCATGCCGTCGGGTGTCTTTTATAATTTGCCACAAAAGTATGGCTAATGCAATTAAAGAAAAAATGATAAGGGATACAGGGAACCGCCAGCCGATCCGCTGGTCTAGTTTATAACCTGCAAACACACCCAAACCTAAGGTGGCCATCATTTGAAAGGCCAACCCGGCGTAGCGTAATAAAGGATTACGATTATTCGGCTTCCTGGAGGACGGATTTTCCATGTTTCTGATTATCTGCCGGCTGCTGATCGTCCATGTAGCAACGGCCATTGAACTTAGCAGAAGGCTCCATTTCAAAATGAGCAGTGTAAACATCGCCTTTTACCAACGCATTGCCTTTCAGGAACAACAGCTCTTCTACCTTGATAATACCGGTTACTTTCCCCAGGATATCTGCGCTCTGGCATACCAGGTCGCCAACAATATCACCCTCAGGACCTACCACTATCTTCGCTTTGGTAGATACCAGTCCATTTACCTGGCCATCAATTCTGATGTCGCCTTCACACACAATATCACCCTGGATAGTCGTGCCATTGCCAATAATGTTAACAGTGGATGTAGGCAACATGGATTTGTTGTCACCTTTCGATTTCTGATTGTTGTTAAACATAGGGAGTCAGGTTTTTCAAGTTTAGTGATGTAATATAAATAAAATATGTAAATATTTTGGTCTTTATGTATTTAGATATTTCACGCCGCATTCACGTCAACATTGATCACTTAAATATTTAAATAATAGAAAATTAGTAAGTACTGTTATCTACAGCTGGCACTTTTAACATGGTGGTATCGAGTTTTCCGGTAAATTCTCCGTTGATCACCTGTTTAATATTCTTCAGATACTGGTCGCGGGCATTAATGGCTGTTTCTAATGAGTCCGCCCGCATTTTGAGATGGATAAATTCCTTACGTTGTTTCAAATCTCCATAACCGGGTATATAATAGCGTAAAGGCGTAAATACCACGGTGGCTACCGTAATAGCTACCAGTAATACAAACAGGGTGCTGAAAGCAATATACACGCTCATCCGGGAGAGTTTGAACGATGTTACTTCTTCATAGGTATCGTCATTCATAATCACCAAACGGTACTTATGACTGAGTTTTTCCAGGCTTCTTCTGTTGTTTTTATTCCCCTTCTTGGCCATGTTTGTGGTACTACTTAAAGAAATTTATTCCTTTTAAGGCGGGCTAAAGTTAATCATTATTGTAAAATAGGGAAGGGTGTTTTGAGGATTCTATAAAGAAATGACATTTTTTATTTGAAAACCAGCGGATTAAAAGATATCCGCCACCAGAAAAAAGTAGCAGACACTTCTGCGGGACGAGCAGTGAATCAACTATTTTATCCTATCTTTAAAATATTTTTTCAAACTGTAAGTTATATATATTTAGCCTATACACCCTGGCATCCATGAATTGCATCAAACTGCTACTTAAATATCTGGGATTTTTTATATTGTCGTTTTGCCTGGGTTTACCGGCGGTCTGGGCACAGAACAAGCCTCAAAAGCAGCCGCAGCAAACAAATTCCCAAAGCCAGGCCCCCGATAATCAGCAACACAGACCTGTTGCCAAGCCCCTTTTTAAACCTAAGGAGCCTCGTGTACAGGACCGGCGCCCCCCCTCCGAAGTAATGCTGGAAAAAAAGAAATGGAACTGGAAACGAAAGTTTTTCCAGAACATGGCCACGCGCTTCAACTATTATTTTCATGCCAAACAGAAACTCGACAGGGTAGTAAGAACCGCTAACCGCGATGGCCAGGATAACTATAATATGCTGCTGCCTTTCTATCCTTACAGTTTGCAAAGCCAGGGATTCAGCAAAGGAGAACTTGACTCTGTAATAGACAAAACCTCCATGGGTATTCAGCTCCATGACCCCCGCGGCAAATGGATCGATGACTGCTTCCTGCTTATGGGACGCGCCTATTTCTATGAAGGGGACCTCGAAAACGCCAATAAAACATTCCAGTATATCAATATCACTTTCGCCCCCAAACAGAAATCGGAATATAAAACCGTAGTGGGTGCCCGTGAAAATGATCAGATCTCTATTGCCACCAACGAAAAAAGAAAAGGTTTCTTTGGTCGCTTTAAACATGTGAAAGCCCGTAACGACGCTTTCCTTTGGCGAGCCAGAACCCTCCTCGAACAAAAGGAATACGACGAGGTACAGGCCCTCCTTAACTTACTCAATAACGACCCGCATTTCCCGCACCGCCTCGATGGTGGCCTGGCGGAAGTACGCGCCTATAGCAATTATATACAGAAAAGATATCCCGAAACCATAGAGCCCCTGCAACTGGCCATAGATAAAAGCCACGACCGGGTAGCCAGGGCCAGGATGTCCTATATCCTCGGTCAGCTCTATGTACAGCAGCACCGCCCGGATTCCGCCCTGGAGCAGTTCCGTAATGTGATTGGCATGAAACCCGATCCGATGATGGACTTCCAGGCCAGGTTGCAAATCGCTAAAACAAATGCAGAAACAACCGGCGATATCGCAAAAAGCATTGCCGGCCTTCATCATATGCTGAGAAAGCAACGCTTCTCCAGGTTCCGTGATGGTATTTACTATACCATGGGTACCCTGGTATATCCCAAAGATCCGGATGCAGCCATCGGCTACATGAAGCAATCACTGAAAGTACCCAGTGATAACCTCATGCAACGTACCATCACCTATAAAGGGATGGCAGATATTTACTACGATCTGCGTAATTATCCGGACGCTAAAAAATATTACGACAGCACCGCCGGCACCATGAACAAAGACTTCATTGATGCGGCCACTGTAAACGTCCGCAAAGAAGTACTGTCAGATGTAGTGGCTAAACTGGATATCATTCACCGGGAAGACAGTCTGCAGAAAATTGCTGCCATGTCGCCTTCCGATCGTAACATACTCCTCTCGAAAATGGCGGCTACACTCAAAAATGAAGCAGCCGACAAGAAAAAGAAAGATGCACTTTCTGCTGCTAATCCACTCGATGTGAACGCGATGGGTATGACAGGCGGTGGGGCTTATAGACCTAAGGAAGAGAAAGGCGATTGGTATTTTTACAATGCCAGCAGTAAATCTGCAGGCTACTCAGAATTTAAACGCAGATGGGGTAGCCGCCAACCCGGCGATAACTGGCGCCGTAGCCAGAACGGTGTGGTGAATGCAGCTAACAGCAACGCACCTATTGAAATAGCAGAAGAAAGTAAAAACGCTGCCGCCAAGGGTGTGCCTCCGGATAGTGTAAGCGTGGACTTACTGGCTGCCGGCTTGCCACTGACACCGGAAAAACTCACCGCTTCCGAAAAAGCAGTAAAAGATGCCTGGTTTGATCTGGGTAAACTATATCACGATAAACTGGAGAACTACCCACTGGCCATAGAAACCTATGACTCATTGCTGCTCCTTTTCCCGGATCATCCGCGCAAACCGGAAGTATTGTATTCGCTTTATATATGGAATAGTAAACTGAATCATACCGCACAGGCTAACCAGTATAAAACGATGGTATTGAACCAGTATGGTAATACCAACTTCGCAGACATTATCCGTTCCGGTGGATTGAATAACGATGTAGATGTTGCCAAAAAGAAACAGATCAGCGCAGCTTACGATTCTGCCTATACTGCTTTCCGGAATGGCGACTATGCAGGATCCATGGCTATGAAACAAAGGGCCGACAGCACTTTCGGCTTTAGTTTCCTTAAACCCAAGTTCGATTTGCTGGAAGCTATGCTGATTGTTAAAACGGATACCCTTTTTGCAACAGACTCGCTGCAACTGTCACGTAAGGCAGTACAGGCCGTATTGACCAAATATGCTGCCGATGAGCCTATCCGTTTACAGGCCCAGGCCCTGATGGATGCATTGGATCATCGCGCAGAACTCACTGACTACCTGGCTAAACTGGAGGTAAGAAAGAAAGATGCCAACGGACAGCTGCTGGATGAAAATATCACCATGCGTTATCCCTGGCAAAATCCACAGCCGGTACTGGCCGATAAACTGAATGTAGCCAAAACGCGGGCCGATTCGTCCAAAATAGCCGCAGGTATGGTAACGCCATTGCCCGCACCTATTGTGCCTATTGCCCCCGTAAAACCGGTAACTCCTTATAAAATAAATGCTGATAACCCATTCTTTGTAGTACTTTCCTTTGACCGGGTGTCAAAAGAACTCATGGATGAAGGACTGAATCAGTTTACCCGCTATAATTCGGCCAAGCATGCCTCGGATAAAATTGAAGTCGGCAGCTTTGTGCTGACCCCCAATGATGTGATGCTCATTTTCAGGATATTCCCCAATGAGGATAAGGCACTGCAGTACTTTGACGAAATCAGGGATGCTGCACCTGCCAACATCATTCCGCGGATCCGGCCTACAGAATACCATTTCTTCGTTATTTCGAGAGATAACTTTATCCTGCTGAATAGTACCAAAGACCTGGCCGGGTATCGTAAGTTTTTTACAGAAACTTATGTGACCCAGTAAGTATTTTTGGAAATTTAAATAGCTTTGTCGGTCAAACGCTTATAAACAGGCTTGTTTATTGCAGTTGAACTTTATTGAAAAATTTACATATATAGCCAACAGATAGTAATAAATTGCCATTCATTTAAAGGATCAGGCAATTTGGCCATAAAACAAATTATATAAGCGCATGAAAAAATCGGTGAAAATATTGTGGCGGGTGGCTTTTGGTATCTTAGCATTACTTGTTCTCTTTGTTTTACTCATTAATTTCCGTGTAATCGGCAGTATGCCTTCCATGGAAGAACTGGAAAATCCCCGTGCAGCGCTGGCAGCAGAAGTGATTGCGGACGATGGTACCATTTTGGGTAAATATTACCAGGTAGATCGTTCCAGCAGCGATTATAATGAGATCTCCAAAAATGTGATCAACGCGCTGATAGCAACTGAAGAAACCAGGTTTTATGATAACTCCGGTATTGACCCTAAAGGCACACTGGCCATTCCTTTTTATCTCCTGATTGGTAAAAAACGTGGCTCCAGCACCATCACACAACAGCTGGCCCTGAATCTGCAAACAGATAACCTGGGTAAACAACGCTCTGGTAATCCCGTAGGACGTGCTTTTCAGAAAATACAGGAATGGATTATTGCGGTAAAACTGGAAAGAAACTTCACAAAACAGGAAATCCTGACCCTGTATTTAAATACAGTTGCTTTCGGAGATAACGTATATGGAATAGAAAACGGCGCCAGAACCTTCTTCAGTAAAGATGCAGGTCATTTGTCCATAGAAGAAGCCGCGATCCTGATAGGGATGCTGAAGGGAAACACCATCTATAATCCCCGCCGTAATCCGCAGTATGCGCTCGAACGCCGTAATACGGTGATAGACAATATGCAGAAAGCCGGATTCATTACACCCGGAGAAGCCGCATCTGCCAAAAGCAAACCAATTGTACTGCACTATAATAAAATTGACCACAACAAAGGACTGGCTCCTTATTTCAGGGAAGTATTGCGTGATGAACTCAAAGGCTGGTGTAAAAACCATAAAAAAGCTGATGGCTCAGAATATAACCTTTACCGTGATGGTCTGAAAATATATACTACCATCAACCCGAGAATGCAGTTGTATGCAGAAGAAGCAGTAGCCAAGCACCTGGCAGTGCTGCAGAAATCACTCTCTGCACAAAACGATGTTAAAACCGGCAGCGTTTGGAAGAAATGGCCTAAATACCTGGATCAGTACATGAAAGAATCGGACAGGTATAAATTCATGAAGGATGATGAAGCCGATGATTCTACGATTGCCAGGGTGTTCAACACACCCACCCGCATGAAGGTATTTGGCTGGAAAAGTTCTACAGAACCAGACCTGAACGAAATAGATACCATCATGACGCCGATGGATTCCATCAAATATACACGCGCTATTTTACAGGCTGGCTTTATGGCCATGGATCCGGAAAGTGGCGAGGTAAAAGCATGGGTAGGCGGACCTGATTTTCGATATTTCAAAAATGATCACGTGGCTAAAACCCGTCGTCAGGTTGGTTCTACCTTTAAACCCTTCCTGTATTGCTTTGCGATCATGAATGGTTTTTCGGCCAACACTATATTGCCAAATGAACCTATTACGATTAATGGCTGGAGCCCGCATAACTCTGAAGGCAGCACAGGTGGTTCAATTACCATGGCCGGAGCGCTGGCCAAATCACTCAACCTGGTGGCAGCTTATCTGATTAAACAGATTGGCGCCAAACCGTTTGCGGATTTCGCTAAAAATAAAGTGGGTTTCAGCAGCGATATCCCGGCATATCCGGCTATTGCCCTGGGGGCGGTGGAAATCTCCCTCTATGAACTGTTACAGGGGTACACCATGTTCCCTGCAAGAGGTATTAATACCAAACCTATTTATATTACCCGCATAGAAGACAGAAACGGTAACATCCTCGAAACATTTGCACCGGTAAAACGTGAAGTAATCAACGAAAAGCAGGCATACACCATGGTGAAAATGATGGAAGGGGTAGTGGCTCCCGGTGGTACCGGTGCGCGTATCCGTTCACGTTATAACATCCAGGGTGAAATAGCGGGTAAAACCGGTACTACCAACGATAACACCGATGGTTGGTTCATGGGCTATACTCCTAAAATATTGGCGGGCGCCTGGGTGGGTTGTGAAAATAACTTTATCCACTTCAGTACTACCGCAATCGGACAGGGTGCCAATACCGGTTTACCTATCTGGGCTTATTTCATGCAAAAGGTATATGCAGATCCAACACTGAAAGTCAGCACGAATGACCATTTCCCGATTCCGCAGAATATGAGTGAAGATGATATCTACATGAATTATGAGTCTAATGTGAAACCAGGTGCAGAGTCAGAAAATGTAGGTAACGGTTCTGCAGATGACTACGGCTCTGGCGATGCCAATGACTTTGCTACACCAGGCGCAGATAAACCAGAACCAGCGCCGGCTCCCGCACCGAAAAAGGAAGAGCAGAAAGATAAGCCAAAGGCCACTATGCCTGCACCACCTAAAAAGAACGATTAAAGCTATTTTCATCTTATAAAACAAAAGGCCGGGTACAATAGTAACCGGCCTTTTGTTTTTCGTATGGTATAAAACCGCTTATATGTTTTATCCACCAATAAACAAACTGCTGCGGGCATTATAATCCTATTTATTAGCTTCACGTTACCAAACCATTAAAAAAACAGTACGATGAAGTATGCATTTAAAGCACTGCTATTGGCAGGCCTATTGCCCCTTGCTGCCCTGGCGCAGGATAGCACCCAGTTTATCAAAGGCTCCTGGAAGGAGCTCACCACCAAAGCCAGGAAAGAGCACAAACCCATTTTTATAGACACGTACTTTGAAGGCTGCCATGCCTGCAAAGACATGGAAGTAAAAGTATTTCCACGCCCGGATGTAAAAAAATACATGGAAGACAACTTTGTATGCACCGGTTATGACGTATTCAAGGAAGAATTCGGAAAAGAGCTGTGCGCCAAGTATTTCATGACAGGATTTCCCACTTACCTGATTATTTCCGGTGAGGGTAAACTGATTAACACAGGTATGGGCTACCAGGAAGTACCCGATTTCCTGAAATTCCTGCAAACCAATGTCGAAAAGTATAAAGCGGGAGAGTCGCTGACCGGCTTCGGTAACAGTCTGAAAAGAGATGATCCGGACTTTTATACGACCTTCTTTTTCGCGAAAGACCGGAAGTATCCGGCTGCAGAAGTGGTAAGGGAATACCTGTTAAAGCAGTCACAGAAGGACTATTTTAAAGAGTCTGTGTTTAAAGCCATGCAGGTGGCTGGCAAGCTGCCTGACAATTACAGGGAGTTCTTTCTCAAAAACAAAGAAGCTTACGAAGCTCGTTTTGGCAGTGCCCTTACCCAGAATATCTTCAAAGGGTTGCTGAAACAGGATATGGCAGCTTTGCCTAAACAATATGATGAAAAGGCATTTGCCGCCTTTTTAACAAAGCAGCAAACTGTATATAGTGCTGCCGACTGGCAGGAAGCACAGATGTATTATGCAGAAAACTATCTGTCCAGAATCTGCAAGAACGGAAAGGCGTTCCTGGAATTCGCTATTGCTCACAAAGACCGTGACAACAATCGGATCCGCTATATGATCTTCTATATGGGAGCTGAAATGGAGAAGGATCCATCCCTGAAGGAATTATATATTCAATGGGCAGAACCGGCGCTGACTGAAACCTCCAACCTGGAGGCATTAAGCTCCCTGGCTTATATGTGCCTGGAAAGAAATCATAAAGAGCAGGCGAAGAAATATTTTACCTGGCTACTGTCCAAAGGCAGGGCCATGGGAGAATCTGTTGACAGATATAATGAGCAACTGGCTAAACTGAATAGGTAACATAAGGCATAAAGCTATTAAAGCGAATGACCTGAGCAAAGGAGTAATATCCGCTCAGGTCATTCGCTTTAATAGCTTTATGCTTTCAGCCTTATGCTACTGCTTTATTTACCAAAGCAGCTGCTTCGCTTAATAAAATTGCTGACTGTACTTTCAGGCCGCTTTCTTCGATCAGTACTTTTGCTTCTGCAGCATTGGTACCCTGTAAACGTACAATGATAGGAACTTCGATGTTACCAATAGATTTGTAGGCATCGATTACGCCCTGTGCAACGCGGTCGCAACGAACGATACCACCAAAGATATTGATCAGGATAGCCTTCACCTTTGGATCTTTCAGGATAATACGGAAACCTGCTTCTACTGTTTGTGCGTTGGCAGTACCACCTACGTCCAGGAAGTTCGCTGGTTCGCCACCGCTCAGTTTGATCATATCCATGGTAGCCATGGCCAAACCGGCGCCGTTTACCATACAACCTACGTTACCATCCAGTTTCACGAAGTTCAGGTTAAATTTGCTGGCTTCTACTTCAGTAGGATCTTCTTCTGAAATATCACGCAGTGCTTCCAGGTCAGGATGACGCATCAGGGAGTTATCATCCAGGTTTACTTTCGCATCTACTGCTATGATTTTCTCGTCACTGGTTTTGAACAGCGGGTTGATTTCCAGCATGCTGCAATCCAGTCCTACGTATGCGTTATACAGGTTGGTTACAAATTTCACCATGTTTTTGAACGCTTCACCACTCAAACCGAAGTTGAAAGCGATGTTACGTGCCTGGAAAGGCTGCAGGGTCATATTTGGTTTAACCCACTCTTTAAATATTTTCTCAGGAGTGCTGTGTGCTACCTCTTCGATATCCATACCACCTTCTGTGGAGTACATGATAACATTTTGGCTTTTAGCACGATCCAGCAGGATAGACAGGTAAAATTCCTTTACCGGGTTAGCACCTGGATAGTAAACATCCTGGGCTACCAGTACTTTATTTACCAGTTTACCAGCATCGCCGGTTTGAATGGTTACCAGGGTACCTCCCAGTATATTGCCTGCTATGGTTTTAATATCTTCTGCATTTTTTCCTACTGCCACACCTCTTTGTTCCGTACCACGGATCTTACCTTTTCCGCGTCCACCCGCATGAATCTGGGCCTTTACAACGGCAAATTCATTACCAAATTGCACTTTCAGCTGCTTGTATGCTTCCGCAGCCGCTTCAGGGGTATCCACCGGGATGCCTTCCTGTACCGGTACATTATATTTTTTCAACAGTTCTTTAGCCTGGTACTCGTGTAAGTTCATCGGAATAAAATTTGGCGCTAAATTAGGTCATTATGATTTAAATATAAAACTGCAGTCATTTGTGAATTAAAAAATAACTTTGCGCGGGTTTGTTTTTTAAATCCGACTTTTAATTAATGTATAAACAGATGAGTGAACTAACAGCAAAGATCACAGCAGCGGGGGAATATATCAGTAAATTCTGGCAAGATAAGCCGGTAGCGGGCATCATATTGGGCAGCGGACTGGGTAACCTGACCGGTGAAATAGAAGGTAGCGTGGAAATTCCATACAGCGACATCCCACATTTTCCCGAATCTACCGTAGAAGGACATTCCGGTAAATTAATCCTGGGATACATGCAGGGCAAGCCGGTAGTGGCCATGGCAGGACGTTTTCACTTTTATGAAGGATTTTCCATGCAACAGGTAACTTTTCCTGTTCGGGTCATGAAGGCACTGGGAATCCATACATTATTTATTTCCAATGCGGCCGGAGGCATGAATCCAGCCTTTAATGTGGGGGATCTGATGATCATCCGCGATCATATTAACCTGCAGCCGGAGCATCCGCTGCGTGGTAAGAATGAAGATACCCTGGGACCCCGGTTCCCGGATATGAGCGAACCTTACGCCAAAACCCTGATAGATGCTGCCAATAAAATTGCGGCAGCCAACAATATATCATTACATAGCGGCGTATATGTAGGCGTGCAGGGGCCTACCTTTGAAACCAGGGCAGAATACAAGTACATGCATATCATCGGTGGCGACGCTGTAGGTATGAGTACTGTGCCTGAAGTAATTGTGGCGGCACATGCCGGCCTGAAAGTATTTGCCATGAGTGTGATTACCGATATCGGTATCCGGGAAGAGGAAAATGTGATTACCCATGAAGAAGTACTGGCGGCTGCAAAAGCAGCAGAACCTAAGCTTACGCTTATCTTTAGTGAATTAATCCGGCAACTATAAACGCTTTTGTTACTTTCGGATGAGGCAAATTTTCATTTTCATAGCCCTGCTGTTTTTTTGCGGGAATCAATTAAAGGCCCAGTTTAACTCGGGACGCCTGAATAATATGGGCGGCGGCGGAGGCGGCGGTAGTAGTAAAATGCAACGGGATACCGGAAAGCATGAACACGAGCTGGATACGCTGACTATTAGCTACCAGGTCCTGGGGGACCCTTCTTATTATAAGATAGATTCTTCTGTAGCTGATTTTCAAACCAACTATCTGAAGGTGCCTTCCAGTTACGCCACCACCGGTAATACCGGCGGTGCTGCGTATAATATGATATACTCCCCGTTGATGAAACCCGGATTTGATGCCGGTTTTCATTCGTACGATATCTATTCCAATTCCCATAAGGATGCCCGCTTTTACTATACTACCCGGCCCTACACAGAGCTGCAGTACCTGATAGGTAGCAAACAGGAACAGGTAATCGGACTATCGCATACTCAAAATCGTACGGAACGTTTCAACTTTGCTTTCGACTATCGCAAAATAAATGCACCGGGATATTATCGTACCCAGAATACCAATCACGATATTTACCGGTTTACAGCCCGTTATCAGAGCAAAAACAAGCGTGCGCATACCTACATGAGCTTCTACTATAATAAGATCAATGGAGGGGAGAATGGAGGGCTTAAGTACGATTCTCTGATGCTGGATAACAACTACAAACAACGTAAAAGTTTGCCGGTAAATCTGGGGAATAACACCTCCCAGGCCTACGCTTTCTTTGGCGGCGGTACGCTGCCGGTGAAATCCAGCTACCGGGAAACAGGCTTCCTCATACAGCAGCAGTACGACTGGGGCAGGGGCGACAGCATTCATGTGAACGATACCACCGATTATTACAGGTATGAGCCCGTATTCCGTGTGCAGTACACCTTTAATTACCAAAATGATGATTATGGGTTTATAGACAGCAGTCCGGATACAACGTTTTATACCAAACATTATAATTTTATTCCCAGCGATACGGTTAATGCGCAGCATAAGTGGAAGCTGATTTCCAACGACATCTCCCTGATACAGTTTCCGGTACGTGGTAACCAGGGGCATTTCATTAACCTGGGTGCGCGGTTTGAAAGTATTACCGGTACTTTCCTCGATGCTGATATTAATTTCACTAACCTCGCAGTACACGGGGAATACCGTAACAAAACCCGTAACCAGAAATGGGACTTCTCCGCAAGGGGTGAATTTTATGTAGTAGGCCAGAATATTGGCGATTACGGCGTGTCTGGTACCTTACGCCGGCATATTAATGATCTTTTGGGAGATGTACGCCTGTCGGTTAACAACGTAAACCGCGAGCCTTCTTACGTGTACAAGTACTTTAACAGTAACCGGGATGCCTGGTATAATACCAGCCTGGCTAAAGAAAATGTTACCCAGCTGCAGTTTGCCACCGATAACGCAAAACTGAAATATACCCTGGCCGTGAATTATTTCCTGTTCACGAACTACACTTATTTCAAGGATTACTACCACAGCGACCAGTATGGCTCGCTGTTTAACCTGTTGCAGATAACATTCAGCAAGAAATTTGTAATCGCGCCATTTGCCTGGTATGTAGACGTTGCCTTCCAGCAGTTGCATGGCAACGGACCGTTAAACGTACCCACTTTCTGGACACGTAACCGTTTCGCATTTGAGAAAAGGTTATATACTAACCTGAACCTGATCACAGGTATCGAAGCACGGTACAATACCGGCTACTATGCAGATGATTATTCTCCGCTGACAGGTCAGTTTATTTATCAGCATTCACAAAAAATCAGTAATCCTTTACCGGATATTGCAGCATTCGCCAACTTCCGTATTAAATCTTTCTCCGCTTATGTACGCGCTGAAAATCTGAATACGTTTATCACCAATAATAACTACGCAGCTCCTTTATACCCCTATAACAACTTCGCCTTCAGAGTGGGGTTGAGATGGTGGTTCATTAATTAGCTGAAAGCGCAAAGCATAAAGCAAAAAGCTATTATGTAGAAGACCACAGCGGTATATCTTCTACATAATAGCTTTTTGCTTTATGCTTTAGGCTTTCAGCTTTTTCGCTTATCTTTGAGGCAATGAAGCGCTTTCTGGCCATATTATTTGCTGTCCTGTACACCACGCTTACCAGCGGGTTTGCAGTAAACGTGCATTACTGCATGGGCAAACTGGCATGCATTGAATGGCAGGATGCCTCGGCGGATCTGTGCCGGATATGCAAAAAGCCGTCAAAAGGCATGGATTGTTGCAAAGATGAATTTAAGTTTTGTAAAGTCACTGAATCGCATCAGGCTGCCAAAGCCCTGCAGCAGGACTTTAGCATGACAACCAATATGCAGCTGCCGGTGAGGATATTAGCCGTACCTGCATTACCCTTATCAAAAATTCTGGTTGGTGACTATCACCATGATCCGCCAGATATCGCCACCACCCCCATTTTCCTTCGAAACTGCACTTTCCTGATCTGATTCAGCTGTTTTTGTAATACCCGCTTTTCGCGGAACGACAAAACGACGGCTGTAATTTCTTCATTTATTTAATTTAATCAGATCATGAAAACGATAGCTATTATAATGCTCGCACTGGGCTTAACTTTTGGCGCAAACGCACAATTTAAAAAAGCCAGCGTACATGCTACCGGCCTTACCTGCGCCATGTGTTCCAAAGCAACTTATGAAGCACTGGAATCACTGCCTTTTGTAGATAAAATAGACACAGACCTGGATAACACCACTTTTGTACTAACCTTCAAAACAGGGGTACCCGTGGATATTGACGCCATTAAGGCAAAAGTGGAAGATGCCGGTTTTTCAATAGGTAAACTGGTGATGACTGCTAATTTTGATGCCGTAAATGTGCAAAACGATGCACATGTTAGCTTCGCCGGCAGTACCCTGCACTTTATGGATGTAAAGAACCAGGTGCTGAGTGGTGATAAAAACATTACGGTGATCGACAAGGATTTTGTTTCTACCAAACAGTTTAAAAAATTCAGTACCGAAACAAGTATGCCCTGCTATAAAACAGGCATGATGGGCGACTGCTGTAAAACCAATACCGGAGCAGCATCCGGAAGGATTTATCACGTTACCATTTAATACTTGTTTGGTATATGAAGAAATTTATAATGATAGCAGTGGCGATCATTGCCGGTACCGGCATTGCAGCAGCCCAGGAGTTATACGTTAATACGGAACCGGCGAGTAATATGCCCGCTAATTCCCTTGGAATAAGACTCACGAATAAGTTCTTTAACATGGAGCATTCCGGCGATGTGGGAATGCGTTTCGAACCGGAAGTGATGTGGGGTGTAAATAAAAAACTCATGGTGCACGTGCTGGGGTATGCCTCTAATATGATGCAGTCTTCCATCCGGGCGGAAGGAGGCAGCATTTATGCGAAATACCGTTTCCTGTCGTTGGATCAGCAGCACGCACATTTCAGGATGGCAGCTTATGTAAGAGGTTCCGTGATCGACAACCCATATTATCCTGTTATGCCGGCCGGCACACATGCGATGCGTCCTTATGATAATGAGGAGCTCGACCTGGAGGGCGCTACCTCCGGCGTAAATGGTGGTATTATTGCTACGCAGCTGTTGCATAAACTGGCGTTGTCTACAACGTTGGGGTATTCACGTTATATGAATAATGTGAAGGATAATATTCCGGAAAGTTTTTCTAAGAATTCTGTAAATTATAGCCTTTCCGCGGGGTACCTGGTACTGCCTGTAAAGTATAAAAGCTTTCAGCAAACCAATTTAAACCTGTACGTGGAGTTACTGGGAAAAACCAATACAGACCTAATTGGTCGTGGTTCTTATCTGGACATTGCTCCCGCCATACAGTTTATATTCAACAGTACCACACGACTGGATTTGTCTTACCGCTCCCAGTTGGCAGGAGACATGCCGCGTAACACGTTCAACTCCTTTTTAATCAGGTTTGAACATAACATTTTTAATATTAAAAAATAAATGATGGCCACAACAGATCTGTTTATAAAAAATATGGTTTGTCCGCGTTGCATCAAGGTGGTAACGACAGCCATCGCCGCGGAGCAGCTGGACATCCGGGATATACAGCTGGGCAAAGTAACCGTAGCAGGAAAGGTGTCTGAAAAGCAATTGCAACAGTTATCTGCTACCCTGGAAAAAGAAGGATTTTTATTGATAGATGATAAAAAACAGCAACTGATCGCCGGTATAAAAAGCATAGTAGTGCAGGCGGTACATCATTCTGAGCTGGATGAAATGAAAGAAAACTTTTCCACTTTACTGGCAGGGAAGTTGCAGAAAGATTATCACTATCTCAGTAATCTTTTTTCAKAAACAGAAGGCACTACCATAGAGCAATACATTATTCAGCAGAAAATTGAAAGAGTAAAAGAGTTACTGGTATACAACGAATTAAGTTTAAGTGAAATTAGTTACAAGCTGGGATACAGTAGCGTAGCGCATCTTTCCGCTCAGTTCAAAAAAGTTACTGGTTTAACACCAAGTAAATTTAAACAATTGAAAGCCCCTGAGCGTATACCATTAGATAAGATATAGTATACCCATAGGCGTGAGATATTAGAAGTTAGTTGTTTTAGTTTTAGTTTAAAAAGAGGCTGCTGCACACCGTGGCCTCTTTTTTAAAAATCTTCACATGAAAAAGATCTTAACAGGTATATTAAAGGTATTGCAGTCATTGTTTATGAAAAAAGACTGCTGTAAATAATACGTATTTGTACGCAAACTTTCCGGGTAAAATTTCCTGCACAGTATTTGTAAATCCCTATCTTTACTATAGCGATTAACTGCAAATGAAGTACAAAATTTATATTATCGGTTTGTTATGCGGATCTGGAGCGTGCTTGTTGTTAGCCTGTGTCAATAAAAAAAAGCATACCGCCCCCAAACAAAAACAGATTGTAGCAAACATCAGACAACTGGATGAAGTGATAACAGATAATATCACGGAACGTTTGTCTGCACTCAAAGACAATGAAGGTGAATTGGAAGACAGCCTTTTGGCGTTCCGTCCCTCCGCTATTCAGGAATTTTATGGCGCTGATAAACCGTCCGGACACTGGTCCAGGGATGGTGTGGTCAATCCCGCTGCAGATTCGATGTTGTATATGATACAGCATGCAGAAGATGTAGGGTTATTGCCTGCCCAGTACCATGCACCTGCACTCACCACCGCCCTGGAGCAGATCAGCAGCGATGCCACTGCCAAAAAGGACGCGGCTTTGTGGGCAAAAGTGGATATACTGATGACAGATGCCTTTATGAAAATGGCCTCTGACCTGCGTTTTGGTGTAGCACCGCGTGACAGTGTTACCCTCAAAAGAGATTCGGTGTTTACAGATGCTCAGCTGATTACAGCCCTGCAACAGGCTTTGGCGGAGAAAAATGTATCCACTATCCTGCATGCGCAGGAACCTGTACATCCTGGGTACGTAGCTCTGAAAGAAGGTATACAAACCTTCAAATCAAAGTATGCTAATTATCACTGGGATACCTTACCGCTGAACTATACGGATACCGTGGCTTTCAGGCAATTGGTGATCAATCGCCTGGTACAAAGCGGACATCTGGATACCACCGGTCGTGCAACGGATACGACTATATTAAAAACAGGGATTAAAGCGTTTCAGAAAGAGTTTAATATTTATGCTGATGGCGTAGCAGGTAAAAGGACAGTAATTGCATTGAACCGTTCTATGCACGACTGGATCATGCAGGCAGCTGTAAACCTGGACCGGTGGCGTAAACTGCCGGATACTTTGCCATCACAGTATATTATGGTGAATCTTCCCGGTTATACATTACGGGTAGTAGATAGTGGAGAGGTAAAGCTGGAGTCGCGTGTGATTGTGGGTACACCACGTACACGTACGCCGTTACTGAACTCCTATATGACTAACTTTATGATGTATCCTTACTGGCGAGTGCCCTACAGTATTGTGTTCAAGGAAATGTTGCCAGCTATTAAAAAGAACGTAGGTTATCTCGCCTCCAAAAACCTGGAAGTAATTGATAAGGATGGTAACGCCGTAGATCCTGCCACCATCGACTGGACGAAGATGGGCAAAGGTCATTTCCCCTATGTGCTGCGGCAGATGGACGGTATTGATAATTCCCTTGGAGTCATGAAATTTAATTTCCGGAACAAATACAGCGTGTACCTGCATGATACTAATAACCGTGGTTTATTCAAAAATTCCATGCGTGCTATGAGTCATGGTTGTGTGCGGGTACAGCAATGGGATAGCCTGGCGCAGTACCTGGTGCGTGCAGACAGTGTAAGGCATAGCGGCGATAGTATTCGTGTATGGCTGGCGCGGGAAGAAAAGAAGCAGGTGGATTTACCTAAACATATTCCTATTTACCTGCGTTACTTTACCGCAGAAGGACAGAATGGTAACCTTGTTTTCTTCGATGATATTTATGGAGAAGATAAAGTATTGCGCAAGAAGATGAAAATGTAAACAGCTATTAGCCATTAGCTTTTAGCTTTTAGCAAAAATGCAGCGAAGAGAAACATATATACTATGTTCTTCGCTGCATTTTTGCTAAAAGCTAAAAGCTAATGGCTAATAGCTATTTCTATGCTAGTTTCGCTTTCAGTGCTGTGTCCAGGGCATCCAGGAATTCTTCGGTGTAGAGGTAATGTTTACCATGTTCTACTTTATTACCGTGGATACAAACTGCCAGATCTTTTGTCATTTTACCACTTTCTACGGTTTCAATACAAACCTGTTCCAGTGCAGTACAGAAGTTGATCAGTGCCTGGTTGTTATCCAGTTTACCACGGAATTCCAGACCGCGTGTCCATGCAAAGATGGAAGCGATTGGGTTGGTAGAAGTTGGTTTTCCAGCCTGATGCTCGCGGTAGTGGCGGGTTACAGTGCCATGTGCGGCTTCTGCTTCCATTGTTTTACCATCAGGAGTGATGAGGGTAGACGTCATCAGACCGAGGGAACCAAAGCCTTGTGCAACAGTATCTGATTGTACGTCGCCATCGTAGTTTTTACAGGCCCATACAAAGTTACCATGCCATTTCAGTGCGCTGGCTACCATGTCATCAATCAACCGGTGCTCATAAGTTAAGCCGTGTGATTCGAAGGTAGTTTTGAATTCCTGTTGATAGATTTCTTCAAAGATATCTTTAAAGCGGCCATCATATTTTTTCAGGATGGTGTTTTTTGTGCTCAGGTACAAAGGCCATTTTTTCATCAGTGCCTGGTTGAAACATGCACGTGCAAAGCCTTTGATAGACTCATCGGTGTTGTACATTGCCAATGCAACGCCATCACCTTTGAAGTTGTATACTTCGTGTTCAATCACTTCGCCGTTTTCACCTTCAAATTTGATGGTGAGTTTACCTTTTCCTTTAGTAACGAAATCGGTAGCGCGGTACTGATCACCGAAAGCATGACGACCAATACAGATAGGGGCTGTCCAGTTAGGCACCAGGCGTGGAACATTGCTCATAACGATTGGCTCACGGAAAACGGTACCATCCAGGATATTACGGATAGTGCCATTAGGTGATTTCCACATTTGCTTCAGTTTGAATTCCTTTACACGGTCTTCATCCGGAGTAATGGTAGCGCATTTGATACCTACGCCTACTTCCCTGATCGCATTGGCTGCATCAATGGTTACCTGGTCGTTGGTAGCATCACGATGCTCCATGCCCAGATCATAATATTTAATTTCAACATCCAGGTATGGAAGTATCAGTTTGTCCTTGATGAATTTCCAGATGATTCGTGTCATCTCATCACCGTCCAGTTCGACTACCGGATTAGCAACTTTAATTTTTTCTGCCATTTCGGGTTTTTTAAAAAATTAGATTAAAAGCAATTCGCAACAATTATTCAGCGGGTCCCTTTCGGGATAATCACGAAAAATACGAATAGCTATGTTAAAAACAAAATAAGAAAGAAAGGTTTTTTTGAGAGCTGAAAGCAAAAAGCAGAAGGCAAAAAGCTATTGTAGCGAATCATCTAAGCGGATATACGCCTGATGATTCGCTACAATAGCTTTTTGCCTTCTGCTTTTTGCTTTCAGCTTTATTATTAATGCATTTGCTTGATTACTTCATCCGCAAATTCGCTGGTTTTTACCAGGGTGGCGTCATCCATCAGGTTGTAGAAGTCGATGGTAACACGTTTGCGCATGATGGATGTGCTGAGGCCGTGAACAATGATTTCAGCAGCTTCTTTCCAGCCCATATATTCCAGCATCATTACGCCGCTCAGGATAACTGAGGATGGGTTCATGGTGTTGGTGTTGGCAAAGCGTGGAGCTGTACCATGTGTAGCTTCAAATACAGCATAACCGGTAATGTAGTTGATGTTGGCGCCGGGAGCAATACCAATACCACCTACAGCTGCTGCAAGTGCATCAGAAATATAGTCACCGTTCAGGTTCAGCGTAGCTACAACGGAATAATCCTGTGGTGCCAGCAGGATCTGTTGGAGGAAGTTATCTGCGATCACATCTTTGATCAGCAGTTTTCCTTTTGCCAGTTCTACTTTCAGTTCTTTGTTGGCTTCTTCTTCACCCAGTTCTTTCTTGGTTTTTTCCCAATGTTCCCAGGTGTATACATAATCGCCAAATTCTCTCTCCGCCAGTGCATAGCCCCAGTTTTTGAAACCAC
This sequence comes from Chitinophaga sp. RAB17, assembly GCF_052114225.1. NCBI lineage: Bacteria > Pseudomonadati > Bacteroidota > Chitinophagia > Chitinophagales > Chitinophagaceae > Chitinophaga > Chitinophaga sp. RAB17. The sequence continues at coordinate 176,792 of NZ_JBFREI010000012.1, read as the reverse complement.
CTTCGGTGAATTTCATGATGTTGCCTTTATGTACAATGGTAACAGAAGAACGTTTGTGTTCCAGTGCGTAGCTGATAGCAGCACGTACCAGTCTTTCCGTTCCTTCTATTGACACGGGTTTGATACCCAGTGAAGAAGTTTCCGGGAACCTGATCTTTTTAACGCCCATTTCATTTTGCAGGAAATCGAGCAGTTTTTTAGCTTCAGGTGTACCAGTCATGTATTCAATGCCGGCATAGATGTCTTCCGTGTTTTCACGGAAAATCACCATGTCAACTTTCTCCGGATGTTTCACTGGAGAAGGTACTTTGTTGAACCAGCGTACGGGCCTTACACAGGCGTAGAGGTCCAGTTCCTGGCGCATAGCAACGTTCAGGGAGCGGATACCACCACCAACAGGAGTAGACAGGGGGCCTTTAATAGACACCAGGTATTCCTTCAGCGCATCCAGAGTAGCCTTTGGCAGCCATTCACCTGTTTGCTGGAAGGCTTTCTCACCTGCCAGTACTTCTTTCCATTCAATTTTCCGATCACCACCATAGGCTTTTTCAACAGCTGCGTCGAATACACGAACACTGGCTCTCCAGATGTCCGGACCTATTCCGTCGCCTTCTATGAATGGTATGATTGGTTGTGCAGGGACCTGTAACAGGCCATTGTTCATCGATATTTTTTCTGCCGGCATAAAACGGTTTCTTTATGCGTTACGTAATTGTTGTAATCGCGTGCAAAGGTAACGCTTTTCCCTTTAAAGACGGGGTAGTTTCTTGTCTTATTGTACAAATTCTCCACCTGCATATAACTTTTTGCTTATGTTAGGATTAATGTTATTTTGCTGCACATTTTTCGGCAGCAACAAAATCTCAGATACCACCATGACTCCCATCACATATCTTGCCCTGGGTGATAGTTATACTATCGGTGAACAGGTAACGGAACCCGAATGTTTCCCGGTGCAAACGGTCGCTCTCCTGCGCCAGCAAGGCTTTTCCGTAGCGGATCCCCGAATAATAGCCACTACCGGCTGGACCACTGATGAACTGGAAGCAGGGATTACTGCTGCACATATTACACAAACATATGATATAGTGACATTACTCATAGGTGTTAACAACCAATACCGTGGCTGGTCTTTATCACAATACGAAACTGAATTTACAGACCTGTTGAAAAAAGCAATTGCTTTTGCCGGCAACGAGCCTTCCCATGTGGTGGTATTGTCTATTCCTGACTGGGGTGTTACTCCTTTCGCCGCAGACCGTGACCGGCAACAGATTGCCGTGGAAATAGACGCTTATAATGCTGCCAACAAAGCCATTGCAGCACAAATGAAAGTACCATATCTTGATATCACTGCTTTTACGCGTGAAGCCTTACATGATAAAGACCTGGTAGCGGCAGATGGTTTACATCCCTCCGGAAAAGATTACAGCCGCTGGGCAGCTGCACTGGCGCCGCTATTACAGCGGGCTTTGCACTAAGTCAAAAAATACGCTACATTCATACATAAGAAAACCTAAACCGATGGAAAGCCATATCGTCAAAATTCTTGCGGTTACCCCAGTAACGCATAATGTGCATCAATTTACAGTCGAAAAGCCCCAGGGATATACCTTTGTCCCGGGTCAGGCAACAGAAGTGTCTATCAATAAACCGGGATGGGAAGAAGAAAGACGCCCCTTTACCTTTACCAGTCTCACCGAATGGGAGCAACTGGAGTTTACCATTAAAATATATGATGAGCACAACAGCGTTACCCACGAACTGGGACAGCTGAAAGCCGGAGATGAACTGATTCTTCACGACGTATGGGGTACCATACATTATAAAGGAGAGGGGGTGTTTATTGCCGGGGGCGCCGGAGTAACCCCATTTATTGCGATCTTCCGTGATTTACAAAACAAAGGGCAGCTGGGTACTAACCAGTTGATCTGTTCCAATAAAACCCTGGGTGATATTATATTGAAAGATGAATTTGAAGCGATGCTGGGCAAGCGTTTCATTAATACATTGACGGCGCAGGAAGTTCCGGGTTATGATCATCATACCATTGATGAAAGCTATTTAAAAGAAAAGATTGCCAACTTTGATCAGCATTTCTATATCTGTGGCCCTGACCCTATGGTACAGCAATTAAAAGCCATCCTGACTAAACTGGCAGGAAGTGAGGCACTGGTAACGGTGGAAATATAGCTGAAAAATATTGCATGAGTTCGGTACTTTTAACTAATTGTTAACCGGTTAAAAGATGCCGGCTGTTTTTACCGGTAATTTCCTGCTTTTTACCGGTAAGTGTACCTGCTTAGCCTAAACCCTGTTTTGAAAGAGAACAACCCGTTCTACATTTGTATCATAAATAACAAGACAAATGAAAAACGAAGATATAGAGGAATCAAGAAAAAAGAGCAGAGCCGTTGGAGGCGCTATCCTGGTAATTATAGGCACCGGCCTGTTGTTACAGCGCTTAGACCTTGATCTTCCCAACTGGTTGTTTTCCTGGCAAATGATCCTCATTGCCATTGGTATCGTTTTAGGTTTCCGGCATAATTTCCGGATGGGTGGATGGCTGGTGATGGTAGCGATTGGCGGTATTTTCCTGGCCGGGGAAATCCAGGCCTGGCCCTATGATACGGCACGCTTTATCTGGCCGGTAGTGATGATTGGAGTAGGTGTTATAGTGATCTTTAAAAGAAATTACTCCACGAAGGAATGGGCAGACCGGAAGAAGCAGTTTGGCGCCAGTATCGCATCCGCCAGTGGGGATGATGTGATTGATGCAACAGCAATTTTCGGCAGTGTAGATAAAGTGATTATGTCTAAAAACTTCAAAGGAGGCGATGTGACTTCCATTTTCGGAGGTACGGTGCTTAATTTTATGAAGGCAGATATAGATGGCACTGCAAAGCTGGATGTTACTGCCATTATGGGAGGATGTGAAATCATCATACCGGCAAACTGGAAAGTGAAGATGGATGTGACGACCATTATGGGTGGTGTGGATGATAAGAGGTATCTGGATACGATCCCCTCTACTGGTCCGGAAAAGCTGCTGATACTGACAGGTACCTGTATTATGGGCGGCCTGGAAATAAAAAGTTACGCGTAAGGAAACCACCATATCTCACCCTTCTATCTCCAACTTTTAAATCTTTTTTTATGCATTGGTTTGTTGCGAAAGTAGTATATCAGATCATCTGCGGAGAAGGCAATCACACTCCGCAATTTGATGAACAATTAAGATTGATTAGCGCTCTTACTAAGAAAGATGCTTGTGACAAAGCCCGTGAAATTGGTATGCAGGAGCAGTACGCCTTTAAAAATCAACAACAGGAACTGGTACAGTGGAAATTCATCAACGTACCGGAAGTATATACCCTGGATCAGCTGACAGATGGTATGGAACTGTATTCCCGCATCGAAGAACCGGGAGATCCAAATTCCTATATCGCCTGGTTACAGATGAAATCGGCCCAGTTGCAGGGACAACAATATTTTGAACTCAACGTATAAAACCACGGTTTTGGTAAAGCAATTCATAAAAGGTAATTCCTGGTGGTCTTTTCTCTGCTCCTTTGCAATATGGATGCTGATTTACGGAGGATTGCTGTACTACTGGTTTGATATTCCCCTGGCACAGTCCATTATAGACAGTTGCGTACACGTCATCTTACTGGGAGCTGCCAGCATCATCATTAGCCATAACGTAGCCTATTATCGTCCGGCTGCAGGCACCATGAAGTTTGGTTATGTAGCGGTGGTAAGTTTTGCTTTATCCGTATTGTGGGTGTGTTTGAGCCGTTGGTTACTGGTTACTGCTTTTCCTAAAGATCCGGTATACCTGGGATGGTTGAACAATGCAATTCCCATTCACGCGCTCACAGGATGGATGCTGATTGCCGGAATTGGTCTTAGAAGCCAGATGTGGTACGATATCTCAGAGCAGCAGGAAACCATGCAACGCAAAGAGGCTACCGAAAAAATAGTGAGAGAGGCAGAACTCTTTAAACTACGGCAACAGTTGCAACCGCATTTCCTGTTTAACAGTCTCAATTCCATTAATGCATTGATCATGCTGCGTCCGAAAGAAGCCCGGGAAATGGTTCTGAAGCTCTCCGACTTTTTGCGCGGATCGCTGAAACGGGAAGATGATCAGTGGATTACCTTATCGGAAGAACTGAAGTATTTGCAGCTCTACCTGGATATTGAGAAAGTGCGTTTTGGCCATCGTTTAACCACTACCGTTATACCCGACGAAGATGCAGAGAAAATGCTTATGCCACCGATGTTACTGCAGCCAGTAGTGGAAAATGCCATCAAATTCGGACTATACGATACTACCGGCGAAATTACGATCAGCATAAAATCCTGGATGCAGGACGGTATGTTACATATATCGATACAGAATCCATTCGACAATGAATTACAACAACCAAACAAAGGTACCGGATTTGGCTTGAATTCAATACAGCGGAGACTTTACCTGTTGTTCGCACGGCAGGATCTCCTGGATACATCCGCTCACGAAAATATTTTTACCACAATTATCAAAGTACCACAAACCCATGATAAAAGCAGTAATAATTGATGATGAACCCTTGGCCCGTGAGGTGGTGAAAGAATACCTGCTGAATTTTCCGCAGATATCAGTGATGCAGGAATGCAATGATGGATTCGAAGGATTAAAAGCTATACAGCAACATCAACCGGACATTGTTTTTCTGGATATACAAATGCCTAAGATCACCGGTTTTGAAATGCTCGAACTGGTAGAGAATATGCCGGCAATTATTTTTACCACTGCTTTTGAAGAACATGCCATCAAGGCTTTCGAAGTACACGCAGTAGATTATTTGCTGAAACCTTTTTCCAACGAACGTTTTGATAAGGCTGTGCAAAAGTGGCTGGACCAGCTCCAGGCTCCTGTTGCCAATACAGAAGCACTGTTGGAAACAGCAGCTGCCAACCCGGTACAAAGCAATCGGGTGGTGATTAAGCTGAATGGTAAAATCAAAATCATTCCTGTGCAGGATATTCATTACCTGGAAGCAGCAGATGATTATGTGAAAATTGTAACGCAGGAAGGTAGCTTCCTGAAAAACAAAACCATGTCATTCTTTGAGAAAATGCTCGATTCGCAACAGTTTACACGCGTACATCGTTCTTATATACTCAATGTAAACCAGGTAACCCGTATTGATCCTTACGAGAAGGAAAACCACCTGGCTATTTTGCGCAGTGGTGCCAGGGTATTGGTAAGTAAAACAGGATATCCCAGGCTGAAGGCCGCATTGGGATTGTAATACGGTGCTTGCGAATTTTTGTCTTTTTCAGGATTATACTGATTTAGCTGATTTGCCGGATTTTTACTTTTTGATTATACAAATTAAAAGATGAGAGAAGATATCAGCAAATATTATCCGCTGATATCTTCTCTCATCTTTTTTAATCCTGTAAAAACAAAATCTGGAAAATCAGCTAAATCAGTATAATCCTGGGAAAGACAAAAACTCATGTTAATCCCGCAAATAGCCGCTCCAGTTTTTCTTTCTTTAATATTTTCTGTACCTGTATGCCGCTGGCGATGATCCTGCCGTTGGATACTGCTTCATAACTGCAGGTGATTTCGTGATGATGTATACTGGTGATAGTAGCGGTAAATGTTACCTCGCTGCCTATGAGTGCGGGAGACAGGTGATCTACTGTAAGCCGGCTGCCTATTCCTTCTTCTGTATCGTCTTTCATTTCCAGTACAAATAAACGGCAGCACCATTCTGCGTCTCTTGCCAGTGCAAAGGTGGCATAAACCGGATGTACGTTGCCGCTGTCGAAGCCGGCGCAATCTTCTGCCCGCACCAGGCGGCTGAAATATTTGGTATCACCGGGTTTAAAGAGATGCTGCATAAAATGACTGCGTTGAATTTTAAACATCCATTATTTACTGCTTGCTTCCTGGTACCATTGTACCACCAGTACCGGTACTTTCACCTGATGTCTTACCTGGTTGGCTGTTTCGCCGTAAAGCCAGTCTTTAAAGCCTTTGTGCCCGTGTCCGCCCAAAACGAGGAAATCGCAGTTTTCTTCTTTTACGATGCGTGCAATTTCCCTGGCACGTCTGCGAAAGCCGAGTACACCTTTTGCTTCGATGTTGCGACTTTTCAGCAATGCCAGATAGGTGTTCAGCTGTTCCTGGTCGCGGCGTGTTTCGAGGTCATCGGAGTCGTGGCCGAAGTATTTGGCAGAGGCACTTTCCACAATATGAATGAGTACGTACTGCGTGTGTTCGTTACCGTGAGCAATGGCGTTGGTGACAATTTCCCTGTCTTTGGTAGTGAAATCGAGTGCCATAGCAATGCGGTTGTAGACCGGATTTTCCATATCGCCAAGGGATACCTGGGTAGTGTGGATGCCTGCGGCAGCATCTTCACGGTAACGGCTGCGCAGCGGGTAAATGATGGTGATGAAAAGCAGCACGATAAAACCGGCGCAACCTGCCAGTATGAGTCCATCTACCAGAATATTTCCTGTACCGGTCATATAGCTGATGGCTTCTGTAAATACCATCCGCATATTAAGGTACACCAATAAAATGGTGACGGCCCAGCTGAAAATTTTGGTGGTAGTAGAGATGGCAAAGATGCCCATAGTTTTTTTATCGCTTACAAAATGAATCAGCGGAATAATGGCGAAGCCAAGTTGCAGACTGAGTAGCACCTGGCTAAACACCAGCAGCGCGCCTACTTCGTTGTCGCCCGCAATGATGATGGTTAGCAACGCAGGGATGATGGCAAGTAGTCGGGTAATAAGTCTGCGTAACCAGGGATTGATGCGCAGTCGTAGGTAACCTTCCATTACTATTTGTCCGGCGAGGGTGCCGGTAACAGTAGAGCTCTGACCTGCCGCAATTAACGCTACCGCAAAGAGTATGGGGGCCAGTTTGCTGCCCAGCAACTGATCGAGTAATTTATGTGCGTCCTGTATTTCAGCTACATCTGTGCGTCCGCTTTTAAAGAATACGGCGGCGGCCAGTATGAGTATCGCTGCATTTACCAGGAATGCGAGGTTAAGGGCAATGGTGCTATCCAGGAAGTTCATGCGGATAGCCTGCTTAATGCCTGCATCATCTCTTTTTATTTTCCTGGTTTGTACCAGTGCGGAGTGCAGGTATAGGTTATGCGGCATAACGGTGGCGCCTATAATACCAATAGCAATATAGAGAGCGGTATTATCGGGAAGGGAAGGAATGAAGCCTTTCACTACTTCGCCCATTTGTGGTTTCACGAGGATGAGTTCTACCAGGAAGGAGGCGCCTACAATGGCTACCAGGGAGATGATAAATCCCTCCATTTTACGGATGCCGTAACGCTGCAGGATGAGCAGGAGAAAGGTATCCAGTACGGTGAGACTAACACCCCAGATGAGTGGGAGGCCGGTGAGCAACTGAATACCGATGGCCATACCGAGTACTTCTGCCAGGTCGGTGGCAGCGATGGCAATTTCTGCGAGTACGTATAAAATGAAATTGATAACAGGAGGATAAGTTTCACGGTTGGCCTGGGCGAGGTCACGGCCGCGTACAATGCCCAGGCGGGCGCTGAGACTTTGCAGTAGCAGCGCCATCAGGTTACTCATGAGGAGTACCCAAAGCAGTTTATAACCATACTGACTGCCGCCGGCCAGATCTGTGGCCCAGTTGCCGGGATCCATATAACCTACACTTACCAGATAGGCTGGCCCAAAGAAGGCGAAGATTTTTTTCCACTTGGATTTTCCGCTGGTTTCTACACTCTGATGTACCTCACTTAACGATGTTGATGAATGTGTGTGCTCGATGCTCATAGTATACTGGAGTTCCTTATTCGTAATGTTTAAACGGGTCTTACCATAATATGTTTAGCTACCTGCTCACTGATGGTGATGGCCGGATGCTGTTTCAGTTTTATTTCAATAGAGTTATCGTATTCGTAATGGGCTACAATTTCCAGCTGGGTGCCCAGCTTAATGCCTTTGGCATTCAGGAAAGCCAATAGAGCGGTAGATTGGTCGCTAACGGCCGTTACTACCAGTCTTTTAGCATTGGCCTGATCCAGCGAGGTTTGTGGTCGTGGTTTGGCCAGTTTGCCATTGGCATCCGGGATAGGGTCGCCGTGTGGGTCTATTACGGGGTTGCCCAGGAAATCACTGAGGCGGTTGGTGAGTTTTTCACTGCGTACATGTTCCAGCTCTTCCGCCAGTTCGTGTACTTCTTCCCAGCTAAAAGATAGTTTATCTACGAGGAAACATTCCCACAGGCGGTGGCGTCTTACAATTTGTAATGCTGCTTTTCTGCCTTCCGGAGATAGGATGATACCCTGGTATTTCTCATATTCGATCAGCTTTTTCTCTTTCAGCTTTTTAGCCATGTCTGTTACCGATGCCGGTTTGGTATCCAGTTCATAGGCCAGTGCATTTGTGCTCACCGCTTCATCGCCTTCCTGCAGTTTATAAATGGATTTGATATAGTTTTCCTCCGAAACCGATAAATTCATGTTATCTAAAATATTATTTAGACAAATCTAAATAATAAATCCGAACTTTTTCCTATCCGGTATGTTTTTTGATTTTTAGGGCTCACATATAAAAATTATATCTAACTTTTCGCCCAGAACTAACTTTTCTAATGAAGCGTTTCCTTTTATTATTACTGGCAATTGGTGTTTTAGCAGCCTGCAAATCGAAGAAGAAGCCAGGCAGTGGCGATGAACCAATGACATTTGAAGACTTCCAGGCATTATTTACGCCTGGCACCCTGCCTTATAAGCTCACAGCTGATACGCTGCAGCTGGAAATGGCGGACTCCCTGGCACTGGACACTGCAGCGATGCGGTTTTTAACAGATACGCTGACCAAAGGTGATTTCTCCAAAAGTGAAAAGGTGGACTACTTTCCCCTGCAACGTATCCCCGGCAATGCTGTGAATTATATGGTGGTAAAGGCGGAAGGGAAGTCACAGTCAGTCGGCTATCTCTGCTTCCTGAACAAGAAAGGGAAATACCTGAACCGGATCCGTGTAGCCAATACCGGTAGTCCGGACGGCACGCTGATGTCATTGCAGCTGGACAGCAAAAATGTGATTAAAATCAGCAGCGAGAAAAGGCTCTCCGGTACCCGTAGTGCCCTGAAAGAGGACTTCTATATGGTAAATGCAGATGGCACCGTAACGCTCATTATGACTAACTCTAACGGGCCAACGAATGCCGGGCAGATATTTAACCCTATTGACACCCTGCCACGCAAGAATAAATTTTCCGGTGATTACACTTCCGGAGATATGAACATTGTATCTATCCGGGATGGGGAAGATGGAAAGACTTTCCAGTTCTTTATTACTTTCACAAAAGATAATGGTAACTGTAAAGGAGAACTGAGCGGTAAAGGTCATTATTTAGCGGGCAACAGGGGAGAATACAAAGACAAAGAATCTTCCTGTGGGATTTCATTTCAGTTTTCATCCGGCCGTGTAAATATCCGTGAAATTGGCGGCTGTGGCGCGTATAGAGGCATTAAATGTTTCTTTGAAGGTGGCTTTGTGAAAAAAGCGGAGAAGAAGAAAAAGAAGTAAGGAGTGTACTTATCAGCTTAGGCTGAAGCGTATTTAAATGAATAAAATTTGTTGACAGGGCTGGCCGGTTAAAGGCCGGCCCTGTTTTATTTAATGCAGTTGATTATAACAAGATGCATGTACTTCTTCATCCACTGTTTTTTATCTTCCCAAACAGTGGTCTTACCTGCACATTATTGATGCAAAATATATGTAAGTGCAAAAGCATGTGCTCTTTTTTATTTCAGAAAATTGAAATTTTATTTTCCCTGAAATGTTTTGTGGTAAAGGGTTTGGGATCTGTTTGTCTGTATGTGTTCAACTCATTTTTTACTCTTTTTTCAAAAAATATTTGGTAGAATAAGAATAGTTTATACCTTTGCAATCCCATCGAACAAAAGGGACGATCGGTAAGAAACAAAAAGGGAGCTTAGCTCAGCTGGTTCAGAGCATCTGCCTTACAAGCAGAGGGTCACTGGTTCGAATCCAGTAGCTCCCACATCCGTTTTTTTGACATTTTTTTCCAAAGATCTTTAGAGGGAGCTTAGCTCAGCTGGTTCAGAGCATCTGCCTTACAAGCAGAGGGTCACTGGTTCGAATCCAGTAGCTCCCACACTACATCACACACCCTTAAAGATCTTCGGGAGCTTAGCTCAGCTGGTTCAGAGCATCTGCCTTACAAGCAGAGGGTCACTGGTTCGAATCCAGTAGCTCCCACACTACACACAAATTGAAAAGGTCCTGCAGAAATGCGGGACCTTTTTAGCTTTTAGGCATCAGCTTTTAGCTTTTAGAAAAAATGCAGCGGAGATAGCAATATATACTATGGATCAAGCTGAAAGCTTGGGGATAGTGTGAATTTTAAGCATACAGTTTAGTCAATCTATAAAGGAAAAATGCTACAGCTCTAAGCCTGCCAGCTGCACGAAAGCCTTCATTACGGATATTTTAGAATGACTTTTATCTTCGTTGTCTCTAAATACGCTTTTAAGATATAGTGCATTAAGCCCCCATCATTATAGTCAGCATTACCTTTTCATTATGTAGCATCCGGCTATGCTATGCCTAGCACCCGCTTAGTACCTATAGAAGCCCTGCAGGAGAGGTGGACTTGATGCGGGGATGAGTTCAGGGTGTATAACGGGGATGAAATTGCATCAGCAAATGGATGGAGGTCAGCACTGGCCATAGCAGGGCTGCTTCCCTATTAGGGGGTAGCTGCGGAAAGAGATATATTATTTAAAGGAAGCAGGTATAAAGGGTTTATTCATCAAAATATCTCCGGGGGCAGGAGCGCTTTATTCCAGTTGAATGACGGCTGGATATGCGTGTGTATAGGTAAGTTTGGGAAGCAATTTCGTCCGCTTGGGGTAAGTGCGTTTATGAGCATATTTAGGTACCTGTGGCGCTGCCACCGCAATAATATCGGCGGCCATATATTGTCTGTTGCCGGATGGGCCGTCTTTGTATAGGGCTCTTACCTGGAAAACGACTACCAGTGAACCTTCTCCGGGTACATCCAGCGAAACATTTGTTTCCTGGAAAGTAGTATCGGAATCTATTATTAGCGTCACCGTTTCGCTACCCGCCACCTGACGTGATATAAAATCAATACGCGTTGCGATCACTTTTACTTCCAGTGCAGCAATGCCTTTATACCCGGCGATGGTTTGTGCGGGAATATTTAATACCCCGTTAGGGAAAAGGCGGGGTGCCACCGTAAAAAAACGATCTACGCCGGTATGCTGATTGAATCGGAAGCCTGTGATGGCTTCGTGATGATCGCCGGCAGCAATGAGTACCCTGTTGAGCCGATTGATGTGGCCACCATCGCAATGGATATCCAGGTGGCCGTAGAAAGCCTTACGGATAAAAGCGCCTTTCCTGCTGGCGATGCCAAAGCGCCTGGATGCGCGGCGGGTAGCAGCCGTTTGCTGCACGCTTTCGGGCATGCTGCGCAGAAAGTAGTTGCCATTGCGCTTATACCCAATGAGAGGGCCGAGTTTTCCCGTAAAGGGAATGACAGACATTTGTTTTGCCATGGGAGATTATTTTGATTACTATAAATATAACACAATCCAGGGGAACCTGTTTCCGGGGCAAATTGAAGATTAGCTTTTAGCCATTAGCTTTTAGCTTTTAGAAAAAATGCAGCGGAGATAAACATATATACTATGTTCTCCGCTGCATTTTTTCTAAAAGCTAAAAGCTAATGGCTAAAAGCTAATTCGCTATTTCTTAAATATCCGCTTCACGGCTTTGCCCAGTTTATTCAGATTTGCAATTTGTTCCTGTATAGGCGCCAGTGTGAGATCTTCCGGTTGGAGGCCCGCCTCCAGTGAATTAAATTCTCTTTGTTCAGGATATAGCAGGATCACGTTATTATCTTTAAAATGACGCTCCAGTTTAGCCGGAATGCTGTCCATGTAGGCATGATAGGAAAGCGTGCTTTTACGAGCAGTAACCACTACTACCAGGTCATCGCGGGTGATTTCCCTGGAAAGAATCAGGAAGTCTTCTATGGTATCAAACTGACGGAAGCTGAGATCTACGCTCATTTTGGACTTCTCGGCAAATGCTTCTGTAATCACCTGTGTTTTTGCACTACAGAATACCAGCAGCCGGGCGCCCGCCTGTTTGGCCAGCATAAACATTTTTTGCAGGTAATGCAGGAAGCCCAGTTCGTACTCGGCATTGGGCGGCATCACCAGCACCATTTTCTTGGTGGTGTTTAGGGGAGAATGGAAGTTACACACATATACTGTTTCCCATACCCGTTGTAGTACGTTATCAAGTGTAGTTCCAAAGATGTTGCCCAGCCAGCGGTCGGTGGTGCTGGGTCTGTCTGTCCAGCCCAAAACCACATCACTGATCAGCAATTCTTTCGTTGCCCGGGTAATACCGTCAGATACGTTCAGATCTATACGGGTCACTACCTGTACGGGGCTTTCGGTGGCGGCAGCATGAATCACCGCCTTTTCCAGCATCTTATTGGTGAGTTGTATTTTTTCCTTCGCCTCCTCATTATCCTGTACCACAGCCAATGGATAAATAGGGGTAGAAGTACTGGTATCCTTGATCATCACGGCAAAGTCGAGGAGTGCTTCAATACGGTCCGGGTTAGACACGGGTACCAATATACGTTCCGGTTGCTCCGGTGTATCCGGCTTGCTCTCAGCTTCCTGGATTGCCAGCCGGCGGCCGGCATTTTCTGTCACAAAAGATCCCACCAGGCAGGTGATCAGGATGAGGATGACGGTACCGTTCAGTACATGCTCATCTACAATCCCCATATTGTAACCAATGAGTATTACTGCAATGGTGGCAGCAGCGTGCGCACTGCTCAAACCAAATATGACATTACGTTGGGTAGGACTGTATTTAAAAACGAGCTGGGTGAAAAATGCTGCCAGCCATTTGCTGCTGAGTGCCATGATGGTGAGTGCACCTGCAATGATGAGGGCTTCGGGACCTTTGAGTAGTACCCGCAGATCTACCAGCATGCCCACACTGATCAGGAAAAAAGGAATGAACAGGGCATTGCCTACAAATTCAATACGGTTCATCAACGGGGAGGTATGCGGTATGAGCTGGTTCAGTGCCAGCCCTGCCAGGAATGCCCCGATAATACCTTCTACGCCAGCCAGTTCGGCCAGAAATGCGGATGCAAATACCAATGCCAGCACAAATATGAAATGCGAGGTTTTATCGTCCTTTATTTTCTTAAAAAACCATCTGCCGAGCATTGGCATCAGCCAGAGGATAATAACGGCAAAAATGGTCAGGGAAATGCCCAAACGCACCCAAAAATAAGTATTCAGGTTGCCTGCCTGTGCTCCGGTGATGATGGCCAGTATCAGCAATACGGCTGTATCGGTGATAATAGTGCCGCCCACCGCTACGGTAACGGCTTCGTTTTTAGTGATGCCCAGTCTGCTGGCCAGTGGATAGGCCACCAGGGTATGTGTGGCAAACATGCTGGAAACCAGCAGGGTAGCCATAAAGTTAAAATGCAGTACATAGGTGCATACCACAAACCCCATGGTCAGCGGTATGAAAAAGGTGAAAGCTCCGAATACCATGCTGCGGTAGCGGTTTTTACGAAACTCCGTCATATCCAGTTCCAGGCCCGCCAGGAACATAATATATAATAACCCTGCTTTGGCAAACAGGTCAATACTGCCTTTTTCAATGATTTTGAAACCGTGGTCTCCTATCAGCATGCCCGCTATGATCAACCCTATAATGCTGGGTATCCGCAGCTTGCGCAGGAGAATAGGTGCCAGCAGTATAATAAACAATACCAGCGAAAAGATCGGTACAGGATCTTTCAGCGGTAAATTCGTATCCATCAGTAAAACCAGTCCTTTCATTATAACCATTTTTTATGCTCAGATGTATGCCAAAATCGATAACTCCAGCTTTAAATATGGATAAATTAACGAATAATCCATGTAATTTTGTGTAAAGCTTTTTTAAAAGATGAGCGATCGTACAAGTACAAAAGGATTACCTGAAGAAGAGGTAGACGTGCTGGTGGCGGAAGATGAGCAATATCCGTTTAGCCTGGTAGTCTGGAATGATGAAGTAAATACATTTGATTGGGTCATATCTTCCCTGATGGAGGTTTGTGGGCATACGCATGAGCAGGCAGAGCAATGTGCCATGATTATCCACTTTAACGGAAAATATGCCGTAAAACAGGGTGAATACATCAAGCTACGCCCTTTATGTGAAGCTTTGCAGGAAAGAGGGCTGAGTGTTACGATTGAAGAAATGGCAGGCAGCTGATCCGCGATATGTCCGTTTTTCGCCTTAACAAACAACTGATATTTCCTCCTGTACAGCTCTCTGAGCCAGACGGATTGCTTGCTGTGGGCGGTGATTTATCGGTAGATAGATTGTTGCTGGCCTACCGCTCCGGTATCTTCCCCTGGTATGATGAACCACCCATTCTGTGGTGGAGCCCCGATCCCCGCTTTGTATTATTCCCCGATGAACTGAAAGTATCTGCCAGTATGAAGCAGGTGCTGCGCAAAAAAATATTCCGTATTTCCTTTAATGAAGATTTTGCCGGTGTAATTTCCCGTTGCAGCAGTATTCCGCGCGAAGGTCAAACCGGTACCTGGATCACGCCTGAAATGCAGGCTGCCTATATACGTTTACATAAAGCAGGACATGCGATGTCAGTAGAGTGCTGGCAGGATGATCAGTTGGTAGGTGGTCTTTATGGTGTTAGAACGGGTCCCTTCTTCTTTGGAGAATCCATGTTTGCAGATGTCAGCAATGCCTCTAAAGCAGCTTTTATCACCTTTGTGCAAACTTATGCAGCCGAATTAAAAATGATCGATTGCCAGGTCCATACCACTCATCTGGCCTCTTTAGGTGCAGGTTTTATTACCCGGGAAGAATTTCTGGAGATCATTGGTTTTTCGTAACTTACCTGGCTACTTATTGACTCCAATTTCCTGGCACTAAAAAATTTATCCATGATGAAAAAACTATGGCTGTTGCTATCCGTAGCAACGTTCTCCGGCTTTATAGCTCCGGGGCCAGCTGTGAAAACAGTAAAGGACGATAAAACACTACTTCTTACCCAACTACAAGAAACCAGGGACAATCTCCTGAAAGATGTTCAGGGACTCACAGATGCGCAGCTGGAATACAAAACTGCCCCTGATCGCTGGTCAGTAATTGAATGTGTAGAACACGTTACACTCATAGAAAAAGCGATCATGGAAGGTGAGCAACACCTGGTGCAACAACCTGCCAATCCAGAAAGAAGAAAAGACATTAAAGCCTCTGATGAGCAGATCATCAAAGGAGTGGAAGACCGCAGCCACAAAGTAAAAGCACCAGAGTTTGGGGTGCCGAAACACGGCTATTCTTCCAATGCGGAAGCCATTAAAAATTTTACTGAATCCAGGAATAAACTCATTGAATACGTCACCAACACCAAAGATGACCTGCGCAATCATGTAATGGATCACCCGGTGTTAGGCCCTATTGATGCGTATCAGCTATTATTACTGGATGCTGCACATACCAACAGGCATACACAACAGTTGGAAGAAGTAAAAGCAGACCCCGGATTCCCGAAATAGCGAACCAGCAGTTAGCCATTAGCTTTTAGCTTTTAGAAAAAATGCAGCGGAGAACATAGTATATATGTTTATCTCCGCTGCATTTTTTCTAAAAGCTAAAAGCTAATGGCTAACTGCTATCTCAGTTCCCAGTCTATGATTTGATTATGCCATTCCTGACGGAAAGGTGTTGTTACTTTCACATAATTATCCGTGTAGCCTTCCATCATACCATCTTTTCCCAGTGATTCGAACAATACCTTTCTTGTTTGACCAAGATGTTGTTCGTTGAAGAACTGTTGTTTTTTATGACTGAGATTACGCAGCATTTTGTTGCGTTCATTACGTATGTGAACAGGCACTATTGGTTTTATTTCCAGTGCATGTGTATTGGCACGTTCAGAGTAGGTGAATACGTGGAGATAGGATACATCCAGTTCATTCAGGAAGTCGTAAGTTTCCCGGAAGTGTGCATCACTTTCGGAAGGGAATCCTACGATCACATCTACGCCGATGGCGCAGTGTGGCATGAATTGTTTGATCAGTGCTACTTTTTCTGCATACAGTTCACGGCGGTAACGGCGGCGCATCAGGCCGAGTATATCATTGCTGCCGCTCTGTAACGGAATATGAAAATGAGGCATGAACTTACGGCTGTTTGCCACAAATTCGATGATCTCATTGGTCAGCAAATTAGGTTCAATAGAGGAGATACGGTAGCGGGAAATACCATCTACCTGGTCTAATGCCTGTGCCAGTTCAAAAAATGACTCTTCTCTTTTCTTGCCACCTTCAAATCCTTTTCCAAAATCGCCCAGGTTTACGCCGGTGAGCACAATTTCTTTTACACCGGTAGCTGCCAGTGTATGGGCATGTTCTACCACATTGGCAACACTATCACTGCGGCTTTTACCTCTGGCCATGGGAATGGTGCAGAAAGCGCAGGTATAGTCACAGCCATCCTGCACTTTCAGGAAAGTACGGGTTCGGTCGTTCAGGGAATAAGAGGCATGAAAACTATTGACATCCTCAATGTCGCAGGAACAGATTTTAGTACTGTCTCCCTTGGTGAGTGTTTTGAGGTGTTCGGCGATATTGAATTTTTCTGCAGCACCTAATACCAGGTCCACGCCTTCTATGGAGGCAATTTCTTCTGGTTTCAGCTGTGCATAGCAACCGGTGATGACTACCATGCTGCCTGGTGCGCGGCGCTGTATGCGGCGTACCAGCATACGGCATTCCTTATCAGCATTATCTGTTACCGAACAGGTGTTGATAACATATACATCTGCTGTATTATCAAATTCTGTTTTTACAAACCCATCCTGTTCCAGCAACCTGCTCAAAGTGGAGGTTTCTGAAAAATTCAGCTTACAGCCGAGTGTATGAAATGCTACTGTTTTTACCTGTTCCATAAAGGGAGGCAAAGGTAGGAACTTTTTATGTCATAGTTAGGTAAGGAATTTTGACTATTTTGCGCCGCGTTCTATTGTCATTATGAAGTCCATACAAAAATATCTCCCCGTTTTACTCTTGTCATTATTACTGCTGGCCGGATGGCAGCAGAAATGGTGGAAGAACTCGGTTACACCTCCTGCTCCCGGCAGCAGACCGGTAATTGCCAGGGGATCTGTTAATAATCCACCTATTGCCGGAGAAGCCATTAACCGTCATGCTCACCTGGAATATACAAAACATGCCATTTGTCGGATGGGTTGCCGTCAGGTGACTAAGAAGGAAGTGGAGGAAATTCTCGCATCGGGTGAAATAAACGCGGAGAAATCCAATCCCGTTGACCATCCATGCCCTACCTATGCACTGGAAGGATATTCCAGTGAAGGACAGCACCTGCGGGTTGTCTTTGCCCCCTGCGATACCGGAAACGCCAAAGTAATTACCTGTATAGATCTCGACAAAGACTGGAGCTGCAATTGCGATTGAGCAGAAGACATAAGGCGGAAAGCAAAAAGCGATTAAAGCGAATCTCTGAGGGGGGATTCACTTTACATGCTGCTTATCCGCTCTGGTGATCCGCTTTAATAGCTTTTTGCTTTTTGCTTTCCGCTTTATCCTTTCCCTATTTTGTCGTAGTTTTCCGCTATAATTGAGAGGCGTTTATGAATTTTCTATTGAAACCGTTGCGTGTTATTTATGTGATATACGCCGCTGCCACCTTCCTTGGTATTATGTTTTTAATATTGCCGCCTATTTTCCTGGCCTCTTTACTGGGCAGGCAAAAGGGTGGAAACATTATATTTTATTTTCTGCGCTTCTGGGCGCATACCTGGTTTCCGTTGGTAGGCATGTGGGTAACCCGTAAATACGAATGTGAACGCGACAACGATCCCTGCATTTATGTGGTGAATCACCGCTCTTACCTGGATGCAGCCATTGCGGTAAAAGTGATGCGCCTGCCTTTTCGCCCTTTAGGTAAGGTGGAAATGTCTAAGATCCCTTTCTTCGGATTTATCTATAAAAATTCTGTAGTACCGGTAGATCGCTCTAATGCAGCTGCACGGGCCAGAAGTGTACGTGAAATGATGACCGCATTGAAAGCTGGTATCTCTATACTCGTATTTCCGGAAGGAACAACGAATGAAAGCGATCAGCCACTGCGTCCTTTCCATAATGGTGCTTTCCGTATGGCCATTGAATTGCAGATGCCTATTAAACCAGTGCTGTACCTCGATGCAGGCCACCGCCTGCCGCACAAAGGCCCCATGCATATCAGCCCGGGCAAATGCCGTGTAGTATTCCTGCCAGCCATCCCTGTAAAAGGAATGACAATGGAAGATATCAATACGCTCAAACAACAGGTGTTTGATGTCATGGACACCGAATTACGCAAGTATCATAAATATCCAACCCTGCAGCCGATAGGATGAAATACGCAGATGTAATATTGCCGTTGGCTTTACCCAGAAATTATACATATGCTGTTCCTGAAAACATGGAATCCGCCCTCAAAGTCGGTAGCCGCGTAGCAGTGCAGCTGGGTAAACAGAAGAAGTATGCAGGGATTGTAAAAACAATTCATGAGCAGGCGCCTCCCTATAAAACCAAGCCACTGTTGGATATGCTGGATGCCGATCCGGTCGTATATCCTACACAGTTAGCTTTCTGGACCTGGGTAGCCTCCTATTATATGTGTACAGAAGGAGAGGTGTTGAATGCTGCACTTCCCGCTCACCTCAAGCTTTCCAGCGAAACCCTCCTGCTTTTCAACGATGCCTACGGTGATGATTTTACGGCGTTGGATGATGATGAATATCTCATTGCAGAAGCGCTCCACATCCGCAAAGAGCTGCGTATTGAAGAAGTACAGATGATCCTGGATAAATCAGAAGTATATTCTGTCATCAAAAAACTGATAGAGAAAAAAGTATTGCTGGTATATGAGGAGTTAAAAGAAGCATATAGAGAGAAGAAAGAAAACTATGTGCAACTGCACGCTGAGTACCAGGAAGAAGAACAACTGGCAGCGCTGTTCAATGATATGGGACGCGCACCCAAACAAATGGAACTGCTGTTGGCCTATCTTCATTTACTGAAAACACAAGGCAGTGTATTACAAAACGAATTACTGAAAAAGTCCGGTGCTACTACTGCACAACTGAAAGGACTGGTAGATAAAAATATTCTCTGGGTAGAGAAGCGCACAGTAGATCGTGTTCCCACCGGTAAGGTAGATACACAGATCGATTTTGACCTGAGCCCTGCACAGGAAACGGCTCTCGCCGAAGTACGTACCCATTTTAAAGATAAGCAGGTAACCCTGTTGCATGGCGTAACTTCCAGTGGTAAAACGCAGGTATATGTGAAGATGATGGAGGAATGTCTGGCCAACGGAAAACAGGTGCTGTACCTGTTGCCCGAGATTGGACTGACTGCACAAATCATACGCCGGCTGCAGAAACATTTTGGCAGCAGCATAGGTATCTATCATTCCCGTTTTAACAACAATGAGCGGGTAGAAATATGGAACAAGGTAAAAACAGGCGAGATACAAATTATACTGGGCGCACGTTCCAGCCTGTTGTTGCCGTTTAAAGATCTGGGCCTCATCATACTTGATGAAGAACATGATTCTTCCTACAAACAGCAGGACCCTGCTCCCCGCTATCATGCAAGAGATGCGGCCATCTATTACGCGGCCCTGTTCAAAGCCAAGGTGCTGCTGGGTTCCGCTACACCTTCCCTGGAATCATATTATAATGCACAACAGGGAAAGTACGGACTGGTAGAACTGAATGAACGTTTCGGTGGGGTAGAGATGCCTGCTATTGAAATAGTAGACATTAAAAAGGAAATGGCGGAAAAGACCATGGACGGCAACTTCACGGAAGCGTTGAAGCATGCCATTGGGCAAAGCCTGGCAGATGGCAAACAGGTAATCCTGTTCCAGAACCGCCGTGGATATGCTCCTTTCCTGTTATGTACCACCTGTGGTACTATCCCGCATTGTAAACAATGTGATGTATCGCTGACCTATCACCGCAACCAGGATAAGCTTACCTGTCACTATTGTGGTACCCGTTATCCATATGTGCATACCTGCGTAGCCTGTGGCTCACAAACGCTGGAGCCTAAAAGTTTTGGTACGGAAAAAATTGAAGACGACCTCCAACAGATTTTTCCGGAAGCCCGTATTGCCCGTATGGACGTGGATTCCGTCCGGAACAAGGATAGTCATAATAAATTGATTCAACTGCTGGAAGAACGCAGTATTGATATACTGGTAGGTACCCAGATGGTGGTGAAGGGACTTGATTTTGAAAACGTGAACCTGGTAGGTATCCTGAGCGCCGACAACTTACTGGGCTTTCCTGACTTCCGGGTAAATGAAAGGGCGTTTCAGCTGATGGAGCAGGTGAGCGGCCGTGCCGGCCGTAAACATGGTATGGGTAAGGTATTAATACAGGCCAGCAACACGCGGCATCCGGTATTGCACTATGTAATGGCACATGATTATAAAGCCATGTATGCTGCTGAAATTGAAGAAAGACAGGTGTTTAGTTATCCACCGTTTTTCCGGTTACTGAAGTTAACTATCCGCCATAAAAATCAGCAGGTAGCAGAACAGGCTGCATTGATTCTGGCCAGCTGGTTGCAGCCGCATATTGCTACACAACTGGTGGGTCCCGCCGCCCCATTGGTGGCCAGGGTACGTAATAACTATCTGCAGGAAATGCTGATTAAACTACCCCGTGAAGCCCGAATGATAGCGCATATCAAACAGGTACTGCAGGAATTTATTATACAGCTGAAAATGGAGAAAAAGTTCCGCTCTGTGGTGATTATACCGGATGTGGATGGTGTATAGGGAGCTATTCTTTTACCAATACCAGGTCCTGCTGTTGCACCTTGCGGATGGTGTTCAGCATTTGTCCGAATATACTTTTATTTTCCCCGTAAAAGTCCATTTGCCGGTACCACTCAACGATAAAGATATGCAGCACGTTACCTTCCTGTTCGCAGCGCATTTTATAACCCAATGCCGGTTGTGATCCTTTATCGCTGATATCTGCCGAAAAATCTCCTTTATTAGCTACTTTATATCCCGCCGGAATGGGTATGTTGATTCTTTTTTCCTGGTAATAGGGAAAAGACATCTGTATGGGTAATGTACCTGTTGGCAATGGGATATCAGCAGACAAGGTGCCCCCCAGCAGTTGACCAATATGGATATTGATCTGTGTATTTTTATTTTCTACGAGAGATGGTGTATTCAGTGTGCTGTTCAGCAATACAGGTTTATCCAGCATGCGGTTATTGAATACTTCGTTTTCTGTTGTTACTGCAGTTGGTTTTCTCACACCTGGTTCAAAAGGTAAGAGGGCATTGTATATTTTGAACTTTCCTTCCGTGGTTTTGCCGGTGATACCAAAGGCAGATTTAATATTTGCTCCCGGATAGCCGCCAAAAGATTGCTTCACCTCCCAGGCCGGGTCTGTGATTGATTTGAGGGTGGCATCTGTGGAAATATTACTAACGGTATAAGGTGTGATCGGAGTAGTGATGAAGTCGGTCAATACTTTGCTTTCCTGACCAATGAGGGTATCGCGGCAGCGCAGGGCAGGTATGCCAGCCCACAACGCCGGATAGCAGGGAAAGCGTGTATCCATATCCGTTGGCGCCAGTGCCTGCTGTGTTGTAGGGAAATACAGTAATATATTTTTGGCCAGCTGTCTGTTGACCAGCTGACTGTCCAGCAACAGGCTATCACGGGAAGAAGTGAACAGCACTTGTGTGGGGATATTCAGCATGTAATAGACGGCATTTAACAGGCGGGCCATACCTACTTTTTCTGCTCGTCTGGTACGGACAATGGAAATAAGATCCATTGTTTCGCCGGTTTCAGATGGTGGCGTGAGTTCAAAATTTGTTTTTACAAATTGTTCCACCAGGTAGATCATCTGCGTGGTAGGCATCCGTTGTTTCGTGAATGGCCATTTCTGCAGTTCTTTTTCCAATTGTTTGTATTCCGCTTTGGATACGGCTACCAGGGGAACATAACCCTCTTCGCCGAATTGTTGCCAGCGGATGCGGGTAGTATCTTTTCCTTCTATCGCCTCATGCAGTGCAAAATCAATACGCATGAGCTGTGGAAGGTAATAATACAGGTCGCTGTTTTTAAGTTCCGGCACATTTTGCATATTCAGCTGATAATAGCGGTTATTACCGGCTATGCTGTCGCTGAGGGCAGGTACACCGGGACTGGTTTTAAACCGGAATTCCAGCTCTTTAGGAGCCACCAGTTTGAAGCTCACATGGTTGCTGGGAATAGGTGATTGCAGGTATTCAGAGCTGGCATAATCGTATGCTACTTTCAGGCTCAGTTCATATTCCAGTTCTGCACCTGTCTGCAGTACGAGGTTGTTGACTACAAGGGCCTTGCGGTTATCATTCAGTACAATCATCCTGATCCTGTCATTGAGATCGGTGGCTTCTCCGTTGGGAGCGAGCATCCGCAGGCGCATCCCACGCAGCGCTTCGTTGATCTCTACTGTCATGATCAGTTGTGTCAAACTATCGGCAGCGGCTTGTGTATTGACTTTTACGTTTTTATAGATCGTTTTGTAGTGCGACCAGTTGTTGGCTTTATCCTGCTTACTCACATTGAAATCTCTTACCAGACGGTAATCGAGAATCGTATAAGGATGATCTGAGGAAGTGACCGTATGTAGCAGCGGCTTTTCTTTCCATATTTCAGGGAAATAACTATTTACCTGTGCCCGTATAGAACAGGGAAGCATTGCAATACCTGCAACAGCCAGAAGAAGGACCCATTTTTTCATACGTGCTAAAGATAAGACTGAATTTTCGGATTTTCATGAAGCCCCCATGCTTTGAATGGCATCGGATTCAAAGATACTGACACCGGTATCAGCGTGCTTTGTGGCGGCTATCATGGCATTGGCAACGGTTGCTGCTTTAATACCCCGGTATTTTTTCCATCTCCCCTGTAATAAAAAATAAAAGAGCTGGATAAGATATTTTCCTATCCTTTCGCCTAACCTGAATTCTTTCCGGGAGCCAATCAATACGGAAGGTCTGAAAATATATAAGCCCCGGAAGCGAAGGGATTGAATGGCTTCTTCAGTTTCTCCTTTAGTACGTAAATAAAAGTTGCGGGCATGGGGATCAGCACCAATGGACGACATGAGCGCAAATTGTGATACGCCTTGTTCATATGCTATCCTGGCACATTTTACAGGAATGCCATAGTCTACTTCCCTGAATTTTTCCTGGTTGCCGGCTTTTTTAATGGTAGTGCCGATACAGCAAAAAAGAACATCACCCTGTAGCGCAGATGCCAGGCGTTCTGCATCATCGAAATCTACGATAATACTTTCCAACCGGGGCCTGGCGTGCGCCCATGGCTGCCGGATCAGTATTTTCACTTTGCTGAAGGCGGGATCCTGCAGTAGCGCTGCCACAAGATGTGTTCCTGTTAACCCTGTTGCGCCTATGACAATCGCAGTTTTATTCATGAAAATGGATTATGAGATGTAGAAATTTCTAAGTGATTTGCGGTTATCTTTGCTGACCATAAATTTAGGTTATTATGCAGGTATCAGAAAATGTTCTGCTCAAATCATATAATACTTTTGGCATCGATGCTGTTGCGCGTTATTTCGCGTCATTTTCGACTGTAGAAGAATTGCGGGAAGTTACCGAACAACAACAGTTGCCCCAAATGATCCTGGGTGGCGGGAGTAATATCCTGTTTACGCAGGACTTTAACGGCTGGCTGCTGAAAAATGAAATTAAAGGAATTTCCGTAGTGAAAGAAGATAACGACTACGTATATGTGAAAGCAGGAGCAGGGGAAAACTGGCATCAGTTTGTGCAGCATTGTATAGGATTGAATCTGGCCGGCCTGGAAAATCTGTCGCTGATACCCGGTAATGTAGGAGCCAGTCCTATGCAGAATATTGGCGCTTATGGTGTGGAAATAAAAGACGTGTTTCATGAGCTGGAAGCCTTACACCTGAAAGACAGGAGCATCGTTACCTTCAATAATACAGATTGCCATTTCGGTTACCGGGAAAGTGTTTTCAAAAAAGAATACCGGCAGCAGTTTGCTATCTTATCCGTTACTTATCGTTTAAGTAAACAGCCGCATTTTAATACCAGCTATGGTGCTATCAATGAAGAACTGCAACGGATGAATGTATCCGATCTTTCTATACAGGCTATCAGCCAGGCGGTGATTAACATCCGGTCTTCCAAACTGCCTGATCCTGCAAAGATTGGCAATGCGGGCAGCTTCTTTAAAAACCCTACTATCAGCAAAGAACAGTATACTGCACTGCATGCTGCTTTCCCGCAGCTGGTGGCGTATCCTGTAGCTGATGAGCAGTTCAAACTGGCAGCAGGCTGGCTGATAGAGCAATGTGGCTGGAAAGGTTACCGTAAGGGTGACGCGGGGGTACACGCAAAACAGGCCCTGGTATTGGTGAATTATGGCCATGCCAAAGGCAGCGAAATATATGATTTATCTCAGCAGGTACTGGATAGTGTGGAAGAGAAATTCGGGGTGCTGCTGGAGAGAGAAGTGAATATATGCTGAAGGCATAAAGCGGAAAGCAAAAAGCTATTGAGGCGATTGATTAAAGCGAGTAACTACTTTACTATTCGCTTTAATCAATCGCCTCAATAGCTTTTGTTTTATGCCTTATGCGCTTCCCTTAATGTGTGCGATAATTTTTCCTGCATGCTCTCTTGAATTTTCAATGAACCACACATGTGTGTTCATTCCGCCACAAACCACACCAGCAAGGTAAATGCGGGGCATATTTGTTTCCATGGTGATAGGATTGTATGCCGGCATTTTTATGTTGTCGTCAGATAAAGCAATACCTGCTTTTTCCAGTAAATGGAAGTTTGGCTGATAGCCGGTCATCGCAATCACAAAATCATTTGGAATGGTGACGGTGCCATCGGGCGTTACAATATCAACTTCGCGTTCCCGGATAGCCTGTAAGGTGGAGTGAAAATATGCTTTGATAGATCCTTCTTTAATACGGTTTTCAATATCCGGTTTTACCCAGTATTTTACCCGGGAACCGATGCCCGACTGCTTTATCACCATGGTTACGCGGGCGCCTTTTCGATAGGTTTCCAATGCGGCATCCACTGCAGAATTAGCCGCGCCTATCACCACTACATCCTGTGTGGCATAAAAGTGAGGATCTTTGTAGTAATGGGTGACTTTAGGTAAATTTTCACCGGGGATCTGCATCAGATTGGGAATATCATAAAAGCCGGTAGCGATCACTACGTGCCGGGTATGATAAGTAGCTTTGCTGGTGGTAATCGTATATTCGCCGGCGTTAGGTATTACCTGTTCCACTTCTTCAAACAGCCTTATATTCAGCTGATGAGAAGTGGCTACTCTACGATAATATTCCAATGCTTCCGGCCTGGTAGGCTTGGGATTGATGGATACAAAAGGTACATTCCCGATTTCCAGTCTTTCTGAAGTAGAAAAGAAAGTCATGTACAAAGGGTAGTTATAGAGAGAATTTGTTACACAGCCTTTTTCTATGATAATATAGTTAAGTCCGGCTCTCTTGGCTTCCAGTGCGCAGGCGAGACCAATGGGACCTCCACCTATAATCAGCACATCAAACGCAGCATTCATACAATCAGTTTTTTTATAGCGCCGCCATATAATCCAGCAGACGATACATGATATCATTATTTTGTGTCAGCAGGTTTTCGTGCTGATGTATTTTATCTTCACTTTGAATAAAGGAACCACCGGCAGCGATAGTAGCAGCACCAAAAGTCAGCATCTCCTGCAAACTTTCCCGGGTGAGTTCCATATGAAATTGTAGGCCTATTACACGGTCACCGTAAATGAATGCCTGATGGCTGCAGGCTGCTGAGGCAGCAAAGCGGGTAGCGCCGGCAGGAACATCGAAGGTATCGCCGTGAAAATGAAAAGTGTTGAAATGTGCCGGCAGTACTGCCTGCAGTGGTGCGGCCTTATCCTGGAAGCTGAGATCCAGCGGATACCAGCCGATTTCAGTTTGCGTATGCGGGTATACGTTAGCTCCAAGTGCAGTAGCTACCAGCTGTGCCCCCAGGCATATACCGAGTACTTTTTTATTTTGCTGGATAGCCTCCAGGATGAGGGCTATTTCGCTGGACATCCAGGCATGCTGATCCTGTTCATATACACCCATTGGACCTCCCATGATAATGAGCCATTCCGCGTTGGCAAGTGCAGTGGCGTCTGTATTTTCATACCAGCGGGTATGAGTGATGGTATGGTTTCCTTTGGCCGCCCAGTCAGCAATGCAGCTTAATCCTTCAAAAGGCACATGTTGAAAGTAGTGAATATGCATATGCGGATTGGTAAAAATGATTTACCGAAGATACGGCTGCTATTTCACTTCTACTCTCATTACCCTGAAATATTCGTAGCCTTTCATTTGCTTACTTTTCTCTCCGAAGTATTGTGCGCGGTAGTCTGCGGCACCACCATCATAACGGACTTTCATATCGTGCGCATCAAGATAGGCATGGAGTTCGGCCGGACACATTCCGAAATCCCAGTCTTCACCGGCGCGACGGAGTAGCCGGTTTACCTTTTCAAAACCATAAAATGCTTTCGGATTTTCCAGCACTGCTTTTTCTACATAGGTAAAGATGGCTTGTGTGCCGGGACTGAATTTTCTGATGTGATGAAAGATCGCTTCTCCTTGTTTGGCTTCCATGGTGGAGGTGAGTCCTTCCCAAATAAATAATGTTTTATAATGCTGGCGATAGAATAGCTGGGGAATGACTTCTGAAATCTGTTGGGTATTCATATTCAATTGTACGTAATCTATCGGTACGTTGGGTAATCCTTTCAATGAGGCCAGCATGGTACGTTTGCGATGCTGAAGATCCGGATGGTCCATTTCCACATAATGCAGTGGTAAGCCTACCTTTAAGCGATGTGCTCTGGTATCATATGTGGCGTGCAGAATAATGACCTGGTTCACACCTTCATTTCTGACCGCATCCACGATCATGTCGTCAATTAATTTTGTTCTGGCTACTGCGGCGGTGAAAGTACCGGGCCAGCGAAATTGTATACCTGCGGTGATGATATTGCGGAACAGTGAAATACTGCAACAGGCCAGTAAAAGCTGGTAGAATTTTGACAGAAATACAGCGGCGAACGGATCATGAAGCAATCGTTCTTTTTCCGGTTTGGTACTCTCAATAGCACGGAATGCAGCCATATAGGTACCCGATTTGGTGGCGGGAGACCGGCTCATGAATTACGTGTAGTCATATTTGTTATTGGATCTGGTTACCTGGTTATTTTGGTTGCGTCTCTGAACTATAATCAAATATATGTAAAAATGAGAATTAGATTATCATGGGATTTTTCCCGGTATGTTACACCAGGGCGCAAATAGCTATCAGCGTAGCAGTGCTGATAAACACCCATAATAAAACTCCTTGCAGTAAAGGCTTCCGTCCAATACCCCGCAGTGATTCTCTGCTGAGATTGGTACCTATCAGGAACAGGGTGAGTGATAAACCGGTTTTGGCGCTTTGCACCATAAATGGACCTGTTTGTTGTACAAACGGCACCCAGGTATTGAGTAGCATGGCGATTACAAAAATGGCGATGAACCAGGGGATTTTTATTTTGCTGCCGGCTGTTTTGAAAAGCAGGGTGGTGATAAATGCTACAGGAATAATCCAGAGCGCGCGTGACAGCTTTACGGTGGTGGCTATTTGAAGGGCTTCCCCGCCGTATTTGTTGGCAGCGCCTATAACAGAGCTGGTATCGTGAATAGCGATGGCGCACCATAATCCAAATTGTTGCTGGGATAAATTCAGCAGGTGGCCCACGGCCGGAAATATGAACAGTGCCAGGGCATTGAGTAAAAAAATGATGCCCAGTGCAACGGAAATTTGTTTTTCTCCGGCTTTCATCACCGGTGCGATAGCCGCGATGGCGCTACCGCCGCAGATGGCGGTACCACAGGAAATCAGGTGGGCTGTTTTTTTATCAACGCCCAGCAGTTTACCTAAAATAGCCCCGGTGATCAGTGTGGCAGCAATGGCGGTGATGGTAAACCCCAAACCTTCTCTGCCTGCTTTCAATGCGCTGTGTACGTTCATGCCAAACCCCATTCCGATAATGGAGAGCTGCAGCAGCCAGTGGGTGATGCGTGGAGTAGCCACCGGAAATGGGTTACCGGTAGTTTGTGCCAGGGCAAAGCCCAGAAGCAGTGCTACCGGTGGTTGTACGATGGGCAGCAAAGTAGTGGCTGCTGCGGTGAGGAATATTATTTTAGCCGTGTTGTCGGCTAACCAGGCGCCTGCTATCTTCTGTTGTTGCATACACGAACATTTGTAATGAAACACAAAGGTCCGTATCTGCAGTACCGAAGTCAAATGCTGATAAGTGATAGCTGATAACTAAAAGTTATGACCTTAATCAACAGAGAGAATGAACTTGTTAAACTTCCCTGCAAAATCTTCTTTCAGCATTTTATCAATGCCATTGAGATAGTTCACGGTAAAACCGCGTTGCAGGCGGCGGGCGGTACTGCCATCCAGTTGCAGTGGACGGGAGTGTAGTACGCCTATAAGTTGTTTGCCCTGGAAAACAAGGGCCACGCGATATAATGGACTGGGATCATCTATACCGCTTTCATAGTTGAAATACAGTGTATAAGGCTTAAGAGCTGTTTCTTCTTCCAGTTTAAAATTGCGGATGAAAGGCTGCATATCATCTGTACTGCGGCCGGCATGTTGTTTCAGGTAGCTGGTGAGTGCGGTTTCTATAATAGAGCCATTCCGGATATTTTTCTTTTCCGTGTAGCCATTAATGGTAGCCCACATTTTTTCGCCATTGGTAGATACGGGTAATTTCATATCCCGTTGCAATACACCGGCAGTTACGCCGTTTACCTTTATTTTGCGACCTTTCGTGAACAGCGGTTTGCTGAACTCTTCCTTTGTAATATCAAAATCCACGCTAACGGGATACCAGTCTTTTTTTACGGGGGCACAGCGCAGGGGGATATAGTCCAGCAGCGATACCATTGGTTCGCCATCGGGATTATTATATATCGTGGCGCCTCCGCTGATTCTTTCGCTGATGATAGGCGCAACGGCGCCTGCTATTTTAGGGGTGTTACTTTTCTTAGTGCTGTTCCTGGAGGTAGTGGTTTCTTCTTCGTTATCGTATTTGCTTTTGTTTTTCAGATCGCACGATACTAGTAATACTGCCAATGCGAGGCAGGACAAGTGTTTGTTGAGATGCATATGGTAAAATTACTGTTTAATGGGGATGGAAGGGACTCCGGCTTCCATCTGTGCTGCATCCGCACAAAGATTGGGCCTAGAATTCGGCGTATATAACGGTATCGGCTATTTGAAGGCGATGAATTTGTTTCATAGTGGAAAACGGGTCCAGGGGAGACCAGTCGGATGAGGTATAGAGTTGTATTTTTTTACCACGTAATTGTTGTTCCAGTGTATTTAATGTGATGCCCGTATTGGATTTGCGGGAGATATAATAAATTTTTGGATCGTTTTTCAGGTGAACCATGATCCCGGGAGGGCCATTTTTCACTTCCTGTACAATACCACTGGTGGGTACACAATTCTTTTTATTTGCCTTATGGGCAGAGGGAATACCGGAAATGAGCAATACCAGTATTAAAGCGGCAACCAGCAACAATGCTGCGATACCTTTTTTGTTGGCTTGTTTATTCATGATCGGTTGGCGTAAGTCAGGTTAGGTACAGTTATTTCAATTTACGAAATATAAAAATAAAAATAGAAGTAGCAAAAGTAAATTATGGCTGGCGATGACTGCGTTGCTTTCGCAGTAGCGCTAAAAAAAAGAGGGTGTCTGTTGAGAGACACCCTGCTATATAAGATCTTATTTTTCTTTTTTTCCGTTGGCGTCGGTTTCTTCTTCCCAATCATCATTGTCGTCCCAGTCATCTTCCTCATCGTCCCAGTCTTCTTCCTCTTCTTCAATGAGAAGGCTTTGTTCTGAGCCGGGTTCTATGTCGTTATCACGCCAGTAGGCTACAATTTCATCTGCTTTCTTTTGCACGGGTGCAAAATCGGTGATGTTGCTGCCTTCAAATGCGATTTCCACATCGGGCATTCCTTTGATTGTATTGAAGCAATCCTGCAGGAGGGAGATGTTCACGGGTGCATTGCGCAGTGCGCTGTATGACAGCCGGATGGCATCGAATGGGCCGCTGTTGTGAAATACTTCTTCCCCGTTGAGCATGGGAAAAAGCCATACCAGCACGTCGTCGCCGGTATCTTCGCTATTGAGGATACCGAAAAAATCATCGAGTTGTTCAAAACCCAATGGTGCCAGTTGTGCAAAAAATTTGTTCCTGGGCGGAAATTTAGGATGCTCTTCTCCTGTAATTAAGAATAATTCACCGAATCTTGGCTTCTCTTTGGCAAACCTAAAGTCAATGAGGATATCGTTTTCCATTGATGGCTATTCTGTTTTCTATTGTAATTTAATAGTTTAATCGGAAGGTATTGAAAAAAAATTCTACTGGATAATGGCTGCGGCAATTCTCCGGTAGGCATGCAGGTATTTGTTGAGGCGGGTAATATCGTGCTCTTTTACGTCTGTCATACGCCTGATATCCATATTATCTGTCAGGTCATTGAGTTTGACCATACAGGCGAGGCGGTTCTGAAGGGTCCGGGCTACAAAATGGTCATAGTCTTCGTCTTCTTCCAGTTTGGTCACGCAATAAAGGGCTGCCAGCAGGTGTGGAGGCAGTCCTTCCTGCTCCAATGCTTCAAAGGTCCAGTCGGTGTCTTCCACCAGGTCATGTAATACACCTACTATTTTCTCGTCCTCGGTGCGGCCCAGTTGCATTACCCGGAATACATGTCCTATATAAGGCTGTCCGTATTTGTCTACCTGGTCTTTATGGGCCTCCGTGGCTATTTCTATTGCTCTGGTCAGATTCATATTAAAAAATTCAGGGATTTTCTCCTGCCTGGTTTTAGCCGGGGGCAGTAGAAAATCCCTAAATTAAAACTTATTTACATAAAATGATAACGTACGAATGCTTCCATCGCGGCATATTTCTGTAAGCCTAAGCGGTCGTAGAGATCAGCGGTGTTAGCGTTACGGTCTTCCGCACGTTGCCAGAATTCACGCAGATCGGTACCCTGGAAAGGCACCACATCTTTCTGACTCTGGTGGATGAAGATACCCAGGCGTTTCTGCATTACCTGGTCAGGGCTCATTGGTACAGCCATTTCAATTTCATGGATTTCCCATTCCTGCCATGCACCTTTATACAGCCATACCCAGCAATCTTTCGCCCAGTCTTCTGTTTTCACGATGTCGAGTGCAGCGAAAATAATGTCCAGGCATACCTTGTGGGTACCATGTGGATCGGCGAGATCACCGGCACAGAAGATCTGCTGTGGTTTCAGTTTACGGAGCAGTTCTACGGTGAGGGCTACGTCTTCAGGACCCATTGGTTTCTTTTCCACCAGACCGGTTTCATAGAAAGGCAGGTTCATGAAGTGCGCATTGTCTTCGATACCTACGTAACGGCAGGTAGCTTTCGCTTCGCAACGACGGATCAGCCCTTTAATAGCGCGGATTTCCGGTGTATCTTTCTGACTTGGTTTCTTGGTGCGGATAAACGCTTTCGCTTCATCCAGGATCAGGGAGCTTTTGCTCTTGTCGATGTCGAACATACCTTCAAACCCTACTGCGAAGTCAATAAAGCGCAGGAGAAATTCGTCTGTTACGGCAATGTTGCCGGAAGTCTGGTAAGCTACGTGTACATCATGCCCCTGTTCGTGCAGGCGGATGAAAGTACCACCCATAGAGATGATATCGTCATCAGGATGCGGAGAGAAGATCAGTGCACGTTTTTTAGCCGGTTCAGAACGTTCCGGATGCGCCGGTAACTGCGGACCTGGTTTACCACCAGGCCAGCCGGTAATGGTATCGCGGATAGCGTTGAACTCTTCAATATTCAGCTCATAGGCAGAACCATATTGTACGATCAGGTCGTTCAAACCATTTTCGTTATAGTCCTTATCGGTGAGCATCAGGATAGGCTTATTCAGTTTCAGTGCCAGGCTGGTTACTGCCTTGCGGATCAGACCCGGAGTCCATTCGCAATCGCCGGTGAGCCATGGTTCATTGAAACGGGTAAGTTCCGCTGCAGCCTGTTCATCAATGATGAATTTGCAGTTCGGATGCTGTTGCAGCAGGGAAGCAGGTACCTGGTCGGTACTGTGCCCTTCTACAGAGCGGCGTACTATTTTGGATTTATGGGAACCCCATGCCATCAGCAAAATGCGTTTTGCCTTGAAGATGGTGCTCAGACCCATGGTGATCGCCAAGCGAGGCACCTGGCTCATGTTAGGAAACTCGTATGCGTTGGCCAAACGGGTGCTGTTGTCCAGTGTAACGAGACGGGTATGTGAATTCATATTGGCACCTGGCTCGTTGAAACCAATATGGCCGTTGTTACCAATACCCAATACCTGGATATCAATACCACCTAACGATTCAATGCGCTTATCGTATTCTTCACAATATTTTTTGATCTGATCTTTCGGAATCGTGCCATCCGGAATAAAGTATTGTCCTTCCGGTATATCAATGTGATTGAACAGGTGCTCTTTCATAAAGCGGTTGTAGCTCTGTAAAGCATCCGGCTCTATCGGATAGTATTCATCCAGGTTAAATGTTATTACATTTTTGAAGCTCAACCCTTCTTCTTTGTGCAAACGTACCAGTTCTGCATAGAGATATTTAGGAGTGGACCCTGTTGCCAATCCTAAGATACAATTTTGACCGGCAGCCTGTCTTTCGCGGATTAACGCGGCAATTTCATGCGCTACTGCTTTGGAACCCTCTTTGGCAGAAGGATGTATTTCCACAGCAATTTGTTCAAAGCTGTCGATCAGTTCGATTTCCTGATGATTAATCGTCATTTGTAAACGTTTTTGATTAGATGCGGTTTAAAAACGAGCCGGAAAATTAAAGAAATTACTGCTAATGCGCATTATTATTTAGCAATATTTAAATTATATTTCTTTAGCTTGTAATGAACCATTTAATATTTGATCTCGTTAATATGTTTAGCATACAGCGGTTGAAGGCCGTATCACATATTTTGGTGTAGGAGTCATAAGATGAAAACCGTTCGCGCAATTGCACGGACGGTTTTCTGATTTTTAGTCAATTATGAACTCATCAGCAAACAACCATGCGGGGCTGCCTGCTCCTGCTGCACCAGCAGGGATCTTACCAAAGTTCTGCATCTGCACTTTTACAAAACGACCACGTACCTGTTGCAGTTTGCCACGTACTTTGTTAATGCCTTGTTGCGCAAAGGCGGTTTGTTTGTATACTTCTTTATAAGTCTTACCATCATCAGATACAGAAAATACCACCTGTTTAGGTGGATAAATCCAATCTCCTTTATCATTGATGGTATTGATACCTACCAGCTGAATTGCCTGGATACTATCCAGTTCTACCACTGCTTCCATATTGCTGCCCTTGAAACCAAACCACTCGCCATTATCATAGCTGGCATTGCCTTCCAGGCCATTTACCAGTGTAAACGTACTGGCAGGGCTATGACTTTTATCTGCTGCGGATGCCAGGGTTACTTTTTTAGCCATCCCTTTGTGAAAGATGAACGTCTGGCTAAATTCGTTGCCAAAAGGTTTGCCATCCAAAAACACCTGCGCGCGGATAGTGCCTGCATGGCTGATTTGTATCGCTTGCGTATAAGGAGTCGCCTGAGGGGTAGGGGCAGTACTATCGGTGGTGAAAAATATTTTACCACCATCCAGCTTACTGGCTAATACTACCTGTACGCCACCTTTACCATTATCGGCTACAGTACCGGTTACTTCAAATACATGTTTGGCATAGTTCACTTTTTTCAGATCCAGTCGTTTTACATGTACTTTCAGCCTGTCAACAAAGTTGTCGTAATTACGTTTGTCTTTCGGTGACCACAATACTTCTGATAATGCAGAGGCACGCGGATACACCATGTATTCCATGTAGTCGTTGTTGCCGATATATTCTGACCAGAGATTGGCTTGTGCGCCTTTAATATATTTTGCCTGATCGCTGTTAAGCTCTGTCGGCACCGGCTCGTAGGAGTATACTTTGTTTACCGGAAGGAATCCGCCGATGGCTAATGGCTCGTTGGGACTTTTAGACTGGTAATGATCAAAGTAGCAGAATTCACCGGGTGTCATGATCACATCATGCTTTTGCTGAGCTGCAGTAATGCCGCCTTCAATACCTCTCCAGCTCATTACAGTAGCATTAGGAGCCAGGCCACCTTCCAGGATTTCATCCCAGCCAATGATCTGACGACCTTTGCTGTTCAGGTATTTTTCCATACGCTGTATGAAATAGCTTTGCAGCGCATGCTCATCTTTCAGGCCTTCTTTTTTCATGCGGGCCTGGCATTTAGGACATTTTTCCCAACGTACTTTGGGGCATTCATCTCCACCAATGTGAATGTATTTGCTGGGGAACAGCGGTAATACTTCATCCAGTACGTCCTGTAAGAACAGGAATACACTGTCGTTGCCTGCGCAGAACACATCATCATATACGCCCCAATGGGTACCTACTTCGTATGGTCCGCCGGTGCAACCCAGGTTAGGAAAGGCCGCGAGTGCTGCCAGCGCATGACCTGGCATTTCAATTTCAGGAATAACGGTTACAAAATGGTCAGCAGCATACTTTACCACTTCTTTTACCTGTTCCTGTGTGTAATAGCCACCATAAGGTTTGCCATCGTATTTGTTGTCGGAATAACGACCTGCCATGGTTTCCTTCCTTTTGGAAGCAATTTCCTGCAGACGTGGATATTTTTTTATTTCAATACGCCAGCCCTGATCGTCTGTAAGATGCCAGTGAAAGGTATTCATCTTATGCATCGCCAACAGGTCGATGTACTTCTTCACAAATTCTACTGAAAAGAAGTGACGGCTTACATCCAGGTGCAGCCCGCGATAAGCAAAGCGTGGGGCATCGGTGATGCTTACACCCGGTATGTACATGGCATGTGCTTTTTCCACGGGTAGCAGCTGGATGAGTGTCTGCACACCATAGAAGGTGCCACTGCTGCTGTTACCGTTGATGCTCACATTATTGTGATCTGCATTCAGCGTATATCCTTCTGCGTTAGTAGTATCATTGCCGGTGTGGAGCAGGATGGCATTTTTATCTCCCTGGTCTTTTATTTCCAGTTCATACCCGGTCAGTTCTTTCAGCCACGTATTAAATAAGGCAGCTGTTTTTTTATCGCTTTCATTGGTAGCAACGATGACTGTTTGCTTATCCAGCAAAAAGGAATCTGCTTTTTCGCTGATGCTGGCAGGCATAGGAATGATGCTCACCTTACCTTTCGGAGCAGTGGTCTGTTGGGAGCCGGAGCAACTCCACAGTCCTGTTGCCGCTGTTAGTAAGCACAGGAGCGCTTTTTTCATTGTCATATGTTGGATTGTTTTTTTATTGTTTGGTAGAAAGGATAAAGCGTAACGCAAAAAGCTATTGTAGCGGAGATATAAGTTATAGCGTTTTAGTATTCGCTACAATAGCTTTTTGCGTTACGCTTTATGCCTTCTGCTTATTTGATTTCCAGTTCACAGAGCACAGGCCGGTGATCTGACGCTACCGTTTCTTCGATAATGCGGGCACCGGTGATAGTCCATCTGTGTTTCGGAGCTACCATGATATAATCTATTTTTATCCGGGGGGAATCAGAAGGGAAGGTCGGTCCCATCTGGCTGGTGGCATCTGTAAATACCTGTTTGAGTACGGTGATTTCCTTTGAAGCCGGGAGTGCGTTGAAGTCGCCGGCGATGATAACAGGCGTAGCTGTTTCCCGGAAATAATCTGCCAGCGCATTCGCCTGTGCTATCCTGTCTGTGGCATGTTTGCCGGCATCCAGGTGAGTAGTAACGAAGCGCAGTGTGCTATCACCAGGCAATTGCAGGGTAACAATACCTGCTGCCCTGGGCTCATTTCCTTTGGAGGAAGGTAATGGCAGGGTAATGCTGTTGCTGATGGGAAACCGGGAAAGAATACCAGTACCATAGCCTCCACCGTCGAAATCCATGGCTTTAACGAAATAGGTATACATGCCGGTAATGGAAGCCAGTTCTTTTAGCTGATCCGACTGACTGGTGCGGGAAGTGGAGCTATCTACTTCCTGAAGTGCTACCAGGTCAGGGTTGGTTGCCAGAATTACATTGGCAATTCCCTGCAGGTCCAGTGCCTGTTTCATGTTTTCCCCATGGTGAATGTTGTAGGTCAGTATTTTTACTTTTTGTGTTTGTGCAAAAAGTGTTATACCTGTAAAACATACAACGGTAATTAGCAGCATTTTTTTCATAGCATCATTATTTAGGGATTTGCAGATGTCGGAATGTAGGAATTTGTAAGAGAAGAGCAATTAACCAGGGTAATACCAAATGGTTATCTTTTCTTCCTGAAATCACTTCATCCCGGCATCACAAAATCATTTAAACGCGTCTTTTACGGGTCTTCCGATCCAAACCTGCGGCGTTTTCAATCCAAAGATCCATGCAAGGGTAGCAGCGGTATCGTATGTCATCACACTGCTTTTAATTTCTTTATTTTTTGCAATACCAGGGCCACGGATTATCCATGGAATCTGCATTTCTTCCATGGTTTTACCACCATGTCCTTTTTTGATACCACCGTGATCTGCTGTCAGCAGGATAATGGTGTTTTCCCACATGCCTGCATCTTTTACTGCCTGCAATATTTTGCCGAGCAAAATATCATTCTTGTGTACCTGGTCAAAGTAAGGCTGAATATTATGACCTATGTTGTGCCCGGTGCCATCAGGTTCATCAAAATGGATGAACAGGAAGTCCGGCTTCTTTTCTTT
Source organism: Chitinophaga sp. RAB17 (assembly GCF_052114225.1). Lineage (NCBI taxonomy): Bacteria > Pseudomonadati > Bacteroidota > Chitinophagia > Chitinophagales > Chitinophagaceae > Chitinophaga > Chitinophaga sp. RAB17. The sequence continues at coordinate 139,686 of NZ_JBFREI010000012.1, read as the reverse complement.
GATATAATCTACCGATGCTGCCGTAGCGAGACTATCGTTGTCATGACAAGCCAGTTGTTTGTTGACTGCTGCTTTGGGAAACAGATAGCCGATACCGTCCCAGCTATAGATAACGCCAATTTCAGCTTTTGGTTTTTGTTCACGGAGCAGGGTGTAGATAGAAGGGAACATGCCGTATTGGTCGAGCTCACGGGAAGGCAGTTCCGGTTTTTTGCTATCCCACTCTGTATATCCGTGTATTTCCGGGCCTGCGCCCATCACCATGGAAGCCCAGTTAACCGCACTGGAAGAGGGCAATACACTGCGGGCTTGTAAGGTCCACGCACCGTCCTGCATCATTTGTTTCATGTTGGGATTATCCACTTTCGGAAAACAGTACGCACCGAAGCCATCCATGCCTATCAGGATAACGTGTTTAACCCCTTTGATCTGTGCCTGCGCGAAGAATCCGCCAAGCAACAGACCTGTTGCAATGATCAGTTTTTTCATTTCGTTGTTCACTTTTAAAGCAGTTAGTAATTGGCTAACGCTTTGTTAATTTTAATAATGGGTTTTTAATACAACCTTTAGCTAAACGTTAACGGCTAAGATAGTAATGTTTTCTCGCCTATTTCACGGATTAATGCGACTTCTTTTTGTTGTGTGGCGGAGATGCCATATTCAGGAACGCCGGGAATGCCGCCCATACTCACATTGGGATTGCGATATACCATTTTACTTTCTTCATAGGCTTTGGCAGATGTATGATATTCTGTTACACCTGTTGCGGTGATCAGTTGTGCGATGTTGTTGGCACGCACACCAGATCCTGCCATGATGGCGATCCGGTCATTGGCCCTTTCCACCAGATCTTTCAGTAGTGGGGCTCCTTCTATGGCCGTGTTGCGGGCGCCAGAGGTAAGGATACGCTCACAGCCGATGGCAATAATATCTTCCAGCGCTTCAAAGGGATTATCTGTCATATCAAATGCACGGTGAAATGTAACGCCCATGGGCCATGCCAGAGAAGTCAGTATTTTGCAGCGTTGTTTATCCACGCGGCCCTCCGGGGTGAGAATGCCTATCACTACGCCGTTACAGCCTAGTTGCTTGCATAGTTGAATATCTTTTTTCATTACTTCAAACTCCAGGTCGGAGTAGAGAAAGTCGCCACCACGTGGACGTATAATAGGGTAGAGATCTATTTTTACTTTTTCCCGGGCAATAGCAATCGTAGCATAACTGGGAGTGGTACCACCTTCCAGCAGATTATCACAGAGTTCTATCCGGTTGGCGCCACCTTTTTCTGCGGCAATGCAGGAAGCTACAGAAGCGGCGCATATTTCGAGGGTAAATGGCATAAAACAGCTTTTAGCTTTTAGTAATTAGCTTTTAGCTTGCTTGCCAGATTAACTTTAGCTTTTAGCAAATGTAGTCAGTTGAATATAACTTCATCTCCACTGCAATTACTAAAAGCTAAAAGCTAATGGCTAACAGCTAAAAATGATGCTTACCATCAATTAAAATATTGCTGGTATCGCTGGTGCATACGGCATAGCTAAAGCCTTTCTGGAGGCAGTAAGCGCCATGTTCTCCTTTTTTGTTGAGGGCCAGGAAACCAACCTGGATTTCTTTTGCTTTGGAAGGACTCCTCTTCACGATACGGTCTACTGCTTCCTTACAGGCTTTTTCCGGTGGATATCCCTGACGCATCAGTTCTACCACCAGGTGGCTGCCGACTATTTTAATCACTTCTTCTCCTACACCGGTGCTGGTAGCTGCGCCTATTTCATTATCTACATATAATCCTGCGCCAATGATGGGAGAATCACCTACGCGGCCATGTAGTTTGAAAGCCATGCCACTGGTAGTACAGGCGCCGGACAGGTTGCCTTCGGCATCCAGGGCTACCATACCAATGGTGTCGTGGTTATACACATTACCTGGCAGCATCAGCGGATTAAATGCAGTAGCGCCATTGGTGGGTGTGTATGATTTGTTTTCTATGTTGATAACAGGTTTGTATTCTGATGTTTTCAGCCATTCTTTCCATGCTTTTTCTGATTCTGGTGTCAGCAGGTTTTCTTTCTGAAAGCCGTTGGCCAGTGCAAATTGCAGAGCGCCGTCACCTACCAGCATTACGTGCGGTGTTTTTTCCATCACCATGCGGGCTACTGAAATGGCGTGGGTAACATGCTCCAGTGCACCTACAGAACCACAGTTGCCATGTTCATCCATGATGCAGGCATCCAGGGTAACGCGTCCATCGCGGTCGGGGTAGCCGGAGTAACCTACAGTGTGGTTGTTGGGATCTGCTTCCGGCACTCTTACGCCTGCTTCTACTGCATCCAGGGCACGACCGCCTTTTTTCAGTATTTCCCAGGCGGCGGCATTGGCAGCGCGACCAAAGTCCCAGGTAGATACTACAATGGGCTTTCCTTTCACTGATCCAGGTTTGCCCTGAGAACGTGCAGTCGTTCCCGTTATTCCATCTAAAGAGAAAACAGCGGCGCTAAGGGCCGCTGTTTTCAGGAATGTTCTTCTATTATTCATAAAATAGCTTTTAGTAGTTAGCTTTTAGCTGTTAGTTTGTGTGATTAGTTATTAGCGTTCAAGTAAATCCAGTTGATCTCCGTTGCATTTACTAAGGCTAAAAGCTAACAGCTGTTTAGTCCTTCATTTCCCATGCCAATGCGCTGGCACCCAGAATTGCGGCATCACTTTCCCTCAGTTCTGAGAACAGCAATTTAACTTTATTCTGGAAAATAGGGAGAAGGTTCTTTTCCATATGCTCCCGCACAGGTTTCATGATCAGGTCACCGGCTTTGGTAAGGCCGCCGAAAAGCACAATGGCTTCCGGGCTGGAGAACATCACGAAATTGGCGAGGGCTTCACCAAGGATTTTACCGGTGAACTCATATACTTCCATGGCCAGCGGATCGCCTTTCATAGCAGCTTCGTAGATGAGTTTGGAATTGATTTCTTCTTTGGAATGTTCCCGCATCATGCTGGGAGTGTCCGGGCGGGTAGCCAGGAACTCCAGCGCAGTATTGGTAACACCGGTAGCGGACGCATAAGCTTCCAGCGAACCATGTGCCCCTGTACCGGAATGATGGCGTCCTCCCGGAATCACGATACAGTGGCCCAGTTCACCTGCAAAACCATCATGTCCGTAAATCAGTTGTCCGTTGGCAACAATACCGCTACCTACACCTGTACCCAGGGTAATCACGATAAAGTCTTTCATTCCCCTGGCAGCGCCGTAAATCAGCTCTCCCAAAGCGGCCGCATTTGCATCGTTGGTCAGCACGGTAGGCAAACCAAATTTCTGCTCCAGCAAACTGGCTAAGGGGACTACCCCTTTCCAGCGCAGATTAGGCGCATATTCAATATTGCCAGTGTAGTAGTTGCCGTTAGGCGCACCTACACCGATGCCTTTGATGTTTTCGATACCACCTGCCTGTTCAATGAGGGCAGACAAGTGTTGATGTAATTCATCGAGAAAGCCAGTTACATCTTCATGCTGGTTGGTCAACATACGACCATCACATAAAATATTACCTCTGCGATCTACAATTCCGAATTTGGTGTTTGTGCCTCCAATATCAATGCCCACCGCTAACTGCTGACTCATAATCAATTCCTTGAGATTTTAAAATGGTTTTAACTCTAAATGCGAAGAACGCGAGATAAGCAAAGCACAGCGCCGGAATAACATAAGAGGCGTGAATACCAATGCTTGGAATATCTGCGAGACCACCCTGAACAGGAGGAATGAGTGATCCACCGAGGATCATCATTATCAGGAATGCAGAACCCTGGCCAGTATACTTGCCCAGACCTGCAATAGATAATGCGAAAATGCTAGGCCACATTACAGAGCAGAATAATCCGCCGCTGATGAATGCAAATGCTGCCAGCTGACCGGTGGAGAATAATCCGATCAGGATAGAACCAACACCGAGCAGACCGAAGATCATCAGGGTTTTGGCAGGTTTATCCTGTCCGGCAAAGAAGCCAATGATCTGCACCACTATACAGATAGCATATGGATATAACACTGTGATGTCGTTGCCTTTAATACTGTTGGCGCCGAGAATAACACCATAAGCAACAAAAGGAACCACTACACAAAGAATATTACGTACTGATTTTGAGACATTGAAAACGCTGATAGCGCCTGTCCAGCGACCAATCATCATACTGCCCCAGAACAGGGAAACATAAGGATCCAGTTCGGATTCAGCCAGACCTTTTGCGGTCAGGAAACCTGGGTGTTTCAGCAATGCGCCGAGGTTACTGGCAACGGATACTTCCACCCCTACATAAATGAAGATAGCCAGCATGCCAAGGATCAGCTGTGGATATTTCATGGCGCCCCAGCCGTCACTGTTACCGGCAGATGCCATTTTAGAGTAGAAGAGGATACCGACAATACCTACGATACCAGCGATAAACATAGGTAATTCAAATTTCAGCACCAGGCCCATGAGGATCAGGATGAACATGAAAGTGATACCCAGTAAGGATTTAGTTGCTTTGGGAGAAGACTCGAATGCTTCTGTATCCTGACTTTCCGGCATTTTTACGAAAGCAAAAATGGCTGCAGCAATGAGGAACAGGGCAATCAGGAGGAAGTATAAAGTATTGATCTTGCTGATATCAGTGCTAACATCACCACCTTTAATATTACCGAACAGCAACATGCTCACGATAATGGGTCCGATAGTAGTACCAAAAGAGTTGATACCACCTGCCAGATTCAGACGGTGTGCGCCTTTGGCTGGGTCTCCCAACAGAATAGCAAATGGGTTGGCAGCAGTTTGCTGCAGGGAAAATCCTAAGGCCACAATAAATAATGCCATCAGGATCAGTGCAAAATAACCGAAAGTAACTGTTTGCTTATAGTCAGTATCTAATACCGTAACTACCTTTTCGAGGTTGGCTTTTGTGAAGATAGCCGCGTATTGATGGTGCTCTTCATCTTTTGTAAAGCCGCCGGAAACCGCGGAAATTAACTGAGGATTGGTTGTGTACTTTTCAGCAGCATCATTGTTGCTGATTAACAGGGAGTAAGTATCAGGGTCTTTCTCACGACGGATTTTTACCTGTCTGTCAGAAGTCTGCAACTGTTGCTCTACCTGGAAACCGCTGATGTCAGCAATAGTTTCTTTAATAGGAACGATCTTTTCCTTATTTACACATGGAATCATGATCGCTGATCCCAGTACAGAGATCAATAAACCGTAAATAATACCCTTCTTATACCCGATCTTATTAAGGATATCTACTTTCCTTGCAGTAGAGGCCAGGTACAGGATCAGTGAACCTATGAAATAAGCACTGTAGAATGAGAAGTCAATCAGTTGAGACTCCAGTTGGGTAAGGTTAAAGTGAGATTTGCAGAAAGGGATAAAGATACTGTTGGACGCAGCCAAAAATCCCCAGAAAAAGAAAACCAGTATAAGCACGAAGAACGACGGATGGGTGCTTTGTGCGCTTTGTTTAGGTTGCTGAGTCATAAACGTGTTAAGTTACAGTGAAATTTTGCCGGATAAATGTATAAAGAATTTTTTAAAATTTTTTAAAAAGTAAAATTATTCTTGCATTTTAGTATTTAGGTAAAACGTTTTAGCAAAAATATTTGCGAAATATACACGAAATATAGCAGAAGTTTAATTATGTTCGTGCTTATCAAAAAAAATAATTCTGACAGCTTATGTCCAACCAAACAGTAACAATGAATCTCCCTCCTAAACAGGCAGGATACGCGCAGTCAATGGCTATTATAGGCATGTTGTTCTTCGTATTCGGCTTTGTTACCTGGCTCAACGGAACATTGATCCAGTTTTTCAGAATTGTGTGTGAGCTGAATGTGGCACAGGCACTGCTGGTAACCATGGCCTTTTTTATGGCCTATTTTTTCCTCTCTATTCCTTCTTCTTTTATCCTGAATAAAACGGGATTTAAAAACGGGATGGCCTTAGGACTCCTGATCATAGCTGTTGGTTCCCTGATCTTTATTCCTGCTGCCAACGCACGTAGCTTTGGTATATTCCTGACAGGTTTGTTTGTACAGGGGGCCGGACTGGCATTGCTACAAACGGCTTCCAATCCATATGCCAGTATTATTGGTCCCAAAGAAAGTGCCGCCAAGCGTATCAGTATCCTCGGGATCTGTAACAAAAGTGCAGGTGCACTGGCGCCATTGATCCTGAGCTCTATAGTATTGAAAGGGGCAGAAAAGCTGGAGGCAGATATTGCTACCGCGGTGGATGCTACTCAGAAAAATGCTTTGCTGGATAGCCTGGCTTCCCGTGTAATCGCTCCTTACCTGGTCATTGCTATTATATTGGCTATTCTGGCATTCCTGCTGAAACGTTCTTCTTTACCTGAAATAGATACTAATGCGGAAGATGCTTCCACGGCAGCAGCTACCCATGGTAAAACAAGCGTATTCCAGTTCCCTCAGCTGGTGCTGGGCGTGATTTGCATCTTTATGTACGTTGGTGTGGAAGTAATGGCAGGGGATGTGATCGGACAATATGGTACCTCATTGGGTATGAGCGTGGATGACAGCAAATATTTTACTTCTTTTACCCTGGTAGCCATGCTGGTAGGATATGTAATAGGTATTGCCACCATTCCGAAATACCTCAGTGGTAAAAAAGGGTTGCAGATCTCAGCAGTGCTGGGAGTGATATTTACCATAGCCGCCTATTTTAATACCGGCGCCTCTGCGGTAACCTTCATCGCTTTACTTGGATTGGCAAATGCCCTGATGTGGCCAGCCATTTTCCCAATGGCCATTGATGGCCTGGGTCGTTTTACCAAAATCGGCTCCGCCTTACTGGTAATGGGTATTGTGGGTGGCGGTGTACTGCCACAGGTATATGCCGGTATGTTTAACGAGCATAGTATGTTTAATTTCCTGTACAGCAGCAGCATCGACTTCAGACATGCATTCCTGTACTGTATGGTACCCTGCTACCTGTATATCCTGTTTTATGCCCTGGTAGGAGACAAGATTGGAAAGAAGGCATAAAGCTTAAAGCAGAAAGCAAAAAGCTATTAAAGCGAATGACCGAGCAACTAATTTATTAGTACTGCTCGGTCATTCGCTTTAATAGCTTTTTGCTTTTTGCCTTCCGCTTTTTGCTTTTCCAAATCATTTTTATATTTTTAGGTGTAAATTTTACGTTTAATTTTCTTTTAATGATACAGAAAACCAGGGAGCAGTTTATCCACTTATTTGAGAAAGAGCCACTGATGGTCGTTTCCCCCGGCAGAATCAATTTGATTGGTGAACACACAGATTATAATGATGGTTTTGTGTTGCCTGCGGCGATCGATAAAAAAATTGTATACGCCATTGCGCTCAACAATACGCAGCAATGTAATGCGCATGCCGTTTTCACCAACGAAACGGTGTCTTTTTCGCTGGCAGACGTTAAGCCTACCCCCGGATGGATCAACTACCTGATGGGCGTAGTGAATCAGCTGCAGGAACGCGGTTTGCCGGTACAGGGTTTTGATTGTGTGATATCGGGCGATATTCCCGTAGGCGCAGGTATGTCTTCCTCTGCTGCAATAGAGGGCGGACTGGTAGCAGCACTGGATCACCTCTTTGGCTATGGCCTGGATCGCATGCAGATGGCATTGATAGGTCAGAAGGCCGAGCACACCTTCCCTGGTGTAAAATGCGGTATCATGGACCAGTTTGCGAACCTGCATGGCAAAAAGGACCAGGTAATGCGCCTGGACTGCCGGAGTCTGGAGTTTGAGTATTTCCCGTTCAATTTCCCGGGTTATAAAGTAGTCCTGTGTAATTCTATGGTGCATCACTCGCTGGCCTCTTCCGAATACAATGTGCGCCGTCTGCAATGTGAGGAAGGCGTTAAGGCTATTCAGGCTAACCACCCTGCCGTTAAGTCATTGCGGGATGCTGATATGAAAATGTTGAATGAAGTGCGGGATCAGATCTCCGCTAAAGTATACGACCGTTGTAATTATGTGATTGCAGAAATCCAGCGGGTACAGGATGCTACCACCTTATTGAAGCAAGGCAACCTGCAACAGTTTGGAGAGCTGATGTATGCAACACATGAAGGACTGAGTAAACTCTATGAGGTAAGTTGCCCCGAACTGGACTTCCTGGTATCGCTTGCCCGTCAGCGGGAAGAAGTGGCCGGTGCCCGTGTAATGGGAGGAGGTTTTGGTGGTTGTACCATCAACCTGGTGAAAGCAGAAAAAGTAACTGAATATGTAGCGTTTATAAAATCCCGGTACCAGGATCAATATGGTAAAGAACCGGAAGTGTATGTAACGACCATTGAGGAAGGTGTAACCGTACAGCCATTAGCGGTAAGCTACTAACAGCAGTTAGCTATTAGCAGTTAGCCATTAGTAAAAATGCAGCGGAGATATCAGCGGAAAGTATTTTACTCTTTCCGCTGATATCTCCGCTGCATTTACTAACAGTGGTTAGCTATTAGCCATTAGCAAAAAATGCAGYGGAGATATYAGCGGAAAGTATTTTACTCTTTCCGCTGATATCTCCGCTGCATTTACTAACAGYGGTTAGCTATTAGCCATTAGCAAAAAATGCAGTGGAGATATTAGCGGAAAGTATTTTACTCTCTCTGCTGATATCTCCGCTGCATTTACTAACAGCGGTTAGTTATTAGCCATTAGCAAAAAATGCAGCGGAGATATTAGCGGAAAGTATTTTACTCTATCCGCTTTTATCTCCGCTGCATTTACTAAAAGCTAAAAGCTAATGGCTAAGAGCTTTCTTAATATTGATCGTCCAATGCAAAGATCGGTGTTCTGTTCATCCAGCGACCACGGGTGAAGTCTGGAATGAATTGTACACTGCCGCTTTCTGCTACTGACTGTTCGCTCAACGGAGTGATTGCATACCAGGTAGCCATATCATATACATCCAGCGGATATGGAGTACCGCGTTTGATACACTCCAGGAAAGAGTTTAGTACAAACCAGTCCATACCACCGTGACCAGCACCTGCAGCATCTGCTGCGTACTTTTTCCACAGCGGGTGATCGTATTTGCCGAAGTAGCTGTTGGCATCTTTAGGATCGCCGGTTGGTTCCCATTCGTCGTATTTACTTTTCTTTTCTACGTAAACAGATTTCTGGTCGTCCATCCACAGGCCATTGGTACCTTGAACACGGAAGTTCAGGGAGTAAGGGCGTGGAGAGTTGGTGTCATGCGACAACATGATCGTTTCGCCATTGTTGGTTCTGATCAGGGTAGAAACGATATCACCCAGTTTGAACTCTACTTTCGCGTTTGGATGACTTTCTCCACCATTGTCAACGATATATTTGTGCAGACCGCGGGATTTGGTAGCTACTGAAGTCAGTGACAACAGGCGGTTACCGCGGTTGATATTGATCATATTGTTGATCGGCCCCAGACCATGGGAAGGGTAGAGATCAGCATTGCGGTGTACGGAGTGGTTAGTTCTCCATTTGGCTTCAGACAGAGCTTTCTCGCCAAATTCTACGCCACCACCATAATATTGTTTACCGTTATTGAATTTAACGCCGCGCAGATCGTGCTGATAGCCTCCCTGCAGGTGAGTCAGTTCACCGAATAAACCCTGGCGAACCATGTTCAGTACTGCCATCACATCTCTGCGGTAGCATACATTTTCCATACCAAATACCGGAATACCTGTTTGTTCGCTTGTGTTTACCAGTTCCCAGCACTCCTGGATATCAGATGCACCACATACTTCTACTGCTGGTGTTTTACCTGCCTTCATTGCAGCAACTGCCATGATAGTATGCCATTCCCATGGAGTAGCAATTACCACAGCGTCAATGTCATCACGTTTCAGCAGGTTGCGGAAATCTTCCGGACCATTCGTGTATTCAGCTACTTTTCTTTTACCACCGTATGCTTTTTCAATCATCGCCTTAGCTTTAGGAACAGTAAAAGCTGTATCCGGATCAGCGAAAGCAACTACTTCTGCGTCTTCACGGTGAAGGAAAAAGTTCAGGTGACCCAATCCGCGGGCCCCTACGCCGATAACACCAATTCTTACTTTAGGCTTCTTTTCGTTAGCAAATAATTTGGCAGAAGAGCCGAGCATAGAAATACCTACGCCAGCCGCTACCGTGTTTTTGAGAAAACTTCTGCGATGCAGTGGTTGTTTATTCATTGTTCAAAGTTTATTAGCGTATACATTTATACGGTAAGGAGGGACTAAATTTATAAAAATTGATTTATCAAAACCAACCTATAGTGTAATAATCTTACATTTTTGTGATAAACGGTGGAGAATTGAAGGAATTACGAATTGAAAATTACGAATTATGAATGAGGAATTACAGAGAAACAGGGAGATATGAGAGAATATAGAATTAAGAATGGCGAATTTGGGATCGAATCCTTTTGATTATCTGCTATATCTTCGCTGACATCCTTATCTGTAATTTTATTTCCGGCAATGAAAAAAAACGCATTACTCCTCGCTGGGTTGTTAGGCTTTAATATGGCTATGGCTCAGGAGATCAAACCTTACGGCGCCTTACCTTCCAAAGCACAGGTGGCCTGGAATGACCTGGAATATTATATGTTCATTCATTTCGGTCCCAATACCTTCACCAATAAGGAATGGGGACATGGTGATGAAGATCCGAAAGTATTTAATCCTACACATGTAGATGCCCGCCAATGGGCACGTACCGCTAAGTTAGCTGGTATGAAAGGTATTGTACTCACTGCCAAACATCACGATGGTTTTTGTTTGTGGCCCAGTAAGTACAGCACCCACACTGTTCGTGAAAGCGCCTGGAAAGATGGTAAGGGAGATATCCTGAAAGAATTATCCGCCGCCTGTAAGGAATACGGTCTGAAGTTCGGTGTGTATCTTTCCCCCTGGGACCGCAATCACCCTGAGTATGGCACAGCTACCTATAACCAGGTGTTCGCGAATACCCTGAATGAAGTATTGTCTAATTACGGACCTGTATTTGAACAATGGTTCGATGGTGCCAACGGTGGTAATGTTAAACAACCGTACGACTGGAACCTGTTTCACAACGTAGTATATAAGAATCAACCCAACGCAGTTATCTTCAGTGACGTAGGTCCAGGATGTCGCTGGGTGGGCAATGAGAACGGTATTGCTGGTACCACCAACTGGAGTACGCTGAATGTAAAAGGATTTGCTCCGGGTGCAGATGGTCCTCCGGCTAAATCACTCAATGAAGGTAATGAGGATGGCGAACAATGGATTCCTGCAGAATGCGATGTATCTATCCGCCCGGGATGGTTCTACAGCCCTGATACAGATGATAAAGTGAAGTCTGTTTCCCATCTGCTGGATATCTATTACGGTTCAGTAGGCCGCAACGGTAACCTGATCCTGAATGTGCCGGTAGACAGAGATGGTGTAATTCATCCGAACGATTCTACCCGTTTGATGGAGCTGAGAAAAGTGCTGGACGCATCTTTCAAAGACAACCTCGCAAAGAAGGCAGTAGTAACGGCAACGAATACACGTACTGGTAACGCAGCGGTGAAAGTGTCTCATCTGAATGATGGCGCCAGTACCACTTACTGGGCGACTACCGATGCCGCTACAAGTACAGCGATCACACTGAGCTATAAGCAACCCATTACTTTCAACAGGGTGGTGTTGCAGGAATATATTGCCCTGGGGCAGCGTGTGCAGCATTTCACTGTAGAAATCCTGGAAAATGGACAGATGAAGGAAATTGCGAAGGAAACCACTATTGGACACAAACGTATCCTGCGCTTACCGGATTATACCACTACCCAGGTACGTATTAATATACTGGACGCCAAAGCGGCACCAGTGATCAGTGAGGTGCAGTTGTATAAAGCGCCGGGTTTACTGGCTACGCCACAAATCATGCGTTCGAAAAACGGTCAGGTAATTATTACCTGTGCTTCGGCAGATGTGGAGATTCATTACACGCTTGACGGTACGGAGCCTACACTGAAATCGCCCGGAAAGCATGGTTTCAATCCACCGGTGATAGCTAATGTATCGGAAGAAATAAAGAAAAGTGCTAAAAGTGAACAAAGCATCCTGGTAGATTTGCCCCGTGGTGGCGTGGTAAAAGCCAAAGCTTTCCTGAAGAACGGCAGCAGCAGTGAAACTGTAAAGGGATCTTTCGATGTGGCACCCACCAAATGGACTATACTTTCGGCTGATCACGCAGCAGCTAAAGCGATAGACGGCTTGCCTGCCTCCATATACATTACGGATGGCAAAGCGTCAGCGAAATATCCCCATGAATTGCAGATAGATCTGGGTGAGTCCCTGTCTCTCAAAGGATTTACTTATATGCCGCCTACCGGCGAAGGGGCTAAAGGGGTGGTATACGGCTATGAGTTCTATACCAGCACTGATGGCAAAAACTGGGGCAGTCCGGTGGCGAAGGGGCAGTTTGCCAATATTAAGAACAATCCTGTCCTGCAGTCTATTCCATTTGGAGTGGTCAATGCCCGGTATATCCGTTTTGTGGCGGTATCGCCGGCCAGTGAGTCCGACCACCAGGCAGCGGTGGCTGAGCTGGGTGTGATCACCCGATAAGGTATTTATTTAATTGATTATAAAAAGATTAGCGGAGATAAGTGTCTATTTGACGGCATTTTTCTCCGCTAATCTTTTTATAATCAATGTAAATAATCCTAATGTATAAACCCCTTGAGCGGGGTAGCAGGCCCGATACCGGGCAACGCAATGTCAGCCTTTGTTAAAATTGTGTCCCAACGAAAAAAAATTCGACCATTTAAAAAGATATTGTTATAACTTTGCGGATATTCTAAACTAAAGACAATATTTATAACAATTTAACGCTGAACTGAAGTTGGAAAAAACCGCAACTCATACCAACATCTCTGCATATCATCCCGCTTTAAACAAAGGGGTATATTCTGTTGGGTTCAATGTCTTTAGATTCCTTTCCCGACGACCTAGAATTTGATAGCGCTTGTCTCTATATGACCGCTATCGCACCGTGATTCCCCAATCCTCCGGTGAGCTTTCCAGCAATGGAATTTCAAGTTAGTTTATTGATTCACGATTTCAATTTAAAAAGTTGGAAAATCAACATATCATCGTTAGGGTAGCCACTCCTGACGATATTCACTATTCAAATACCATCACCGATGAGATGGAATCGTCTGCAAAAGCAAGAGGAACAGGCATAGCGAAGCGTTCTCCTGCCTATGTAGAGCTGAAAATGCAGGAAGGTAAAGCTGTGATTGCAGTTACAGACAAAAATGAATGGGTAGGCTTCTGCTATATTGAAGCCTGGGGTCATGAGAAGTTTGTAGCCAATTCAGGGCTGATTGTAAACCCTGCCTTCAGGGGCCATGGCGTTGCTAAATCGATAAAGAAGAGAATATTTGAGCTTTCGAAGGAGAAATATCCTGAGGCAAAGATCTTCGGTTTAACCACAGGTCTGGCGGTAATGAAGATCAACTCCGAACTGGGCTATGAACCCGTTACCTATTCTGAACTCACCGATGACGAAGAATTCTGGAAAGGCTGCAGAAGCTGCGTTAACTTCGACATTCTCACTGCTAAAAACAGGAAAAACTGTTTATGCACAGCGATGTTGTACAACCCACTTGAAAAGCTGAAGGAAGCTGAAGAGAAAGCGATGGCGGAAAAAGCAGCTGCAGAAGAAAAACAACCTCAACCACAATTGTCTGTTACCGCCAATGGCCACATGCACCACGAAAGACGCCGCCGGAGATTTAAAGGAAATATAAAGTTGTACGAGCGATGGTTGCGATTTAAAAGATTTGTTTTGCTGAAGAGCAAAAAAGAAGGTGGCGCCACGGGATCTAAAAAGAAATTTTTCCTGTTCTAACTACAGGACATATAAATATTGTTACTGGAATTATAAAAAAAGATGTCATAATGAAAAAAGTAGTACTGGGATTTAGCGGAGGACTTGATACTTCCTATTGCGTTAAATATCTGACGATAGAAAAAGGATATGAAGTGCATTCAGTGATTGTAAACACTGGTGGTTTTTCTGAAGAAGAGCTGCAGGAAATTGAAAAGCGCGCTTACAGCCTGGGCGTTAAAAGTCATAAAACTGTTAATGCGATACGTTCTTATTATGATGGCGTTATTAAGTACCTCATCTTCGGTAATGTACTGAAAAATAATACCTACCCGCTGAGTGTGAGTGCAGAGCGTATGAGCCAGGCACTGGCCATCGCTGAATATGTGAAGGAAGTTGGCGCAGACGCAGTAGCCCATGGCAGTACTGGTGCCGGTAATGACCAGGTGCGTTTTGACATGGTGTTTCATATCATGATTCCTGGCGTGGAAATTATTACGCCTATACGTGATTTGAAACTGAGCCGTGAAGAAGAAATTTCCTACCTGAAATCAAAAGGTGTGGAAGTGAATTTTGAAAAAGCCATGTACTCTATCAACAAGGGCATGTGGGGAACTTCCGTTGGCGGTAAAGAAACACTGACTTCCAATGGCATGTTGCCAGAAGCCGCCTGGCCTACCCAGCTGACAAAGCAGGGCGAAGAGCAGGTGAAATTAACTTTTGAAAAAGGTGAGCTGACAGGTGTGAATGACAAAAAATTCGGTCATCCTTCTGAAGCCATACAATATCTGCAAACCATTGCCGGTCCTTTTGCGATTGGTCGTGATATCCACGTAGGTGATACCATCATCGGTATTAAAGGTCGCGTTGGTTTTGAAGCCGCAGCACCCATGGTGATCATCAAATCACACCATGCACTGGAAAAACACGTATTAACAAAATGGCAGTTGAGCTGGAAAGATCAACTGGCACAGTTCTACGGCAACTATATGCACGAAGGTCAGATCATGGACCCGGTAATGCGCGATATCGAAGCCTTCCTGCAGAATACCCAGGAGAATGTTTCCGGTGAAGTATTTGTAACGCTCATGCCTTACCGTTTCCAGGTAACCGGTATCAGTTCTCCTTATGATCTGATGAGCAGCAAATTTGGCAAGTACGGTGAAATGAACACCGGCTGGAGTGGAGATGATGTGAGAGGATTCAGCAAAATTTTTGGTAACCAGACAATGATCTGGCATCAGGTTAAAGAAAGCGTAAAGCAGAAGGCATAAAGCTGAAAGCTATTGTGGAGGAGGTTGTGTTTTTTGATTTTTAGTATGGTCCGTTTTTGTATTTAAGGCATTTTATAATGTTTAAAATAAGGACTATATGAGAGATTATAAAAAACTGGAGGTCTGGAAGAAGGAGCACATGTTGACAACGTTTGTGTATAAAGAGGTGGTCATTCAGTTGCCAAAGGATGAAATGTTCGCTTTAGTAAGCCAAATGAAGAGAGCTGCGTATAGTGTGCCACTGAATATTGTTGAGGGATGTGGAAGAACAACGGAAAAGGATTTTGCAAGGTTTCTTGATCATGCGTTGGGTTCTGTACATGAAATAGAGTATTGTGCACTCCTGGCATTTGACTTGAAATTTCTAAAGGAACCGGTCTACGCTGATCTCAGCAAAAAGGTAAACGAAGTAAAAGCGATGTTTATAGCTTTTATCAAAACATTAAGAATATCATGAGCTAAAAAAGTGGGGATAATAACATAACAAATCGCTACAATAGCTTTTTGCTTTATGCCTTACGCCTTCGGCTTTTTCAGCACAATTGAAAAATAAATGAAAGCATCAAGAATCAAAGCAGCCATAATCGGTGGCGCAGGTTATACAGGCGGTGAAATGATCCGGCTTTTGTTGAATCACCCGGATGTTACCATTTCGTTTGTACATAGCCGTAGTAATGCGGGTAATCCACTATACGCGGTGCACGCAGATCTGCTGGGTGAAACAGAACAACTGTTTACCGGTGAACTGAGCAACGATATTGATGTGATGTTTCTTTGTCTGGGTCATGGAGAATCTAAAAAATTCCTGGAAGCAACTGATGTAGCGGCACATGTGAAAGTGATTGACCTGAGCCAGGATTTTCGTTTAGGCGAAACTGTTAAAGACCGCACTTTTGTATACGGTTTACCGGAAATGCAGCGCGACCTGATCACGACCGCACAGAACATTGCCAATCCAGGCTGTTTTGCTACCGCCATTCAATTAGGCCTGTTGCCACTGGCAAAAGCAGGTTTGCTGAAAGAAGTACATACTACAGGTATCACTGGTTCCACCGGTGCGGGACAAAGCCTTCAGTCTACTTCCCACTTTACCTGGAGAGCAAATAATATTTCAACTTATAAAGTGCTGAATCATCAGCACCTGAAAGAAATACGACGAAGCCTGCAGCTGTTGCAGCCAGGCTTCAATGGTGAGGTAAACTTTGTGCCGGTGCGCGGTGACTACCCAAGAGGAATATGGGTAACATCCTACCTGCAAACCGACCTGTCGCTGGAAGAGGCTGTGAAGCTGTATAAAGACTTTTACGCCGGTCATCCGTTTACGCATGTAAGCGACAAACAGATCGATCTGAAGCAGGTAGTCAACACCAACAAGTGTCTCATTCAACTGGAAAAAACCGGTGATAAACTGGTGATCCATTCTATTGAAGACAATCTGCTGAAAGGCGCTTCCGGTCAGGCTGTACAGAACATGAACCTGATGTGTGGACTGGATGAAACGGCAGGGCTGAAATTAAAGTCGATCGTGTTCTAAGTGTTTTTATCATTTTCAATTTATTTGCCGACATGAAATTATTCGACGTATATCCCGTTAACGATATCATTATAGAAAAAGCCCTGGGCTCCCATGTATGGGACGACAAGGGTACACAATACCTGGATCTGTATGGTGGACATGCCGTGATCTCTATTGGTCATACGCATCCACATTATGTAAAGCGTCTGACAGATCAGTTGCATAAAGTAGGCTTTTACTCCAATTCGGTAAAGATGCCTTTACAGGAAGAGCTGGCCGCTTTACTGGGCAAGGTTTCCGGTAAAGAAGACTATCAGCTGTTTTTATGTAACTCCGGCGCAGAGGCAAATGAAAATGCCCTGAAGCTGGCATCTTTTTATAATGGTAAAAAGAAAGTAATCGCTTTCAGAAAAGCATTCCATGGCAGAACATCACTGGCAGTAGCGGTGACTGATAATCCTAAAATTGTAGCGCCGGTAAACGAAACAGACAACGTGGTATTTTTACCATGGGAAGATGAAGCTGCGCTGGAACAGGCTTTCCAGCAGCACGAAGTATCTTCTGTTATTATTGAAGGTATACAGGGTGTTGGTGGTATCAATGTAGCCAGCGAATCTTTCCTGCGTAAGATCAGGACATTATGCGACACGCATAATGCTGTATTTATCGCAGATTCCGTGCAATGTGGTTATGGCAGAAGCGGTAAATTCTACTCCCATGATTTTGCTGGTGTAAATGCAGATATCTACAGTATGGCAAAAGGTATGGGGAACGGTTTCCCTATAGGAGCTATTATTATTGCGCCTAAATTCCATGCTGTATATGGTATGCTGGGTACTACGTTTGGTGGTAACCACCTGGCCTGCGCTGCAGCACTGGCAGTGTTGGAAACTATCCAGGCAGAAAACCTGATCACTAACGCAGCTACTATAGGTAACTATTTCATGGAACAACTGCGGACTTTTGACAAAGTAATAGAAGTAAGAGGCCGTGGTTTAATGATAGGTATTGAACTGCCTGCGGAACTGGCACATGTAAGAAAAGAACTGTTGCATACGCACAAGATCTTTACCGGTGAAGCGAAACCAAATGTAATCCGGTTGCTGCCATCACTGGCACTAACACAGGAGCATGCGGATCAGTTCCTCGAAGCTTTTGGAAAAGAATTAAGTAAATAAAAAATCAACAACCATGAATGGCAGATAGTGTGCCTTTATATCTTTCCACTATCTGTTTAAAGCCTATAAGCGAAATGAAACAATTTATTTCTACAGCAGATGTTCCCAGTGTCCCGCGGTTAGTGGACATTGCGTTGAACTACAAGAAAGATCCTTTCAGGGACCAGGAATTAGGGAAGAATAAAACAGTGGGAATGATATTCCTGAACCCCAGTTTGCGAACACGGTTAAGTACACAGGTGGCTGCCAAGAACCTGGGTATGGAACCTATCGTATTTAACATTGATAAGGAAGGATGGGCGCTGGAAATGAATGATGGTGTTATCATGAATGGTAACACTACTGAACACGTAAAAGAAGCGGCAGGAGTAATGGGACAGTATTTCGATATACTCGCTATCCGTACTTTTCCGGGTTTAAAAAATAAAGAAGAAGATTATACAGAGAAGTACATCAACCAGTTCATTAAATATGCCGGTGTGCCGGTGGTTAGCCTGGAAAGTGCTACGTTGCATCCTTTGCAGAGTTTAACAGATGTGATCACCATTAAGGAAAACTGGAATCAATCCCGTAAACCTAAAGTGGTAATGACCTGGGCGCCTCACGTAAAAGCGCTGCCACAGGCTGTTCCTAACTCTTTTGCACAGTGGATGAATGCCTGGGGGGAAGCTGATTTTGTGATCACTCATCCGGAAGGGTATGAACTGGATGAGAAATTCTCTGGTAATGCACGTATTGAATACGATCAGGATAAAGCTTTACAGGATGCAGATTTTGTGTATGTAAAGAACTGGTCTTCCTACAAGGATTACGGGAAAGTTACCTGTACGGATTCCAGCTGGATGTTCACCAATGAAAAACTCAAACTCACCAATTCCGCTAAAGTAATGCATTGCCTGCCCGTAAGAAGGAATGTAGTTATTGCGGATGAAGTACTGGACGGACCACAATCTATCGTAATACAAGAAGCTGGTAACCGGGTATGGGCTGCCCAGGCGGTTTTGAGTGAAATACTGAAAGGATAATTATGATCGATTTATTTATCATTAAAGTAGGCGGAAACGTTATAGATAACCCGGTATTGCTGCAAACCTTTCTCGAAAAGTTTGCAGCCGTACCTGGCAAAAAAATCCTGATACATGGTGGTGGAAAAATTGCTACCCGTATCGGTGATAAACTAGGTATCGAGTCAAAGTATGTGGATGGCAGACGGATTACGGATGTGGAAACTATTGATCTGGTAACGATGGTATATGGTGGTTTGGTTAACAAACAGCTGGTAGCGAAACTGCAGGCGAATGGCTGTAATGCTATGGGGTTAACAGGTGCCGATGGTAATATCATTCCTGCGATAAAGAGGCCGGTGAAAGACATTGACTACGGTTTTGTAGGAGATGTCAGGACGGAGATATTGCATACTGCTCCGCTGAAGGCCCTGCTGGAAGCTGGCATCACGCCGGTGTTTGCACCGCTTACACATGATGGTAAAGGACAAATACTGAATACCAATGCGGATACCATCGCCTCGTCTCTTGCCATTGCATTGTCTGCATTTTACAGTGTGCGACTCATTTATTGCTTTGAGAAGAAAGGGGTATTACGTGATCCGGCAGATGATGACGCTGTGATTAATTTAATCAACAAAGACATTTACCAGAAGTTGCTGGCAGAAAAAATATTGACAGACGGCATATTGCCTAAACTGCAAAACGCTTTCGGTGCAATTGATAATGGTGTAAAAGAAGTGCTGATAGGACATGCAGACGATGTTCTGAGTAATACAACAGCAAAAGTGGCAGGCACTCTAATATGCTAACCTATGTGGAACGAAAAACTATATGATGTGGCCGTGGCGCTGTTAAAGCAGATGATCGCCACCCCATCGTTAAGCCGCGAAGAAGACGGCACCGCGCAACTGATCAGTGATTTCCTGACGGCCATGGATATTCCGCATGAGCGGCATCTCAATAATATCTGGGCACGCAATAAACATTACGATCCCTCCAAACGTAATATACTCCTGAACTCCCATCATGATACGGTAAAACCAAATCCGCAATATACCCGCGACCCATTCAGTCCGGATGTGGAAGACGGTAAATTGTACGGGCTCGGAAGTAATGATGCCGGAGGTTGCCTGGTAAGTCTGATCGCTACGTTCCTGCATTTTTATCACCAGCGTGATCTTACCTATAACATCATACTCACTGCTACTGCAGAAGAAGAGATTAGCGGTGTCAATGGTATAGAAAGTATCTTATCACAGTTACCCCCAATTGAATTTGCGATTGTAGGGGAACCCACTTTAACACAACTGGCTATCGCCGAAAAAGGCTTAATGGTGCTGGATTGCAACAGTGTGGGCAAAGCCGGTCATGCGGCGAGAGAGGAAGGTGAAAATGCCTTGTATAAAGCATTGCCGGATCTGAACTGGTTTAAGGATTATCGTTTCCCGAAAGTATCTGAAACACTGGGCCCCGTGAAAATGAGCGTTACCGTGATCAATACTTCCAATAAAGCACATAATGTAGTACCGGCAGACTGCTCCTTTGTGGTAGATGTACGGGCTACAGATCAATATACGCTGGAAGAGCTACTGGAGGTCATCCGCGCAAATGTATCCTGTGAAGTGAAACCAAGGTCTATGCGTATGCGACCTTCCTTCATTCCGATGGATCATCCGTTTGTACTGGCTGGTATAAGTGTAGGTAAAACCTGCTATGGATCACCTACCACTTCAGATCAGGCGCTGATTCCTGCAACCTCTGTAAAAATGGGTCCTGGCGACTCAGCCCGTTCTCACAGCGCAGATGAATATATCCACCTGCATGAAATTAAAGACGGCATAAACAGTTATATTCAGTTACTTGAAATGATACAGTGATATGGACTTTCAACCTGTTTTAGAGAATAAGCGTGTTTTGCTGCAACCTTTACAGGAAGGGCATCTGGAGGACCTGTGGTCAATTGCGGCGGATGCTTCTCTGTGGACAGTACAGTTAAATAAGGTAGAAAGTAAAGCGGACCTGGAGAAATATATTCAGAAAGCATTAAAAGAAAGAGCGGCGCAGGAAGCAGTCCCATTTGTGATTATCGATAAAAAAGAAAACCGCATTGTGGGTTCTACCCGTTATATGGGTTTATCCCTGCAGCATAAACGCACGGAAATCGGGTCTACCTGGATAAGCCCTTCCCTGCATGGTTCGGGGCTGAACAAAGCCATGAAGCATGCTATGCTTCAACATGCATTTGAAGTGATGGAGCTGAACCGTGTGGAGTTTAAAACAGATGAACTGAATACGCAGTCGCGCAATGCTATCCTGAGCCTGGGTTGTACGCAGGAAGGTATTTTCCGCCGTCATATGATCACCAGTGCCGGAAGAGTGCGCAACACTGTTTATTTCAGCATGCTTAAAGAAGAATGGCCGGAGATAAAGCAGCGTATTTTTGGTAAATATGATTTTTAATTTCAGGCTGTCATGCAGCATGGGAAAACTATATTATTATGAAATTGTGGCAAAAAGATAAAGCTTCCTTAGCGGCGGTGGAACAGTTTACCGTTGGAAAAGACCGTGAAATGGATGCCTTCCTGGCACCGTTTGACGTGCTGGGTTCTATGGCGCACATCACCATGCTGCAAAGTATTGGATTGCTGGAAGCGGCCGAACTGACCGTATTAAAGCAGGAGCTGAAAAAGATCTACCTGGAAATACAGGCAGGTGATTTTAAGCTGGAAGATGGGGTAGAAGATATTCACTCACAGGTAGAATTATTGCTGACCCRCCGTTTGGGTGAGGTAGGCAAGAAGATCCACAGTGGCCGTTCCCGGAACGACCAGGTTTTAGTAGACCTGAAACTGTACCTGCGCCATGAGCTGCAAACCATGGTCGAAGAAGTGCTGGCGCTGTTTCACCTGTTACAGCAACAAAGTGAAAAGTATAAGGCACACCTGATCCCTGGTTACACTCACCTGCAAATAGCGATGCCATCGTCTTTCGGATTATGGTTTGGTGCCTATGCGGAAAGCCTGGTAGACGATCTTACCATGTTACAAGGTGCTTACAAAGTGGTGAATAAAAACCCGCTCGGCTCTGCTGCCGGCTACGGTTCTTCGTTCCCCCTTGACCGTGAGCTGACCACTGCCTTACTGGGTTTTGATACGCTCAACTACAACGTGGTGTATGCGCAAATGGGCCGTGGTAAAACAGAAAAGATAGTATCCTTTGCGTTGGCTGGTATTGCCTCCACCATCGCTAAAATGGCCATGGATGCCTGCTTATTTATGAACCAGAATTTTGGTTTCATCAGCTTCCCTGACGAACTCACTACCGGTTCCAGCATCATGCCACATAAAAAGAACCCGGATGTATGGGAGCTGATCCGCTCACATGGTAATAAATTGCAGGCATTGCCCAACGAAATTGCTATGATGATCACTAACTTGCCCTCCGGCTACCACCGTGATCTGCAGCTGTTGAAAGAAAACCTGTTTCCTGCTTTTCAAACACTGAAAGACTGTATCCGTATGAGTCGCCTGATGCTGGAGAATATCCGTATCAAGGAAAATATACTGGATGACAACAAGTATCAATACCTCTTCAGTGTGGAAGTAGTGAATAACCTGGTGTTGCAGGGTACACCTTTCCGTGAAGCCTATAAAAAAGTAGGAATGGATATAGAGAACGGTACATTCTCGCCGGAGAAGGCTGTAGCGCATACCCATGCAGGTAGTATCGGTAATTTATGTACGGAACAGATTGCTGCGCAGATGGATGCCGTGATAAAGGGTTTCCCTTTCGAATCAGTGGATAAAGCATTGGAGCAATTGCTGAATAGCTGATGTGATAAGTAACAGCCTAATATAATTTTAGATAATAAAAAGGAAAGAGCCGCTTGAATTTATCAAGCGGCTCTTTCCTTTTATTTTCCAGCCATGATCGATTGGTATTATCTTCCCGCTTACTGAATTAATATTGACAAATTCCCCGATGCCGCCACAGCAAAGCTTTGCGCTTTGAAATATTTTTTATCTTATAGGAGCAAAGATTGTGTACCGCCTGCTACTTTCGTTTACTACCCTTATCAACATAAACAGTTTGAACAAATGAAAAAAAGATTTTTACAATTATGTCTTTCAGGCGTCCTGTTGTCAACCTCTGCCGCTTATGCACAGCAGGATCCGGGGTTGACCGCCAATGCCACAGAGCCAGAAGCCATCAGGGATGCCCGTATGCGCTGGTTCAGAGATGCACACTTTGGTATGTTTGTACACTGGGGACTGTATAGTGTGGCGGCAGGAGAATGGAACGGAAAAGATTACGATGGTTGTGTAGAATGGATACAGAATATGGCGAATGTGCCATCAGCGGAATATGCGGCGAAGTTAACACCACTCTTCAAACCCAAGAAGGATTTTGCGCGGGAATGGGCCAGGACAGCGAAGGACGCTGGTTGCCGCTATGTGATCTTTACCAGCAGGCATCACGAAGGATTTGCTTTACACGATAGTAAAACCACCACCTTTGATGGAATGGATGTTACCGGGAGAGACTTGTTCCGCGAAATCGTAAACGCCCTGCACGAACAGGGATTACGGGTAGGGGTTTATTTTTCATTGGTAGACTGGCATCACCCGGACGCTTATGTAGAGCATGGTATGCCGGCACCTGGTGGCGTGAAAAATGAAGGTCGCGATAATGCAAAGTATGTTGCTTACATGCATCAACAGGCAGAAGAAATATTTTCTAATTACGGACCTATTGATGTGGTTTGGTGGGATTACAGCTCCATGGAAATTCAGGGCGAAAAATGGGGCGCTAATGCGCTGGTAGCGATGGTGAAAAAGCATCATCCCAACATTATCATGAACAACCGGTTATACGCCTTCGAACATAACAGCGAATATACCCGTGCGAATGGTGATTTGGTAACACCTGAACAGTTTATTCCCGAAACCGGTTTTAAAGGTATGGACTGGGAATCCTGTATGACCATGAACGGAACCTGGGGATACAGTAAGAACAACCAGAAATGGCATACGGAGGAAGACCTGGTACATAACATGATAGACATCGTTTCCAAAGGAGGCAACTACCTGTTGAATGTAGGACCTATGGGCGATGGTACTATTCCTGGCAAAAGCATAGAACTGATGCATGGCATCGGCGACTGGATGCGATTAAACGGAGAAGCCATTTATGGCTCCAGGGCTAATACTATCGGTAAGGTAAACTGGGGTCGTATCACTACGAAGCCGGGCAAGTTCTTCCTGCATATTTTCAACTGGCCGGCAGATAATCGCCTGCATGTGCCGCTGGCACCGGATGCTGGTATAACGCCGCAGGCTTTCTTCCTGGCAGATGCTGCACATACACCATTAAAAATAAAAACTGATGAACGCGGATTATTTATTGATGTGAGCAACAATGCATTTAAAAACAGTGCTGCTACCGTGATAGAACTGGATGTAACGGGTACCTCGCTGATTGCGCAAGGCATATATCCGGAAACGGATGGCACCTATAATTTAGTAGCCGGCGATGCTATTCTCGCGAATGGAGTGGGGCTATCTGTGGGGGAGCAGGCCACTATTTATAACTGGATGTCGCTGGAGGGAACCGTTACCTGGAATATTAATGTGAAGCAACCGGGTAAATACAAAATGATTTTGAGTACTGCCTGTACAGATGCTTCTGCCGGATCAAAGATTGCAGTAAGCGCTGGAAATACCACATTGACAGGAGTGGTAAAGGGTACGGATAACAGCTGGGGCGCTTATAAAGACTGGGAGTTAGGTACAGTGGCGTTATCGAAAAAAGGTGTGAATACTGTGCTGGTGAAAGCATTAGCCAAACCAGGTTTGGGGGTGATGAATCTTCGCGGTATCCGTTTGGTGCCTGTTAGCCGTTAGCTTTTAGCTTTTAGTAAATGCAGCGGAGACCAACATATATTCATTTCCGCTGCATTTACTAAAAGCTAACGGCTAAAAGCTAAAAGCTAAAAGCTAAAAGCCAATCGTAACCCCTGCAAAGAAATTAATTCCTGCCATCGGGTAATAATAATTATCATAAACTACGCGGTTATTCTTCAGGTCGTAGCTGGAGTACGTGCTGCCATTGGGCTCATATTTTGCATCAAATATATTATTGAGCATAAACTGTAATCCAAGTTCACGGAATAACGTTTGTGGCACTACGTAGTTGATACGGAGGTTGCTCACAAAGTATGGATCCAGGCTACCATCTTCGTTGGAAGTATTATCCATATACTGGCGGCTTACATATTTGCCGAGCAAATCGATGTTCAGATTTTTCACCGGCTTCGCAGATAACGTTAATCCACCTACGAAAGTAGGAGAGAAGGAAATATCTGTTTTGTTGAAGACCTGTGTGTGCCGCGCATATGCAGAATCATAGGTAACTGCATGATAGTCCAGTACTTTATTCTGACTCACGGCAGCGTTGGCTGCTATGTTCACCATGTTGCCCAGTTTTACGGTACCGTTTACTTCAATACCCATGCGGTAACTCTTAGGAATATTGGTACGCACATATGCGCCCACATTGGTAAGCTCCCCGGTTTGTACGAGTTGGTTTTTGTAGCTCATGTAGTATACATTGGCTTGTATGGCAGCAATGTTGTTATTCCATGAATAGCCGGCTTCCACATCGCGCAGTATTTCCGGTTTAGGTGTAGCCACGCCGTAGTTGTTTTCAAAATCACCTCGGTTAGGTTCTTTGTGTGCAATGGCTACAGACGCAAATATGCGGTTGGTGGCATTGATATTATAAGAGATACCGGCTTTTGGATTGAAGAAATTATAGTTTACGTGTGCTATATATTCCGGTGCCGCTTCAAAACCATCCATGTTGTACATGATGTTACGGTATTGCATATCTGCAAAAATGCTCAGTGCGGAAGTGATTTTATATTCTCCTTTCCAGTAGACGTTGAAATCATTTTTTGCTGCGGGGTAGCGGTAATATTCATGATCTTTTTCAAACTGCGTATCTGCCCATATTACTTTTCCGTAATGGTCGCCGGTATATCTGTTCCAGCCGCCGCCGAGGCTCCAGTTGAATTTTTCACCTGTGCGGTTTACAGAAAATACGCTGCCATAGAAATAATTATCTAGCCAAAGCTGGTTAATCACATCTGCAGTATCTCTTTTCACACCATTGATGATCTGGCCTGGAATACCATAATTGGCGAGTGGTTGAAAACCGTTGTAATTTTCGTAGTAACCACGCCCGCGGGTCAGATGAAAAGCCACGTTGAAATTCAGGTGAGTATTGATTTCCTGGTTGAGGAATAACTGATAATGATCCTGCTGATAGTTATCCGTCTGGTTATCGTAAGGGCTGCCTGGTTTATCGGTACCTGCGGGATTAAACGTCCGGTCGGTATTCAGGAGGGCCTGTGGTACACCATACCAGGCCTGGTATGTTTTTTCTTTTCCGGAGAAAACATTCAGCCGTATGGCTGTCTTTTTGGAAATATAGGCAGCAGAGGTATAGAAGGAGCGCAGGTCGGAGGTTGCGCGGTCTATATACCCGTCTGATGAAATTTTAGACAGGCGTGCATCGATGGTGAAATGATCGTTGATCAGTCCGGAACCTGCTTTCACGGTGTGTTTCCAGCTATTGAAAGAACCATAGCTATTGCTGATTTCGCCGTATGCTTTTTCGTTGAATTCATTGGTGCTGAGGTTAAGGGTAGCACCGAAAGCGCTGGCGCCGTTGGTAGAAGTGCCTACACCCCGTTGCAGCTGAATGCTGCTCACAGAGGAGGCAAAGTCGGGCATGTTTACAAAGAAAGTTCCCTGTGACTCTGCATCGTTTACGGGGATACCGTTTACCGTAACATTGATGCGGGTGATGTCGGAGCCGCGTACACGCATACCGGTGTAGCCGATACCGGTACCTGCGTCTGAGTTGGTTACCACACCTGGTTGCTGATCGAGTAAAATGGGTAAGTCGTGGCCCAGGTTTGCTTTCTTTAGATCAGCTGCCGATATAGTGGTATTGACGAAGGGTGAATTTTTTCCTGCACGCAGACTGCTGATCTCTACCGGTTTTACAAACAGGGGAGATACTTCCAGTGAAATATCTTCCTGTTGGGTATTATTATGTGCATTAACGGTTGTGCTGAAAGATTTGAAACCAATGAAACTGGCGGTTAAAGTATAGCTTCCTTTTTTAGGAAGGCGGATACTGTAATGACCTTTACTGTCGGTTAATGCGCCTGTTTGGTTGATAGCGATGGTCACACCTTCCAGTGGTTGGCCACTGGTTTTATTGGTAACGGTACCGGTAACCAGGGATTGTGCATGCAAAGTGCCTGCTATAGATAGCAGCACTAATAACATTAGCTGTTTCATGTAAGTATGTCTGTTTTCTGTTTGTTCATTTCCTAACCAGCATTACCTGGTCCAGGTTCATTGGGTGTGATCTCAGCCTGAAAGTAAGGCACCCCATGTATTGTGTTACTGCAAAGGTATACTTGTATGTATTAAAAATCAGAAATTATTTTTTGGGAGAAAGATTTTTGCGTAATTTCCATGGATACTTCTCTCAATCATCTTTTATAAATTTTTAACCATTTAAATCTTTATTTCTGATGATCAAGCTTCAGTTAATCGGGCATCTTGGCCGCGATGTAGTGAAAAAAGAAGTCAACGGGGCGTCCGTTTTTAATTTCCCGGTAGCTGTTAATGAGCGTTTTAAAAATGCGCAGGGCATACTGGAGGAAAGAACCACCTGGGTAGATTGCTCCTTGTGGGACAAAGGGAACGTAGCTCCTTATTTAACGCAGGGTGCCATGGTTTACGTAGAAGGGGCTCCAAAAGTGGAGGCTTATGTAAGCAACAGCACTGGTGCATTGTCTGGCGCTTTAAGATTGAGGGTTTTTTCGTTGCAGTTGCTCAGCCGTAGGGATGAGGAGAAAAGACAGGCAACCTTAACAGAAACCCCTGTTCCTGATGCAGAACCGGTTCAGGAACAGCCCGCTGACGATCTTCCATTCTAAAAGTGTATCAAGCATTCCAATATGAAAGCCAACCATTTATGGTTGGCTTTTTGTGTTTCTTTTAAAAAGATTTGGCGGGAATAAAAATAATCCTATATTTGCACCCTCATTGCGAGGTAGAGCAGAGGTAGCTCGTCGGGCTCATAACCCGAAGGTCAGTGGTTCGAATCCGCTCCTCGCTACAAAAATAGAGCTGAAGAGCATCTAAAAGATTTAAGAGCCGAAGAAATTCGGCTTTTTTTATTTCCGTAAGTTTGAGTTGTGAAAGCAGCGTTTAATTGTCATCATGCACAAAGCAGGTTTTGTAAATATTTTCGGTAAGCCCAATGCGGGGAAAAGCACATTGCTGAACGCCATTATCGGTGAAAAGCTGGCTATTATATCTCCCAAAGTGCAAACCACGCGGCATCGTATTACAGGGGTATTAACAGACCCTGCGTATCAGATCGTATTTTCTGATACTCCGGGTATTATTGATCCCAAGTATAAGTTGCACGAGAAAATGATGGGTGCAGTAAAATCTGCCCTGGAAGATGCTGATGTGGCCTTGTTGATCATGGATGCCAAAGACTCCCTGGAAGAAAACCTGGAGATGTTTGACTCACTGAAACTGAAAGTACCCATTATCCTTATCATCAATAAAATGGACAATATCCTTAAAGAGGAAATGGCTGTTTTAATTGATCGTGCAAAGGCCTGGGGCAAAGCAACAGCGGTGGTGGCAGTGTCTGCCATGCAGAAAAAAGGTATTAAAGAACTGCTCGCAGAAATTGTAGCACTTTTACCAGATGCAAACGCTTTTTATCCTGATGACACACTAACAGATAAGTCTACACGATTTTTCGTGGCAGAAATGATCCGTGAAAAAATATTCCAGTTATTCGAAGAAGAAATTCCTTATCACACTACGGTAATTGTTACACAATTCCAGGAGAAGGAAACGCTGACAAAAATAACGGCAGAAATTATTGTTACCCGCGATACCCAGAAAGGAATCATTTTGGGCGAAAGAGGTAAGTCGATCCGTGAGATAGGCACCCTGGCCCGTCAGGACATTGAAAAATTCATAGAAAGAAAAGTATTCCTGGAACTGTTTGTGAAAGTACGCGGAAAATGGCGTGATAATGATACGTTCCTGAAGGAATACGGATATTAATTATAGAAAAATTCCTGGATATATTATTCAGGTTAGTACGACAAAATATAATAGAAAATGGCAGGATTTACAGTAGCTATCGTGGGCCGTCCCAACGTAGGCAAGTCAACGTTGTTCAACCGTTTATTGGAACAACGTAAGGCCATCGTGGATGACCAGAGCGGTGTAACCCGTGATCGACAATATGGTGTTGCCGACTGGAATGGCAAAACCTTCAACGTAATTGATACTGGTGGATTTGTAACCAACAGTGATGATGTTTTTGAGCGGGAAATCCGCAAACAGGCAAAAGTGGCCATGGAAGAGGCCAACCTGATCATCTTTATGTGTGATGTAACTACAGGTATTACAGACCTGGACGCAGACGTGGCAAATATTCTCCGCCGCACTTCCAAACCGGTATACGTAGTAGTAAATAAAGTAGATAACCATCAACGCCAGCTGGAAGCCACGGAGTTTTACAGCCTCGGTTTTGAACATATTCACTTCCTTTCCTCCATGACCGGTAGCGGTACCGGTGAATTGCTGGATGAAGTGGTGACCAATATTACTCCTGAAATGGGAGATGCTACCCTCGATAATGATCTGCCGAAAATAGCGATCATCGGGCAACCGAACGTAGGTAAGTCATCCCTGCTGAATGCACTGGTAGGCGTAGAGCGTAATATCGTTTCTGATATCGCCGGTACTACCCGTGATACCATTCACACCCGTTACAACATGTTCCAGAAAGACTTTATGTTGATCGATACCGCAGGTATCAGGCGTAAGAATAAGGTAAATGAAGACCTGGAGTTTTATTCCGTTATCCGTGCAATCAAAGCAGTAGATGAGTCTGACGTGGTGATGCTGTTGCTGGATGCCGAAAAAGGCGTTACTGCACAGGATCTCAGCATCTTCAGCCTGGCTACCCGCAAAGGTAAAGGCATTGTGGTGCTGGTGAACAAATGGGATATGATGGAAAAAGGTACCAACACCGCGAGAGATTATGAGAAAGAACTGAAGAAGCGCCTGGCGCCCTTCTCCGATGTTCCTATCATCTTTACCTCTGTAACGGAGAAACAACGTATTTTCAAAGCAATAGAAACCGCGCTGGAAGTATATGATAACCGTCAACGCAGGATCCAGACTTCCGTATTAAACGAAATTCTGTTGAAAGCGATTGAAGCGTATCATCCGCCGGTAGTAAGAGGTACGCCTATCCGTATTAAATATGTTACACAGCTGCCTACGCATACGCCGGCATTTGCCTTTTTCTGTAACCTCCCGGATGACGTGAAAACACCTTATCGTAACTACCTGGAAAACCAGATCCGTACGAATTTCAACTTTACCGGGGTGCCATTGAAGATATTCTTCCGACAAAAATAGCCGTTTCGCTAAAAAAGAGATGACAGGATTTTGTAATTTATAAAATTTGTATACCTTTGCGGCGGTTTTAAAAATAAAACAAACAATCAAATGAAAAAATTATTCGTATTCGCTGTTGCTGCAGGTATGTTCTTTGTAGCTTGTAACGGTGGTAGCACTCCAGCTGCTGATTCTACTGCAACTACAACTGTTGACACTATGAACGCTGCTCCAACTGCTCCAGCAGCTGCTCCAGTTGATTCTGCTGCTCACGTTGATTCTTCTGCTGCTGCTCATGTTGATTCAGCTGCTGCTGCAACTCCAGCTAAGTAAGAGATTATTATATCAAATAATATCTTTCTTGCAAGAAATTAAAAAGCCCATCGCTTATGCGGTGGGCTTTTTGATTATACTTAAGGGTTAGTTACCCTACGTATCCTTTTGGCGCCATAGTCGGCTATTAAAAGATCTCCATTTGTACGCAAAGCTACGCCCGTAGGATACACCAAATTAGCGGCAGTAGGCAGGCCGCCATCACCCAATACCGTTCCTCCTCCTGCAATGGTGGTGATGATACCGGTTGAAATGGCTATTTTACGTATGCGCGCATTTGAATAGTCGGCCAGGATGATATTCGCCATCTTATCTACCAACAATCCGATGGTGCCAACGCGGGCATTTACAGCAGGGCCGCCATCACCTCCACCCCCATACGTGCCATTACCGGCAATAGTGCTAATGGTTCCGCTACTATTTACTTTACGGATACGGTTGGCGCTGGCAATATATACATTGCCCAGTGTATCTGTTGCTACACCAGTAGGATATTGCACTACTGCATTGATGGCCGGAATACCATCGCCGTTATAGTTTTGCATACCATTGCCGGCAAGGGTGCTAATGATACCCGCCGTATTTACCTTGCGTACGCGGTGATGAGCCCAATCCGCGATATACATATTTCCTGCTTTATCAAATGTTACATCTTGTGGTGAACTCAATCTCGCATTAATGGCAGGCCCTCCATCACCGTTGTTAGGCAGCGTAGTACCACCATTGCCTACTACTGTAGTAATAATGCCAGCGGTGCTTATTTTCCGGATACGGTCATTACAGGCAACATAAATATTACCGGTTTTATCTACCGTAATTCCCTGGATAAATCCCAGGCTGGCAACAGTAGCCAGACCTCCATCACCACTAAATCCGTTGATACCGGTACCTGCTATGGTACTAATAATACCACTCGTATTTACTTTCCTGATCCGGTTGTTGCCCACGTCAGAAATATAGAAGTTCCCGACAGCATCTGTTGCAATACGACGGTTGTTGTATAATTGTGCCGCAGTAGCCAGGCCTCCGTCACCAGTAAACCCCTGTGTGCCATTACCAGCCACCGTAGTAATTACCGGCGTGGCAAGCACTTTTACCGCCAGATCTGCCGGCTTGTTGGTGATGGTGTTTATACCGGTGGCGCCATCTTTCTTACAAGCTGCCACCACACATAAGAATGAAATACTAATGAGATAGATTGTTTTTTTCATCGCTAATGAATTTTGAAGGTTAAATAAAATGTGTCTGCCGGATTTTATTCGTTATAAGAAAGGACATTTTTCATGTGAGGAGACTTTTTGTATGTTGAAGGTGTAATGACTGCTGCAAGTATATGGGTAGGTGTCCGAATTAATTAGCCGGATTTTTTTTCAATATAATAGACATCATTGCTGAAGGGTAACCCCGGTAAAAAAGGGAAACCAGATGTTACATGCCAGGATAGTAAATAGTTTTTCATAACAGGTGTTTATTGATATTGATTGATCATGTTGAGTCAAAAATATCTCACCTATCAGACAATAAAATGGGCAATTGGAGGATGCCTTTGTTATTTGGTATATGACCTGTTTAGCGGGTTAAATGGAATTGATGCGTACTGTTTTTTTTGATATTTCGGCTATCAGCTTATTTTTCCCGTTCCTTGACGCATGTAGCGGTTCGGGAAGATATTTTAACGTCACTTCACTTTTTGTTGGCGAAAAAGTAGTGATGTATTTTAGGTTAATGATGGTGGAGTCGTGTATTCTGCAAAAATTCAGGGAGGTTAAATAATCTTCCCAGATACCTATACCAATAGTGGTGATGATACCTTTCAAATGCGTATCATTTTCATCTTCTCTGATGAAAATTTCTGTGTACTGATTAATTGATTTACAATAAATCAGGTTTTTTGCTTTTACGAAATAGGTGCCCTCTGATCGTCTGAAGGAGATGGTTTGTTCATCCACCTGGTCTGTCGTCAGGTTGGATAATAGCACATTTATTTGTCTGGAGCTATCATCGCCCGGACGTTTTTGCCAGAATTTATCCAATACTTCTTCCAGTTCGTCTGGCATATAAGGCTTTGGAAGATAGTCTATACCGCAGCGGCGGATATCTTTTATATTATGATCAATATGCGCCGTGGTGAATATTACATCGAAGGAAATCTTTTTGAATTTCTTCAACAGGTCAAATCCTCCTCTTGGATTGTCGTGAAGCTTTATGTCAAGAAATATTACATCTGGCTGATGCGTGTTGATGGCGGTGAAAGCCTCTTCTATGGTATGACATACGCTTAGCACCCGGATGCGGCTATCCGTTGCCGTCAGTAGTTTTTTCAGCCGGTTACTGTGTATCGGTTCATCTTCAACAATAATACTTGTAATAACGTCATTCATTTTGTCAGGCGTTTACCGGAAATGAAAATATTGCTTTGGTACCTGTTGGATTTCCTTGTTGGTCAGATAGGTCAATGATTTCAAAAGAAGTATTGCCATAGTCAGGTTTCCAGAATGTTATTAATTTTTCCACCAGCTGCAAGCCATAGGAAATCCTTTGCGGATCTCTTTTCTCTTGTGATTTTTTTCTACCAATGCCATCATCTTCTACTGTACAAACCATCCTGTCATTGTGCTGTTGAACAGTGACCTGTAATGTTCCTCCGTGGTCTTTGGTAAATCCATGATGCAAAGCGTTTTCCACCAATACCTGGAAAACCATGGGTGGTACCAGTATATTGGATGGATCAACGGATCTGTCAATGTTCAACTGATATTTGATATGTCCCGGAGGGTATTTGAGTTGAACAAGATGATAATAATCTTCCAGGAACTGAAGATCCTCTTTCAGGGTGACTGTTTTCTCAAAAGAATTTTTTAGCACATTCCTGATAAGCCGGCCGAATCGCATGAGGTAATTGTCGGCAGCAGCTTTGTCATTGGATGCGATGAACTCATTTACTGCCGTAATGGAATGGCTGACAAAATGGGTATCGAGTCTTGCTTTGAATGCTTCCTGCTGTAGTAATATCTGATTCAGCTGATGTTCCTGTTTCTTTTTTCTCATGCGTAGCCGGAAACTACCTGTTATGAGCAGTAGCAGTGCAGCAGCTGTTATTACACCGATTCCCAATCTTGAATTATTCCTGGCTTCTGTGAGTGCCAGTTGTTTTTCGCCGGCAGCTTTCGTGGCGATTTCTTTTTTATCAAAGTCATACTTTAAACCCAGACTGGTAATGGTTTTTATTTTTTCAGTACTGAATAGACTATCATGATACATGGTTTTTTTCTGATAACTTTCCAGCGCAGCTTTGTAGTTGCCATTTAGTTCATGAGCGGTGGCCAGGCTTTCATAATCATGTAGCAGATTACTCAAGAGGCCTAAGGCTGACGCCAGGGCTACGGATTGCTGTAGGTTATCAATACTACGGTTGAGCAATGTTTTTTTTGTTAGTTTAGCCAGACTATCCGGTAATGATGCCTGGTTGTTTTCTTGCACCATCGATAAATAGGTATTGCCGATATTTCCGAAATTAGTGCTCATCAGTTTTTGATCGCCCAATTGCTTATTTATGTTCAGGGCTTCAAAATGGGCCTTTAGGGCTTCCGGAAATTTTTTCAAATCAGTGTATGTCAGTCCCAGTTCATTTAAGGCGATGGCAAGACCATCCTTGCTATTAAGATCCTGATAAATGTGTAATGTTTTTTGAAGAAATTCCATTGCTTTTACATCATCACCTTTATCTCTGTATATGGTGCCGATATTGCTCAATGCGTCTGCCAGAAACAGTTTGTTATCATTTTTCTCCAGCCGGTCTTTCGCCAGCAGCAGGTATTGTAACGCTTTTTCGTAGTCGCCTGTTTTTTCATAGATAAGGGTCAGATCATTCAGTACTGCGGGGAATATGTAGGTATCATTGACTAGTTCACTTACTTTGAGGGCGCGTAGTTGATAGTCCATCGCTTTATCATAAACATCTATTGCCAGATAGGTATTAGCAATAGCATTGAGCGCTGCAGCTATCCAATATTTATCATCCACCTGTTGAAATACTTTCAATGCTTTTGTGTAGGTTTCGATCTCCTTATAATGGTTGTTTTCTTCCGAGTATGCTCTTCCAACTCCCATCATTGCTTTTCCTACCCATAAAGTGTCTTTGTTAGCCTCGCTTTGTGTGACCAATCGGGAAAAATATTGCCGGCCAGTGGGGCCATTATGTAAATTCAGATAGGCTTGTGCTAAGTTGCCCAATACATCCGGATTAGAATGATCGCCTATTTCGTCATTTATTTTTAATGTTTGCAGCCAGTATACGATGCATTTGTTCATATCACCATCAAAAGTGAAATCATTTCCCCAGGAGAGATAGACCTCACTGATATCCTTTTTAATCTTGTGATCTGTACACAGTTGCAGCCAAAGTTGTCTGTATTTGGTATGATTGGTGGTGTCCTTCATGATATGGTAGTAACTACCAATATTGCGGAGCAACTTTTTTCTAATGTTATAATCGTTTAACTCTTCCGCTACTTTTAATCCTTTTAAGGAATATGCGATGGCTTTTGCATAATCCTGTTTCATAGAAGCGGCGATTCCCATTGTTTTATAAGACTGTGCGATTCCTGATTGCCAATGTAGCTTTTCGGATAGCAGTACCCCTTTTCCTGCATACGCTGCGCATTCATCAGGATTATTAACAGCATAGTAATTTTCACTGAGGTTCAGCAGGCATTTTACTTTAGTGGAGTCTTCCCGCATGCCGCGGAGGGCGGAAAGCAGGGAGTCTGTCAGTGGTTGTCCTTCTTTTTGGGCAGTGAGTGTTTGCAGGTTTACCATCAGTAAAAATGCCATCATGCCAGCATGGAGTTTCATTAGGGGTATTTTTATTCAACTGGACGTATAAGGGGAATAGTTCCGGAGAAATCGGAATCCTGTTTAATTTACGAAAAAAGCAGCCGGTTCGTTTGTGAACCGGCTGCTTTTTTATTTATCAGAAAGACGTCATGCGACTAGTCTTCCAGTATACTCGCTAAATTCATTAATTCATCCTGTTTATACGCATCCTTATCATCCCGGAAGCATTTGGAAAGTTCTTCCAGCAGGAATTGTATCAGCCGTTTATTGGATTGTGGCTTGAAGTAAGAGGGAACAGATGGTACCTGTACTCTTTTCAGGTAGGTATCTACGTCCTGTTGGGTATAGATCTGACCTTGAATGGGATCTATAAAAAATAAGATCCGGTGATCGGAAGGGTCTATCGGACCAGAGAAATCAACGTAGCTGTCGAAGTAAGCCAGGATAAACTGCCTGGGTATATTAACGGCATATACCGGCAAATCCAGCATGGCGCATAAGGCCGAATAGATGATACCGTTGGTAATCGGATTCCCTTTTTTGGATTCTATGACCTGGTTAATGAAAAACTGATTTTTGCGCTGATAGGAAACTTCTTCTCCTTTGAGGCCAAAATAGTTATAGATCATGCTGTTGAGCACATTGATCTGTTCCAGTGGTGTAAGATAATTATTTAGTTCCAGCCAGATATTACGTTTGATACGGTCTATCTCTGTGATAATCTGGGAATCGATCAGGTCAGGGAACTGATACCTGGCGGCCAGTATGGCGCCCTGCAAGAGATCCTGCATTTCCGAAAGTCCCCATACACGTAACGCTGCCTGCAAATCCTGGTAATGTACCCGATGAATCAGCAGTTCTATCCTTTCCTGAATAGCTTCGTCAATTGTATTCTCCCACAAATTCTCCAGGTTTGGAATAATATCTTTACCGTACAGTAATATTTTACTGGCAACAGTGTCAAATACCTCCAGATCCGGATCATCCAACAGGTGGAACAAAGCGTTTATTTCTCTGTTTTCGTTCATACCATTATTATGATCATGTGGTAATCATCAAATAATGTGATCCTGTTGGCAAATTAAATAATAAGCATATCACTCACACTGCAGTTATTATCATTGCCTCCATTTTTCATCATATTCTTACCACTGCGTTACTCAGCTTTCTTCTTTCTGGGTGGTGCTTTTTTCTTTGGTGGATTAGCTTTAGCTTCTTCTATTATTGCTTTGGCTTCTTCTACCGTTAAATCAGCTGCCGTATCAATTTTCTCTTTCGGTATTTTAAAGTTCTTCAGACCTTGTTTAATATAAGGACCATAAGGGCCTTTCAGGATCTGTATTTTTTCTTTTTCAAATATTTTGATGGTGCGTTCGTCTTTTGCCGTACGTTTTTCTGCAATCAGTGGTGCTACTTCATCCAGTTCAACGGTATAAGGGTCCATTTCCTTCTTCAGGGAATAGAATTTCTTATCATGCTGGGCATATGGGCCAAAACGACCGATGTTCACCACTACATCAGAATCTTCAAACTGACCCAGGTTACGAGGCAATTTAAACAATTCCATGGCTTCGTCCATGGTGATGGTTTCGATACTTTGGGTAGCCTTTAATTTTGCAAAACGAGGTTTTTCCTCATCTTCCACGCTGCCTATCTGGATCATAGGGCCATAGCGACCCATGCGGGCCACGATTGGTTTGCCGGAAGCGGCATCTGTTCCCAGCGGACGTTCTCCCTTTACACGTTCTGCATTTTCCAGGGTGTTTTCCACATCTTTATGGAAAGGGAAATAGAATTCGCTGATCATATTGTTCCACACCTTCTTACCGCTGGCAATTTCATCGAATTCTTCTTCAATTTTGGCGGTAAAGCCGTAGTCCATTACATTATTAAAGTATTGGTTGAGGAAGTCTGTCACGATCATGCCCAGATC
Organism: Chitinophaga sp. RAB17; assembly: GCF_052114225.1. Lineage (NCBI taxonomy): Bacteria > Pseudomonadati > Bacteroidota > Chitinophagia > Chitinophagales > Chitinophagaceae > Chitinophaga > Chitinophaga sp. RAB17. Next base: position 102,242 of record NZ_JBFREI010000012.1, on the reverse strand, counting down.
AGTAGGGAACAGTTTTGATTTTTCTGCGCCGGTATTTTCTGATTCGGTTTGTTTGCTGATCTGATCCGCCTTCAGGACCATGATGCGGTAATCTCTTTTAATCCCTTCTTTATCTCTTTTTTCTACATAATTACGCTTCTGTATAGTGGTAATGGTAGGAGCGTAGGTAGATGGACGGCCGATGCCCAGTTCTTCCAGTTTCTTTACCAGGCTGGCTTCTGTGTAACGCGGCGCCGGGCGGGAGAATCTTTCGGTGGCCTTCATTTCTTTCAGGTCCAGGGATTGTTTTACCGCCAGTGGAGGTAAAGATCCTTCCTGTTCATCTTCCTGTTCTTCCTCATCATCGTGGCTTTCCATATATACTTTGAGGAAGCCATCGAATTTCAGTACTTCACCGCTGGCAGTCAGCTCTTCGTGATTGGTAGAGATATCGATTTTGGCGATGGTCTTTTCCAGTTCTGCATCTGCCATCTGGCTGGCGATGGTACGTTTCCAGATCAGTTCATACAGTTTGCGGGTATCGCTGTCATCTACAGTGGTATTTTCCATGTAGGTAGGACGGATGGCCTCATGCGCTTCCTGTGCGGACTCATTTTTATTTTTGAATTTGCGGTGTTGATGGTATTTATCACCGAAACTTCCTTTAATAGCTTTTTCGATTTCACCTATGGCAGTATCGGACAGGTTTACGGAGTCCGTACGCATATAGGTGATATTACCGCTTTCATACAGCTTCTGGGCCAGCAACATGGTTTTGGAAACGCTGTAGCCTAGTTTACGGCTGGCTTCCTGTTGCAGGGTAGACGTGGTAAATGGCGCTGCGGGCGATTTTTTACCAGGTTTAACCTGTATGTCTTTAACGGTATAGGCAGCGGCTACGCATTGCTGGAGAAATTTCTCCGCGTCTTCAGCAGTTTTAAATTTGCCGGGGCCATCTGCCTTGAAGGAAATACTCTTACCATTAATATCTTTACCGGTAAAATAAGCTTCTACTTTAAAGGTGCTGACAGACTGGAAGTGGTTGATTTCTCTTTCGCGTTCAACAATCAGTCTTACCGCCACGGATTGTACGCGGCCGGCAGACAGGGAATTGCGCATGCTCATTTTACGCCACAGTACCGGGGAGATTTCAAAACCCACGATCCTGTCCAGTATACGGCGGGCCTGCTGTGCGTTTACACGGTCCATATCCAGTTTACGTGGATGCTGAACGGCGTTTTCTATAGCAGGTTTGGTAATTTCATGAAACACAATGCGTTTGGTCGTTAACGGATCCAGGTTCAACACCTCACACAGATGCCAGGAAATGGCTTCTCCCTCACGGTCCTCATCCGTTGCCAGCCATACCTCATCGGTATCCTTCGCCAGCTTCTTCAGCTCTTTCACCACCTTTTCCTTATCTTCCGGTATAACATACTTAGGCTTAAAGTTATTTTCGATGTCTATCCCCATATCATCCTTTTCCAGATCACGAATGTGACCGAAGCAGGACCTGACTTCAAAGTCCTTGCCTAGTATTTTTTCTATGGTCTTGGCTTTCGCCGGGGACTCAACTATAACTAAATTTTTTGCCATGTATGCTTCTTTAATGCGCTGCTAAATACGCAAAATTCTGTAAAATAATTACTTCAATGAATTCTGCAATGATATAAAAGTCACCTCAAATTAAAAAATAAGACCACTTTTAAACGTTAAAATACGTTGTAATGTAATGAAAAAAACGGGGACCCGCTAAAACACGTATATTAGAAACCACGAATCATGCACGTATTTGAATAATTCCGGTCGCAGCTACAGCAAGTGGTCTGTCCGGAGATCAGACAGCCGGGTAGACGGATACCAGGCAGTTTGTTATTTTAAAATTAATTATAATGGATATAGTAATTGTTGGCACTGGCAATGTTGCACATTGTTTCGGACATCTCTTAAAAATTCATGGCCACCAGATAAAACAGGTGATCAGCAGGCAAATGGCACATGCACAGGAGCTGGGGGAGATGCTGAATGCCTCCTATACGGATGATTTGCAGGATATTAATATGGAGGCAGACATTTACCTGCTGGCTGTCAGTGATGCCGCCATTACTGAACTAAATGACCAGTTGCGGCTGGGCAAGCGCATTGTGGTGCATACTGCAGGCGCTGTTCCACTAACAGCAATCTCCCGGATATCGGCCAACACCGGGGTATTATATCCTTTACAATCCATCCGCAAGGAAATTAAAAACTATCCGCCCATACCTGTTATGCTGGAAGCCAGCAATGACGAGGTGCTACGGCGGCTGCAGTCGCTGGCCCAGAGTATTTCCGGTAGTGTAACTGTCACTTCCTCCGCCCAGCGGCTGAAGTATCACCTCACCGCCGTGCTTTGCAATAATTTCACCAACCACCTCTTTGCCCAGGCAAAAGCCTATTGTGAAAAAGAGCAGCTGGACTTTTCCCTGCTGCAACCTATTATAAAGGAGACATTTGACCGCCTGGAAAAATATTCACCGGAAACGGTTCAAACAGGTCCGGCGCTACGCCAGGATGAAACCACTATGAGCCTGCACCGGGAATTGCTGGCCAACGATGAATATTTGCAACTGGTGTACCAGGTGATGTCCGATGCTATTTACCAGTTCCATAATAAATAGAATGACGAATTGGGAATTACGAATTACGGATTTGTGAGAAGATTATCCCCCAGAAACCCGTAATTCGTAATTCCTAATTCGTAATTCTTTACTTTTGGCCCCATGAACGTATTGGCTTTATTTAAATCTATCACCACTTTTGTGCTGGATGTAGATGGTGTACTTACCGATGGTACCCTGCAATTACTGCCAGGGGGAGAAATGTCCCGCAGAATGAATATCAAAGACGGCTATGCTTTGCAGCTGGCCGTGAAAAAAGGATATCGGGTGGTGATCATCTCCGGAGGAAAATCAGAAAGTGTGGTAAGCAGGTTACAGGGACTTGGCATTAAGGATATTTATACCGGCATACATGATAAGCAGGAAAAACTGCAGGATTATGTATTTGAACATGAGCTGCGATGGGATGAAATATTATATATGGGAGATGATATCCCGGATTATCTGCCCATGCAACTGGTAGCTTTACCCACCTGCCCTGCAGATGCAGCCCCTGAAATAAAAAGTATTTCAAAATATGTATCCCCTTTGCCCGGAGGCCACGGGTGTGTAAGGGAAGTAATGGAAAAAGTGCTGAAACTGAACGGACATTGGCTAATGGATGAAGGCATTGCATCGAAATAATAAAAGAGAAAACTATGAAGCTCTGGGCTGCATTTTTTAAACTGATCAGATACCCTAATCTGATATATATTGGCCTTACCCAGTTTTTACTGCAATACTGTGTGGTAGAACCGGTGTTGCGCAGCTCTGGTGAGGAGCCATCACTGCCTGTTCCGCAATTTGTACTACTCAGCCTGTCTACCATACTGGTGGCGGCTGCCGGCTATATTATCAATGACTATTTTGATATTAACATAGACATTGTCAATAAACCGGAGAAGATGGTGCTGGACAAAATTATCAGCCGGCGCTGGGCCATGGCCTGGCATACGCTGCTTAATATGGCCGGGGTATCACTGGGTTTTATGGTGGCCTTTAAAACAGGACAGTTCTATCTTGGTTTTACCCAGGTGATCTGTTCCCTGCTCCTGTGGTTTTATTCCACTTCTTTTAAACGGCAGGTACTCATCGGCAATGTGGTGATTTCGTTGTTAACTGCGCTGGCCGTGGTAGTAGTAGGATTTTACGAGAAACAGATCTATCATAGTTTTGAAGCCATTATGTCGGCCACCGGCAGAAAGCTGATACAGATCATCGGCGTATATGCGTTGTTTGCGTTTCTTATTTCCATGGTCAGGGAAATTGTGAAAGACCTGGAAGATATGATGGGCGACAGCAAAGATGGTTGCCGCACCCTGCCGATTGCCTGGGGCGTACTGGCTGCCAAACGGTTATGCAATGTGTTATTACTGGCGCTGGTCATCATTATCCTGGCAGTAGAAATAAGGGTGTGGATACTGGGTTGGTATATTGCCATCGGTTACCTGCTCCTGTTTGTACAGGTGCCATGTGGGTACATTTATTTACAGCTGAAAAAAGCCAGCCTGCCAGAGCATTATCATAAAGTGAGTTCCCTGGTAAAGGTGGTAATGCTGACAGGCATTTTATCCATGATATTTTTTAAAATTTATTTATAGAGATGTATAAAGGATCACCCGTAATTCTGGCATCGCAGTCGCCCCGCAGAAAGCAGTTGCTGGAGCAGGCCGGCATTCCTTTCCAGGTGAAGGTTGTAGAAACAGCAGAAACGTTTCCTCCGGAGCTGGCGGTACCGGATATCCCGGTGCATATTGCCCGCCAGAAGGCAGCGGCCGTAAGGGATCTCTGCGAATCCACGGATATTATTGTGGCTGCCGATACAGTGGTGGTGCTGGATGACAGCATCATTGGCAAGCCAAAGGACCGGGAAGATGCTATTGGCATCCTTACCCGCCTGAGTGGAAGAGAACATCGTGTAGTCACCGGCGTTATAATACAGCAGGGCGCAAAGGAAGTAGCCTTCTCCAAAACTACTTCCGTGTATTTTAAGCTGCTGAATAAAGAACAGATCACTTATTATGTAGATCATTTCAAGCCGTTTGATAAAGCGGGTGCTTACGCCATCCAGGAATGGATTGGTGCAGTAGGGATAGACAGTATTAATGGTTGCTTCTATAATGTAATGGGACTCCCCGTTAGCAGAGTGGTAGAAGAACTGGAAAACTTTTAGCAATAAGAACGGCGCTGTGAACAGCGCCGTTTTTGTTTACGATTGGTTTTTGCTTATTACATTTCTTTATTCCAGTACAAGAATATTCACGTCTTTATTTTTCAGCCAGCCGGCTTCTCTCAGTTTCTGTAAGTTAATAGTACCTACCACATAACGCCATTCTGTAGATTCGTATTTCTCAGAGATGTTGAAGAACTCTGCCAGGTCTACCTGATCAGGTGTTTTGTAGCGCAGGTATATTTTCAGATTTACATCATTGGTAAAGCTGGGCTGATTATTTTGTTTAATCTTTTTATACTCGTAGCGATAGTTGTATAATAATGCGGAGATGTCGGACAGTACGGCACTACCGGTAGCGGTGCCACCGGCACCTTTACCTACAAAGAATTGTTTGTCGGTGAAAGCACTTTCCAGCAAAATGCCGTTGTATTCATTGTATACATCGTAGAGCAGGTTGTGTTCTTTGATCAGGTGCGGCAGTACATATGAGAATACGTGTCCGTTCTGACGGCGGCACTGGGCGATCAGTTTGATGGTACAGTTTCTTTGTTTGGCAAATTGTATATCAAAATCGTTCAGGTGATGAATACCGAAGTTGAATACTTCTTCCGGTTTTACGAAGGTGCCAAAGGCATGGAGGAGGAGGATCACGATTTTGAATTTCGGATCATATCCTTCGATGTCGAGGGTAGGGTCGGTTTCAGCGAAACCCAGGTCCTGCGCTTGTTGCAGGGCGGTAGCAAAGCTGAGATTTTCTTCAAATATTTTTGTAAGAATATAATTCGTTGATCCGTTACAGATACCTTCCACGGCATTCAGCAGATCATTATCATAATATTCTTCCAGGTTGCGGATAATGGGAATACTGGCGCAACTGGACGCTTCATACAGGAATGGCACTTTGTTTTCCGCCTGCAGCTGATACAGTGCGGGCAGGTTTTCAGCGATCATGCGTTTGCTGGCGCTTACTACAGCTTTGCCATTGCGGAGCGCTGTACTCACAATTTCAAAAGCTGCTTCGGTTTCATTGATCAGTTCTACTACTACGTCAATGGTAGGATCTTCGAGGATTTCATTTTTATCGGTAGTAAAATAACTGCTATCGATAGGTCTTGATTTATTGGGGTCCTTAATACAGATTTTTTTGATCCGTGCATTAATACCTTTTGTTCTGTTCAAAACCTCATAGAGTCCTTGTCCTACGACGCCGAATCCGAAAATGCCTAAATTGATGGTCTTGTTTTCCATACTTTTTTTTGAGCTTGCACCCTCAGCAATTAGTCTTTGACAGTTCAGAGATGATCAGTTTCTGAAAGGTCAAAGTGGTGTGCTAACCACTAAGGGCTTTATTGTAAAACAGTAATTTGCTTGCCGGCTGGATGATTTAATTTATCCAGCGCCTGTTTCAGGTCGTTGATCAGATCTTCGGCATCTTCAATACCCACTGATAAACGGATACAGGAGTCCTGTAAACCTGTTTTTTTCCGGAATTCTTCCGGTATGTTACGATGTGTCATGGTGGCCGGATGGGCCAGCATACTTTTCACGCCGCCGAAACTCTCCGCCAGTTTAAATAGTTTGGTAGCGTTTACGATACGGATGGCATTTTTGATATTGTCGCTTTTCAGGGAAAAGCTCACCAGTGCGCCGTAATTTTTCTGTTGTTTGCGGGCAATATGATGATTTTTATGAGTAGCCAGTCCTGGATAATATACCTTATCGATAGCGGGGTGGGCGGCCAGCCAGTTAGCGATAGCGGTGGCATTGCTGCATTGCTTTTCCAGGCGCAGGTACAGTGTTTCAATACCGCGGATGGTTAGCCATGCTTCAAAAGGACTGAGAATGCTACCGGAAATATTCTGATTATAGCGGATCTGATCTGCCAGTATTTTGCTGTTAACGACTACCAGTCCGGCAATCACATCACTGTGACCGGAAAGATATTTGGAAGCGCTGTGGATAACGATATCCGCGCCCAGTGTTAAGGGTTGTTGCAGTAAAGGCGTACTGAAAGTATTGTCTACTACCAGCAGTATATTATGTTGTTTGGCGATTTTGCTGATAGATTTGATATCAGAAATGCGCAATGTTGGATTGGTAGGGGATTCCAGCCAGATGATTTTTGTATTGGGCGTAATGGCTGCCAGTACTTTATCGATGTTGCTGGTATCTACGAAATTAACTTTAATACCGAAGCGTTCAAACATGTGGTTAAATATCTGGAAGATGCCACCGTAGGTATCTTCCACCGCCATGATCTCATCGCCGGTCTTTAACAGCTTCAGCACCGCATCTATGGCCGACATACCACTGGCAAACCCAAATCCGGCAAACCCTTCTTCCAGGTTGCAGATCAGGTCTTCCAGCACCTTTCTTGTGGGATTGTTGGCCCTCGAGAACTCAAAGCCTTTATTAATGCCGGGTGATTCCTGCACAAAGGTGGATGTTTGATAGATAGGCACAGAAATAGCGCCTGTCAGTTCGTCTATCGGAATGCTATGAATCAGTTGTGTAGCTGTTTTCATGTTATAAAGTATTTTTAATGATGTTCAATGTGCACAATTATCTGCTGCAACTTTATCATTAAAGATCAACTTAAACAACAACAAATCCATGAAAGGTGAGTGGGGAGGGCATAAAAAAAGCTCTCCCAGGGTGTTGGAAGAGCTTTTTTAGAAAGTTATATATATCTGTGAAGTATTATCTCTGCCAACTTATCTTTCCCCGATTTGCACCGGGGCAGGAATTAGCACCTTTTTCCTGATCGTAAAATCAGGAAAGGTTGCTAAGGCATCGCAGGGCCAAGTCCCTCCGCCTTTCTGGATAAGTGATGTGTAAGAACTGGCGCAAAGGTAATATCACTTTGATCAGATTTCCAAATTGAATCGGGAATTTATTTATTAAACGATGTTTTATTACCTTTGACTGATATTATTTTATACCCAACCATGTCTTTATGTTTGTTAACCCGCTGCTCTCTGAGGAGCTATTCCAGCACATCTGGGCGTTCCGGCTATTTAAGCAGGATCATCTTACCACTACCAGTGGAGAACCCGTTCAGATCTTATATCCAGGCCTTCATAATCATCACAGCGGACCTGATTTTTCGGCTGCAAAAATCAGGATCGGCGCTACTTTATGGGTAGGGCAGGTAGAGCTGCACCTGAGAACTTCCGACTGGTTCCGGCATGGGCATCAGCATAACCTGCAGTATGGGCGTATTATTTTGCATGTTGTGTTTATACATGATATGCCGGCCGATCGTATTCCTGGAGTGCCCTGCCTGGAGTTACAGCAGTATATTCCCAAATTGCTGCTGCAGCGTTATGAGCAGTTGCGGCAGCTGACACCTTTTGTGCCCTGTGCGCCACATGCCGCGTTGGTACCACAACTGACCTGGCTTAGCTGGAAAGAGCGACTGCTGGCAGAGCGTTGGGAGCGCAAAATGGGGGCCCTGCGTGCCTGGCTGCAAAGCAACCATTTTAACTGGGAAGAAGTCTGTTATTGGGCAGTGGCGCAGAGTTACGGCATGCCCATAAATGCCCTGCCCCTGCTACAGGTAGCACAATCGCTGCCACATGTAGTGCTTATGCGGCACCGGCATCAGGGAATGCAGCTGGAAGCCCTGTTGTTCGGACAGGCAGGGATGCTGGAGGAACCGCATGCCGACGTATATGCGTTGCAGCTGCAGGACATCTATTTTCACCTGCGCCACAAGTATAAGCTTTGTCCTATGCCGTCCCACACCTGGCATTGGCTGCGGATGCGTCCGGCAGCGTTTCCTACTATGCGGCTGGCTACTTTTGCGGCGTTGCTGCAGCACACCACCCACCTGTTTTCCAGGATACTGGAAGCCACAGAGGTAACGGCACTGGAACAATTGTTTTTCGTACAGCCGTCTGCGTACTGGCATACCCATTACCGGTTTGGGCAGCCGGTGCAGCAGACACACCGCCCGGGGAAACAGGCCGTACATGGCATACTTATCAATACGGTATTACCGCTCCTGTTCCTGTACGGACAACAAAAGAACCTTAAATATTACCAGGAGAAAGCCCTTCATTTCCTGCAACAATTGCCGGCAGAAAAAAATAGTATTACCAATAGCTGGGCGGAGTTAGGTGTAATACCCGAAAGTGCGATGGAATCACAGGCGCTGTTGCAATTGAAGCAGTACTACTGTGATGAGAAGCGGTGTTTGCATTGTGCAATCGGGGTGAAGATCCTGAGCAGCTTTTAGCCATTAGCTTTTAGCTGTTAGCCAAATGCAGCGAAGACCAGCATAATATGTTCTCCGCTGCATTTGGCTAACAGCTAAAAGCTAATGGCTAAAAGCTGTTTCACCAGTTAAACGTTACATCCTGCACCATGTCAGGGTGTACACTTTTAGCTACCGGACAGGTATGGGCAGCTCTTTCAAGTATGGTTCTTTCCTTTTCGCCCAGGTTATGGCCTGCAGGGAAGTCGAATACGATGGTAACGCCGGTGATGCGGCGGGGTTCTGTGCCCATAGTTTTCAGGACACTTACTTTAGTGCCTTCAATCGCCCAGTTGTTTTCCATAGCCTTGATCCCCATAATAGAGAGCATGCAGGAGCCCAGTGCGGTAGCCACCAGGTCAGTAGGCGAAAACCTTTCTCCCTTGCCTTTGTTATCTACAGGTGCGTCTGTTTCAATCACAGTGCCTGACCGTAAATGTGTGGCGGTGGTCCGCAGTTCCCCGTTATAGATGATAGATGCCGTTTGCATATTGTTTCTTTTTATGATCTAACCGTAAAAATAAATGTATTTTCAGTATAAGTGCAACATGGAAAGTGGGCGGGCTGTTAAACTAAAAAAAAATTAGCTACGTTTGTAATATATACATAACAATACCTTTGTTCAAGCGTTTATTTATTATAATAATAGCCCACTGTGAAAAAAATATACTTAATCCTGTTTTTGGCAATGATATCCGGCGGCTTGTTTGCGCAAACCACTAATACCACCAACACAACTACGCAAAAAAGCAAAAAAAGCGATAAGGAGCAGCGTAAGCTGAAGAAGATCTCTATTTTCCGTGAACAGGAAGAGGGGGAGAATGTGTTCCAGCGTGATTTTTCGGTGGGCGGCAGGATAACTACCGATGGCTGGGGTGGATTTGTGGAAATGGGGTATCGTAAAAGCAGAAAGAAAGTCAACTACTTCCAGTTTGAGTTTGGGGAGAAGAAAAGCGATAAAGAAGTAAAGAAAAGTGGCGGTTTTTCTTATACCCAGCGTCCATTCATATATGGTAAACGGAATAATTTTTACCAGGCCAAGCTGGGAGTGGGGCAGCGCTACCTGATTGGTGGCAAAGCCAATAAAAACGGGGTAGAGGTGGACTTGATCTACTATGGTGGCATATCTCTGGGGCTGCTGAAACCTTACTATCTGAATATGGTTACCGCAACCGGCGAGAATAAGGACGTAAAATATGACCCTTCTGATCCGGAAGCTTTCCTGAAGCTCGCGGACATCAACGGTGCCGGTGGATTTGGGAAAGGCTGGGATAACCTCAGTGTGGTACCGGGTTTACACGCCAAAGTGGGTATGCGCTTCGATTGGGCCCACTTTAACGAGGTGGTAAGTGCCCTGGAAGTGGGTGTAAATGCGGAAATGTATACTAAAAAGATCCCAATCATGGTGGTGTCGGAAGGTGTGGACTATAACAAACAGTTCTTTTTTGGTGGATATCTGAGCATCCAATTCGGGAAGCGCTGGAATAAGAGATAAGTGTTAACTTTGCTTTTCTAAAGAAAGGAATAAGCGATGCAAGAACTACCCGTAATAGCCGCCGAACCGGCTACAACAAGAGTAAAAAAGCCTGATTGGCTGCGCGTTAAATTACCGATAGGCGAGAACTATAAACAGGTGAGAAGCCTGGTAGATACCCATAAATTACATACGATCTGTGAAAGTGGTAACTGCCCTAACATGGGTGAGTGCTGGGGAGCTGGTACAGCTACTTTCATGATCCTGGGGAATATCTGTACCCGCAGTTGCGGTTTTTGTGCCGTAGCTACCGGCCGCCCGGAAGCAGTGGATTTTGACGAGCCTCAGCGCGTGGCGGAAGCCATTTACCTGATGAAAGTAAAACATGCCGTTATCACCTCTGTAGACAGAGATGAGCTGAAAGACGGTGGTTCTATCATCTGGGCCAATACCATCAATGCAGTCAGGGCTTTAAATCCTAACACCACCATGGAAACGCTGATCCCGGATTTCCGTGGTCAGTGGGAAAACCTCCAGCGCATCATCGATGTAGCGCCTGAAATCGTATCTCATAACCTGGAAACAGTAGAACGTTTAACCAAACAGGTGAGGATACAGGCAAAATATCACCGCAGCCTGGAAGTGATCCGCCGCCTGAAAGAAGGTGGGATGCGTACCAAAAGCGGTATTATGCTGGGCTTGGGTGAAACCAAAGAAGAAGTAGTACAAGCCATGCAGGATCTGTACGACAACGGTTGTGATGTAATCACACTGGGTCAGTACCTGCAGCCTACCCCTAAGCATTTGCCGGTAGCACGCTTCGTACATCCTGATGAATTTGCCGAATTGCGCGAGATCGGTTACAACATGGGACTGGACTACGTAGAGTCCGGACCGTTAGTAAGATCGTCTTATCACGCGGAAAAACATATTGTCAGCGGTCGTAATAAAGGATAACCGGAACTGATTTTCACTTAATTGTTAAAATCCACCCAAAAGGGTGGATTTTTGTTTTCATAACATTATCTTAGCGCCCGAATTGATTTTACCTAACAACAAAATGTTTGTTGTCTAACCTACTTCTCTGTTATACGTTGTGTTCAAAAATTTGGAACCACACCTGGAAACCGTGCTGCTAATGTTTCAGACGATTTTGAATAAGCAACTCTCTAATCAACCTGCCTGTTTGCTGTAGCGATTACGGCTTAACATGTTTTTGCGGTAGTTAATACTGTTATAACGCCTATGGCTATATAACAAATAAAGAATAATGATGCGATGCCGGTAAAAAGCGTTTAGCGATTAGCTTTTAGCTGTTAGTCAAATGCAGCGAAGAAGATAAAAAGCCAACCCCTTTTTTCGTGCAGGCATTATTTTCTTTCGATTGGTACAATGATGAACTGAATGTCAAAAGCCTTTTATGAAAAGAGCATTTTATTTGTTAGCTGTGTCCTGCGGATTGTTTATTTCCCCGCAGCTATTTGCACAGCAATCTACGGACTCCCTGTTAACCAGCGCTACCCTGCAGGAATGCATCCGGTATGCCATCTCGCATCAGCCGGTCATACGGCAGTCGCTCATTGATGAAGCGATTACCGACAGAACCGTGAAGAGTAAGCTGGCCGACTGGTATCCACAGATCAATCTGGACTATAATATCCAGCATTACCTGAAGATACCCACCACTATTTTTAATGGTAGTCCTGTGCAGCAGGGCGTGGCAAACTCCTCTGCCGCACTGTTTGGGCTAAATCAAAACATCTTTACCCGGGACCTGTTGCTGGCCACAAACACGGCCAGGGATGTACGAAAACAGAGCCAGCAAACCACTGCGCGCAATCAGATAGACCTGGTGGCCAGTGTGAGCAAAGCCTACTATGATGTGCTGCTGACCGCGGAACAAATAAAGGTGTTGAGCGAAGACATTACCCGCCTGGAACGCAGTCTGAAAGATGCGAATAACCAATATGCGAGTGGTGTGGTGGATAAAACAGATGCCAAGCGTGCCACCATTTCCCTGAATAATGCGCGTGCCCAACAGAAGGCTGCCCGTGAGCTGCTGACAGCCAAACAGGCCTATCTGAAGGAATTGATGGGATACCCAACTAATGCCGGCGATGTACCACTGACAACCGATTCTTCGGCGGTAGCATCGCAGGTAACTGGTGAGGATACCTTGCTGACGGCAGACTATAAAAGCCGCATAGAGTACCAGTTACTCCAAACACAGGAAAGCCTGTTGCAGGCCAACCTGAAGTACAACAAATGGAGCTATCTGCCTACCGTATCCGCATTTATCAACTATTCCTTTGCTTACCAGAGTCCTGACTTCAATAAACTGTATAGTCATGATTATCCGAACTCTTTAATGGGGCTGAAATTATCGCTGCCTATTTTCCAGGGAGGAAAACGGGTACATAATATCCGGATGGCCGAACTGCAGTTGCAGCGTACACAATGGGATTATGCCGCTTTGAGAAGCCAGATTAATTCGCAGTATGCGCAGGCCATGGCTACTTACAAGAGTAACTACAACGACTATCTCACACTAAAAGAAAATGTGCAGATGGCAAAGGATGTATATGATATGTTGCAGCTGCAGTATAAGGAAGGTATTAAAACGTATCTCGATGTACTGGTGTCTGAAACAGAGCTGCGCTCTGCACAACTGAATTTTTATAATTCCATGTACCAGGTACTGTCCAGCAGGATAGATCTGCAAAAAGCATTAGGAACCTTAACAGCTAATTATTAAATGGTAACCGGAACGGATATGAAAAAAATGAACAACATTGTCTTAATCAGCGCTGCCAGTATCCTGGGCTTATCTGCCTGCAGTGGTCCTGCTAAGAAAACAGCGCCTGTAATTCCCCCTACACCGGTAAATATTACAGCAGCATCTGTAGCACCGGCCGTTTATTACGATAAATACCCTGCCTCTGTAGTAGCGTTGAACCAGGTGGAACTGCGTTCTCAGGTAGGAGGATTTATTACCGGTATCTTCTTCAAAGAAGGGGAAGTTGTGCAGAAAGGAAAAACCCTGTATGAAATAGATCGTCGTAAATATGAAGCGGCTTACCTACAGGCACAGGCTAATGTAGCCAGTGCAAAAGCCAGCTTTGAAAGAGCGAGGAAAGATGACGATCGTTACCAGCGCCTGGCCGACCAGGACGCGGTTGCCCGTCAGATCCTGGATAATGCGAAAGCTACCCTGGAAACTTCCCGTAGCCAGCTCGCGGCAGCAGAAGCCAGTCTTGCGTCTGTGCGTACTGACCTTGACTATTCCCTCATCAAAGCACCGTTTACGGGACGCATTGGTATTTCCCAGGTGAAACTGGGCGCTCAGGTGAGCCCCGGCACTACCCTGTTGAATACCATCTCCAGTGAAAATCCGATAGCAGTGGATTTTGTGGTAACAGAAAATGATATTCCCCGCTTTGCTGCCATGCAGGGCAAGGGTAACGCCAACGATAGTACGTTCCGCCTGCAGTTATCTGATGGTACAGAATATGTACATACCGGTAAAATACTTGCGATTGACCGTGGCGTGGATAATCAAACCGGTACCATCCGCGTGCGTATTGAATTCAATAACCCCGATGATAAGCTGAAAGACGGTATGAGCTGCGTGCTGCGTGTACTGAATGAACAATCCGGCGACAGGTTGATCATTCCTTACAAAGCCATCACAGAGCAGATGGGTGAATACTTTGTATTTATTGCAAAAGATTCGGTAGCTGCCCAGCAGAAAGTACACCTGGGTCCTAAACTCGGCGACAAAATAGTGATCATGGACGGCATTCAGGCGGGTGATCAGGTCATTATTGAAGGTTTCCAGCGTTTACGTGATGGTGGAAAAATACAGATTGGAATACCAGCCGCACCACAAGGTGCGCCTGCGAAGAAATAGTTTATCAGTAGAATCAACAGCGAAGATCATGATTGCAGATACTTTTATAAAACGACCCGTAACGGCAATAGTGATATCTATTGTACTGGTACTGGTGGGGATATTGGCGATGATGAACCTGGCCATTGGCCAGTATCCGGAGATTTCACCCCCCACTGTACAGGTAACAGGTACCTATACCGGCGCGGATGCACAAACGGTGGAGCAAACAGTTGCTACCCCTGTGGAAGTGCAGGTGAATGGTACGCCGGGCATGACCTATATCAACACCAACAATACCAGTAGCGGACAAATGAGTATGACGGTAAACTTTGAAGTAGGTACCGACATCAATATTGCCGCCCTGGATGTGCAGAACCGTGTGGGTATTGCACAACCTACCCTGCCACAGGAAGTACAGCGTTTAGGCCTGACCGTTAGAAAGCGTAACCCCAGCATCCTCATGCTGGTAGCCCTGTATTCTCCCAAAGGCACACACGACATTACCTTCCTGGATAACTATACCAACGTATATGTAAAAGATGCGTTGCTGAGAGCAAAAGGAGTAGGTGATATCTTTACCCGTGCAGATGATTTCAGTATGCGTATCTGGCTGAAACCAGATAAGCTGGCCGAAATGGGTGTTACCGCCGATGACATCCGCGCTGCCCTGGCAGAACAGAATGCGCAGATCACCGCGGGTTCCGTAGGTGCACCACCACAGCAAACAGGCCAAACATTCGAATACAACATCTTCACCAAAGGTCGTTTATCTACGCCCGAGGAATTTGGAAATATCATCGTGAAAACCCGCCCTGCGGATGGAACATTGGTATACCTGAAAGATGTAGCCCGCGTACAGCTGGGTAAATTTAACTATGCCGGTAACAACTACGTAGATGGTAAACGTGCCGCTTATCTGCTCGTATACCAGGCGCCTGGCAGCAATGCGCTGGAAACGGCTGCCAATGTAACCGCAGCGATGGAAGAGCTGAAAAAGCAATTCCCGCAGGATGTGGATTATGTAGTGCCGTTTGAATCTGTATCAGTAGTAAAAGTATCTATTGAAGAGGTAGTACATACCCTGGTAGAAGCGCTGATACTGGTAGTGATTGTCGTGTTCCTCTTCCTGCAGAGCTGGCGCGCTACTTTGATTCCTATCCTGGCCATCCCGGTATCTATTATAGCCACCTTTATCTTCTTCATACCACTTGGATTTACCATTAACACCTTAACGCTGTTCGGTTTCGTACTGGCTATCGGTATTGTGGTGGATGATGCGATTGTAGTGGTGGAAGCGGTGCAGCATAATATTGATCATGAGAAAATGACGCCTAAGGATGCGACTGCACAGGCCATGAAAGAAATTTCCGGACCTGTTATTGCGATTGCATTGATCCTGGCAGCGGTGTTTGTACCGGTAGGATTTATACCTGGTATCGTAGGCCGTTTATACCAGCAGTTTGCGATCACCATCGCCATCTCTGTAATGATCTCCGCTTTTGTGGCGTTGTCATTAACACCGGCATTGTGTATCCTGTTGCTGAAACCGATGCACCTGGATAAGGACTCAAAAGGCCTGAACAAATTCTTCTTCAAATTCAACCGTTGGTTCGGACACACTACTTCCCGTTATTCTATGGGGGTGAAGAAAAGTATTCGTTACTTCCGTTTTGCTATGGTAATCCTGGTCTGCATTTTCGTAGGTACGATGATGTTATTCAAGGCGAAGCCCACCGGGTTTATTCCTACGGAAGATGAAGGCCGTTTGATCATCACTTTTGACTTACCGGAATCTTCTTCTACAGAACGTACAGTAAACGTAATGTCGCAGATGATGAAAGACCTGGAAAAGATACCGGGTATTGCGCACTATGCAGCATTAGGTGGTTTGAATGCGGTGAGCTTTGCTACCAAATCCAACAGTGCCACGATTTTCTGTTCACTGAAGCCATGGGCGGAACGTAAAGCGGATTCGCTGCAGATCACCGGTATGGTGGCTAAAGTGAGAAAAACGCTGAGCAAGTATAAAGAAGCGAATGTGGTGGTAATTCAACCGCCGGCTATTCCAGGTCTGGGACAAACCGCCGGTTTCTCTTTTGTATTACAGCAAAGGGGAGCCGGTGAAATCAAGGCCTTTGAAGGGGTATTACAGAAGTTCCTGGCGGCAGCTAATCAGCGTCCGGAAATAGCCCAGGCATTCTCCTTCTTTACCGCACGTACGCCAGGTTATCAACTGGACATAGACCGGGAAAAGGCGAAGAAAATGGGTGTGAAAATATCCGATATCGCCTCTGCATTGCAGACGTATATGGGTAGTGCGTATATCAATGACTTCACTATTTACGGCCGTAACTTCCGTGTGGTAACGCAGGCGGATTCCACTTACCGTGGAGATATCAAGAACCTGAATCAGTTATTTGTACGCAATGCTGCTGGTTCCATGGTGCCATTGAGTACACTGACTTCTTATAAAGTCATTGAAACCGCGCCGGTGATTTCTCACTATAACCTGTTCCGTTCTGCGGAAATAAATGGTGGTCCTGCTCCGGGCTATAGTAGTGGTGATGCTATCAAGGCATTGAAAGAAGTGGCGGCAGAAACATTACCGGATGGATACGGGTATGAGTTTTCCGGTTTGAGCCGTGAGGAATTATTATCGGGGTCTAAGACGGTGTACATCTTTGCCCTGTCAATCATCTTTGTGTTCCTGTTCCTGGCCGCTTTATATGAAAGCTGGTCTGTACCATTCTCGGTGCTGTTAGCAGTCCCTATTGGTGCCTTTGGTGCCATTACCGTACTGACCTTCCTGCCTAAGCTGAGTAATAACGTATATGCACAGATTGGTTTGATTACCCTGATTGGTTTGTCGGCCAAGAATGCGATCCTGATCGTGGAATTTGCGAAGGAACGTGTAGATAGGGGCATGGACCTGGTAACGGCGGCAGTGGAAGCAGCGAAGCTGCGTTTACGCCCTATTATCATGACTTCCCTGGCCTTCCTGCTGGGTATTCTACCACTGGTGTTTTCTTCCGGTGCGGGTGCAGAAGCTCGTAAAACCATGGGATGGACCGTATTGGGTGGTATGTTTACCGCTACCTTCCTGGCGATCTTTATTGTGCCGGTGTTGTACGTAGTGATTACCCGTTTGGCATATGGTAAGGAAAAGCTTCGTAAAATGAAGGAAAGCTATCAGTCAGTACCTGAACATGATATACAGGGGAAACTGTAAGTGAGGCGGATGTTTAAAAAGTAGGGTTTATAATTACATATGCAGAGAGGCGTTGCGCAAGCAGCGCCTTCTTTGTTTTTATTCGGGAAGAATGCGTTTGCCGTCTTTATCGAAATGCCGGGTTAACTGCCATTCTGTGTCTCCCACCATATACATGGTGCCTGCTACTACTGCGCCTACGGTGATGTAAAGGAACCAGTCTGACTGACTTTCAAATATCAGTGCACAGGCGATACCGGTCACCAACAGGATGACACCTATGCGCCGGGAAATATAGGCCGCATATTCATTGGCGGAATGCCACATTTCGGGTGTTTTGGTAGACAGGAAACTTCGGTAACCATACCAGGATTTGGTGCTTTTAGGTGGGAAGCGGTGAATAATATATCCCATCAGAAAGAATAATGCACCGGCGAAGATCGCAGCATTGCAGTAGGTCGTATGGAGGAAACGCAACAGCATGGTCCGGGGTTTTGGTTACCATAAGTTACGGAAAAATTGGGAATAACGGGATCAGGGTAAGAGATTTACGCGGAAGGGCTCCGCGTAAATCTCTGTCAGCCTGTATTTAGTGTTTGGTAGTGTCGGCATTATTGGCTTTCTTCTTAAACAGTCCGTTCAATGTATTCTTCACAGACTCACCGGCTTGCTTGCCTACATTTTCCAGTGGTTTGCCGGTAGTTGTTGTAGAATCTTTTTTACCGCTGAGTTGATTTTTTAATTCATTTTTCAGTGAATTCACTGCGGTATTTTTGATCTGGTTAAGACTGTCTTTTACCGTCGTTTTTACAGAATCTA
Organism: Chitinophaga sp. RAB17; assembly: GCF_052114225.1. Classification (NCBI taxonomy): domain Bacteria; kingdom Pseudomonadati; phylum Bacteroidota; class Chitinophagia; order Chitinophagales; family Chitinophagaceae; genus Chitinophaga; species Chitinophaga sp. RAB17. Next base: position 83,803 of record NZ_JBFREI010000012.1, on the reverse strand, counting down.
CTTTATTTTTCACCAGTTCAGCGGCCTGTGCTTTCAGGTTGTTGGCCGTTTCACGCAGATCTGTTTTTACACTTGGTTTGAGAATGTTACCGCCCATTAAAACCTGCAGGTGTACGCTATCACCCAGGTTTACGGGGATGCCTTTGCTTTGCGCCTGCGATGCCAGGTTATTCACCAGGGTGTTGCCGGCGGAGCCCATCATACTGCGGGGTAATGCCAGCTGCAGGGTGTAGTCGAGTGACTGGTCAAAACCGTGCGAACCGCCAATATTCATTTTGATACCGGCTACCGTTACATTGAAGGGATTGATTTTTACGCGACCATTTTCAAAAGCAAAGTAATTTTTAATATCGCGGAGAGAAAGATCTTTCAGCTGTGCCACGTTCAGGGTGTTGGCCAGTTGGTCTACCGGTGCAAACTGTTTCAGGAAGCCCTGTATCAACAGTAGGTTACCATCGCCGGTGAGTGTGCTCAGGTCGGGCGACATATCCTTCCCTAATTTGCCGTGCATGGTTAACTGGGAGGTAATTTTTCCGGAAAGGAATTTACCGATCGGCATCAACTTCTGCACTGTATTAAAGGTGTTGAAGGTTTGTTGTACATCCAGGTTTTGCACATTATAGGCCAGGTTTATATCCGGATTGTTTTTGTTGGCTTTGGTGCTGTAGCTGCCGTTGATTTCCATAGTTCCCTGCAGTGCATTGGCTTTGAGCTGTTGCATGGTGACTGTTTCATCTTTCACCAGCAGGTTACCGCCTACGTTAGTCAGATCAGCTTTATCATAATGTATTTTATTTACGTTGGCCTGTAAGCTCAGATTCAGGTTGGCAGGAACGGCAAAAGGCGTAGCGGCGGCTGAATCTTTTTTGGCAGTAGCCGGATCGGCAGCGGTAGGCGTAGTGCCCATCCATTTATCCAGGTTTATTTCGTCTGCCTTGAAGTTGAGCTTACCATCGAGTGGTGCATTTTTAAATGTGTAGGCGAGCAGGTTATTCACTTCTCCGTTTGCTTCAAAGTTGGTACCCAGGTATTGTCCGTTCAGGTCTTTTACTGTTACGTTTTTAGGGTTAAACTGTAAAGAGAGATTATTCACTTTTACGCCATCGGGGTAGTCTTTGCTTTTGTAGAGCATATTGCTCAGCTGCAGGGTGCCGGCGGCATAGAAGCGATCGTATTGTTGTTTTTCGATGGCGCTCATATTGCCTTTGGCGCTGATATCCGCATCCAGCAAACCGGATAGATTAGTGCCGGCTTCCAGTTTTACGAACTGGGTGATTTTAGAGAGATCCAGTTTCCCTTTGGCAGCAGCATCCACATACAGATCGGATATCGGCGTTTTAACCAGTAAGCGCAGATCCAGCGGGGTATTATCCATTTCCAGGTGACCAGTAGGCATATCTATTACCGTGTGATCAGGTACGCCATCCGGGTTGCTGATCTTCATGGCTATCTGTATATTTTTTACTGGTTTTGGCAGATCAGGATATTGGAAGAAGCCATCTTTTACGGCCAGGTCCAGTCCGAAAGAAGGCATCTGTACAGGAGAGTAGTTGCCTTTTACGAACCCATCAAAAGCAGCAGTACCACTGGTTTTGATCTTATCAAAATCTGTTTTGTATACGGCGGGTACTAATGATAACAGGTCTTTAAAATTAGTAGAAGGTGCTTTAAAGCTCATGTCCATTCCATAGGTGGAATCGTTTACCAGCTTGAAAAATCCTTGCAGTGCCAGTTCCAGGTTGTTGATAGATGCTTTACCGTCTTTAAACGTATAGGTACTGCTGTTATTATCAACCTGGATAGCGGCATCCAGTTTGGTTTTAACCTGGGATAGGTAAGGGATCAGTCCATATCTGAAGGTGATGCCTTCTGCTACGGTGCTGGTTTGCAGGAGGAACTGGTCCTGTGTGAAATCGCCTTTACCCTGATGTGTCAGGCCGGTGATGAGTAACGCCATGTTACCCTGCCGGTCATCATAGCTGATCCAGGCGTCTTCAATTTTATATTGTTGCAGGCTGAGGGCAAATTTACTTTTGCTGGTATCAGCGGGCGTGGCGGCGGCGGTATCGGGTTTGGTAATATTCCAGTTGGCGGCGCCGTCTTTATTTACGATAGCGTGTATCCGTGGTTGTATGAGGGCGATGTTATAGATATCCATCTTATCTCCCTTAATTACACTCATGAGGTTGAGGGCTACATCGATCTGTTTTACAGCGAGGAGGGTGTCCCCGGCAAATTCACCGATGCCTACTACCTGCAGTTCTTCCAGGCCAACAGCCAGTCGTGGGAAATGACGGAATAGACTGATATCCACATCTTTGAAATCCACTTTGGCATTGAGACGGTTATTAAGCTCCGTTTTTACTTTTGCAATGATCTTGTCTTTAAAGAAATAGGGTATGGCTATAGCGGCCAATATCAAGACCACCATTGTGATACCCACAATTTTCAGGATCTTTTTGAGCATAGGTTAATTTTAATTTGGGAGTGAAGATAAGCAGAAAGCTCAAAGCAAAAAGCAAAAAGCTATGGAGAAGGAGATTGGCTTTTTGCTTTCGGCTTTACGCTTTTTGCTATTTTTGCATTATGACACCAGAAAGAAAAGAAAGATTACTGTCGGTATTAAACAAACGGCAGGCTAATTTAACAGTGGTGCTGGAGGATGTACAGGACCCGCATAATGTGGCCGCAGTAATGCGCACATGTGATGCCGTGGGTATACAGGATATTTATATTATCACCTCAAAACCGCCCCGGATAAAGAACTGGGGACACCGGAGCAGCAGCAGTGCCAAGCAATGGCTCACCATACATGATTTTGATAATGCGGCAGATTGTTTTAAGGAACTGCGTAAACATTATGATAAGATACTGACTACGCATCTGTCGGCAGATGCGGTAAGTTTATATGATATAGATTTCAGTGGCTCTGTGGCACTGGTTTTTGGTAATGAGCAGAATGGCGTAAGTGATCACGTAAGATCGATGGCCGATGGTAATTTTATTATTCCGCAGATGGGCATTATCCGGTCTTTAAATATATCAGTGGCCTGTGCGGTGAGCATTTACGAGGCCATGCGCCAGAAAACGCTGGCAGGACACTATCAGCAACAGGGATTGCCGGATGCACAATATAATACCCTGCTGACTGAGTGGGGCTTTAAAGCAGAAGATTTGCAGGAAGACGAGATTTAATTTTTCTTTATGGCATTAACAGGTAAACGTTTTGAGGTGCAACCACCACTATCGGATATAGTGAAGCACTTTTATGTGATGCAAACAGCAGCAGATGAATTGCCTGTTATCCACCATCTTTCACCTAATTATGAAATGATGCTGCTCTTCAATTTCGGTTCGCCGGTAAGAATTTCTTTCGCAGGAGAACTGTTTGGAGGCATGCAGGTAGACAAGGTAGGAGTATTGGGACCATTGAGAAAAATGTTGAATTACGAAATGCTGCCCGATGCAGATCTGCTGATAGTGATATTTAACCTGGATGGATTTTACCGGTTGTTCCAGGTGCCGGTAGATGAACTGGATGGAGAAAAATTGCATGCGCATATCATAACCTCCGGTTACGAAGAACTGTGGCAGATATTAAGTAAAACAGCTATTATAGAAGAGCGGATAGAAATACTGAGTGATTATATCCGCACGTGCATGCATGACGCGGAAGATGGGGCCCGGCCGCTGCTGCAGGGAGCGGATTATTTTAAAGACCCGCTTATTCAGCCAGCCAAAGCGATTGCAGCAGATGCTGCATTAACTGAGCGTTCCATACAGTTAAGATTTAAAAAGTATGTAGGATATTCTCCTAAAGAGATGTTGCGTTTTCTCCGTTTCAAACAGGTGATTAACAGTATAGAAAACAATCCGGGTGCGGAGATCGACTGGTATGATCTGATCCACGATTTTGGGTATCATGACCAGAGTCATCTGATAAAAGACTTTCACCATTTCCTGGGTACCACACCGGAAATATTTATCAAACAGATAGCAGGTAAAGCGTTTTGCACCACTGGACCTGGAAGGCATTACTCMTGAAAAGGCAGCCCGGTTGACGGTGGTTACAAGGAAAGAATAATTGTGTGGAACATTGGCATTTACTATATTAGCACTGATACAGGATTGATTACTAATGTCTGCCTACCTACCATTTGATGAAATAGTATTGCTCCGGCAACTGTCCAATAACGACAGAAGAGCATTCGAAACAGTGTATAACTATTATTTTCTGCTGGTGTTCTCTTTTTCGCTAAAATTTGTGGAAGACAGGCAGGTTGCGGAAGACATAACGTTGGAAACATTTGTGAAACTATGGGATAAACGTAGTAGCCTTACTACGTACTCCAATATCAGCCCATTATTGTATACTATTGCCAGAAATGCATGTCTCAATCACCTGAGGGATGAAGATCGCATGAACCGTCGTCACCGGGAGTTAGCCAGACAACAATCAGATGAACAACTATCGCTGGAGTCATTCAGTGATGTAAGGGAAGAAATCTACCAGCACCTGTACCTGGAAATCGAGAAACTGCCCGGGAAGATGGCCAATATCCTGCAATTGAGTCTTAAAGGATTTAAAAATGCTGAAATTGCGGGCCAGACAGGGATTGGCGAGAAAACGGTCAGAAACCTCAAAACCGAGGCTATCAAACAATTACGCACGAAATTGTTGAAGAATGAATTATTGCACCTCCTTATTTTCCTATCTCACTAAAAAAAATTAAAAAAAGCCGGGACAATTTAGCATCGGTGGTGTTTATCTAATACAACCAGTACTAAATCGCGCTCCATGTCGCCGGAACAGGAACAAATAACAGCTCTCATCCTGAAATATCTTTCAGGGGAAATCACCGTTGAAGAACAGGTGCAATTGGATACATGGTTGAATGCCAATGTTGAAAACCGTGCATTGATGGAGGAGTTTCGCAACGAAGCCGCTGTCAGGCAGGAGTTGGAAGACATCTATCATACCAAATCAAGGATATGGCAGCAACTGCAGGAATATACAGTGACTAATGTCCGTTCGGTCCGTAACTACCGCAGGATAGCACTGTATGCCGCCAGTGTTTGTTTATTGGTAGTAGGAGCATCGGTTTACCTGGTTAATCGCTGGCGTACACCTATACCAATACACGTAGCCGCCACCCGTAAAGAGCGCGTAGATATCCCATCTCCAACCACCGGCAGGGCTTATGTAACATTAAACAATGGTAAAAGAGTGTACATAGACAGCTTGCAGACTGGTGCCAATATTGTACCTGGTGGTAACCTTGCACAGAAATTATCGCCGGATAAAATTGAATATGCGAATAATTCCCGGGCCGCCGCCCCGGAACTTAATACAATCACAGTTCCCAGGGGGAGCAAACCATTGCTCATCGCTCTGCCGGATGGCAGCCAGGTATGGGTAAACGTAGCATCCACCATTTCATTTCAGGTGCCTTTTGCCGGAAAAGAGCGACTGGTCAACGTTTCCGGGGAGGCATACTTTGATGTAGCCGCTGCCGCAACTCAGCCCTTTATTGTAAAAAGTAAAGGGCAGGAGATTAAAGTGTTAGGAACGGCATTCAATATTAAATCATATGAAGATGAGTCAACCATAAGAACAACATTAGTAAAAGGAAAAATTCAGATCAGCCAAAATAAATCAGGAACAATGAAAACGCTGACTGCCGGACAACAAGCCATTTCACCACCAGATGGCCCATTATTAATAAACCAGGACGCTGACATGGAAGAAGCGCTTGCCTGGAAAGCAAATGTATTTCAGTTCAGAAATGAAGACCTGAAATCTATTATGCAGCAACTGGGCCGATGGTATGATGTGGAAGTTGTATACCAGGGATCAGTACCGAATCGCTTCTTCACCGTAAAAATTTCACGAGACAAAAGCCTGACGGCCGTATTAAAAATCATGGAGCTATATGGAATAAGTTTCCGGCTCGAAGGTAAAAAACTGACAGTGCTGCCATAGCATCCTGCCACAAAAAACTGCTTTGAATAAAAAAAGCCGGAAGTCCTGGTAAGACCTCCGGCCTGGTTCAGGCATGCGCAAACATTTTGATCGTAAACACAGCTTCCTGGTAAGAAGCTATTTTTTGACACGCCTAAAAACAAAAGTATGATTTTCTTGTATTCCTCTCAAAAAAGGGAATTCAGCCAATGGTCTTTACTAAAGAAGCTATTGATTATGAAACTGACAGTGTTATTCCTATTATCTGTCTGCCTGCAATTGTCAGCCAAAACGAGCGCTCAGAATGTGACAATTACCGCAGATAAAATTTCATTGGAGAAAGTCCTGCGGTCTATCACCAGGCAAACGGGCTACGATTTCTGGTTCGACAGCCACTTGTTGGAGCGCGCCAACAAAGTAGCGCTTACCATCCGCGATATGCCAATGGAAAAGGCATTGGCCTTATGTTTCATCGGGCAGCCGTTTGATTATAAGATCTACGAAAAAACAATCGTAATCCAAGAGCGGGCAATGCCTCTCAATGCCACGGAAGTATTGGCTGATATCATTATCAGGGGACGTATTACAGACGAGAAAGGTCAGGTACTTCCCGGAGCTACCGTATCGCTGAAAGGTACCAATAAGGGAACCGCCGCGGATGCCACGGGCTCCTTCACACTTCATATCCCCGATAAAGGAGGTACTTTGGTCATTACCTTCGTAGGCTACGATCCCATGGAGATACCGGTGACGAAATCCGGTAATCTCGACATCGTGTTGAAGCCCTCTGATAAAAAAATAGATGAGATTGTAGTGGTAGGATTTGGCACACAAAAGAAGACCAATCTTACCAGCTCCGTGAATACAGTTAAAATGGATGAACTGGCCGGTAACCGGCCTGCCAGTACTGCCGGTACACTTTTACAAGGTATTGTTCCCGGGCTGCAGGTAACCTCAGGTACCGGTGAGCCGGGTGGAAGTTTTTCCTTCAATATTCGTGGTACCACCAGCATTAATGGTGGCAGCCCTTTGATTCTTGTAGACAATATCCCTTTCAGCGGACCTGTCAATATGCTGAACCCCAATGATATTGAAACCGTTACCGTGTTGAAAGATGCTGGCTCCGCTGCCATCTACGGCGCACGCGCCGCCTTCGGCGTGATACTCATCACCACAAAAAAAGGATCAAAAAATAGTAAGGCAAGATTCGATTACAGCAACAACTTCACATTTTCCACCCCCAGCTCTATCCCTAAGGCAGCCAGTCCGCTGGCGACTGTACAAGCCTATAAAGACATGGGCTACGGCGCATACTGGACAGGTCAGAACGTGGATAAATGGCTGCAATTACTGAATGATTATAAGGTAGATCCTTCTAAATTTCCACTGGGATATGCTACGGATGCGGGTGTAAGATACCAGCTGGCCCAGTCTGATGTTATTGGGCAGTTATTTGAAAACGCAGGGGTACAACAGATGCATGATTTTGCAGTTAGCGGAGGTTCGGAAAAAACAGCCTACCGTGTTTCTCTTGGTACTGTAAAAGAAGATGGTATCATGATTTCCAATGCCGACTCCTACAAACGCTATAATGTAAAGTCTTATCTCAGTACCGATGTTACAAAATGGCTGACCACTCAACTGGATGCGAGCTACTATAATTCCGTTAAGTCTGATCCCAACAGCGCCTGGTTATGGGGAACCGCCAGCAACAGCCCTTCTTATGTGCCAACGGTAGATACCATGACTATCGGGGGCGTACTGTATCCAACCGGCACACCAAAGAATCTCCTGTTGAATTCAGTACCGACAAAAGACCGGTTTGATGATATCCGGTTAATGGGAAAGGTAATTGCCAAACCAATACAGGGGCTTACCATTACGGGTGAATACCTGTATGAAAATCTCCGGGAAACAGTTACCAGTTACAATAAGTCTTTTAACTACGCCGATATTTCTGAATTTGTTGTAAAAACAACAGTGCCTCCCAACAATGCCGGTTTTTATAAGTCCAACCAATCAGACGATCGCCGCACATTGAATGTTTACGCGAACTATAATAAATCAATCAAAAACCACAACTTCACGGTGATGGCAGGTTATAATCAGGATGATTTTCATAGCGAAGCGCTCTGGGCAAACAAGACACAGATGATATCTGCCGATCTCCCCTCGATTTCCACTGCTGTGGGCAATCTTACCGCCGATGACAATTACCTGGAATGGAGTGTGCAAGGATTCTTTGGACGCATTAATTACGATTATAAGGGGAAATATCTGCTGGAAGTAAACGGCAGAACGGATGGGTCTTCCAAATTTCCTACCAGCCGGAGATGGGGTTTCTTTCCTTCGGCTTCCGCCGGATGGCGCGTATCAGAAGAAAATTTCATGCGCCGCCTAAAGCCTGTATTATCGGAGCTGAAATTAAGAGCTTCACTGGGTGAAGTGGGCAACCAGGATATTGCACCCTATCGTTTCCTGGATGCGATGAATCCGGCACTGACCGGCTGGCTGGTGGGCGGCACACGGCCTACCACCTTAGGTACGCCGGGCCTGATCAGTCCTAATTTTACCTGGGAAACTGTCAGAACGCTGAACTTCGGTATCAATGCAGGCTTCCTGGATAACCGCCTGAATTTGTCGGCCGACTGGTATAAGAGACAGACATTGAATATGCTTACCAGCGCTATTCAACTGCCGGCAGTATTAGGGACCGGCGCTCCGCTGCAAAATGCCGCCAACCTGCAATCACAGGGATATGAACTGTTGTTGGAATGGAGAGATAAGGTGGGAGAATTTAACTACTATATCTCTGCCAATCTCTATGACTTCAAATCAAAAATTACCAAATTCGATAATAATAAGGCGGGATCTCTGAGTACCTATTATGTAGGGAAAGATATGACCGAAATCTGGGGATATACCACCGACCGGTTATACCAGGAATCAGATTTCGAAAATGGTGTTATCAAGTCCGGTATTGTTAAGCAAATAAGAAATGGCTCGAACCTCGTGACGCCTAACCCAGGAGATGTGTTGTATAAAGACTTTGATGGAGATGGCGTGATTACCAACGGACAAAATACGCTGGCTAATCACGGCGATATGTCAATAATAGGTAACAACCGGTTGGCCTTGCAGTATGGCATCAATGGAGGTATTGGGTATAAAAACTGGAACTTTTCTTTTGTTATTGCGGGAGTAGGTAAACGTGATCTCTGGCTCAGCAACAACCTGACATTCCCCTACAACTATGAATTTGGAACGATATTCCAGCATGAGCTGAATTATTGGACGCCTGCTAATACCGATGCACATTATGCACGTATTTATGCCAAAGCAGCCGGTAACTCTGCTACTAACAAATTCGTGCAGACAAGGTATCTCACCAATGCCGCATATATGCGTGTAAAGAATCTTAGTCTTGCTTACAGTCTTCCTGAATCTATGCTAAAAAGGATTTTATTCAACAAACTACAGGTGTTCTTCAGCGGTGAGAATCTCTTTACTTTCAGCAAATTTCCTAAAGGATTAGATCCAACATCTACTGATGACAAAGGCTATGGTATTAATTACCCGATGATGCGAATGTTCTCCTTCGGTGTTAATGCTTCCTTTTAATGACTGATTATTTAAAATGCGTGTAATGAAAAGAAATACATTTCTACTACTGTCTTTGCTGGCTACAGCAGCCTGTAATAAAGACTATCTCGATAAATTACCATTGGATCAGATGACGGAAGCTACTTCCTTCAAAACAGCTGATAATTTTAAAACGTATATGTGGGGTTGTTATGAATATCTGCCCTACTATGATATTGATGTGCCGGGCGGGGAATTCAATTCAGATAATTTTGTAAACAGTTACAACGTTGCCAATAAATCACCTTATGCTTTTCAGTTAAAGATCATCCCTGCGGTGACTTCGGGTACACAGTGGGATTTCAGTTTCATACGCAGGGTTAACATTGCATTGGATAATATTGATCAATCTTCGATGAATCAGACAGATAAAGATCATTGGAGGAGCGTGGGATATTTTTTCAGGGCGATGAGGTATTACGATTTGCTGGCAGCATATGGTGATGTGCCCTGGATTGAGCATAAGGTGTCTGATACTTCTACCAGCGTGTTGTATGGTGCCAGAACACCCCGGGATCAGGTAGCAAAAAACATCCTGGATAACCTGGTATGGGCGGAGTCACACATCAAAACAGATGGTGATGGTCCCAACACAATTAATGTACATGTAGTTAGGGCATTGTTATCGCGCTTCGGATTATTTGAGGGCACCTGGCGTAAGTACCGGAATATGCCGGACGCAAATACTTACCTTAATGCGTGTAAAACCTACTCGGAGAAGTTGCTGGCTTCCTTCCCTAATGTGATGGGCAGCTATGATGATGTATTTAATTCAGACGAACTGGTAGGGAAACCGGGTATCATCCTGGCTCGTCAATACATTACCGGTCAGGTAGGGCACAATGCCGCGCGTTATGTGCGTACTTCTTCCTGGGGCTCTGATTTATCAAAGGACGCAGTAGAAAGTTACCTCTGTGCGGACGGTAAACCCATTTCCTCCACTATTACCGGCTACAGTGATTCTACGATGAATGCAGAGTTCAGAAAAAGGGATAGAAGATTATACTTTACTGTACTACCTCCCTATCGGGTGATCGCATCCGGTCAGGTAACAACGTATACCCGTACAAGTAATCCGGCAGACAACGAATTTATTGATTTCATGGCTACACTGCCAGGTAATGATGCCAACAGGAAAAGGCTACCTGTTGCAAACTGGGCAGGGTATTATCTGTACCGGGCGCCACACTTCCTGAATGATAAAACTGCCGGTGCCCAGGGCTTCATGAATACTTCTACCGGATATTATTACTACAAACCGTATAATACTTTTACAGATGTAAGTACTACCGGCGTAGCCACTACCGATTTCCCTATTTTCAGAGTGGAAGAGACGATGCTTAACTATGCAGAAGTAATGTGGGAACTGGGACAGTTTAATCAGGGTATTGCGGATATGACGGTGAATAAATTACGTCCAAGAGCCGGACTGCCCAACATGTTGGTCGCTGATATAAACGGCGCCTTCGATAATAAAAGAGATGCTGGCATCGATCCTGTTTTATGGGAAATCAGGAGAGAAAGAAGGGTAGAACTGATGGGGGATGGATTCCGTTTTAATGATTTGAAAAGATGGAAGAAGGGGGAATATTTCAACAGGCAATTGCTGGGTGCCAGGGTAAAGGTATCTGATTACGGCGCGGGAACACCCATTAGCTTAAATAGCAGTGGCTCGGTGGTATTTTACCCTGTACCGGTGGGCTGGTTGGATAAATACTATTTGGAACCGCTGCCATTGGAACAAATACAACTCAATAATAATCTTGCACAAACGGATGGATGGAAGTAATGTTGGTCGCTGCTTCATCAGTCCTGAGGAGAAGGTTATGCATATTCTTTCCCTGATTACTGCACAAAAAAATCCCTGGCCATTCAGCCAGGGATTCGCATTTATACTTACATAAACCCTTATGCACTACATGTAACGCAACCTTCTTCCATGGTGCAAACTGCACCCACGATGATTTCTTCTTCTGCGCTGTCGCCACCGGCGGCAACCACAGGTTGCATTTGCTGACCACCTTGTTTTTCCACGGTAAACTGTACTGCCTGAGTAGCAGCCTGAGTACGCAGATAATACATGCCTGTTTTCAAACCTTTTTTCCAGGCGTAAAAGTGCATAGAGGTAAGTTTCGCGTTGGTTGGGGTATCAACAAACAGGTTCAGTGACTGAGACTGGCAGATGAAAGCACCGCGATCGGCTGCCATGTCAATGAGGTTACGTTGTTTGATTTCCCAAACTGTTTTGTATAGTTCTTTAATATTTGCTGGTATTTCGGCAATGTTCTGGATAGAACCATTGTGCGAAATAATCTTTGTCTTCATTTCATTATCCCACAGGCCCAGTTCTACCAGGTCTTTCAACAGGTGTTTATTAACGATTACAAACTCACCACTCAGTACACGACGGGTGTAGATGTTGGAAGTGTATGGTTCAAAACACTCGTTGTTGCCGAGGATCTGGGAAGTAGAAGCAGTCGGCATTGGTGCCAGCAACAGGGAGTTGCGGATACCATCTTTTACGATTGCTTTTTTCAGTTTATCCCAATTCCAGCGTGCGGATGGTTTTACATCCCACATATCAAACTGGAGGATACCTTTGGAAGATGGGGAGCCAGGGAATGTTTCGTAGGCACCTTCTTTCTTAGCCAGGTCGTTGGAAGCGCTTAAACCCGCGAAGTAGATGGTTTCAAATATTTCGCTGTTCAGTTTTTTCGCTTCGGCACTTTCAAACGGATACCGCATGAGGATAAACGCATCAGCAAGACCTTGTACACCTAATCCTACAGGGCGGTGGCGCATGTTGCTGCGTCTGGCCTCTTCAATAGGGTAGTAGTTATTGTCGATGATTTTATTCAGGTTCAGGGTAGCCTGGTAAGTTACTTCGTATAATTTGTCGTGGTCAAATTTACCATCAATTACAAAGCGTGGCAATGCGAGAGAAGCCAGGTTACATACAGCTACTTCGTTTGCATCAGTGTATTCGATAATTTCTGTACACAGGTTGGAACTCTTGATGGTACCCAGGTTCTGCTGATTGGATTTGCGGTTGGCAGAATCTTTATACAGCAGGTATGGATTACCGGTTTCGATCTGTGCATCCAGGATGGCAAACCAGAGGTCCTGTGCTTTCACGGTTTTGCGGGCACGGCCTTCCTGTTCGTACTTGGCATATAATGCTTCAAATTCTTCTCCCCAGCATTCGTGCAGTCCTGGTGCTTCATGCGGGCAGAATAATGACCAGTCGCCATTGGCTTCTACACGTTTCATGAACAGGTCTGGCATCCAGAGGGCGTAAAACAGGTCACGGGCGCGCATCTCTTCTTTACCATGGTTCTTACGCAGATCCAGGAATTCGTAGATGTCGGCATGCCATGGTTCCAGGTAGATAGCGAAAGCACCTTTACGCTTGCCACCACCCTGATCTACGTAGCGTGCTGTATCGTTGAACACGCGCAGCATAGGAATGATACCATTGGAAGTACCGTTGGTACCACTGATATAAGACCCTGTAGCGCGGATGTTATGAATGCTTAAACCGATACCACCGGCACTCTGGGAAATTTTAGCCGTTTGTTTCAGGGTATCGTAGATACCTTCGATGCTGTCGTCCTGCATGGTAAGCAGGAAGCAGGAAGACATCTGTGGTTTTGGAGTGCCTGCGTTGAACAGGGTAGGCGTGGCATGTGTAAACCAGCGCTCACTCATCAGGTTGTATGTTTTGATGGCAGACTCAATATCTTCTTTGTGAATGCCTACAGAAACACGCATCAGCATATGCTGCGGACGTTCCTGTATCTTACCGTCTGTTTTCAGCAGGTAAGAGCGCTCCAGGGTTTTGAAACCGAAGTAGTCAAACGCAAAGTCGCGGTCGTAGATAATGCTTGAATCCAGGATGTCTGCATTTTTAGTAATGATCTCCCAGATATCATCAGACAGCAAAGCAGCTGACTTACCTGTTTTAGGATCAATATAATCATACAGTTTCTTCATCGTTTTGGAAAACGACTTAATCGTATTTTTATGCAGATTGCTTACTGCTATGCGGGAAGCCAGCAGGGCGTAATCCGGGTGTTTGGTCGTGAGGGAAGCGGCTGTTTCGGCAGCCAGGTTGTCGAGTTCACTGGTGGTTACCCCATCATATAAACCCTGTATTACTTTTTTTGCTACATCTATTGCATCTACATATTCCGTATTGAAACCATAGCATAGTTTTTCAATACGGGCAGTGATTTTATCAAACTTCACTGCTTCTTTTCTGCCATCTCTTTTGATTACGAACATGGGTTTGTGAATTTAGGTTTTAGCTATTAGCAGTTAGCTATTAGCCAAAGGAGGTTAGTAAATTGTGTTTGTTCGCTGCATTTAACATAAAAGCTAAAAGCTAACAGCTAAACGCTATCTAAAAATCTTCTTCCAGGCTGAATGTCTGTGACTCTTTAGTACCACCCATTACGCCGGATTTCTGGTAATCTCCCACACGTTTTTCAAAGAAGTTGGTCTTGCCCTGTAATGAAATCATTTCCATGAAATCAAATGGGTTAGACGCGTTGAATATCTTGCTATAGCCCAGTTCACCGATCCATCTGTCCGCAACAAACTCAATGTATTGCGACATCAGGTCAGCGTTCATACCGATCAAACCAACCGGCAGGGCTTCTGTAATAAATTCTTTTTCATAAGCTACGGCGTCACGGATAATGCCATGTACTGCTTCTTCACTCAGCTTATTTTCCAGCATACTGTAGAGCAGGCAGGCAAATTCGCAATGCAGTCCTTCATCTCTGCTGATCAGCTCGTTGGAGAAGGTCAGACCTGGCATCAGGCCTCTTTTCTTTAACCAGAAAATAGAGCAGAAACTGCCGCTGAAGAAAATACCTTCTACGGCTGCAAAGGCTACCAGGCGCTCTGCAAAATTGCCGTTCTCAATCCAGCGCAATGCCCATTCTGCTTTCTTTTTCACAGCAGGTACGGTGTCAATAGCGTGGAATAAACGATCTTTCTCTGCCGGATCTTTCACATAAGTGTCAATCAGCAAAGCATATGTTTCAGAGTGGATGTTTTCCATCATAATCTGGAAACCGTAAAAACAACGGGCTTCCGGGATCTGTACCTCACTCATAAAGTTTACTGCCAGGTTCTCATTTACAATACCATCGCTGGCAGCAAAAAACGCCAGTACGTGGGATATAAAATGACGTTCACCATCATTCAGTGCTGCCCAATCCTTAAGGTCACTGCTTAAATCTATTTCTTCCGCTGTCCAGAAACTTGCTTCGTGCTTTTTGTATTGCTCCCAAATTTTCGGGTATTTGATCGGCAATAGCACAAAACGATCCTTGTTCTCTTTTAAAAGAATTTCATTCTCGTTACTCATCTTTAATTATTTTATGGGTACTGTCGAAGGTTTTTGGTTTTTCTGTTTGGGGGTCAGCATACTGAAATCTACACTCTTCTCCTCACACAAATCATATTTCAACATTCTTGCATCCTAAAATCCATACGCTCAGGATTACAAATGTAAGCATCCAGTTATGGGTGTCACTTTTAAGTTTTCAACAGGTGTGGAAAAAGATAATGAACATTCTCGCAGTATAGTGGCATAGCATGTTTCACGGAATAAGGAGGTAGTGTATATGTAATATCATTCGCATGTGAAATGCACCTGCTCAGATACTGGCATATATGATATTTTTTCCCCTGTTGCCGCTAACCACATGAACTTCAACCTAAAAAAAGCCCCGAAAAAAATATTTGTTAAAAAGCACCTGCATAGTGTATATATATGCGTTAATTTTTCATATTTACATTTTAAGCTATTACGTATGCCCGAACCGGTTATTGCCCTAAACGCTGTCAAAAAGAACTACCAGGATGTGCCCATCCTGGATATTGCCCGACTGGAACTGCCTGCCGGCATCTATTGGCTGCAGGGCGAAAATGGGGCGGGCAAAACCACCTGTATGAAGGTGATGGCGGGTTTGATCCCTTTTAAAGGGGAAATAGTACTCAAGGGCAATGTGAGCAGCCGGGAACACCCGGTCCAGTTCCGCCGCCTCATTAACTATGCAGAAGCAGAGCCATTATACCCGTCTTTCCTTACCGGACGCGACTTACTGGAGCTTTACCTCCATACCAAAGGAGGCGACAGGGAAGAAATCCGGGAGATCGGCGAAAGACTGGGTGTGGATATCTTTGTTAATAACCCCGTAAGCAGCTACTCCAGCGGCATGCTCAAGAAGCTGTCACTGCTCCTGGCCTTCACCGGTAATCCCGCCCTGATCCTGCTGGATGAACCACTGATCACCATCGATACCCGGGCATTGGCAATATTATATGACCTGATCCGTACCTATAGCAATAACGGCGTTTCTTTTTGTATCACCTCCCACCAGCCACTGGATGCGGAAGAATTAACGGTAACGGGCACACTGAAAGTAGCTCACAAAAACATTACGCTCAGTTAATATGCGTTCCACTTCAGCGATACTCAGTAAAATATTTACCCAAAGGTTTTATATTCAGAATACCGGTTTTTTCCTGGTATTGTTTTATGGCCTGTTCGGCATCGTCAACGGGGCTAACCTTTTAGCTTATCATAAAGGATTAATGCTCGGGTTCCTGGGAAATTACACCTTCCTCTTCCTGGTATTCCTGCTATGGACCGCCTACGCATTGAAATGCAGCGGGTTTATCCTGAAAACATTTCAATTGCAGGGATATGATTTTTTATTCCCCACTATGGGGAGCATTCATAAACCCACCCGTATACGTATCTGGTTCCTGTTACATACCGCTATCTATATGCCCGTACTGGTGTACGCCGGCATCGCACTCCTGGTAGCTATACAACAACATTACTATATACCTGCTGTCCTGATGGTGATACTCAATATCGCCAACTGCATATGGCCGTTAGCGTTATATGAAAGAAAACTCGCGCAGCCAGATATCATCTTTTTTTCCGGACACCTGCAACGTTGGCTCAACAAGCATTTCACCAAACCACCGGTACTGTTTTTCCTGTACGAACTGTTCACTAATTTCCCCCGGCGCATTGTGAGCACCAAGCTGTTTTCCGCCGCTGTATTATGGCTTACTTTTCTGATCATGCGACAGGGAGAGTATTTCGACCTGCGCGGATTGCAGATAGGTGTCATGATCAGTGTACTTACACATATGCAGCTAATGGTACACCACCGTGCTTTTGATGATACCTATCTCAATTTCATGGAAAATCTGCCTATCCGATTACGCACACATTATCTGCGGCTGATCGGTGTATATGTTATTATGTTTTTACCGGAGATGGTCATGATTACTGTGAACGCCTATACGAAAACATCGGCGATGGGACTTATTACTGTTTTTGGTACCGCATTATCATTGCTCATCTTATTCCGTACCCTGTTGTTTTTTCCGAAGATGAATCCTGAAGTACATGTAAGATATACCCTGCTCACTTCCTTCATTGTATTATTCATGATCCTCGGACATTACGAATGGCCGGCTATCCTGTTGTTACAGGCAGCATCGGCCATTATATTTTTTAAAAAATATCGTCAGTATGAACCTTATATAGAATTAAATTCCTGATGACATTTTATCACTCAGCTTTGCGAGCGATTCCAGTAACAACGGTAATTGTTTCCCGATAAATTCATCGGTGAGATTACCGGATGCATCAAATTTGTTTTGTGCATGACCAATCATGATCTCAGGCTTGTTGATCACATAAGCGTTCAAAAATACCATCACCTGCCGTAAATGGTATTGCATCCTGGCCGTACCTATCTGTCCCTGCGATGCACCCATAATAGCCACCGCTTTTTCACTGAATGGTTTGTCAGGATGCCTGGACACCACGTCTATGAAGTTTTTCAGCGCACCGGGAATAGAGTAGTTATATTCCGGAGAAACAATGATCACCCCATCTGAATCTTTAATCTTTTTTACCAGTGGCACCACTTCTTCCGGTAATTGTTCTGTATGCAGATCCGCATTATAAAAAGGGATATTATCGAAATGCAGCTGCTCAATTTTAATATGCGAAGGAGCATGCTGCTGCAGCGCTTTCAGCGCCATGGTGTTATAGGAACCTTTACGGAGACTGCCGGAGATGGCAACAAAATGGTATTCTTTTTCAACGGACATATGATCATAGATTTATGTCCGCTAATATAGATTTTCCCTTCGAGAAAAATGTATCTATATGCGTTTCTCTTTATTCACAAATTTGCGGTGAATTACTTCCTGTACCGGGATACTTTCAATTTTACTTTCCAGCCAGGAAATAATATCCAGGTAAAGAAAGGAACGGCGTTCGTAGGGATCCTGCGAAATCTGTTCCAGCCGTTGTTTCAGGTCTACGAACGCATTGCGTAATGCTTTGGGATTGGCATAAATATACCGGCGTAAAAACTTCATGATTTCTTCCATCACCAGCCCAAGATCTTTATGTTTGGAAATGAAATGATACACGGATTTAATCAGGTATTCTACCAGGCTGTAATTCTCCAGTTCATAATGCGCAATCAGGTGCAGGATGCGGGCAAAGCATTGTATATCTGCCCGCAGGTTACCAATTTTCAGGTTAATAATTTTATTGAGATAGACAATAGCTTTACTGTTATCTCCACTACCAAAATACAAACAGGCTATCTTATAATAGAATACCAGCACCCGGTGCTGATCTATTTTCAGTGTATGGTTACTGATCTCTGTTTCCAATTCTGGTACCATCGCCAAACCCTGACTGAATGTGCCTTCCAGGAAGTATCGGTTTATTTTGGCCGTATATAAATATACAAAAGCAGAGGTGCGTGTGTTTTCGTGGAAGTTGTCCTGGTTGTCCTGAATAAAATCTTCCAGGTCCTGCAGGGCGGACTTGAACTTTTCGGAATTGGATGTGTAGAAATGTGCTGTCAGCAGGTTATGCTGCGCTTTGATATACAGGTCCATGTCCGTTTGCTGCAGGGAAGGATATTTGCGGAACAGGTCCACCCATTTCTGGGTGTAACGGTAGTACATCACAAAGTCCTGCAAAATATAGTAATACCAGCTGGATGCCTGGTACATGTACACTTTCTCGTAGAAGCTCATATGAGCGTGTTGTAATGCCGGCAGCTGACTCTCGAAAAATGACTTCACCATTTCGCCATCGCGTTCATTACGGGCATGTCCCAGTTTCAGGTACAATCCATACATACGCAGGGAAAGGGTGGAAAGGCGGCTGATGTTGGTAAGCTGTTGTTCTATCTGTCTTGATTCCGCGCTGAGCACCTCCGCGCGGTTTTCCAGGCTGCGGGTGATGTGTCGGGACTCAATCAGTTTTTCAAACTCCACGATTTCATACGTCAGCATCACCTCTTCCTGCTCCAGTGCCATTGTTTTGGCTTTGGCCAGTATTTTCAGACTCTGGTTGTACAACCCTTTGTTGTAAAGTACACGGGCATGGTCCAATTGTTCCCGGAGGTCGATGAGTGGGTCTTTTTGTTTATATAACTGCCGCAAACTGGACAACAGATGTTTGTAAAGATGTGCTTTTACGTTAGACAGCTGCTGTTTCTTGATATCAGTGATTTTCTTTAATATCTGTTCTTCATCGTACTCCTTCATTTTGTCCAGGGTGGTGAAAAGCTGGATGAATAGTACGTCTTCCTTGGTGTTATTTTTATTGAACGCCAGCTGAAAATTGCGCTTTTCCGCTTTGGTTAGTGTTTTTATTAATATGAATAAGGCGTCACTTTGACTGTTGGGCATCGTTATTAAAATCTTGTAAATGACTGATAAACAATATATTAATGTGTATCTAGGGCTGTTAAAGGTTGTAATTAAAGCAAATTTAACGATATGGCAATTAATTAATGACCGTTAGATTTGAAGGTATAAACAATTCTAAAAGGAAGCAAAAGGATGGGAAAAACGTTATTTGATAAAATCTGGGATGGCCACATAGTGGTGAGTAAGCCGGGGCATCCCGATGCCGTGTATATCAACACGCACTTTATTCACGAGGTAACCAGCCCCCAGGCATTTGACGGACTGCGTAAACGTGGTATCCCCGTATTTCGTCCCGCTAAAACCAGGGCCACAGCGGATCACAACGTACCTACCCTACACCAGGACCAGCCCATTAAGGAAACATTAAGCCGCCAGCAGGTGGAAATGCTGACTAAGAATACTTCAGAATTCGGCGTAGAACTGTATGGCCTGGGCCACCGGTTCCAGGGCATTGTGCACGTGATAGGACCTGAGCTGGGCATCACCCTGCCAGGGATGACTATCGTATGTGGCGACAGCCATACCAGTACCCATGGTGCTTTTGGCGCCGTTGCTTTTGGTATCGGCACCTCAGAAGTAGAACAGGTACTGGCTACCCAGTGTATCCTGCAATACAAGCCTAAGCGCATGAAGATCGAAGTAAACGGCCAGCTGGGCAAAGGCGTACTCTCTAAAGACATCATTCTATATATTATCTCTAAAATATCCGCTTCCGGTGCTACCGGCTACTTTGTGGAATATGCAGGAGAAGCGATCAGGAGCCTTAG
The DNA here is from genome assembly GCF_052114225.1 of Chitinophaga sp. RAB17. Classification (NCBI taxonomy): domain Bacteria; kingdom Pseudomonadati; phylum Bacteroidota; class Chitinophagia; order Chitinophagales; family Chitinophagaceae; genus Chitinophaga; species Chitinophaga sp. RAB17. Next base: position 63,649 of record NZ_JBFREI010000012.1, on the reverse strand, counting down.
CATGGAAGCGCGTATGACGATCTGCAACATGAGCATCGAAATGGGGGCACGTGGAGGATTGATTGCACCGGATGATACTACCTTCGATTATATCAAAGGCCGTGAATTTGCACCTAAAGGAGCCGACTGGGATCAGTCCCTCGCCTTCTGGAAAACGTTGTATTCCGATCAGGACGCTGAATTTGACAAGATACTCACCTTCGATGCCGCCGACATAGAGCCGCAGATAACCTATGGCACCAACCCGGGTATGGGCATGGGCGTTACCCGCCACATTCCTTCCCTGGAGCAACTGGAGGAAAAAGAAAGACCTTCTTTCAAAAAATCACTGGAGTATATGGACCTGGAACCCGGCGCAGAACTGCTGGGTAAAAAAGTGGATTACGTTTTCATTGGCAGCTGTACCAACTCCCGTATTGAAGATTTACGCCTGGTAGCAGATTTCGTGAAAGGCAGACATAAAGCAGCCGATGTTGTGGTATGGATTGTACCGGGATCCAAACAGGTAGAAGCACAGGCCATGGAAGAAGGGATTGATAAAATCTTTGCAGCAGCAGGTTTTCAGCTGCGTGAACCAGGTTGCTCCGCCTGCCTGGCCATGAACGAAGACAAGGTGCCTGCCGGCATGTATTGCATCTCCACCTCTAACCGTAACTTCGAAGGTCGTCAGGGGCCCAATGCCCGCACCTTCCTGGCAAGCCCGCTTACCGCTGCTGCTGCAGCAATTACCGGTAAGGTAACAGATGTAAGAGAGCTATTAGCGGATAGCCATTAGCTTTCAGCTAACAAGCTTCCCGGACAGTATCAAAGAAACATGACGTGCCTGTCACACACCAGTTGAAGAAACACTAACTGCTAAAAGCTAAAAGCGATATGGACCAGTGGAATGCCGATTTATACAAAGAGAAACATGCTTTCGTGTTTGAATATGGTAACAGCCTGATTGACTGGTTGCAGCCGCAGGCCGGAGAAGCCATACTGGACCTGGGTTGTGGTACCGGTGAACTGACAGCGCAACTGGCGCAGAAAGGGGCGATCGTTACCGGCATAGATGCTTCTGCAGCGATGATAAAAAGTGCGAGCGCTCATTACCCGGAAGTCACTTTTGCCGTGGCGGATGCCACTACGTTTGCCTTACCACAACAGTTTGATGGCATCTTCTCGAATGCAACACTGCACTGGGTACCTGAAAAAGAAAAGGCGATAGCAAGGATGTATACACACCTGAAAAAAGGTGGCAGACTGGTGATTGAAATGGGCGGTAAAGGCAATGTACAGCATATTCTGACTGCACTGGAAAAAGCTATGCAACAACGGGGATATACCTACGAACCATTCTGGTATTTTCCTTCTCCCGCAGAATATATTACCCTGCTGGAAAAGGCAGGATTTAAAATAGACCGGGTACACTTCTTTGATCGCCCATCCAAACTGGTAGATCCGGAAACGGGCATCAGCGACTGGCTGGAGATGTTTGGTGGTCACTTTTTTGCCGGCGTACCGGAAAAGGATAAAGGCGCCATTCTGCAGCAGGTACAGCACGAGCTGGCCCCGAAGCTGATGAGAAACGGAGACCTGTATGCCGACTATGTTCGCTTACGTGTTGCTGCCACAAAAATTTAAACAGTAAAATTCATCATGAGTAAAATATTTCAACACCTCGTTTCACCTGCGGTACCTGTACCCATCGAAAATATAGATACAGATCAGATCATCCCGGCGCGCTTCCTGAAAGCCACTACCAGGGATGGTTTTGGCGAGAACCTGTTTCGTGACTGGCGCTATAATGCCGATAATACACCTAAAGCAGACTTTGTACTGAATAATCCTGTCTACAGTGGTAAGATCCTGGTAGCAGGTAAAAACTTCGGCTGTGGTTCCTCCCGTGAACATGCTGCCTGGGCCATTGCTGATGCAGGATTTAAGGTAGTAGTGAGTAGTTTTTTTGCAGACATCTTCAAAAATAACGCCCTCAATAACTTCATTCTGCCGGTACAGGTGTCCGATGACTTCCTGGATAAAATTTTTAAAGCCATAGAAGCCAACCCCCAAGCTGAACTGGAAGTAGACCTCGACAACCAGTTTATTAAAATCGTGGGCAGCGGCGAAAGAGAAAGCTTTGATATCAATCAGTATAAGAAAACATGTCTGCTGAACGGCTATGATGATATTGACTACCTGCTCAGTCTCCGTCAGGAAATTGAACAATACGAATCCACAAGACCATTCAATTTTTAACAACCTTTACGGAATATCCGCTAAAAACAAAAAGCAAAAAGCTAAATTCAAAAAGCTATATGGGCGTTGAGAAGAAAATACTAGTAATACCCGGCGATGGGATCGGACAGGAAGTGACAGCATGGGGCCAGAAAGTGCTGATGACCATTGCAAAAAACTATCATCATACTTTCACCTTCGAAGAAGGTATCATGGGACACGTAGCGATTGAAGCTACTGGAGATCCTCTACCGGAAGAGACATTGCAGAAAGCAAGAAATTCAGATGCGATCCTGTTTGGTGCTATCGGTCATGCTAAATATGACAACGATCCTACACTGAAAGTAAGACCAGAGCAGGGATTGCTGAAGATCAGGAAAGAACTGGGATTGTACGCCAATCTCCGCCCGATAAAATTATTTGATGAACTGCTGGAAGCATCCAGCATTAAGCCCGAAATATTACGTGGTGCAGATATCCTCTTCTTCCGGGAGCTGACTGGTGACGTATATTTTGGCGAAAAGATCAGAACTGCCGACCGCAATACGGCTTCCGATCTGATGATTTATCATCGCTATGAAGTAGAACGTATTGCCCGCAAAGCCTATGAAGCAGCACGTTCGCGCCGCAAAAAGCTATGCTCTGTGGATAAAGCAAACGTACTGGAAGCCAGCCGTCTCTGGAGAGAAGTGGTACAGGAAATTGCGAAAGAATATCCGGACGTGGAAACAGAACATATGTTTATCGACAATGCCGCTATGCAGCTGATCAAAGATCCCAAACGCTTTGATGTAGTTGTTACCGGTAACCTGTTCGGTGATATCCTCACAGACGAAGCTTCTCAGATAGCCGGTTCTATGGGTATGCTGGCTTCTGCCTCTGTGGGCGACAGCATCGGTTTCTACGAGCCTATTCATGGCTCAGCACATGATATTGCCGGTAAAGGCATCGCCAACCCGCTGGCCTCTATCTTATCTGCTGCCCTCATGCTGGATATTTCTTTTGGCCTGAAAACAGAATCACAAAGAGTGATTAAAGCAGTGGAAGCTACACTCAGACAGGGTTACAGGACCATGGATATCGCTAACAAACATATTGTGAACGATTTCGTGATGGGTACAGACGCTATGGGTGCCAAAGTATTAGAGAATCTGAATTAATCATTCAATAAAATTATTACACTTATCATGGATAAAAATCGTGTATACGTCTTTGATACCACCTTGCGTGATGGAGAACAGGTCCCCGGCTGTCAGCTGACTACCGTAGAAAAAATTGAAGTAGCAAAGAAACTCGAAGCATTAGGCGTAGATATTATAGAAGCAGGTTTCCCCATTTCCAGCCCCGGCGATTTTCAGAGTGTGGTGGAAATTTCCAAGGCCGTTACCGAACCGGTTATTTGTGCATTAACCCGTGCCAATACCAAAGATATAGATGCAGCCGCTGACGCATTACGTTTTGCAAAACGTGGTCGTATACATACCGGCATCGGGTCTTCCGATATGCACATCAAATACAAATTCAACAGTACCCGTGACGAGATCCTGGAGCGTGCAGTAGCTGCTGTAAAGTATGCCCGCAAGTTTACGGATGATATAGAATTTTATGCAGAAGATGCCGGCCGCGCAGACAACGAATACCTGGCCCGTATGATCGAAGCCGTTATTGCTGCCGGTGCCACCACCGTCAACATTCCTGATACCAATGGCTATTGCCTGCCGGATCAGTATGGCGCTAAAATTAAATACCTGGTAGATCACGTATCCAATATCGATAAAGCGATTATCTCTGTGCATTGCCATAACGACCTTGGTTTGGCTACTGCCAACACCATTGCAGGTGTAATCAATGGCGCCCGCCAGGTAGAATGTACGATTAACGGTATCGGCGAACGTGCTGGTAACACTTCCCTGGAAGAAGTAGCGATGATCCTGAAAACGCATCATGCGCTGGGCTACCATACCCAGATCAATTCAAAAGGGATTTACGAAATCAGTAACCTGGTAGAAACAATGATGCACATGCCGGTACAGCCTAACAAAGCTATTGTGGGCCGTAATGCATTTGCACATAGCTCTGGTATTCACCAGGATGGGGTGCTGAAACACCGCGAAAACTACGAAATCCTGAATCCGGAAGACGTAGGGATTAATTCCAACTCCATTATTCTGACAGCCCGCAGCGGACGTCATGCACTGAAACATCACCTTTCCCGACTGGGCTACAACCTGGAACGCGTAAACGTGGATGAAGTGTATGAGCGCTTCCTGCTGATGGCCGATACCAAAAAGGAAATCAGTGACGCCGATCTGCTGGAACTGATGGGCGATGGAGATGCCAAAACATATGAGGAAAACGCCATTAAGGTAGTATTACTGCAAGTCGTTTGCGGTGATCCGCTGCGCCCCATGGCTACCGTGAAGCTGCGCATCAACGGCGAAGAAAGAGAAGCCAGTGCCGCAGGTAATGGTCCGGTAAATGCGACTATCAACGCTATCCACAATATCATCAAAGACGATATTGAACTGGATGAATTTAATATCCAGTCTATGCGTGGAGGCAGTGATGATGTGAGCAAAGTGAATATGCGCGTAAAACATAACGGACAATCCTATTATGGCTTCGGCATATCCACAGACATCGTGAACGCTTCTGTACACGCCTATGTGGATGCATTAAATAAGATATACTAGAAAAAAGACCGCAGAGGGGAATAGGAAGATAGTGTTGCTCACCCGGGTAACACTAAATTCATATTCCCCTCAGTAACTTTTACCCCTACAGCCCGTTCTACTTGATAATAATACTTTTGGCTGATGAGAACGGTGCTTATACTCTTCCTGGTGTTGCTGATCTTCCCTGCCTGTAAAAAAGGGGGAGACAGCTGTTCACAATATCAATTAACCAATATCAAGAGTGTGCGGTATATGGGTACTTCTGCATCCGGTATACGGGGGCAGGATGGGGCTTTCTTTGATGTGGCCTGCACGTTGGGCAGCAGTTGCTATTCCATTAATAAGATGGTGGAGTCAAAGACGGGCAATGTTGTTACCATAAAAGCGGAATCGGTTTACAACACCTGTACTACCTGCCCGGCGATGACGGTGACGCTATCCAAAACTTATGTATTTATTCCTCCTGATGCGGGTACCTACTACCTTAAATGGGAGGGTGTTCCGAACCGGACAGATACTGTTGTTATCCGGTAGGTTTAGAAGAAGATATCCATCAGCGGATATTTTTTATAATCAGGAAGATAATAATGCCACCATTCTGTGGTACTTCCTTTAAAGCCAAATTGTTTCATCGTATCCCGCAGTAATTTGCGGTTGGCTGCTACCACCGGATCTGCCGGGTTATAGTTCTCATGTGCTTTTGAGGTAAAGTCATCGAAGTCCGTAGGCATGGCCACGGGCTTATTTGTTTTCAGGTTTACCATACTCAGATCTACCGCCACGCCGCGGTTATGTCCCGACCCTTTCCTGGGGTCGGCAGCATAGAGGTCGTTCGGAACGATCTTAAACATGGCTTCTGTGACGTGATAAGGCCTGTAGGCATCATAGATCAGCAGGCCATATCCTTTCCTGCGCAATACTTCCTGTACGGCTTTCAGCGCTTTGGCGGCAGGCAGCCGCATATAGATGTCTGTTTTGGTATATAGCTTTTGTTTGGTGAAATTGTTGGTGGTAGCATACCGGACGTCTTTTTGAATGCCTGGTATATAATGTTCCAGGTTCACCAGCTGCTGATTACTGTCGGCTTTTATCAGCTGATCATATTGCTGTCGGGTGCTGAGCACAGCTAATCCGTATTTATTAACCGATATTTTTTGTGCACTGGCCTGGCTTAAAAAGGCACACAGGAGCGTGAGTATCCCGAATATTCTCATGGGCTTAAAATTCCGTAAAAAGGCCCAAATTCTTGCGTAATTATTGAATTTTGCAAAAATTAGGCAAGAAAGTATGAAATACAGTGAAAATACAATTGCAATCACCTTATATTAATAGGTATTTTAGAACCCTTAAAATTTTTATGATGGAACTGTTCAGATTAGATAATAAAGTGGCAGTTATCACAGGTGGTGGTAGCGGTATAGGACAGGCAATAGCGAAGACATTTGGATCTCAGGGTGCACAGGTGCACATTATAGAGCTGAATGAGGAAGGTGGTAAAGCTACAGCGGAAGAAATCAAAGCAGCAGGTGGTGAGGCGACGGTGCATGCCTGCAATGTAGCCGACCAGGCCGCCGTGATAGGAGTAATGGAGGGTATTGTGAAAACAGCCGGCAAACTGGATATCCTGGTAAACTGTGCAGGTATTGCCCATGTGGGTAACCTGGAAAATACAGGTGAACAGGACTTCGACAGGGTATACCAGGTAAATGTAAAAGGTACTTATAACTGTATGTATGCAGTTATTAAACAAATGAAAGCACAGGGTGGTGGTGTGATTCTCAACGTAGCATCTATTGCTTCGAGTGTGGGCATACCGGACAGACTCGCCTATTCCATGAGTAAAGGCGCGGTGTTGACGATGACCTTGTCAGTAGCAAAAGATTACCTGGGCGCTAATATCCGTTGCAACTGTGTATCCCCGGCAAGGGTGCATACACCGTTTGTAGATGGTTTTATCGCTAAAAACTATCCGGGTAAAGAAGCAGAAATGTTTGAAAAACTGAGCAAAACACAACCGATTGGCCGCATGGCGAAACCGGTGGAAGTGGGTCATCTGGCTTTATTCCTGTGTTCTGATGAGGCTGGATTTATTACCGGTACCGACTATCCGATTGATGGTGGATTTATCAGGCTCAATAATTAATGTAATGACCGTTTCAAAGTGCGGACGATTACCCGTATCTTTCAAGTTATTCATTCATTAATTTTTACTTACATCATGCAACATTTTCGAGTAGGGCTGGCAATAGCAATAGCCGTATTATCTGCTTGTAATTCAGGGAATCAAAATGCTAACGGTAACGCAACAACGGATGCAGCCGTACATCCTGCTACGCCAGCAGGAACAATAGCAGTAACAATTAAAGACCGTGAAAAGGATACAGCGCAGGTAACCATTAAGTTTAAAATAAATGGTCAGGAAAAGGAAAAGACCTTTGAACAGAGCCTGTTAAGCAACGCCGCGGATGCAGACCTTTACAAGGTATTATGGGATGCACCCAACAGTTGTTATGTAGGGGTGATGAAAGCGAACCATCAGCCACGTTATTATCACGCATCTGTGAGTGAAAAAAACGATCTGAAAATATTATGGTTTGCTTCTCCTGATAAGCGTATCTGGAGCTATATGGAAGATTCCATGGGGCTTGGTAAAGTAACCGCAGGTGGTGACATGCTGCAGAAGTATAGCAAGAACTTCCAGTCAGGAAAAATCCTGGCAGATTTTATTGCAGAAATTAAGCGGGATGCATCACCAGACAGCGTAGAGCTGTATGTAGAATACGGCGGGTTCAGAAAGAGCATGTATATGCCTGTTCCAAAAGGATCTAAAGCGGTGATCCAGCCAACAGGAGAGGTGGATCATGTATACTTCTCTTTTGTAGCAGATGGTAAAGCAGAACCGGTGATAGATCTGCATGTGGAAAATGGAAGATTGCAGGTGAAAACATTGAAAGAAATAAAGTAAGACTAACAATAAAAAAATATTGAAATGAAACTGATCAGGTTTGGTTTACCGGGAGAAGAAAAACCGGGTGTTGTAACAGATGCAGGTATGTTTGACGTAAGTGCATTTGGTGAAGATTTCGGAGAAAAATTCTTCGCCACTGATGGACTGGCCCGCCTGTCCAAATGGTTTTCCGCACATGCCGGCGAATGCCCGCAGGTGCCTGCCGGTACCCGTTTGGGATCGCCTCTTCAGCGCCCATCCAAAATTATCTGTATTGGTCTTAACTATGCTGATCATGCCCGGGAAACCAATGCGGCTATTCCGGCAGAACCTATCGTATTTTTCAAAAGCACTTCCGCACTGGTAGGTCCGAATGATGACCTGGTGATTCCACGCAACAGTCAGAAAACTGACTGGGAAGTAGAACTGGTAGTAGTTATCGGCAAAAAAGCCAGTTATGTAGAAGAAAAAGATGCGTTGGATTATGTGGCCGGTTACTGTTTGCATAACGACTATAGCGAAAGAGCTTTCCAGATCGAAAGAGGTGGTCAGTGGGTGAAGGGTAAAAGCTGCGATACGTTTGCTCCCCTGGGTCCATGGCTGGCTACCAAAGATGAAATAGCAGATGTAAACAATCTTCGTTTATGGCTGACTGTTAACGGTCAGAAAATGCAGGACGGTAACACCTCTAACTTCATTTTCAATGTTCCGTTTGTAGTAGCTTATCTGAGCCAGTTTATGACCCTGCTCCCGGGAGATATCATTTCTACCGGTACACCGGCAGGCGTGGGCCTGGGCATGAATCCACAGGTATTCCTCAAAGCGGGCGATGTAATTGAACTGGGTATCGATGGCCTGGGTACTTCCAAACAAACAGCCGTAGCATATAAATAGTAATTATGAAAAGATATTGTCTGGCACTGGACCTGGTAGATGACCCGCAGATGATCAACGAATATGAAGCGTATCATCGCAACGTATCTGCTGAAATTAAGAAGAGTATCACAGACAGTGGTATTACCGTAATGGATATTTACCGTTCCGGCAACCGCCTGTTTATGATCATGGAAGTAGACGATACCTTCTCTTTTGAACGTAAAGATGCCATGGATGCCGCTAATCCTGCCGTACAGGTATGGGAGCAGCTGATGTGGAAATACCAGCAGGCATTGCCGGTAGCGAAAGAAGGAGAGAAGTGGATTATTATGGATCAAATCTTTGCATTATAGGATATGAATTACGAATCAGGAATTATGAATTACGAATCTGTGCGAAGATAGTAAACGCGAAGGCTGCTTATATCTACCCACAGATCCGTAATTCGTAATTCTCAATTCGTAATTCTCAATTCAATCTTTACATGGTTATTGACGCACACCAACATTTCTGGCAATATGAGCCTGTCCGCGACGCCTGGATAGATGATTCCATGCAGGTGATCCGCCGGGATTTTTTACCGGAACATCTGGCGCCGGTGCTGGAAGACAATGGTGTTCACGGTTGTATTGCCGTACAGGCAGATCAATCAGCAGATGAAACCGCCTTTTTATTGTCGCTCGCAGAAAAGCATGATATCATTAAAGGAGTAGTAGGCTGGATAGACCTCCGCGCCGATAATATCAATGAACAACTGTTACAGTATACAGCTCATCCGAAGCTGAAAGGCTTTCGCCATATTGTACAGGGAGAAAAAGATAACCGGTTTATTCTGGGAGAACATTTTTGCCGTGGTATCAAAGCGTTATCGCAGCATCAGTTTACCTATGATATTCTCGTATATCCGAAACAGTTACCTGCAGTAGAAGAATTTGTATTACAGTTTCCGGAGCAGGCGCTGATCATAGATCATCTCGCCAAGCCGGATATAAAAGCCGGTGAACTGGCAACATGGGCTGCACATATGCGCCGCATTGCACAGTCGCCGCATGTATACTGCAAGCTGAGTGGCCTCGTAACAGAAGCCGACTGGCAGCAGTGGGAGCCGGCACATTTCAGGCCATTCCTGGAAGTGGCGCTCGAAGCTTTTGGTGCAAACAGATTGCTGTATGGCTCTGACTGGCCCGTATGCCTGCTGGCAGCGGAATACCACGAGGTAAAAGGAATCGTTACAGATTTTATCAGCACCTTATCAACAACAGAACAAAACCAGATAATGGGAGGAAACGCGCTCTCATTTTATCATCTATAAAAAATAATATCATACATACTATGGATTTAGGATTACAGGAGAAAGTGATTATTGTTACCGGTGGCGCCAAAGGAATTGGAGAAGCAATATCCAAACTAATCACGGCAGAAGGCGGCATTGCTGTCATTGCCGGCAGAAGCACGGCGGATAACGAAAAAACAGTAAACGAAATTATCGCCGCTGGCGGTAAAGCACTCGCTATTACTGCAGAACTGGGGAAAGTGGAAGACTGTAAAAAAGTGATCGCTGAAACTGTAGCCACGTATGGTAAAATTGATGGCCTGGTAAACAACGCCGGTGCCAATGATGGCGTAGGCCTGGAAAGCGGTAGCCCGGAAAAGTTCATGCAGTCACTGCAGAATAACTTATCCCACTACTACAACCTGGCTCATTTTGCATTGCCTTACCTGAAAGCTACCAAAGGAAACATTGTAAACATCGGATCTAAAGTAGCCAGCACCGGACAGGGTAACACCAGCGGCTATGCGGCTTCCAAAGGAGCGATCAATGCATTGACCCGTGAATGGGCAGTAGAAATGCTGCCATACGCTGTGCGTATTAATACCGTGATTCCTGCTGAAGTATGGACGCCGCTGTATGAAACATGGATCAACTCTTTACCAAATCCACAGGAGAAGTTGGCTTCCATTACCGCCAAAATTCCATTCGAAAAAAGAATGACTACCTCTGCAGAAATTGCCAATACCACTGTATTCCTGCTGTCACCACGTTCATCACATACAACCGGACAAATAGTATACGTAGATGGCGGTTACACGCATCTCGACAGATCCATCAGCTAAGGATAAAGAGCCAACACACGTTATCAATATACATTCACCTGAAACATTAAATTCTTCGTTATGGCCGGAGGCGCAGTAAGTAATTCCACCTATACCAGCAGTAAAGATACCGGCGTTAAACCGGGTAGCTACCTGTTCCCGTTTATTTTAGTAACCAGCCTGTTCTTTTTATGGGGCCTGGCCTATGGTCTGCTGGATGTGCTGAATAAGCACTTCCAGGAAGTATTGAATATTACGACCAAGCGTTCTACATTATTGCAGGGGGCCTATTTTGGTGCTTATTTCCTCATGGCGTTGCCGGCGGGGATGTTTATGAACAAATTCGGCTACAAGAAAGGAATCATCCTGGGTCTGTTGCTGTATGCTACCGGTGCCTTTCTCTTTTATCCGGCTGCAAGTGCGCTTAATTTCGATTTCTTTTTGCTGGCATTATTTATACTGGCCTGTGGATTAGCTTGTCTGGAAACGGCTGCCAATCCTTATGTAACTGTGTTGGGTGCTAAAGAAACTTCTGAGCAACGTTTAAATTTATCACAGTGCTTTAATGGTCTTGGTTCTTTCCTGGGACCTATCATTGGTGGTAAATTATTTTTCGGTAGCGGCAAAGGAGATCTGACTACCGTGCAGCTGACCTATATCGTGATTGGGATTGTTGTTTTGCTGATTGCAGCTTTCTTCTATAAAACACCTTTACCGGAAATTAAAGAAGCGGAGCAGGAAGGAAAAGAGGTAATGGAAGATACCCGTCCGCTTTTTGCTCACCGGCATTTTGTGCTGGGCGTGGTAGCGCAGTTCTTTTATGTGGCAGCACAGGTAGGTGTGGGGGCCTTATTTATTAACTATGTAACTGCTTACTGGCATGGTATTACCACTGAAAAAGCATCTTACCTGTTAGCAATAGGGATGGCGTTATTCATGGGCGGCCGTTTTGTAGGCACAGCGCTGATGCGTAAAATTGCCCCTAATCACTTACTGGCACTATATGCATTTATTAACGTGGCATTATGTGCTTTTGTAATGACTGGTAGCGGTGCAGCGTCTGTATATGCGTTAATTGCTGTTTTCTTCTTTATGTCTATTATGTTCCCCACCATTTTTGCGTTGGGAGTAAAAGATCTGGGAAAACATACCAAACGTGGTGCTTCCTTCCAGGTAATGTCAATTGTAGGTGGTGCTTCCGTACCTTATATAATGGGCATTGTAACGGAATGGCAATCGCTGGCTGTCTCTTACGGCATTCCTACTTTCTGCTTTGCCATCGTATTCCTGTACGGCTGGAAAGGCTATAAGAGGATCTAATCAATTGATTTCTTTTTAATACATAATCCGCAAAAACATGTAACTTCCTTACACAAAAGAGGACACCATGGTTTTGCGGATTTTTATTGCCTATGCTTGCTGGTTCCTGCTGGTAAACACCCTGTTTGCGCAGACCTCTCCTGATACCCACCGGGCATCTTCTTCTCTGCAATTATCTATTAAACATATAATGGGACAGCAACCCCTGGTAAGAAATCAGGTAACTTATATCAATGCTGCCGGAGAGCCTTTTACGATCAGCCGTTTCCGTTATTTCCTCAGTAATTTTTCATTGGAGTCTGCCAGTGGTGATACGGTGGTTTTACCGCCTGCTTATTTTCTGGTAGATGATGCTATAAATACTTCTACAACAATACGGTTAGACAACGTTCCTGCCGGGCAGTATAAATGCATCCGGTTCCTGATAGGGGTAGATAGCATCCGCAATATGAGCGGGGTACAATCAGGCGCATTGTCGGTAGAAACAGGCATGTTCTGGACCTGGAACAGTGGTTATATCATGGCGCAGATAGAAGGACATTCAACGGCTATTGCTTCACCCACGAAGGAATTTTTGTTTCATGTCGGTGGTTATAAATCCAAAGACCAGGTATTGAAATATGTATCGCTTCCATTTCCACAGGCAGTTACTATCACTGCCAGCAACCAGCCCTGCATTCACCTGAGTGCTGATGTGGAAAAATGGTTTTTACCAGATACTGTAAGTTTTAAAAACATAGCCGTGATCATGGCACCGGGCATGAAAGCAAGACAGGTAGCTGGCAATTATCAGCACATGTTCCAGGTAACCGGTATTACCAAAGTCAACACTATTAAGGATTGAGGCATAAAGGAATATATATCGCGGGGGCTTTCTGCCTTTTGCTGATACTGGTGCAGGCCGGTGTCAGGAAGAATAGTGCCGCCGGCCCTGAGCCTTACCTGCTGCAACTGCCAGCCAACTTTCCTAAGCCGGTATATGATTTTTCCCGTAACCCACTCACTAAACCAGGTGTGGCGCTGGGGCGGTTTATGTTTTACGATTTCCGCCTTTCAAAAGATAGTACTGTTTCCTGCGGGTTCTGTCATCAGCAGTTTGCCGCCTTTGGTCATTTTGATCATGCGCTGGCACATGGCGTAGGAGGGCAGCAGGGAAACCGTTCCGTTCCGGTACTGTTTAATATGATCTGGCAAAAAGCATTTATGTGGGATGGTGGCGTAAATCACCTGGAAATACAACCACTTACGCCACTGACAGACCATAACGAAATGGCGGTGGATCTGAAGGAGCTGTTACAGAAAATGCAGGCCGATACAGCCTACCGCAGCAAGTTTAAAGCGGCATTTGGTTCGGAAGAAATTACCAGCGAACGCATGTTCAAGGCTTTTACACAGTTTGTTGCCACCATGGTATCTGCCGGTTCCAGGTATGATAGCGTGATGTTGAAACTACCGGGTGCTGTTTTTTCGGAAGAAGAAAAAGCCGGATATACCATTTTCCAGGAAAAATGCGCGGGCTGTCATAAAGAACCGTTGTTTACAGATTTAACCTACCGGAGTAACGGGTTGCCTTACCTGCCTGCATTGAATGATGTGGGTAGAATGAAAGTCACCGGTAATACAGATGATAATCTTCGTTTTAAGGTGCCTTCCCTGCGCAATATTCTCAAAAGCGCCCCTTATATGCACGATGGTCGTTTCTTCGATATTTACCAGGTATTTGACTTCTATGATCATGGTGTAAAGACGACCACCACTACCGACCCGCTTGTGAAGAATGGTATACCGCTGTCGGACAAGGAAAAAAGGCAGTTGTATTTCTTTTTGAATACGCTGACGGATTATGCATTTATCAGTAATCAGGGGTTAAGTGAAATACTGATTAACTAGCAAGCGGGGTATCTTGTTGCAGATACGCCCCGCTTACCGGAAATTATTTTTTGGGCTTGTGCTTTTTCCAGCAATCTTCCAGGTGATCATCTACCATGCCGGTAGCCTGCATATAGGCATAACAGATGGTAGATCCCACAAATTTAAACCCACGTTTCAGCAAGTCTTTGCTCATGGCATCTGATATAGGTGTTTTCGCAGGAACACCAGACATGCCTTTGTAATGATTCACAATGGGTTTGTGATTGACAAAAGACCAGATATACTGATCGAAGCTGCCGAATTCTTTTTGCACGGCGAGGAAAGCCTTCGCATTCGTGATGACGGAATTTATTTTCAGGCGGTTGCGGATGATGCCTTCATTCTGCATCAGCTGCTCAACCTTTTTTTCGTCATACTTTATTATTTTTTTAGCATCCCATTTATCGAATGCTTTGCGGTAGTTTTCTCTTTTTGTGAGTACGGTATACCAGCTTAGGCCGGCTTGTGCGCCTTCCAGGCAAAGCATTTCAAAAAGATGCTGATCATCATGATTAGGAGTACCCCATTCTTCATCGTGGTAGTCCTGGTATAACTTGTCTTTGGTAGACCAGCTGCATCTTATTTTTTCTACAGTTCCCATTCGCCTATAATTTGGTTAACCTTTGTTTTATAGTCGGCAAGATCGGAAATTGTCTGTTTAATAAAGCTATTATCTTCCAGGCTACCTATTACGGCATTCATTTCTTTTTCGCTTTCATATGCCAGCTGACGGAACGGATTTTTATAATCTTTTTCCCTGGAGCGTTTTATCTGTGCAGTGATCCATTCCATGGTCGCCGCAGAGTCGTTCATCCATTGTGCCAGATCAGCGGTGGTCATATTTTTCAGGGCTACTTCTTTTATTTCGAGTAAACAGGCCACTGCATGTTGAAGCTTATCTGCTGCATATTCATTTCCTATTTCTTCGTAGGCCGTATGCAGTTGAGGCCAGCCACTGATCTTGTTCTTTTTAATTTTTGTTTTAAGGAGAGCTACTGTTTCAGCTTTCATTAACTGGCCACCTATGTTGAGCCAGTCGCCGCGTTTAGCGGTTTTTACCGCAGCCTGTAATGCCAGGAAAGAAGGTTTGTTGGCAGCCAGGATGTTTTTGATGCCATATAGTACAATCATCTCCTGGAACAGTGGATAGGCACGATGTACTTTTAGCAGTTCCACATCGCGGGTACTGTTTTCAAAACCTTTGGTGAGGATGGTAAGTTTAGCTACTTCTTCCAGGTTGTTTTTAAGTAGGTCCTTCCCTTTTTTGCGTATATCCTTTTCCGTTAGTTCTTTCTTTGATGCATTTTCCGGTAGTGCATACCAGGCCTTTCCGGTAGCGGTTTCCATGATAGCCAGCGCCTGGAATAATTCTTCTACAGAATCAGGTGCCAGGTAATCGTATTCAATATGTTGAATTTTGTCGGTGCGTTTATCGCGGTCTACATATTTCCAGGAGTTTCTGGCAATAGCATACATATTATACAGGAACCAGTAGGCAGGCATTACTTTCAACCGGTCAGCATGTTCGTCATTTACCACCAGGCTAAACGGAATGGGGATGTTCAGTTCTGACATGTAATTGCCTTTGGAGATCAGCGTGAAACTGGCAAAGCGGGAGTTATGTTTCAGACTCACACAGAGGCCGGGCCAGAACCCTCTGCCGGCAATGATTTCACCATCTGCTCCGCGGGAGTTGTGATTGGAGCCAATGGTAGCACCTGCCGCCATATTACTTTGTCCCATAATCAGTGCAGCACAGAGGAAAGAGTTGTTATGATGCTGCTCATGTGCCGGGAAGATCAGTGAATTCAGTACTTCGCAGCAGGATATGGTGGCATTGTTACCGAGATAGGAGTTGATAAGACGGGCGCCATATTTCAGCTGTGAATGGGAAGCCATCACAAAGCGCACTGCTTTTACGCCGTAAAACACCCGGCAGCCGAAACCTACTACGCCATTCACCATTTCGCATCCTTCTCCGATTTGTGAAGAAGCTTCGCTGTTACTGTTGATAGTAAGATTTTTCAGTTTGTTGGCGCCTTTCAGGTAAGCATCGGTACCAATGGTAACGTCTTTGATCATTTTACAATTCTTGATCACCGTACGATCACCCACCATGCCATAGTAGCCGCGTCTTTTGTCGAATTGTTTTTCGGTAAACAGTTTGAACTGATGCTGTAATTGTTCATCATCGCGGTAGCGGGTCCACAGGTAGGCATCTCCGGGGAGCATACCATCAAATGGCATCACACTTCTGCCACCGTTTTCATTGCACAATTCCATCCATATGCGGCCACTTTCCTGCTCTCCTTCTTTCAGAATACCATTACCAAATTTGGCATAGTCCGTTGTTGCCATTTCGTTTACATTGGCTACGATGACTTCATTACCAAGTATATAATGGGAGAGATAATTAACGTTATGTACCACTACGTTATCCCCGAAATCGCAGGCGCAGATCGTGCTGTTATATAAGCCTACCGGCATGCGCAGGTTATGGAATTCCAGGTAATATGGCTCCAGTTTTCCGATACGCACCATGCCAAAAAAGTGGCAGTGCTGTACCAGTTGCGGATTAAATTCGTTGGATACAAAAATAATATTCCAGTCGTCAGAAGTATTGTCATTGCGTACCAGCGCCTCTACTTCATATGCTGTTAACTTCCTGTACTGATCTTGTCTGCTCCATTGTTCATTACGGAGATAATATTCGTCTTTGCCTTTCGGTAACGTGGTTTCAATAAAGTTATACCCCAGATCGGAGAGGGGTCTTTTTTGGATATTGTTCATGAGGATACATCTTTGGAGCTTTTAGCCATTAGCTTTTAGCTTTTAGGAAATGCAGCAAAGATTACGTTATTTGATATCCGCTTTATTTACTAAAAGCTAATGGCTAAAAGCTATTTATTCTACTGTAACAGATTTTGCAAGATTCCTGGGCTTATCTACGTCCAGTCCTTTTAATACACCTATATGGTAGGCGAGCAGCTGTAAAGGTATTACAGAGATGATGGGTGCTACCATTTCATCTGCGGCTGGCACAAAAATTACATCATCCGCCATTGGGGGAATGGTGTTATCACCTTCTGTTACGACTGCTATCACCTTGCCTTTGCGGGCTTTAATTTCCTGGATATTGGAGACTACTTTTTCGTAGTAACTGTCTTTTGTGGCTACTATCACTACCGGCAGATGTTCATCCACCAGGGCAATAGGGCCATGTTTCATTTCTGCAGCAGGATAACCTTCTGCGTGTATGTAGGAAATTTCCTTCAGTTTGAGCGCTCCTTCGAGGGCTACCGGGAAGTTATATCCGCGGCCCAGGTAAAGGAAGTCGCGTGCATCTTTATATTTGGCGGCCACCTCTTTGATTTGATCATCGAGTTTCAGCGCGGTAGCTACTTTTTCAGGAACCTGGTCCAGTTCATCCAGCAGGTGCTGAAAACGTTGTGGGGTGATGGTACCTTTGTCGACAGCCAGTTTCAGGCCTACGAGGCAAAGAACGGCCAGCTGCGCGGTAAATGCTTTGGTGCTGGCAACGCCTATTTCAGGGCCAGCATGTGTATAGGCACCCGCATGCGACAACCGCGCAATAGAAGAACCTACCACATTACAAACACCGAGGATGATGGCGCCTTTTTCCTTGGCACTTTCAATAGCTACCAGTGTGTCAGCTGTTTCGCCGGACTGGGATACTGCAATGATTACATCGCCTTCCCCTACTACCGGGTTGCGGTAACGGAATTCAGAAGCATATTCTACTTCAACCGGGATACGGCACAATTCCTCAATCATGTATTCTGCTACCAGCCCCGCATGCCAGGAGGTACCGCAGGCTACAATGATAATGCGTTTGGCATTGCTCAGGATATCAGCATACTCCCGCATACCACCCATGGTAAGTGTACCATGTTTGGCATCCAAACGACCACGTAAGCTATCGAAGATAGTTTGCGGCTGTTCAAATATTTCCTTCAGCATGAAATGATCATAACCACCTTTCTCAATAGCAGCCAGCTCTATATCCAGCTTCTGTATGTAAGGTGTTTGTCTTTCATTGGAAATATTTTTCAGGATCAGTTCATCGGCTTTGATGATGGCTATTTCATAATCGTTTACATACACTACTTCTTTCGTGTATTCAACGATGGGAGAGGCATCTGATGCAAGGAAATGTTCTCCTTTACCTACACCTATTACCAGCGGGCTTCCCTTGCGGGCAGCAATGAGGGTATCCGGATTATCTTCATCTATCAGTACAATCACGTAAGCGCCTACCACACGTTTTAAAGCGATGCGCAGTGCTTCTTCCAGTGAGCACTGATTTTGTTTTTTGATTTCTTCAATGAAGTGCAGCAGTACTTCTGTGTCAGTATCACTCTTAAACGTGTGGCCCTGTTTTACCAGTTCCTGTTTCAGCTGAATATAGTTTTCAATGATGCCATTGTGGATCATGGCCAGTTTACCATCGCCCGATAAGTGGGGATGTGCATTGCGGTCACAGGGTTCGCCATGTGTTGCCCAACGGGTATGCCCGATAGCAATATGACTCCGCATGTCTTTACCTGCCACGAATTCTTCCAGGGCAGCCACCTTGTCTTTTCTTTTGTATACCTGCAACCCATTGTTGATCAGGGCTACACCCGCGCTGTCGTATCCGCGGTATTCCAGTCTTTTAAGGCCTTTCAATACTACCGGGTAGGCTTCTCTCTGCCCGATATAAGCTACTATTCCACACATAAGGTTTTTGGATTTGTGCTAAGGTTTATCATTGCAATATCGCATTAATTGTTAAAATCACATCAGAAAATGTGAATATTGTTTAAGTTAAAGATATGGTCAGCATGGCATTCTACGTGGTCCGAATGTAAAATGAAAAAGGGAATACAGAAACGATTCCGATGAAAATTAAGATATCTTAACATTCACCTGACATCATTCACTGTATTCCCTTTTGTATTTTTTTTATTTAGTAACTAAATAAAAAAATTTAAAATGCTCCATTATTTCAAGAGTGTACTCTCGAATAACAAAAGTATTCTTTTATATTCATCTGTCCAGCTACTGGGTGTAGTAAATCCGTGATCTTCTACCGGAAATACTGCCAACTCCCAGTTATTTTTTCCTAATTCAATCAAACGTTGTGATAAACGTACGATATCCTGGAAGTGCACATTGGTATCTATCATTCCATGGCACATCAGCAATTTACCTTTCAGTCCATCTGCATAGTAGATGGGAGAGGAGCGGCGGTAAGCAATACTGTCTGTAAATGGTTCATTCAGTATGTTGCTGGTATAACCGTGATTGTAATGTGCCCAGTCGGTTACGGAGCGTAAAGCTGCTCCGGCAGCAAATACGCCGGGCTTCGTAAACATGGCCATCAAGGTCATGAAGCCACCATAACTTCCGCCATAAATACCGATGCGCTGCGCGTCCACCTGCAATTTTTCGGCCAAATATTTTGCGCCATCTACTTCATCATCAAGATCCTTTCCTCCCATATAACGATAAATACCGGTGCGCCAGTTGCGGCCGTAACCCGCACTGCCACGGTAATCCAGGTCAAGCACCGTATAGCCTTTATCCGTTAGCAGGTTATGAAACATATACTCCCGGAAATAGCTGCTCCACCATTTATGTGCATTCTGCAGGTAACCTGCCCCATGCACAAAGATGACAGCAGCCCCGTTATTTTTGGCCGGGTCCGGTGTGTATAACCGGGCATATACCGGCTGTTGGTCGCGTGCTGTAAAAGTGACTACCTGCGGATCGCGCCAGTGGTATGTTTTAAACTCGTCGGACTGTGCCAGGTTGGTAACCTGTACCGCCTTTGCTCCCGGCGTATTAGGCTGCAGATATAGCTCCCAGGGCTTATTGGAATAGGAATAACGGAAGGCCAGCCATTTGCCATCGGGTGAAACACTTACTTCATTAGCGCCAGGTAAGGTGGTAATCCTTTCAGCTTTGCCACCGGAAATGCCTACACGATAAAATTGTTTTTCTCCCGGATGTACTTCGTTGGTGCTGAGATAAAAATATTTTTTATCGGGAGATAGTTGTGCATCCTGTACTTCATAATTGCCACTGGTTAGTGGGGTAACCGTTCCATTATTTACGTTGCTGGTGTACAGGTGGGAGTAGCCGGTGGCTTCAGATTGAAACCAACAGGTATTTTCATCTATCCAGCCAATGTTGGCGCCACCCATGGTCCAGCCAATACCGGGACCGGCCACCCAGGCTTCATCACGCTGGCGGTTCAGTGTTTTTAAGGTGCCGGTAGCTGCATCCAGCAATACAATCCAACGGTCTTTGTTATCCAGTGAACGGATATCTGCTATGGCATGAGTGCCCTGGTCTGACCAGTAAGGACCATTCATCACCACGTCTCTTACATGCGGTGTGTCTTTCTTCGTATAGTCTTTTACGTAGTCCGGGAGGTCTTTGATTCCTGGAAGGTCGGTTGTTTTAACAGGAAGCACGGTATCGCGCTGCCGGTCGTACACATAACTTTCAAAAGTGCCTTGTGGTGCACCTACCTTATCGCGGGAGGGGATATCCGTTGTATAGCCGGAAGCCGTTACAAATTCCGGTACAATGGTATTGCGGGCATCGGCAGGAGCGTTGAACAGGCTGTAGGTAATGAAACGGCCATCAGGACTGATTTGCAGGTTCATTAGTCTTTTACCCTGCAGATACAGTTGCCTTAACGTTTTGTTTTCATGTGCTTTATTAAAGGCGGTAGCCGCATCTTTGCGGGCTTTCTTATCACGAACCACCTCCATCAGCTCCAGTTGCTGGGCTTTCAGGAATTTCTCTTCTGCATTGCCTTTCTGGCTCTCTTCTTTTTCAACAGGTTTGCTGCCGGTGTCAAAGCTGGTCAGCTGGCTGATGAGGCCAGATGCACGATCCCAGGCATACAGGTCACGGTTTTGCTGAAACACCACCTGTTTGCCGCCGAAGCTGAATGCCGGATTGAGAGAAGTGGCAGTAGTATTGGTGATGCGGGTGGTCTTACCGGTTCTTATCTCCAGTAAATAAATATCCCCCTCATAGCTATACGTTAGTAATGTTTTATCGGTATTGTAAGTACCACCTGACCGGGCAGTGATGAGCGCGCGCTCATCTGCAGCCGTTTTGCGGGGAGTATTGTTTTTAATACCGGTATAGTAAAGAGAGTCGGTCAGATTTTTGTCGGGATTCCAGCTGAAATAGACGGTCTGATTGTCAGTGCCCCAGAAAACATTATCAGGAGAAGTTCCTATCCATTTAGGATCGCGCATAATCTTTTCTACAGTAAGCGGGCCTGCCTGTTGGGCATAGATGCGGTTGGCTGATAAAAAAATAATGGCGGGTAATACCCATTTTCTCATATCGGTTCATTATTTTGTTGGGGAATAAATGTAACGGTTTAATCATAAATTGCCGTAACTTTTGGATGGACGTACTGCGGTCATCTGCTCTAAATCCGCTCTATGCGCATACTGCCAATCTTACTTTCCCTCTTGCTCTTTGTGGCCTGTAAGCCCGGAAGACCAGCCCGGCAGCCCGTGTTGGTATCAGAAGATACTACCTTTTTAACCGGTACATTTTACGTGATCAGGCATGCAGAAAGGAACCCAGGCCCGGATTCTACCTTAACGATAGCCGGTGAGGAACGAGCAGGGGCACTATACCGGTTGCTGAAAGATTCCGGTTTGAATAAAATCTACATTACGCCTTATAAAAGATCGGTGGCTACCGCCGACAGTCTCCGGATTCACTTACACCTGGATACCTGCTTTTATGCCGCCGATACCAGCGGTGAATCCTTTATTTACCAGGTAACCCGGCATGAAGACTGGGGCAAACGTATCCTGGTAGTAGGCCATTCCAATACCATTATCCCCATTTTGCATAGCCTGAGAGCAAGGCCTCATACGGATTCTATCGGGGAGAATGAATATGACCGATTGTTTATTGTAAGAAAGAATAAGGATGGAACGACATTAAAAGAGATATGTTATTAGGAGCTTTTAGCCGTTAGCTTTTAGCTTTTAGAAAATGCAGCGAAGACCATATAACACCTTCTTCGCTGCATTTTCTAAAAGCTAAAAGCTAACGGCTAAAAGCTATAACAAGATTCCTTTCATCAAAGTATATGCTACCGTAAAGTAGATCAGTAACCCGGTAACATCCACCAGGGTGGCCACAAAGGGGGCAGAGGACGTAGCCGGATCCGCACCACATTTCTTTAATACCAATGGCAGCATAGAACCGGAAAGGGTACCCCAGAGCACCACGCCTACCAGGGAAATGCCTACTGTAGCGCCTATCAATACGGTGTGTATACCATAAGTGTGGAAGAAAGTATTCCAGAGCAGGATACGTATAAAGCCAATGGAGCCCAGTGCTCCGCCCAGGATCAGACCGGAAATGATTTCCCGGCGCATCACGCGCCACCAGTCACCTACCGTGATTTCGCCGAGGGCCATGGCTTGTATAATAAGGGTGGAAGCCTGCGAGCCACTGTTACCTCCACTGGAAATGATGAGTGGAACAAAGAGTGCCAGCACTACCGCCTTGGCAATTTCGTCTTCAAAGAAGCCCATGGCAGTTGCAGTCAGCATTTCTCCGATAAATAATACTACGAGCCAGCCTACACGCTTTTTAATCAGTTTCAGGATAGGCATATCGAGGTAGGGTTCATCCAGTGCCTCGGTACCACCTATCTTCTGAATATCTTCTGTATGTTCTTCGTTGGCGATCCACAACATATCGTCAATGGTCACAATACCCAGCAATATGCCCTGATCATCTGCTACAGGCAAGGCTACCCTGTTTTCCATCCGGAAAACCTGTATGGCCTCTTCCTGGTCATCGTTGGCATGGAGCGACACAAACCGGTCATCCATGAGGGTATGCACCACGGTATCCGGGGATACGAGCAGGAACTCCCTGATCCGGAAGTCATCCAGCAGGTGTCCCTTTTCGTCAATCACATATATTACGTCAATCGTTTCACTATCCTTACCATGTTCGCGGATATAATCCAGCACCTCTTTCACAGTCCACTCTTCCCGTACTGCGATGTAATCGGGCGTCATGATACGACCCACACTGTTTTCCTTGTAACCAAGGAGAGAGAGGGTAATACGCCGCTCTTCCGGGTCGAGCAGCTTGATCAGTTCTTTTACCGCCTCACTCGGAAGCTCTTCCAGGAAGGCTGTACGGTCATCCGCCGGTAGCTCATTCATGAGCTCCGCTATTTTAGCGGCCGATAAAGTGCGGATAACATCTTCCTGCAATGGAAAGTCCAGGATACGAAAAGCCGCTGCCGCTCTGCTGATCGACAGGTTATTAATGATGACATCTGCTTCATCAGGATCTTCGTGAATCAGTTCGGCTATATCCGTTATCAGCTGGTCGTCCAGATATACTGACAGTTCGCGGTAATTCTTTTCTTCTGTCAGTGTCTGGAATTTTTCCAGTAAAGCTTCATTTTCCATGTACAAATTGCCTCTATCTGCGAAAATAAGTTAAAATAGCACGCTGCCGGGACAGTCGTTATAATAATTCTGATACATGCAGTCGGATATTGCTGCAAATAGTATCTATGGGCAGATCATTGGCGTCTTTGCCAAACGGATCCTCAATTTCTTCTGCAATCAGTTCCAGGCTCGCCAGTACAAAGAAGATGAACACAATCATCGGAATGATCAGGTACCCCAGGCTGAATACATAGGCAAAAGGCATAGACATCACATAGAAGAATATAAACTTTTTAATAAAAACGCTGTAGGAGAAAGGGATAGGCGTATTTTTAATACGCTCACAG
Organism: Chitinophaga sp. RAB17; assembly: GCF_052114225.1. NCBI lineage: Bacteria > Pseudomonadati > Bacteroidota > Chitinophagia > Chitinophagales > Chitinophagaceae > Chitinophaga > Chitinophaga sp. RAB17. Next base: position 39,792 of record NZ_JBFREI010000012.1, on the reverse strand, counting down.
GCGCCACATACATCAGCAAAAGACTGTAACTCAGGGTTCAGCAAAATCAGCTGATCGCCCGTCAATTGCCCGTTGCGATATAGTTCCATGGTTTTGCCGGTGATCAGCTGGGCCAGCTGATTAGGTACATGCTTACTGATATCCATGTGCTGTGGCTCCACTCCCGGAATGGTTTCCATTTCGTCATGCAGGTAGGTTTTCCGTAAATGATTTTTCAAACCATAGGCAAAATTCGGAATCATCACTTTAAAGAATAACCGGTCGGCGTGGTTGTCTGCAGGTAACATCGCCTGTATCTTCATCGCCAGGTTGCGGCTGCTGTTGACAAGGGCGCCCCACTGCCGGCGACCTTCCCACCAACGGTCATATGCGGTGTTGGTACGGAATACCAGCAACATGGAAATCACAAAACTCAGCAATCCATGCATCAGCGATATCTTGGAAATTTCACTGTTGGCCGATAGTTTCCATACTTCCAGCTCCAGCCAGGCGATGAAAGCTGAATAGACAGAAAGCGCAATGAACATAGGAAACAGCTTTCTGACGGTGTCCGCTTTATGAAGGCGAAAAATAAACGTAAACCATTCTTTCGGGTTATAATTGATCATATATACTGCTTGATAATAGGCAAAAAAAATAATTTCCGGGTCGCAAACCTAAATTTTTTAAACATGATTTTGATAACTTCTTCCTTTAACTTTACTTTACGTCTTCTTTTATTTGAAATTGAGCTATGATAAAGCCGTACTTGTACATTGATAAGTCTAAGGGAAGAGGCAGAGGAGTCTATACAAAAGAAAAGATCCCGGCCGGAACAAGAATAGAGACTTCACCCGTGCTGGTTCTCTCTTACGATGATACTGAAATTGTGGATAAAACAAGACTCCATAATTATATTTTCCTCTGGGGCGCGAAAGAAACCCGTTCTTGTGTGGCTTTGGGCTTCTGCTCTATCTACAACCACGATTATCACCCGAATTGTGAGTATGAAATGGACTTCACCGAAGAAACCATGAGCATCATCACCCGGCGTGATATCAAAAAAGGTGAAGAACTCTCCATTAACTATAATGGCGATGTAACTGATACTTCCCCCCTTTGGTTTGATATCAAAAAGAAACAAACAGCCAAGTAAAGAATTACGAATTACGAAGGGCAGGGAAATCTTAGCGGATATTAGCTGCTAACCTGCGTATTTCGTTTTTCTTTTATAAAATTGTATAAGTGCTTATATAATATTTCAACTGTTATAATATTTCCATTTTTCTTTCGTAATATTGTATAAGTGCTTACATAATATCAATGGTTGTTGTAAGGATATATAATAACATTCGATGATATCTCCCTACTATTCCGTAATTCTTAATTTGTAATTCTTCCTCATGTCATTCTATCCATCATTAGGCTATCTTGTTTTTGGCAGCCGCCTGCGCCGCCTGAGTGAATACTTCCTCATGGAAGTGAATAAAGTATACGAACAGGCGGGGATTCCCTTTGATGCCAGCTGGTTCCCGGTATTCTACCTGTTGTCAAAACAACAGCCGGTACCCATGATAGACATTTCAGAACAACTGGAAATCTCCCATTCGGCCGTTAGCCAGATGGTCACCAACCTGAAAAAGAAAGGATTGCTGAAAACTACGCCCTGCAAAGAAGACGGTCGTCGTCAACTCGTGGCATTCTCCAAAAAAGGCGAAGAACTCCTGCATCAGATACAACCCGTTTGGGACGCTATCACCGAAGCCATGAACGAACTGGTCATGGAAAATAAACAAAGCCAGCAGGTGCTGGCTGCCATCGCACAAATTGAACAATCAGTGCAACAAACTTCTTTATCAGAAAGAATTAAGAAACAACTATAATCCTTCATACACCAGAAAAATTGACTGACCATGAGTGATATTTTTAAGTACGGTATAGACCAGCTCACTGTTGCCACCGCCATTGATATTGCGGCCGGCAAAGTGAAAGGCATACTGGTACCGGAAGTAGTTACACGCGTACAAACCAGCTTCGGGTATGTACAAACTATCGTAGCTCAGCATACTACGGTATATGGTATTAACACTGGCTTCGGTCCCTTGTGTGATACCAAAATTTCGGAAGAAGATACCCGCGCCCTGCAGTATAATATCCTGCAAAGCCATAGTGTAGGCGTAGGAGAACCTATTCCGGAAGAAATTGCCCGCATCATGCTTATCACCAAAGTGCATGCATTGGCACAAGGTTTTTCCGGCGCAGCATTGGCTACCCTGGAACGCATTATCTGGCATATCGATCATAAAGTAACGCCACTGGTGCCTGAAAAAGGCTCTGTGGGCGCATCCGGTGATCTTGCGCCATTATCGCACCTGTTCCTGCCACTGATAGGTTTGGGACATGTATGGTATAAAGGACAAAAAACAGATACGGCAGCCATGATGCAGCAGGAAGGCATCGCCCCGATTGTACTGGGCCCTAAGGAAGGCCTGGCACTGATCAACGGTACACAGTTCATCCTGTCGTTTGCGGTGAAGGCGGTACAACGCCTGCACAATGCATTGGAAGCAGCGGATATTATCGGCGCTTTATCCCTCGAAGGATTGATGGGAACCGCCAAACCTTTTGATCCGCGTTTACATGCCATCCGTCCGTTCCCCGGCAATCAGCTGGTAGCGCACCGCTTGAAGACATTGCTGGAGCATTCAGAGATCATGTCCTCCCATGTGGACTGTGGCCGCGTACAGGATCCTTATTCCCTGCGTTGTATGCCACAGGTACATGGCGCCTCACGTACGGCCTGGCAACACCTGCAGGAACTCACCACTATTGAACTGAATGCCGTTACAGATAACCCGATTATTTTCAGTGCAGAAGATACCATCAGTGGTGGTAACTTCCACGGTCAGCCAATGGCTTTACCGCTGGACTATGCTACTGTGGCTGCTGCGGAACTGGGTAATATCTCCGACAGGCGTTGTTATATGATGATTGAAGGGAGATATGGATTACCAAAATTACTCATCCAGGACGCCGGTCTGAACTCCGGTTTCATGATCCCGCAGTACACCACTGCCGCCCTGGTAACGGAAAATAAAACACTGTGTTTCCCTGCCAGCGCAGATAGTGTGCCTACCTCCCTGGGGCAGGAAGATCATGTATCCATGGGATCTATCAGTGGTCGTAAATTGAACCAGGTAATTGGCAATCTCGAATATATATTGGCGATAGAATTGCTGTATGCTGCACAGGCAGTGGATTTCCGCCGCCCGCTGAAATCCAGCCCGGTGCTGGAAGCAGTACATCAATATACGCGGGAGAAGGTAAGCTTTGCTACCAAAGACCGCATCTTCGCCTACGATATTGCAGCGTTGCACAATATCATCACTGACCAGTCACTGGTGCGCGTAGCCAATGAAGCTGCGGCCCAACATCAACTCAACTTAAACGGACTTTATAATGACCAGTTTGGACTTTATTAAAACATACGCAGCTCACCCGCATTATAAAGCGCCACATGGTGCACAGCTGCATGCCAAATCATGGCAAACCGAAGCGCCTTTGCGCATGTTGCTCAACAACCTCGATGCAGAAGTAGCCGAAAACCCCGATGAACTGGTGGTATACGGTGGCATCGGCCAGGCCGCCCGCAACAGGGAATCGCTGCAAAAAATTATAGAAATATTACTGGAGCTGGACGAGGATCATTCCTTGCTGGTACAATCCGGTAAACCGGTTGGTATTGTCCGCACACATCCGCAGGCGCCACGCGTCATGCTGGCCAACAGTAACCTGGTGCCCAAATGGGCTACCTGGGACCACTTCAATGAACTGCGCGCCAAAGGCCTGATGATGTATGGTCAGATGACTGCCGGTAGCTGGATCTATATCGGCACACAGGGCATTCTGCAGGGGACCTATGAAACCTTTATGGAATGTGGCAGACAACATTTTAACGGCAGTCTCGCCGGCAAACTGCTGGTGACAGCAGGTATTGGCGGTATGGGCGGCGCACAGCCACTGGCGGCCACCATGGCCGGCGCCGTATTTATTGGTGCTGATATCGATCCTACCCGTATCCAGAAAAGACTGGATACCCGCTACATCGATCGCATGACGTATTCTTATGAAGAAGCGATTCAATGGGCCCGGGACGCACAGGCGAAAGGGGAAGCATTGTCTATTGGTTTGGTTAGTGATGCCGGCGATATGCTGGAACGTATGCTGAAAGATAATATCATACCTGATATCCTCACGGATCAGACTTCCGCACATGATCCGCTGAATGGCTATGTACCCAATGGCATGACGCTGGAAGCCGCACTGGATCTGCGTAAAAAAGATGCAGCTGCCTACCGCGAACTGTCGCTCAAAAGTATGGCCCGCCACGTAGGCTTCATGCTGCAAATGCAACAGAAAGGTGCTGTAACGTTTGATTATGGTAACAACCTGCGTGAATTTGCCCGTGAAGGGGGAGAAGCCAATGCATTCAACTTCCCGGGATTCACACCGGCGTACATCCGCCCGCTGTTCTGTGAAGGAAAGGGTCCTTTCCGTTGGGTGGCCCTCTCCGGTGATCCGGAAGATATCTATACTACTGACCAGGCGCTGATAGAAGCGTTCCCGGAAAATACCCACCTGATCAACTGGCTGAAAGAAGCGAGAGAGAAAGTGGCCTTCCAGGGATTGCCTGCCCGCATATGCTGGCTGGGTATGGGAGAACGCGAAAAAGCAGGTTTGATTTTCAATGAACTGGTGAGAACCGGTAAAGTGAAAGCGCCGATTGTAATTGGTCGGGATCACCTCGACTGCGGCTCCGTAGCTTCTCCTAACCGCGAAACAGAATCTATGAAAGACGGCTCTGATGCAGTAAGTGACTGGACCTTGCTGAACCTGATGGCCAATACCGGTGGTGGTGCTACCTGGGTATCTTTCCATCATGGTGGCGGCGTAGGAATGGGATATTCCCAACATGCCGGTATGGTAGTACTGGCCGACGGTACAGACCGCGCGGCCGCCTGCCTGAGCCGCGTACTGTTCAATGATCCAGCCCTGGGAATTTTCCGCCATGCAGATGCCGGATATGAAAAAGCACAGGAATGGGGAGCAAAATTTGATATCAATATTTACTAAGCTGTTGGCTTTTAGCTTTTAGCAGTTAGACTATAGCGAATAAGTATCCGCTAAGAGTTTTCCGCTACAGGCTAAAAGCTAACTGCTAAAAGCTAAAAGCTAATGAAAACTTTACTCGGTCCTTTTGCTCAAATCCTGCCAATGACAGGTCTGTCGCTGAAAGGCACGTTGCAGGATGAGCAGTTGGCAGTGATAGAAAAAGGTGGTGTGGTAATGGAAAACGGAGAGATCATCGCCGTTGCAGACTACAAGTCATTGCTGAAAAAATATCCGGACAGTGAGATCGCTTTCATGGATACGCCCCTGGTATTATTGCCCGGCTTTATCGATTGTCATACACACATTTGTTATGATGGTACACGTAATCGTGATTATGCGATGCGCATAGCTGGTAAGAGTTACCTGGAAATAGCGCGTGCGGGCGGCGGTATCTGGGATTCCGTTACTAAAACACGTATAGCCGATGTCGTTACCCTTACCGAAAATACGGTGGCCCGTGCCAACCGGCATTTAAAAGAAGGGGTGACCACCATTGAAGTGAAAAGTGGCTATGGCCTTAATCTCGAAGGAGAGTTAAAAATGTTGCGCGCCATACAACAGGCAGGCATGCATACCAAAGCTACACTGATTTCTACCTGTCTGGCCGCGCATATGAAACCACGTGATTATGCCGGAAGCGAAACTGAATACCTGCAATGGGTAGTAAGCGAGCTGTTGCCGGTATTGCAGCAGGAGCAGCTCAGCAACCGGGTAGATATTTTCATTGAAGAAACAGCCTTTTCTGCATCCGCAGCGGCTGCATTTTTGCAACAGGCCATGCAACAGGGATTTGCAGCTACCGTACATGCCGATCAGTTTAGTGCAGGTGGTGCAGCCGTAGCGGTGACTGCTGGTGCCTTATCGGCAGATCACCTGGAAGCCAGCAGTGAAAAAGAAATTGTCTTACTGGCGAATTCCAATACAGTTGCCGTAGTTTTGCCGGGTGCTTCATTAGGTTTGGGTATGCAATATGCACCGGCGCGTAAGTTACTGAACGCCGGCGCAAGTGTTGCGATAGCAAGCGATTGGAACCCGGGATCAGCGCCTATGGGCGATTTGCTGATACAAGCCGCCGTGATGAGTGCCGCAGAAAAATTATCCACAGCAGAAGTGTTGGCCGCGCTTACTGTAAGAGCAGCCCCTGCATTGCAATTAAAAGATGCAGGTCAGTTGGTAGCCGGATATGCTGCAGATCTGCAGGCATATCCTACCAGTGATTACCGGGATATTCTTTATTATCAGGGTAAGATGAAACCTGCTATGGTCTGGAAAAAAGGAGAACTAGTATCGTAATTTATGATAACAAAGGATAGCTATCAGCCAACAGCAACTACTTCGTGGACCGGTCGCATAGATGGCACCGTACCAGATTTGCTGCGTTGGCACCAGGTCATTAAAGTAGTAGACCTGTTACAGGCACCACTGCCGGCATTGCAGCCGGAAGAAAAAGGGATCGTGTTATTGGGCTTCGCCAGCGATGAAGGGGTACGCCGTAATAAAGGCAGAACCGGTGCGGCAGAAGGCCCGGCAGCATTGCGTAAAGCCATTGCCAACTTCCCGGTACACTTTAACGAACAAACGATTTTACTCGATGCAGGAGATATTCTTTGTGTGAACGGCGAACTGGAAAATGCGCAGCAGGTATTGAGTGAAGCCGTAAATGCCATACTCACAGCGGGATACCTGCCACTGCTACTCGGCGGCGGACATGAAATTACGTACGGGCATGCCAGTGGTATACGCCGCTTTGCTTCGCAGCAAAAGATAGGCTTCATTAATTTTGATGCACATTTTGATATCCGTATTCCGGGAGAAGAAGGCCCCAGCTCTGGTACAGGCTTCTGGCAACTGGCACAGGATGCCAAACAGGCTGGTACTCCTTTTCATTACCTGGCATTAGGTATTCAGAAGAATGGAAATACCCGACAGCTCTTTAATATCGCCGGTGAAGAAGATACTACCTATGTAAGTGCAGATGCCTTTCACCTGCAGGATAAAGACACTTTATTTGCCGCTATTCAGCATTTCCTCGGACAGGTGGATAAAGTATATCTGACTACCTGCCTGGACGTATTTGCGGCTCCTTTTGCACCTGGTGTAAGTGCTACGGCCTATAACGGGATCATGCCCGGAGGATTATTCCTGCAGTGCTACCGCAGAATTTTACAAAGCGGAAAAGTAGCAGGTACTGATATTGCAGAACTCAACCCTTCATTGGATATCGACAATCGTACTGCCAAACTCGCAGCCTCCCTCATTTTTGAAATAGTAATGGCTTACAGCGGCGAGGAACCGTTTTAGCTGTTAGCTTTTAGCAGTTAGCTTTTAGATTATAACGAATAACTCTTAGCAGATACTTATTCGCTATAATCTAAAAGCTAAAAGCTAACTGCTAACTGCTATCAGTTGCCTTAGCTGCACAGTGCACAATGCCAGTTGCTCCTTCACATCCAGCTGTAGTAATTGTACCAGTTGAGATGCATTCATCGGTAAGGTGATTTTTTCTTTCTTCAGTTGTGCGATCGTTGCTTTTGTGAATAACAATAATTCGCTGGTATCATGCCATTGTCCCAGTAGTTCGCCTGCTTTCTTCGTATGTGCGGTGAGTACATCGGTGTGGGCAGAGGGGAGTACCTGTTCCAGTATGGTGAGCTGATAATATAATGCCTTGGTATCTTTTCGTACTCCATGCCAAACAGTATGATGGGCCCTGCTGGCGGGCAGTGTAATACGCTGGTGTTGTTGCTGCAAAAATTTGATCAGCACGGTTGTAGCGGCAGTATGATCGGTATCGGCAATGGCTTCCTTAAATTTTTCAGGTAGGGAACCTAACTTTTTAAGAGAGCAGTGTTTTATGGTAGCCTGTAATAGCTCGTCAGCAGTGGCCTGTTTGTTTTTAAGCAACAAATGTGCAAACGAAAAGCGCCACTTTACTCTTTTCTCATAGTCCCGGAGGTGTTTCTCCTGTAGCTGTGTATCCCTGGAAGCTCCGCCTATTGCCTGTATGAGTCTTACCGTATGCAAATGTTTACCGGCTCCAAAGGAGTAATCCGGTAGTTGCTTTACGAGCGAAAAAAAAGCCCGTAGTTTTTTTACGCCCACCCGCATTTCATGTATCGCACCGGCATCACCGGGCAACTGTTGCAAGGTGGTATATGCGGTGGTGACGGCATCGCATTCCTTGCGGAGATAATGATATAAAGCAGCTTGTAGCATCTCTTTAAAGATAAAATAAAATTCCCGGGAGTGAGTGGTATCTAGATAATTTCAATATTTTTGCTTCAAATTGTATGTTATGCAACTACTCCCCAAAATGGCAGTCACAGTACTGCTAACTACGCTTTGCATCCCCGCAATGGCGCAAAAAATTAAACTGGTAGACGGAGACCTCGCTACCCTGAAAGATCAGAAAGAACTCAATGTTGAATTTACGTATGATCATCTGTCTGTTGGCAAAAACAGTGAAGAGGATTATATCAGTAAGAAAACAACGGAGTACAACAAGAAAGAAGACGGGAAAGGTGACACCTGGGCCAAGGCATGGAAGGAAGACCGGAAGGATAGGTATGAGCCAAAGTTTGATTCGCTGTTCAATGATAACGGTGATTTAAAGGCAGGAAAGTTTCCAAATGCAAAGTACACCATGATTTTTCACACCACTTTTATTGAACCGGGATTTAATGTGGGGGTAGCACGTAAAAACTCCTATATTGATGCTGAAGCTACGATCGTGGAAACCGTTGACAGAAGTAAGGTGGTCGCTAAAATATCCATTGAGGATGCACCCGGCCGGATGATGGGCTTTGACTATGATACCGGTATGCGGATTATGGAATCCTATGCAGTGGCTGGAAAGAAGTTAGCGAAGTTTATAGCCAGATAGTAATCGTCTTTATTAATCGTGGTAGCTGGTAAAAAAACGGCTACGTTCATGAAGAATGAAAGGCGGGAAAGGATAAACTTTCAGGGGCTGACAAACGCCAAATTCGTCAGCCCCGTTTTTATCAGAATACAATAGTCTTGTTGCCATGCAGGATCACCCGGTTATTCACGTGTGCTTTTACTGCCCTGGTCAGCACCTGCCGCTCGATATCACGTCCCAGCATGACCAGGTCTTCTACTGTATGTTTATGGCTTACCCTGGCCACATCCTGTTCAATAATAGGCCCTTCATCCAGTTCATTGGTCACATAGTGGGCAGTAGCGCCAATCAGTTTTACCCCTCTCGTATAGGCGTTGAGGTAAGGTCTGGCACCCGCAAAAGCTGGTAAAAAAGAATGATGAATATTGATGATGCGCTGTGGATATCGGCTAACAAATTGTGGCGATAATATCTGCATATACCTGGCTAGTACGGTAAAATCTATCTGATGTTCCTCCAGCAGGCGGATAGCAGCGTCTTCCTGTACCGCTTTGGTAGCGTTGGTAACCGGCAGGTAATGAAACGGAATCTCCATTGCCGTACATTCCTTTTCCAGCAGGGAATGATTGGAAATAACGAGCGGAATATCGACCGGCAGTTCCCCGCTTTTCCATCTCCATAAAAGTTCCAGCAAACAATGATCATAGGCGGAGACCATAATGGCCATCCGCATACGGCGGTCGCTGTAATCAATTTTCCATTCCATTTGTAACGGAGTGGCTACCTGCTGCTGGAAAGCAGCTTCCAACGCCGGCTTATCCAGGAGGTCCAGCTGGAATTCCATGCGCATGAAAAATAATCCTTCACGGGGATCGGTACTGTGTTGACTTGCATCAAGTATATTTGCACCCAACTGGTAAAGGAACTGGGATACGCCAGCTACTATGCCGGGACGATCAGGGCAGCAAATAAGCAAACACGCAGTAATAGGATGAGCGTTTTCTTTAGACATATAACTACAAAGTAAAAAATATTAATATAATTCTCCCTTGAAAAAAATAGGACTCATGTCGGATACGCATAGCTATTTGCATCCGCAGGTATTTAAGTACTTTGAAGAAGTGGATGAGATCTGGCATGCCGGCGACATCGGTAATGTGGAACTGGCGGATAAACTGGAAGCCTTTAAGCCGTTCAGGGCGGTATATGGGAATATTGACGGCGCGGATATCCGTATCCGTTATCCCGAAACGCTGCGGTTTAACGTAGAAGGAGTAGAGGTGATGATGACACATATTGGCGGTTATCCGGGGAAATATGCCCCCGGTGTGAAAGAACAGTTGAAACAACACCCCCCCAAACTCTTTATCTGTGGCCATTCTCATATTCTGAAAGTGATGCCCGATGCGGCATTGCATTTGTTACATATGAATCCGGGTGCATGCGGACAACAAGGGTGGCACAAAGTTAAAACGCTCCTGCGCTTTCAGGTAGCTGAAGGCAATATTCAGAACCTGGAAGTCGTTGAACTTCCCTGATCATCAACATCGGAATTAACCTACAACGTTTATGAACCTACGAATTTTAGTATGGCTGATCGTATTTTTGACAGGAGCTGCGCAGATGCAGGCTCAGGGCCGCTTTTGGAAGTGGTTGAAAACAGAAAATGATACGGCTTATATAGAAGATCATACGGAAGATATCACCGGCCGGCTGTATGGTTCCCGTAAATACACGAAATTTGATATCCTCGACAGGAAACAGAAAAAAGATATCCTGTACAGACCCAATACCCCCTTTAATATTGGATTTGGTGCGAACTACAGGTTTGTTGGGATTAACCTGGGCTTTAATCTGCCATTCATTAATCAGCAAAATGATAAATACGGAAAGACAAAGTACATTGATCTGCAATCGCATATTTATCTTCGTAAAATAGTAGTGGATTTCTACGGACAATATTACAAAGGCTATTATATAGCCAATCCACAGGAAGTATTTGGCAAAGCATATGCTGCTCAAAACCCTTATCCTCAGCGGCCGGATATAAGGAATATAGATTTCGGACTGAATGTGCAGTATATTTTCAACGACAAACGTTTCTCCTATCGTGCACCAAACCTGCAGAATGAATACCAGAAAAAAAGTGCCGGCTCTTTTATCGTAGGCGGAGAAATGTTCCTGGGCCGGGTAAAGGGAGATTCTTCGCTGATCCCATCTATTATGGCAGATACGAACTTTCTGCGGGAGGAACACTATTATAAAACAGGTATTTCCTCTCTGGCTGCCAATGTCGGTTATGCCTATACGTTTGTATTACAACAGCACTTCTTTTTGTCGCTGTCCCTCACAGCAGGTTTAGGAGGTAATGTGACCAGTCTTTATTTGGAAAGCGGAGAAGTCAGCCGTAAGGTGGGCTTACAATTCAGTAATACTGTAAGGGCCTCTCTTGGCTATAATTCCAGCCGTTATTTTGCAGGGGTGCATTACGTGGGAATGAACATCCGCAGCGGTATGCCGATACCGCATACCTACCAGACATTTGGTACCGGCAATTTCAGGGTGAGTCTGGTGCGCAGGTTTGCACTGAAGAAACCACTGTGGAAAGCAAAAGAGATTTAACTCTGCGCCGGCGAAATCCATTTGGAGTTAGCCGGTGGCTCGTATTGCTCCATTTGCTGCAATAAATCATTGATATCATTACTGCATAACAGCATATCCCGGTTTTCTGCTTTGAGGAAACCGTTGCTGGTCATGGTTTTCGAAAGCTCAATCAGGGCATCATAAAAGCCGTTGATATTGAGGAGGCCAATAGGCTTTTTGTGCAGACCTAATTGACCCCAGGTGAGCATTTCAAACAGTTCCTCCATAGTACCGAACCCGCCGGGTAGTGCAATGACACCGTCACATAATTCATTCATTTTGGTTTTACGTTCGTGCATGGTATCTACCAGGATCAGTTCCGTCAGTCCTTCATGCGCCAGTTCTTTTTGTTGCAGAAAATGGGGTAATACACCGATTGCCTGTCCGCCGGCATTCAGCGCGCCATCGGCTACTGCTCCCATGAGTCCTACTTTAGCGCCGCCGTATACCAATGTAAGCTGGCGTTCTGCCAGTGCTGCGCCCAGTAATTTAGCCTGTTCCATGTAAACGGGGTCCTTTCCTGCACTTGAACCACAAAAAACTACGATTCGTTTCATATATCCTGATTATAAAGTGTCAATTTCTGCCTGGATGTTATTCCGGGCGCTTTCTTCATACAGTTCCCTGAAAACAGGAGTACGGAAAATGGCCGGCATTTCCAGAAAATGCTGCAATACCCTTTTACGACCGGGTTTATATAACAGGTCCGGGTAGATACTGTATTCCTGTCTTATTTGTCGGGTGTATTGTTGATAAGCCTCCGGAGAAGCCCCTAATATCTGCAGATCGAAGTCGAGGAAATAATCCAGGTCCGGATTGTTCTGCGGATTGATATGTGTTTTGGTAGCTATTATGAAGTCATTTACAGCAGTTGTCTTCTCCGCTGGAAAGCCAATTTTTCGGAGATGTGTAACGGCGGCGGCTGCACTCATTTCTTCGTTATCAGAACGCTGCGCGTTATATATAATATCATGGAAGAAGATGGAGAAAAGGACCACTTCATTGTCCAGGATACGATCGGTATAGGCTTGTTGTAGGGATACCAGCTGTAAAATATGCGAGATATCGTGGTAATGGCGTTTCTCCTCCTGGTAGGCCATCATCATGGTAACGTAGGACTGGTTAATGAACATCAGATCATCCGTGTAGGGGAAGTTGGTTTGGGTCCAGGGGGCTCTTAATTCTGATACTTGCATATGCCGGGTTCTTTTTCCGCGCTCAATTTAAAAAGAAAACGGGCAGAAAAAACTTTCTGCCCGTTGCTTTTATGCTAAATAGTTAACTATGCTTTTTTAGCGGCTTCTGCACGGATAACGTTCAGTGCACCACCTGCTTTAAACCACTCGATCTGTTGTTCGTTGTACGTGTGGTTTACAGGGAATTCATCTGTGCTGCCGTCTTTATGGTGAAGGACAACAGTCAGTTGTTTACCTGGAGTGAAAGAGGTCAGACCATTGATGTCGATGGTATCATCTTCCTGGATTAAATCATAATCTTCTTTGTTAGCGAAGGTCAGACCCAGCATACCCTGTTTTTTCAGGTTTGTTTCGTGGATACGGGCGAAAGATTTCACCAGGATAGCACGAACGCCAAGGTGACGTGGTTCCATTGCTGCGTGTTCGCGGCTGGAGCCTTCACCGTAGTTTTCGTCACCAACTACTACTGCACCAAAACCGTGTGCTTTGTAGTCGCGCATGGTAGCAGGAACTGCACCATATTCGCCGGTGAGGGAATTCTTAACGGTATCGCTTTTATCGTTGAATGCGTTGATCGCACCAATGAGCATGTTGTTGGAAATGTTGTCCAGGTGACCACGGTATTTCAGCCATGGACCAGCCATAGAGATATGATCCGTTGTACATTTACCTTTCGCCTTGATCAGGAGTTTCAGGCCTTTCAGGTCTGTACCTTCCCAGGCGGAGAATGGTGCCAGGAGTTGCAGACGGTCGGAGGTAGGAGATACTTTTACCTGAACACCGCTACCATCGGCAGCAGGCGCCTGGTAACCAGCGTCATCTACGGCAAAGCCTTTCACGGGCAGTTCGTAACCTACTGGTTCATCCAGCATCACTTCTACGCCATTTTTGTTCTTCAGTTTGTCTGTCAGCGGGTTGAAGGTGATATCACCTGCAATGGCCAAAGCAGTAACAATTTCCGGAGAAGCTACGAATGCATGGGTAGAAGCGTTACCATCATTTCTTTTCGCGAAGTTACGGTTGAAGGAAGTGATGATAGAGTTCTTGCGGGTAGGATCGTCAATATGACGTGCCCACTGACCGATACAGGGGCCGCAGGCGTTTGCCAGTACTACCCCACCAACCTGGTCGAAAGTATTGAGTAAACCGTCTCTTTCAATGGTAAAACGTACCAGTTCAGAGCCGGGAGTGATGGTGAATTCAGATTTCATATCCAGTTGCTTGTCGATGGCTTGTTGTGCCAGGGAAGCAGAGCGGGAAATATCTTCGTAGGAAGAGTTGGTGCAGGAACCGATCAGGGCTACTTCCAGTTTCTCAGGCCAGTTGTTTTCTTTCACAGCCTGTGCAAATTTGGAAATCGGCCATGCCAGATCCGGTGTGAACGGACCGTTTACATAGGGTTCCAGTTCGTCCAGGTTGATTTCAATTACCTGGTCGTAGTATTTGGCAGGGTCTGCATACACTTCTGTATCCGGACGCAGGTGTTCTCTAACGCCGTCAGCCAGGGCAGCAACATCAGCTCTGCTGGTCACTTTCAGGTAGTCAGCCATTTTGCTGTCGTACGCGAAGAGGGAACAGGTAGCGCCGATTTCAGCACCCATGTTACAGATAGTACCTTTGCCGGTAGCGCTCAGGCTATCAGCACCTTCACCAAAGTATTCCACGATAGCGCCGGTACCACCTTTTACAGTGAGGATACCAGCCACTTTCAGGATAATGTCTTTAGCGGAAGTCCAGCCACTCATTTTACCTGTCAGCTTCACACCGATCAGTTTCGGCATTTTTAGCTCCCATGGTAAACCAGCCATCACATCTACCGCATCGGCACCACCAACACCAATCGCTACCATGCCTAAACCGCCGGCATTAGGAGTGTGGGAGTCAGTACCGATCATCATACCACCCGGAAACGCATAGTTTTCCAGTACTACCTGGTGAATAATACCAGCACCTGGTTTCCAGAAACCAATGCCGTACTTATCAGAAATAGAGGAAAGGAAATCGTAAACTTCTTTATTGGTGTCAATAGCAGTCGCAAGATCTTGTGTAGCGCCAACCTTGGCTTGTATAAGGTGATCACAGTGTACAGTAGAGGGAACCGCAACTTTATCACGGCCGCAGGTCATAAACTGGAGCAACGCCATCTGGGCAGTTGCATCCTGCATAGCTACGCGATCCGGAGCAAATTCAACATAGGATTTACCTCTTTCGTAGGGCGTGGGAGTAGGTGCATACAGATGAGCGTACAAAATCTTCTCAGCAAGCGTGAGCGGGCGACCTAACATCTTACGGGTTGCTTCCACCTTACCCGGTAATGCCGCATACACTTTTTTAATCATGTCAATATCAAACACCATGGCAAAAAAATTATTTAAGAGCGGTTAAAAATTGCACGCAAAATTAACTAAAAACAACAAGTTTTTAAATTAAATACTTAAGATATAGTGAACTGTGCATAAACTGCGGCTACTTTAACAGTTCCTTAAAATACAGGCAGATCAAGGAAAAGGAAGGTTTTTATCTCCCTGGAAAATTATCAAAAACTATTATATTAAATTTATCTCCCCTGTTTGCAGTTGCTTTCTTATGCACAGAAACACCCACCGGGAGCAAAGATGCTGATATTCAGCCCACTAAATAGTTAGTGTCCACTACCGTTTTTCGCTTGGTTTTCCAGCCGGAATTTGATAAATTTGATGT
This sequence comes from Chitinophaga sp. RAB17, assembly GCF_052114225.1. NCBI lineage: Bacteria > Pseudomonadati > Bacteroidota > Chitinophagia > Chitinophagales > Chitinophagaceae > Chitinophaga > Chitinophaga sp. RAB17. Next base: position 24,240 of record NZ_JBFREI010000012.1, on the reverse strand, counting down.
ATGAACCGGATAAAAGATTTTGTGGAATGGAAGGCGTTCGGTGTTTGTGCCGCTATTGGAGATAAACTGGGCGTGGCCACATCCCGTATACGCATCTTTTTCATCTATGCCACTTTTCTAACAATGGGGTCCCCGCTCATTGTATATATGATTCTTGCGTTCTGGGTGAACATGAAAAATTATATCCAGAATGCCAGAAGGAATCCCCTTCGTTATTTGTGATTTTAATTTAATGTGTTTGGATGGCGTAACACCACCCTCCACATGAAAAATAGAAAGAGGGAGTGAAAATAAGCGATGCTTAATCTCACTCCCTCTTTTATTATTTTATAGTACGGGCTATTCCAGGTGATACAGCGTCATACCATGATAATGATTCTGCAATTCATTCAGGGTGATAGGCGCATTCAGATTCCGGGTTTCATCCCGGTAGTGCAGTTGTATGAGGGGCTTATGGCCTGCCTCAAACCAGCGGACCGAAAAAGGGCCTCTTACATACAGGGTCCCTCCTGATGCAGAAGACGCCGCTTCGTCTTTATGGAACTGTAGCTTTAACAGGGTCGCTTCTGTTAAATGAATGGGTAAAAGGTTGTCGAGATCGTACCAGTACTCATTTTCATCCGTAGCCACCAACACTTTCTTATCTTCATGATCTACCTGTAAAATCTTTCCCTCTTTTTCCGCGCCTCCGTAATTTGTGATAACGGTATCACCTGATTTTAATTCGTGAATACTAATCATAGTGAGCTGAGTTTTGTGTTTCATGAATATAATAAAAAAAGCCGAAGGCATAAAGCAAAAAGCTATTGAAGCGAATGATCAAAGCGGGAAATAATATTCGCTCTGATCATTCGCTTCAATAGCTTTTTGCTTTATGCTTTACACCTTCGGCTATCTTACGACCCTGCGGATCTCTACTAATTTCTCCAGCAGTTCTTCCAGCAGATCAAGACGCAGCATATTAGCTCCATCAGATTTAGCTTTGGAAGGATCAGGATGTGTTTCTATGAACAGGCCATCTGCACCGGTAGCAATGGCTGCTTTGGCAATGGTACTGATCATTTGCGGGTTACCACCTGTTACACCGCTGCTTTGGTTAGGCTGCTGTAAAGAATGGGTACAATCCATCACCACCGGCTCGCCCAGGTGTTTCATGATAGGAATGTTACGGTAATCCACTACCAGATCCTGGTAACCAAAAGTGGTACCACGTTCCGTCAGGATGATATGATCGTTACCGGCACCTTTGATTTTTTCTACGGCAAATTTCATAGACTCGCCACTCAGGAACTGACCTTTCTTTACGTTCACCACTTTACCTGTTTCCGCCGCTGCCAGCAGGATATCTGTCTGACGGCAAAGGAAAGCAGGGATTTGTAATACATCTACGTAAGCGGCTGCCATGGCAGCTTCTGCGGCAGAGTGAATATCTGAAGTCACAGGTACGTTAAATGTTTTACCTATTTTCTGCAACAGTTCCAGTCCTTCTACATCACCAATACCGGTAAAGGAATGTACACTGGTACGGTTAGCTTTACGGTAAGATGCTTTGAAAATATAAGGGATCGCTAATCGTTTACAGATAGCCGTTACTTTCTCTGCTACTGTCATCAGTATTTCTTCCTCCTCAATTACACAGGGTCCGGCAATCAGGAAGAAATTTTCAGGGTTGTATTGCTCTTTGAATAATGATTTTAAATGCTTCATATCTTGAAAAAAATTGGGTCATTTAATTGAAGGTGCAAAGATAGTCATTCTACCGCAAAGGCAGGCAGCGTAAAGCCTGCCGTTTGGCTTAATTGTCATGATATTGTAATCCGGAACGATGCAAAACACGCATTGTAGTTTTTATTGTTATAGCATTGTCATGCGCTGTGATGTCATGAACGGAAATAGCTGCGAACCCGTTAATATTACGGTCCGATTTAAAAAATAGCTTACTATTATATTTTTGTATGAAGAAAGATAAGATTCTGGTAATTGGTGCCTGTGGACAAATTGGCGTAGAGCTGACCCTGGCTTTAAGAAAGATGTATGGAGATACCAACGTTGTCGCTTCGGATCTTCGTGAAGAGCACGATTTGCTGAAAGGAACAGGTCCCTACGTGTCGTTGGATGTTATGAACAAGGAGATGTTGCATGTATTGGTTATCCGCCATAACATTACCCAGATCTACCTGCTGGCAGCGATTTTATCTGCTACTGGTGAAAAAAATCCTTTACTGGCCTGGCATATCAATATGCAAAGCCTGCTCAATGTACTGGATATTGCGAAAGAAGAAAATCTTGATAAAATATACTGGCCTAGTTCCATCGCGGTATTTGGTCCTAATTCACCTGCCGCGGAAACACCACAGCACACTATTATTGAGCCTACTACCATTTATGGTATCAGCAAGTTTGCCGGTGAACGCTGGTGCGAATATTACAACCACCGCTTTGGAGTGGATGTAAGAAGCTTACGTTACCCGGGTCTGATCAGCTATAAATCAGCACCAGGCGGCGGTACCACGGATTACGCGATTGAAATTTTCCATGAAGCAAAAGAACATAAAAAGTACACCAGCTTCCTGTCTGAAGACACTTACCTTCCGATGATGTATATGCCGGATGCGATCAGGGCTACGATTGAACTGATGGAGGCTGATGCGTCCAAAATTGCCATACGTTCTGCTTATAACCTCTCTGCCATGAGCTTCTCTCCAAAGGAAATCGGTGCAGAGATTCAAAAACATATTCCTGATTTCACAATGTCTTACGCGCCTGATTATCGTCAGCAGATTGCGGATGGCTGGCCTAACAGCATTAATGATGGCCAGGCTCGTCAGGATTGGGGCTGGAAACCAGAGTATGATCTGGCCCGGATGACGGAAGATATGCTGAAGAACATCTAAGCATATTTTACAAAAAGGAAAGCAGCTAAGTTATCCCATCTTAGCTGCTTTTCTATTTATAGTAATGGCTGATTACTCAATAAATCCTACTGCCACGGTGGTATTATTAAACTCATCGATGAGAATAAATGCCCCGTTAGCAGGATTGGTATGGTAAGAATCTGCGAATACAGGAGCCGCTGTTTTCAGCGAAATTCTACCGATATCGTTCAATCCCATTTCTGTTTTGTTGGCTGTTTGCAGGTGATTGGTTACATCTGTGATGTAATGGATCTGCTGCACTTTTGCTTTTACACGGTTCACGCCATGCTGCAGTAAATAAGTTTTGCCAGACACCAGTTTTTGCTGATCCATCCAGCAGATGTTAGCATTTACTTCCTTCAGCTGCGCAGGTACCTCATCTGTTTTTACGAGCATATTACCTCTGCTGCTGTCTATTTCATCTTCCAGTGTGATCACTACACTTTCACGTGCATGCGCTACCGTTAGTTGCTTCTCAAACTGTTCAATGGTTTTAATACGGCTCTTTGTTCCGGAAGGCAGTGATATTACTTCATCGCCTACGGTGAAATGGCCGCTGGCAACTTTGCCGGCAAAGCCACGGAAATCGTGGTATTCGGTGGTTCTGGGTCTGATCACACTTTGTATCGGGAAGCGTGCCGGATGAAGACGGTCTTCATGATCAAAGGAAACCTGTTCCAGGTATTCCAGCAGTGTCGCACCCTGGTACCAGTCGATAGCACCGGTGCGGGAAGCCACATTTTCACCATACAGGGAAGAGATAGGAATGAACTTTACTTCCTGTCCTTTAAACCCGGCGTTGTCCAGCATTTGCTGGAAATCTTCCACTATCTGGTTAAAGCGTGCTTCACTGTATTCTACCAGGTCCATTTTATTTACACATACCACGAGGTAAGGAATACGCAGGAGGTTGGCAATAAAAAAGTGACGGTGGGTTTGTTCTACAATTCCTCTGCGTGCATCAATGAGAATCAGTGATACCTGGGCATTGGAAGCGCCGGTGACCATGTTGCGGGTATATTCAATATGCCCGGGTGTATCAGCGATAATGTATTTGCGGGTAGGAGTGGAGAAGTAAATGTGCGCCACATCGATGGTGATGCCTTGTTCACGTTCTGCTACCAGCCCGTCTGTCAACAGCGACAAATCTGTAAAGTCAAGCCCCTTACGCTTGCTGGCGGCATGGAGTGCCTCCATTTTATCTTGCGGAATAGAATTGGTATCGTATAATAAACGGCCTATTAAAGTGCTTTTACCATCGTCTACACTACCGGAAGTGGCTATACGTAAAACCTCCATATTGTTCTAGCTTTTAGCTTTTAGCGGTTAGCAGTTAGTGCCAACGCAAAAAAATGTGTTCAAATTATTAAAAGGACTCCTTGCTCAGAAACGCTACTAGCTAATAGCTGTTTAGAAATATCCTGCCTGTTTTCTCTTTTCCATGGCAGCTTCTGAGCGTTTATCATCTATACGTGCGCCACGTTCAGAAATCTTGGCTTCCATGATTTCAGCGATGATATCTTCCAGTTTGTCCGCTTCGGAAATAACGGCTGCGGTACAGGTCATATCGCCTACGGTACGGAAACGTACTTTCTGGAGATAAGGTACTTCATCAGCGGTGGTATTGAGGTAAGGAGAGTAAGGCCAGTAGAGACCATCTCTCTCTATGATTTCTCTTTCATGGGAGAAATAGATAGAGGGGATTTCCAGCTTTTCGCGAACGATGTAGTTCCATACGTCCAGCTCTGTCCAGTTGGAGATCGGGAATACGCGTACGTTTTCGCCGATATTAATTTTACCATTGAGGATATCAAATAATTCAGGGCGTTGCATTTTGGCGTTCCATTGGCCGAATTCATCCCGTACAGAAAAGATTCTTTCCTTGGCACGTGCTTTTTCTTCATCTCTACGGGCGCCACCGATGCAGGCATCAAATTTACCTTCTTCGATCGCATCCAGCAGGGTAACGGTTTGCAGGGCATTTCTGCTGGCGTATTTGCCGGTTTCTTCCTGCACTTTTCCCTGGTCGATGCTGTCCTGTACATTTCTCACGATAATATCCAGTCCAAGTGAATTGACAAGCCAGTCACGGAAGGCGATGGTTTCCGGAAAATTATGTCCGGTATCCACATGCAATAAAGCAAAAGGAATTTTACCTGGGTAAAAAGCCTTTTGTGCGAGTCGTACGAGTGTGATAGAATCCTTTCCGCCGGAAAACAGCAGCACTGGTTTCTCGAACTGTGCTACGGTTTCGCGAAGGATGTAAATTGCTTCATCTTCCAGTGCCTGTGGAAACTCCCAATTTATTTGATTAGTCATGGACTATAATTATTTATTCTAAAAGCTAATTTTTTAATGACGGTAACGGTTATCCGTGCAGTCCGCATTCTTTCTGTGATTGTTCCCACCACCAACGGCCGGCGCGCGGGTGTTCTCCCGGTTCGATGGCACGTGTACAGGGTGCACAGCCAATGCTTACGAAGCCTTTGTCGTGCAGCTTGTTGTAGGGTACTTTATGTTGTTCCAGGTAAGCCAGTACTTCATCAAAGCCCCAGTGGATCAGTGGATTGTATTTGTAGAGATGGCGATGCTCATCCCATTCCAGTGTTTCCATGCCCTGCCGGTTATCAGACTGTTCTGCCCTGAGGCCGGTGATCCATACTTTTACACCCTCCAGTGCCCTGTTAAGTGGAACTACTTTGCGGATGCCGCAACATTCCTTGCGGTTTTCCACTGATTCATAAAAGCTGTTGGGTCCTTTGGCGGCTAATAGTTTTTCGATGGCAGCGGTTTCCGGGTAATACACTTCTACAGGTTGCTTATAACGGGCCATAGTGAGGTCCATTACATCGTATGTTTCCTGAAAAAGGCGGCCCGTGTCAAGGGTAAAAACTCTAACCGGCAAGTGGTTACGCCAGATAATATCTGCTATTACCTGGTCTTCCTGGCCAAATGAGGTGGAAAACGCCACTGCGCCCGGGTATTGCTCCAACAGGTACTGTATGGCTTCTTCCACCGGCTTGTTGACCAGCGCGGTGGTAATGTCTGTCATGTAGATCTTCCTTATTGATTGATGTGTCTAGTGCCAGCGGAGTAATTACGGTCACTCCTCTAACAAAAATACATAAAACCTATAAAAAAGATAGACTAATAAGATAAAAATTTATTTCTTTCTTACGGATCCGCTGTGGTGGCTGGTATTATTATGAGTTTGATATGTGATTTATTTTCAATAAATCAATGATAATGAGCAGGGGGAGTTAGGAGCGGTGCTCTGTAGTTATCCGGGAATGCAAAGAGATGAGGGAGCATTAGTCAGGCAGGTAGCCGGCCATATCAGCCGGCTCTTACAGTACCTGTAACCAGGACTTTAGTTCCGGGTCAGGATATCTTTTAATGTTTTGTTCTCCAGTATTTTAAGGGCGGAGTCCCTCACTTTTCCCATTACTTCATTGAGACCGCAAACGGCTTCGTCACGGCAGTTTTCGCAACGTTCGTAATAATTCAGGCTCACGCATGGAAGCAGGGCGATAGGGCCATCCAGCAGGCGGATGATTTTCGCCAATGCAATCTCCTTAGGAGCGCGCATCAGGTAGTAACCGCCACCTTTTCCTTTTTTACTGCCAAGGATGCCGGCATTCTTCAATTCCAGTAATATATTTTCCAGGAATTTGATAGAGATATTTTTTTCCTGCGCGATTTCAGATATAAGGATGGGACCTTTATCTACATTCTCTGCCAGGTGTACTAATGCGTGAAATGCGTATTGTGTTTTTTTCGATAACATACTGACTGATTTGCATCCCTCCCGGATGAACTAATAGTGCGGTGCACACTTTATATTCCTGTAAAGATAAGCAGTTTTTAGCTAGTAGGTGTTCAGCTTTTAGCCATTAGCTTTTAGCTTTTAGGAAAATGCAGCAAAGAAGGTGGTAAATATTGAACTCCGCTGCATTTCCCTAAAAGCTAATGGCTAAAAGCTAAACGCTATAATCCCAATACCTCCCGCATGGTAAATACGCCGGTTTTTCCTTTCAGCCATTCTGCCGCTACTACAGCTCCGGCAGCAAAGCCTTCCCTGGAATGCGCTGTATGGGTGATGGTAATATCATCGATATCGGAAGTGTAATTGATCGTGTGTGTGCCCGGTGCCGGATCTATCCTTTTGGAAATAATAGACAGTGTCTCGGGTTGGTTGGTTTCTTCGTTTACCCAGCCGTTTTTACGGGTAACGGATGCCAGTAGTTGTTCTGCCAGTGTGATGGCAGTACCACTGGGTGCATCTTTTTTATGGGTATGGTGGATTTCTTCCATCCATACATTGTATTGAGGCTGGCTGGCCATGAGGGCTGCCAGTTTTTTATTCAGTTCAAAGAATATATTTACGCCCACGCTGAAATTGGTAGCATGTAAAAAAGCCTGCTTCTTTTCCAGGCAGATGGCATTTATTTCAGGTAACTTATCGAGCCAGCCGGTTGTACCACAAACTACGGGTACATTGGCTTCAAAGCATTTTAAGATATTCTGGTAGGCTGTTTCAGGTACAGTAAACTCAATAGCTACATCTGCCTGTTCCAGCTCTTCTTTTGTCAGGAGGTGCTTACTGTTTGCCCGGATAACAATTTCATGCCCTTTAGCAGTAGCAATAGCATCTATTGCCTTTCCCATTTTACCATATCCGATGAGCGCAATTTTCATGACCCTTATTAGTTGTATGTGATGTTGATGGATAAAAGAATGATCAGCGGCCGGCAAAGTAGCGGCTTCCCCTGGCTTTTTTGCCGCCTATGGATATATTAACCCCAATACCCAGTGTACGGTTATTGATCAGGGTAGGAGAGATACGCATACTGAGATCATCGGACATATCGAAGTTGCGCAGGTGCGCAAATACAGTAGCATCCACTATATTCAGGCCGTAGGCCAGTATAAAGAACAATACACTATAATCCACATATTGACGGAACTGATCCCGGTATATCTTGATGGATTCCGCATCCAGTCCCACAGTCAGCTTATTGGTATCATTGGTATCCGGATTACCATCCTGTCGCAGGCGGTAAGCATCCCGGAATATCTTATACGTATTCATGTTATCAATAAAGAAGTAAGTACAGGTACCAATGGCCGCATAGACCAGTGGCATTTTCCAGTATTCTTTATTGTATGCCTGACCTAATCCCGGGAATACTGCCGAATAAAGTGCTGCTTTACGCGGGCTATGTGGCAGTTTGGAATTGGGGATGTAAGCAGAATCTGTAAAGATGGCTTTATTGGCACTTGCTTTCGCTGTATCTGTGCCGGGAGCCGGTATAGGCCGTATAAGTGTATCCATTGTTTTTGCAATAGGACGTAAGGTATCCTGTGCCCGGAGAGGAACAGCAAGTACCATCGTAAGCAAAAACAATAGAGCGCAACGTTGTAGTGAATGAAGTATGTATTCCGCCTTATTAGCCACCGTATATATCTATTTTTTCCAGGATGCTATCCAGTTCTTCATCTGAATAGAATTCAATTAAAATACTGCCTTTGCCGCTTTTCCCTCTGTCCAGTTTTACTTTGGTAGAGAAGTGAGTAGCGAGTTTGTCCTGTATTTTCTGAAAAGCAGGTGCTAACTTTAATTTGGCAGATTTCTGCTGATGATTCTTGTCGGACTGATTAATCCTGCGCGCGAGTTCTTCTGTTTGTCTTACTGACAATCCACTTTTCAGGATTTCATTGTAGAGGAAAAGCTGGTTTTCCACATTTTCCACGCCGGTCAGTACACGGGCATGCCCCATGCTGAGTTGACCATTGCGTACTGCTACCTGGATATCCGGTGGCAGTTTGAGTAAACGTATATAATTGGTTACGGTACTTCTTTCTTTGCCCATACGGTCGGCTACCTGCTCCTGTGTGAGGGTGCATTCTTCCATTAACCGTTTGTAGCTCAGGCCAACTTCAATGGCATTGAGGTTTTCGCGTTGGAGGTTTTCCAGCAGGGCCAGTTCCAGGAGTTCCTGGTCATTTACCTGACGGATGTAGGCCGGAATATCTTTCAGACCAGCGAGTTTGCTGGCTCTCAGTCTTCTTTCACCGGCAATCAGCTGAAATTTCTTATTGCTGATTTTAGCGATGGTAATAGGCTGAATAACATCGTGCAGTTTGATAGACTGGCTTAACTCCTGTAAAGAAACCTCATCAAAGTCACGACGCGGCTGTTTCGGATTGGTAACAATCTGATCGAGCGGAATGCGTTCTATACCGGTAGCAGCAACTACTACCTTATCACCCAGGGCGCCGGCAGTTTGCTTCAGATCTGTATCAATGTTTTGAAGCAGTGAGCGGATGCCTTTACCCAATGCCTCTTTCTTACTTGGATTGGTCATCGTTGATAGCTAGGATTTTGTCTTTGGATTTAATTTTAGTGTAATTATGTTTTTGCAGAATTTCTTTGGCCAGGTTCAGGTAATTGATCGCACCGGTACTGGCGGCATCATACATAATTACGGATTTACCAAAGCTGGGAGCTTCGCCCAGTTTGGTATTACGGTGAATGATCGTATTAAATACGCTTTCTTCAAAATGTTGTTTTACCTCATCCACTACCTGGTTGCTCAGGCGCAAACGACCATCATACATGGTCATCAGGATACCTTCAATTTCCAGTTCTATGTTTAATCTGCTCTGCACAATTTTGATGGTATTGAGCAATTTTCCCAAACCTTCCAGTGCAAAAAATTCGCATTGTACGGGAATAATCACAGAGTTGGATGCCACGAGTGCATTAACGGTGATCAAACCGAGAGAAGGAGAGCAGTCTACAATCACAAAATCGTAATCAGCTTCAACAGTATCAATTACCTGTTTCATCACTCTTTCCCTGCTGGGGTGATTGATGAGTTCCAGTTCAGCACCTACCAGGTCAATATGGGAGGGCAGTACTTTCAGGTTGGGTGTATCTGATTCAAGTATCACGTCTTTGGCCTGCACATCGTTCACCATACAGTCATACAAACTCTGCTGCACATTACGCAGGTCGAAACCCAGTCCTGTGGTGCTGTTTGCCTGAGGGTCCGCGTCTACCAGCAATGTTTTAAATTCCAGCACAGCCAGGCTGCTTGCCAGGTTTATTGCACTTGTAGTTTTTCCTACGCCACCTTTCTGGTTAGCGATTGCGATTATTCTAGCCATTGTGTAATTTAAAAATTCAAGGTTATCTTATAGGATAAAGGATAAATCAGTAATGATCACTTCTTCCTCAAACCTCTATGGTACTTCCTATTTCAGGAAGTAACAGATCCAGACCGGCATCTTCAAACTGTTGCACGGCAGCGTCAACATCAATCTTAACGTAGCCGAAAGTATTGTAGTGTACACCGATTATCTTATCGCATTCTATTAGTTCTGCTGCTGCAATTGCATCTTCAATGCCCATCGTGAAATTATCACCGATAGGTAGTACGGCAAAATCCAGAGAGGCAATTGCCGGTACCAGCTCCATGTCTAATGTGAGCGCAGTGTCACCTGCATAATAAAAACTCCCTTCTTCCGTCATAAATATAAAACCCATCGGGTTGCCACCATAAGTGCCATCCGGTAAGCTGCTGGAATGTTGTGCCACTACACATTTCACGGTGCCGAAATCAAACTTCCATTTGCCGCCGGTATTCATGGGATGCAATTTCTCAACCCCCTGTTTTCCCGCCCAGGTCACAATCTCATAATTTGATACCACAGTGGCATTGGTCCGCTTGGCCAGATCTACCAGATCCGCGGTATGATCATCATGACCATGCGAAACAAATATATAATCCGCCGTTATGGCATGGACGTCTACTTTTTGGGCCAGTTCATTATGCGTAATAAAAGGATCAAAAAGAATTTTTTTCCCTTTTATCTCCACTGCAAAACAAGAATGTCCGTAGCAAGTATACTTCATAATCAATCCATTTGAGTGAACTACCCGTTTGCCAAAACAAACGAATTTCGCTTTTCAACGGCCAGACTTCCTTTTGAAAAGACTGATATTACCCTGAAACGCGTGATCGGAGCGTTCTTCCCCGATTTAATAAATTACGAAAATGATTTTGGGGAGATATACTGCTCCGTATTCCGCAATTAATCTACACCTTATATTTAAAAGTAACCCTATTAAAAGTAGCTTAATCGGACAAAAATACAACGATTACATAAAAATCAGGTGCTGCAGTATATTTATTTATACACAAACTGTTCGCAGAACAGGTCCCTCAATATGTTAACGGGTTAGTTTTTAACCAGTTTAAGCAGGGGTAAGTTTAATATATTATTAAAATATTAAAATTATCTATTGTATACTGGTCAGCCAGCAAATGTACTGTTTCTCTTAACTTAATAAAAAAAATAAAAACATACAATTCTTCCCGTTGTTATTCGTCTGTATACTTACAGATACCGGTTTTAACTTTTAAAACCAGATTACTTGTGTTAAATTGCCTGATTATTATATATCTATATTAAATTTTCATAATGCGACCTGGGCTGAATTCTATGATACTAGTTGTTTTCCTCCTACTGTTGGATATTTACGTGTTCCAGGCTATCAAGGCGATGGTGTACATGTCTGCCCCCAGGGTAAGAAACATTACTTTTTCCATTTACTGGTTCATATCCATCAGCTGTCTGTTGATGATCGCTTTACTGCCMTATATCAACTGGCATAACTGGCCTGCAACGCTGAAATCTTACCTGATGGCCATTTTCATTGGTCTGGTACTGGCAAAGCTGCTGACAGCGGTATTTCTGCTGTTAGATGACGTGAGAAGGGGGGTATTATGGGTGATCCGTCGCTTTTCGGGCAACCCGGCGCCGGACACCACCGGGGTAGTAAGTGGACTGTCGCGTTCCCAGTTTCTCAGCAGGCTGGGACTCATTACCGGAGGAACACTCTTCGCCACGCTGATTTATGGATTCTCCAATAAATACAATTACCGGGTACATAAAATTAAAATGGCGTTTAAGCAACTGCCAGCCTCATTTAAAGGGCTACGCATCGTGCAGATCTCCGACATCCATTCCGGCAGCTTCGCCAACCGCGAGGCGGTACTGAAAGGTATAAAAATGATCAATGATCAAAAGGCCGACCTGGTGCTGTTTACCGGCGACCTGGTGAATGACCGGGCGGATGAAATGACCGAATGGATGGATGCATTCCGACAGGTGAAGGCACCAATGGGCGTGTATTCTACCCTGGGTAACCACGACTATGGCGATTATTACCCCTGGCCGGATAAAACCCCTAATGGATATAGCGCCATGCAGCACGAAAACCTGGAACGCCTCAAAGCACTCCACGGAGAATTGGGCTGGAAGCTGATGATGAATGAAAATGTGGTGCTGGAGCGCAGCGGAGAACAGATCGCCCTGCTGGGAATAGAAAACTGGAGTGCTATTAAACGTTTCCCCCGCTATGGTGACCTGAAGCGCGCGTATGAAGGGGTGGGACATATTCCATTTAAAATCCTGTTATCACATGATCCTACCCATTGGGATGCGCAGGTGCGTACCGAATATCCGGACATTGCGCTCATGCTGGCCGGCCATACCCATGGTATGCAGTTCGGGGTGGAAATTCCGGGGCTGAAATGGAGCCCGGCCCAGTATTTCTATAAAGAGTGGGCCGGATTATATAAGAAAGGCGAACAATTCCTTTATGTGAACCGTGGATTCGGTTTCCTGGGCTATCCTGGCAGGGTAGGTGTACTCCCGGAAATTACGGTCATAGATCTGGTATAGCAGCCGGTTGACCGACAGAAAAGCATTGTTTAACCACACATTCGTCCCGTTCGTGGGATCGTCTGTGTTAAATGCTGAATTACGCTTATATTGCGGCTACGTACTCATTAAACATGCGCCTATACTTCTTAACCTTCCTGTTGTTATGTAGCCGTATTGCAACGGGGCAAACTTTAGCAGAGCTGGAGAAACAGCTTGATTCGCTGTTGCAGAAACAGCAAAAAAGTGAAGTAGTGGCTGGTATCGGGTATGGCAATAATCCAGCTTATGGCAGTAAAGTAACCAACTTCGAGTCTCCGATTGTTTTAAAAACATTTGTATCTCCTTCACTGAGTTATTATCATAAAAGCGGCTTCTATGCCGGGGTTAGCAGTTATTATCTTTTTAATTCCATTAATAACCCATGGTTTGAATGGGATCTGACCGCCGGTTACGACTATACGAAAAACAAGGATTTCCTGACAGGAATTTCTTATACACGCTATATATTTTCTGATTCCAGCGATGTACCGGCAACGCCAATCAAGAATGAAATATTTGCCTATTTCTATTATCGCAAGTGGTGGCTGCAACCTGGTATCAGTCTCGATTACGGATGGGGAAAAGATGTAAACCAGGCAGCACATCTCCAGGAAACCCTGCGTGGCAATGATTTTAATATTATTGCAGCAGTGCGGCACCCGTTTATTTTTTCTGGTATGCTGGGGCGAACGGATGTATTGATGTTTACGCCTTCCGTTAATTTAACCATGGGAACAGCCAACTATTACAGCAACCTCAAAGCTTTCCAGTATATCACCCGATCCCCCAAGCTCATGAAGACTAAAAAGCATGTGGGTAAGGAATTGAATTTTGAAGATCATACCGAATTTGAACCCCGCGCGGTAGATGTTACCATGAGTCTTTCTTATTTTCTCGGCCGCATTAATCTCGCACCGTCCTTCACTGTTTTCAAGTCTTTCACCGGTACAGATCAGGGTATTATGAGTTATTTCACTGCTCGTATGGCATACAGTTTTTAATTTCTTTAACAAATAGCACGGAATTTGTATTTACGGAAATCGTAAATACGGAATAGGGGTATCGTTTACCTGGAACGTCTATATTTTAACCATTACTCAACAATACATAATTTATGAAAAAACTGTTTCTAGCCGTAGCAGTGCTGATGATCGCTGCTGTATCAACTGTTAACGCTCAGACTAAATTCCTCCGCTTTGGTGTAAAAGGTGGTGCCAATCTTGGAAAACTGGATGGAAGTGGTTTTCAGGATGGATTTAAATTAGGTTATCACCTGGGTGCTTTTGCACAGGTAAACCTGGTAAAAGGTTTTGGAGTACAGGGAGAGCTGGTATTCTCTTCTACCAAAGCTGAAACTACCGATAATTACAGCGATATCTACAAAGGTGTAAGTACTGCTGAAGACCGCAAGAAAATTAACCTGAACTATCTGAGCATTCCATTACTGGCCAATATTGATTTAGGTACACCGCGTTTAAAACTCCAGGTAGGTCCTCAGTTTGGCGCTTTGGTAAGTGACAAAAAAGTACTGGGTGCTGCCAAGGAGGCTTTTAAAGGTGGTGAAATTTCTGGTGTTGCCGGTTTATGGTTGCAATTACCAATTATTAACATCAGTGCCCGTTATATCATTGGCTTTAATGATGTGAAAAATGCAGAAAGCGTTGTTACCACCAGCAACTGGAAAAACCAGAGCATACAGCTGGGTGTAGGCGTAAGCTTCTAGTCGTTTTCAGCCATTAGCTTTAGCTTTTAGCAAAATACAGCGAATATAAATGCAGCGAGGATAAATGTGATTCACATTTATCCTCGCTGCATTTTTGTTAATGGCTTGTAAATATGGGCTAAAAGCCGGTCTGCCATCAAGTCACTTGGCATCAAACTTGACAATATAGGGATACATTAAAAAAAGAGGACGTACACAGGATTGTCTGACAGAATGTCCTCATGAGGCTTTAAATATCTCAGATGAACAGATTTTATTTAGGAAATTCGGAAGATGAAATGGAGTTCATGCCTATTATCCCTTTGAATGAAGATGGGGAGGGACAGGAGGATGAAAACATTCCCGATGAACTGGCATTATTACCATTAAGAAATACAGTATTGTTTCCGGGTGTTGTACTGCCAATTACGGTAGGCCGGGATAAATCTATAAAAGCGGTAAATGACGCCTACAAAACTGATAAGTCTATCGGTGTAGTGGCGCAAAAAGACAGTACAATAGAAGATCCGGCTGTAACGGATCTAAGTGATGTGGGTACCGTGGCACGTATTGTTAAGCTCATTAAAATGCCCGATGGTGGCACCACTATCATTATACAGGGGCGTAAGCGCTTTAAAATAGATGAAATAGTGACGGAAGATCCGTACTTCAAAGCCAAAATTACTGTTTTGCAGGACGAAGCTGCAGAAGATGATTCTGAGTTTGAAGCATATATTTCTTCCATCAAAGACCTGGCAGCCCAGATCATTCAGCTGTCGCCCAACCTGCCTTCAGAAGCCAGCATTATATTGAAGAACATTGAAAATCCATCGTTCCTGGTGCATTTCGTTTCTTCCAATCTTAATTCTGATCTCAAAGACAAGCAGCAACTGCTGGAGATTAACAATCTGCGCACCCGTGCGGAACTGCTGATGAAGCTGTTGCAAACAGAATTGCAACTGGCAGAACTCAAAAACAAGATTACCAATAAAACCAAGGCGGACCTGGACAAGCAGCAGCGGGATTATTTCCTGCAGCAGCAGATGAAGTCTATCAAGGAAGAATTGGGTGGTGATGCCAATGACAGGGAGCTGAAAGAAATGAAGCGTAAGGCAGAAGAAAAGAAATGGCCTGCTGCTGCCGCTGAAGCTTTTGCCAAAGGTATCGAGAAACTGGAGCGTATGCACCCCAGCACTCCGGATTACAGCGTGGTGTATAATCACCTGGATCTTTTGCTGGATCTGCCCTGGGGCGAATATACCACTGATAGCTACGACCTGAAAAAGGCGAAGAAGATACTGGACCATGACCATTACGGCATGGAAAAAATCAAAGAGCGCATACTGGAATACCTGGCGGTGCTGAAACTGAAAGGGGATATGAAGTCTCCTATTCTGTGTTTTGTAGGCCCTCCGGGTATTGGTAAAACCTCCCTCGGCCGTTCTATCGCCAATGCAGTTGGTCGTAAGTACGTGCGTCTCAGTTTAGGTGGTTTGCATGACGAAAGTGAAATCAGGGGACACCGTAAAACTTATATCGGCGCTATGCCGGGTAGAGTGGTGCAGTCTATCCGCAAGATTAAATCATCCAATCCGGTGATGATACTGGATGAAATTGATAAAATAGGGAATGATATGCGTGGCGATCCAAGTTCAGCATTGCTGGAAGTATTGGATCCTGAGCAAAACAGCACCTTTTATGATAACTATCTTGAACTGGAATTTGACCTGAGCAGGGTATTATTCATTGCAACGGCCAATAACATCAATTCTATTCATCCTGCGCTGCGCGACAGGTTGGAGATCATTGATCTGAGTGGTTATTCTATTGAAGAAAAAGTAGAGATCGCCAAAAGGCATCTGCTGCCTAAGCAGAAGGATGCACATGGTTTGAACGATGCTAAAGTAAAGATCGGCAACCCGGTTATTGAGCAGCTGATTTCTGATTATACCCGTGAGAGTGGTGTACGTGAGCTTGACCGGCAGTTTGCTGCCATCATGCGTAATATGGCGAAGCAATTGGCTATGGAAAAACCTTTACCGGCATCACTGACAGAAACGGATTTGCAGCGGATATTGGGTAAGCCTCGTTATTCCAACGAGATTTATAAAGTGGGTAATCCTCCTGGTGTAGCAGTGGGCCTTGCGTGGACTTATGTAGGAGGTGATATTCTATTTATAGAAAGCAGCTTGAGTGAGGGTAAAGGTGATCTGAAACTGACAGGGAACCTGGGTAACGTTATGAAGGAGTCGGCGGTAACAGCGCTGAGCTATCTGCATTCTCATGCAGTGGAGCTGAAGCTGGATCCCAAGTTGTTTACTACAAAAAGTGTACACGTACACGTGCCGGAAGGAGCGGTGCCGAAAGATGGTCCTAGTGCGGGTATTACCATGCTTACTGCTTTGGCATCTGTATTCACCGGGCGTAAGGTGAAATCTTACCTGGCGATGACAGGGGAAATTACTTTGCGAGGTCAGGTATTACCGGTGGGGGGTATCAAGGAAAAAATACTGGCAGCCAAAAGGGCAGGCATCCGGGAAATTATTCTTTGCTGGCAAAATGAAAAAGACATCAAGGAAATTAATCCTTCTTATATCAAGGGGATGAAGTTCCATTATGTAAGGCAAATGAACCAAGTGCTGGAAATTGCGTTATTAAAGAAGTAATTGCGCGTAACATTGCTGTCAGTCATGACAGCAAATTATATACTGTTCATATCGGTTTTGTTGTGACCCCGCTATGAACTTCATGTTGATTGTTTTAAGGGTTATAAAGCCATTCCAGATTAACGGAATGGCTTTATTGTTTTAGCTTTTAGGCATTAGCTTTTAGCTTTTAGCAAATGCGGCGAAGAAAATGTTATGTATTCTCCGCTGCATTTGCTAAAAGCTAAAAGCTAATGGCTAAAAGCTATTTCATGATAATTGTCTCTTGTATAATTGGATGGTATTTTCCAGGCCGAAGTAGAGTGCATCTGCAACGAGTGCATGTCCGATGGATACTTCTTTCAGCTGTGGAATATGTAGTTTGAAGAAGCGTAGGTTATCCAGGTTCAGGTCATGGCCGGCGTTGAGGTCCAGGCCAATCGCGGTGGCTTCTTTCGCCGTATTTTTATAGTCATTGAACAGCTGCAGGTTTTGCGGCTGTGTGCGTGCGTTCGTATATTCTTCAGCGTAAGGGCCGGTGTACAATTCAATACGATCAGCTCCGGCGGTTTTGGCGCCTTCAACCTTGCTTACATCTGCATTGAGAAAGATAGATACGCGTATACCTGCTTTTTTCAGGGTAGAGATCACGTCTTTCAATTGTGACTGATAGGCGATGGTATCCCAGCCGGTATTGGAAGTAATGGCATCTGGCGGATCAGGAACCAGCGTACATTGATGTGGTTTTACGGCCAGTACCAGGTCCATAAAGTCCTGTGAGGGATATCCTTCGATATTGAACTCTGTGGTCACCAGTGGTTTCAGGTCTCTTACATCCTGGTAACGGATATGGCGTTCATCCGGGCGGGGGTGAACGGTAATACCATCGGCACCGAAGCGTTCACAATCCTGTGCCACTTTTAATATATCTGGTAGATTGCCTCCTCGTGCATTTCGCAGGGTAGCAAACTTATTGATGTTTACACTCAGCTTTGTCATGATGCAAAAATACTTCTTATGGCAGAAAGCACAAAGCAGAAAGCGGAAAGCAAAAAGCAATTAAGGCGAATGACCTGAGCGGAATTAATATTCGCTTTGATCATTCGCCTTAATTGCTTTTTGCTTTATGCCTTCAGCTTTGTGCTGCCGGGCTTAGTATCTGTAGTAATCTGGTTTGAACGGACCTGCTACCGGAATACCGAGGTATTCAGATTGAGCGCTGGTCAGGGTATCCAGTTCCACGCCTACTTTCTTCAGGTGCAAACGGGCTACTTTTTCATCCAGGTGTTTAGGCAGTACATATACCTTGTTTTCGTAGTTTTCTGAGTGCAGCCACAGTTCCAGCTGAGCCAGTACCTGGTTGGTGAAAGAGTTACTCATTACGAAAGAAGGGTGACCAGTAGCGCAACCCAGGTTAACCAGGCGGCCTTCAGCCAGCAGGATGATATCTTTACCATCGATAGTATATTTATCTACCTGTGGTTTGATTTCAACTTTAGTGTTGCCATAGTTCTTATTTAACCAGGCTACATCAATTTCGATATCGAAGTGACCGATATTGGAAACGATGCATTTATCTTTCATCAGTTTGAAGTGTTCGCCGGTGATGATATCGCGGCAACCGGTGGTAGTAACGATGATGTCAGCTTCTTTTACTGCATCGTTCATTTTCTTTACTTCATAGCCTTCCATCGCAGCTTGTAAAGCACAGATAGGGTCAATTTCAGTAACGATAACGCGGGCGCCTGCACCTCTCAGTGATTCAGCGGAACCTTTACCTACGTCACCAAAACCAGCAACAACAGCCACTTTACCGGCAATCATTACATCTGTAGCACGACGGATCGCATCTACGCAGGATTCGCGGCAACCGTATTTGTTATCAAATTTAGATTTGGTAACAGAGTCATTGATGTTGATAGCAGGCATTGGTAAAGTACCAGCTTTCATACGCTCGTATAAGCGGTGAACACCGGTAGTGGTTTCTTCACTTAATCCTTTGATATGCTGGATCAGTTCAGGATATCTGTCGAATACCATGTTGGTCAGATCACCACCGTCATCCAGGATCATGTTCAGCGGACGGTCAGCACCACCGAAGAACAGGGTTTGTTCGATACACCAGTCGAAATCGGCTTCATTCAAACCTTTCCAGGCAAATACAGGTACGCCTGCAGCAGCAATCGCGGCAGCAGCGTGGTCCTGCGTTGAAAATATGTTACAGGAGCTCCAGCGTACTTCAGCGCCCAGGTGAACGAGTGTTTCAATTAATACGGCAGTCTGAATAGTCATGTGCAAGCAACCAGCAATACGTGCGCCCTGTAAAGGCTTTGTATTACCATATTCTTCTCTCAGTGACATCAGACCAGGCATTTCTGCTTCTGCCAGTTCTATCTCCTTACGACCCCAGGCCGCTAGAGACATATCTTTTACCTTGTATCCGAGGTTAAAATCAATGTTGGATTTCGCAATTGTAGACATTCTGAATTGTTTTTTGCAAATCTAGGGTTATTTTAACTTTTAACATAATGGTACCGTTCCCGTACTGCAGTCAAAGGAATAAAATTTTGTTAACCAATCACTTAGGAGGGTACATATCTTTTCTTCTGATAAATTATTTGATTTAATATAAATATTGCTATAGATTTGCTAAATAAAATATATGATTTTATATTTAATTATTTATGTGTGTGCTACAGGTGGAAGGATATAAAATAATTATAGGAATCATAAAAAAAGCCATAAATGCGTCTCGGGCATCCCTCCACCATTAGATTGAGACATTAACATAATTGCCGGCGGCTGGTTTTTCAGGTTTACCAGATGATATTAAGAACAATGCTTAAGCTGCCGGGAGAGCCAATTACAGAGATCCGCATATAGGGTTTTACAAAGGACTGTTTCTCACATTTTTGACTAAAAATCTATATGTATAAATAGAAATTTACACGCTTATATGTTACTCCTTTCCTATCCTACGAAATTAAATGAGCAAGGTATGCCCCATCGTATCCACGTGTTCCTGCTTCGGGCAATATTCCTGATAGCCACCTTTTTTACTATAAGCATTGGTGTAAATGCGCAAACTTATCCTGTTGTTATTAATCCCGGAGGTGGTACAAGTGCTACTGATGGATTAAGGATTGAGATAAATAGTGATGGTAGCTACCGGGTATTCAGAAATGGAAAGACAGAAACGGCGAAAGATCCGCTGACTGGATACGTAGGAGCAAGAACTCACATAGGTATTAATGTTATTGTGCCTCCTCAACCAGGAGCCCTTCTTGACGTTAATTATAATGCTGTTTCTCCTTTAATGGGGAGTGGTTCAGTTAGTGATCCCTACCAGGTTAGCATGATCGGTAATGTAATTAGCGTTGATCCTACGGACGGGCAGAGCTATCCTACCACGGTTGCTATGACGATCACGTACATTAAACCTAACAAGTATTATACAATTGATTATACAGTATACAATACGAACTACTACATTGAACCGCATGTTTTTGTGAATGAATATGCGACAATGCAGGATGATCCCGTTTTGCCGAAAGCAAGTAATAGCTCTGTACAACATGGCTATATTGAGGGAGGCGGGAGTAATCCAACAGTTGTAGGTCTCACGAGAAGCACTAACGTATTTGGTACTGATGCAACGCCAGGTCCACTCACTCATACTTATCATGCATCCGGGAATTTTAGTTCATTTTATGTCGGTGCCTTCGGAGCGAGGATGACGCGAGATCCTGGTACAGGTCTTCTGAGTAATTCTATTTCAGTGGCTGATGTAGATGATCCCTCCAAGAAAGGAATGGCCGTAGATGTGTTCATGGGTCGAAAAGAAGAAGAAACCAAAGCCGTTAGCACCAGGATTGGTGTGGCTTACGATGACAGCCCTACCGCTGCTGTCATACCGGTACCTGCAATATCTAATAGCAGTACCTATAGCACTCCGCTTACTGTTGCTTTTGAAATAACGGATACATCCGGATTGGAAGGCAATGCCGGGGATATACATGCGCCCCTCAATCTGAACCTTAAGGTGAAATCCAATTCATCCTTAAAAGTGCCTACCTATGTAAAAATAAACCTGGTTCCCGCAGATCCTGCTGATCCCCGTGCCGCCGTGCCGGGCACCGACTTTACTTTCCAGGGAGGTTATATGATTCCGCCGGGAGACTATGTTATTGGGGATGTTATCCCTTTGAAAAATATCCGCATTATAGGTAATAATAAACTGGAGTACAGCCGGCATTTCACCATACAGCTGGAACAGGTAACGGACAACCAGCTGGTGACTATTGACGCCGGCGCCACCACCTGCACTTATACTATTAAAGACGATGAACCAAAGAACATCGTACTTACCACGCCAGCAAAAATCAAGGAAGGTTTTATTGATAGCGTTCGTGTAGCACTGCCTCCGGGTGTACATGCTTCAGAAAGAACGTTAGTAACCCTGTCTGTCGAAAGCGGTACCCTGGCAACAGTTGGTACTGATTTTACATTTGGTCAAACTGCATACATAGAAATAGATTCCAATGGTGTAAATATTCCGGTAAGAGCAACACTGGACAGCATCATTGAAAAAGATGAGCTGATTAAGTTTAAAGCGGATGCCGATGTAATGGGTGAACCGCAAACTTTTTCACAATCGCTGATCCTGCAGGATTCAACAAGATTGAACCCTACATTAACAGCCGTATCCATTAAAGCAGATGCGCCAGCCTTACTGAAAGAGCCTTATGATGGGCTGCTAACTTTTAGTCTGCCACCTCATGTGACTACTGATCTGCCTATTGGTATCAAAATAAATAAACTGGGTACCTCTACTGCTACTGATGTTGCGGACTATCAATTGCCAGATACCGCATCAATTATTACTGGTGGAAATAATACTACCGTTGCGTTTAAGATTATAAATGACAATAAGATAGAAGGGACTGAGCATCTCAATCTTTCTCTGACGCTCACAGAAAGTGCTGCCAACACTGCTTTGACCAACACTCCTGCTGCGTTGGATATTATTGATGCACAGCTGCCAATGACGGCTCCCATCATTTTACATATTTCTGCTGCCAGCGTAAATGAAGGTGTGAATCCAACCATATGGGCGGAGTTACCTTCCGGCATTTCCACCCAGATTCCAATCAAGGTGAAATTTACTCCTGACGGATCTTCAACTGCTTTGCCCGGCACCTATACTTTTGCCACTGATTCAGTCACCATCCCCGCCGGCCGCACGTTATCCGATACAATTTCGATCACCAATACAGCTAATAATGTATTTGATGATACCCGTGACCTGGTGTTGGTGGGAAGTTCTCCGGATAATGGGATCCTGGTAACTGGCAATGTTAAAGTAACCATCGTTGATAATACAGATGCTTCGAAAAAGGTATTGACATTGACCGCAGATAGCTTAACGCTGAATGAAGGTAACAGTACCGCATTCAAAATGTCGTTGCCGGCTGGTTACCATTCGGCAAAACCATTGACTATTACATTAACAACGAATGCAACAGGTACAGAAGCTGCTGCGACCGATTACCAATACCTGCAGACATCGATCGTGTTCCCGAAAGACACGTCCGTATTTACGACTACAGCTGCAGTGATCAAAGCGACTACGGATCAGATCATAGAAAAAGATGAGCAGCTGAACATAACCGGTGCTACTGTTACCGGTTATACCGTAGTAGATGCACAACTGAAGATTTATGATGCTACCCGCAGAGATGCGACTAAAACAAAGATCACATTCACACCGCCTGCTGCCGGTATGCCGGAAGGCAATACCCAACAGATTGGGTTTAGTTTGCCAGCAGGTGTAAGTACAGAAATACCTATTAAAATATCGCTGCCATCTACAGGCGCCGCTACCCGTGGCACCGATTACAGTCTGCCAACAGATACCAGCTTTACCGGTACTTCCGGTGCCGCTGAACTGAAAGTAGCAGCTGATATTTTTGTAGAAGATGTGGAAGATATTCATCTGAATCCAACAGTCAGTGATGTTTATAGCACGGTGTACACCTTTGCACCGGCTACGCTTGACCTGACAATTAAGGATGCACAGTATCCATTCCCTGCCGGTGATTCCATCAAATTGAGCAGCGTACCGGATAGCGTGAACGAAGGACAAAGTGCAGTGATCACCGCCACGTTACCAAATGGCTGGAAAGCCGGTAAAGCCTGGACGGTGAACCTGACCAAAGATGTGGTGTCTTCTACCATCGCAGACAGCCGTTATACGAGTCTCCCTACTACTATTACCATTGCCAACGGAGCGGATCACGGTGATGCCGCAGCAATTCAGACATTGACCAATAATGTGTTTAATGATGAAGGGCTTTTAAATGTAGATGGTAATAATGGCAATGTAAATATGCCTGCTACCAGCGCGCATATTTATGTTAAAGATCTCACGGACCCAGCGCAGAAGAAACTGACACTGACACCAGATAGCTTAACATTGAATGAAGGCAACAGCACCGCGTTCAAAATGTCGTTGCCAGCTGGTTATAGCTCTGCTAAACCAGTGACCATTACYTTAACAACGAAAGTGGCCGGTACWGAAGCAGCTGCAACTGACTTCCAATACCTGCAAACGTCGATCGTATTCCCTAAAAACACGGCAGTATTCACTACTACGGCTGCAGTGATCAAAGCGATCGCAGACCAGATCATAGAAAAAGATGAGCAACTGAATATCTCCGGTGCCGCCAGCGGTTACACGGTAACAGATGCACAACTGAAGATTTATGATGCTACCCGYAGAGATGCGACTAAAACAAAGATCACATTCACGCCGCCTGCTGCCGGTATGCCGGAAGGCAATACCCAACAGATTGGGTTTAGTTTACCAGCAGGTGTGAGTACAGAAATACCTATTAAGATATCGCTGCCATCTACAGGCGCCGCAACCCGCGGTACTGATTACAGTCTGCCAACAGATACCAGCTTTACCGGTACTTCCGGTGCTGCTGAACTGAAAGTAGCAGCTGATATTTTTGTAGAAGATGTGGAAGATATTCATGTAAATCCAACAGTCAGTGATGTTTATAGCACGGTGTACACCTTTGCACCGGCTACGCTTGACCTGACAATTAAGGATGCACAGTATCCATTCCCTGCCGGTGATTCCATCAAACTGAGCAGTGTACCGGATAGCGTGAACGTGTACCGGATAGCGTGAACG
>NZ_JBFREI010000011.1:0-305799 GCF_052114225.1 Chitinophaga sp. RAB17 | reverse complement strand
GTTTGCTGCACGCTTTCAGGCATGGAGCGCAGGAAGTAGTTGCCATTGCGCTTATACCCAATGAGAGGGCCGAGTTTTCCCGTAAAGGGAATGACAGACATTTGTTTTGCCATGGGAGATTATTTTGATTACTATAAATATAACATAATTCGGGGAACGTGTTTTCGGGATAGAAGGAAGATTAACTACAGGGAGTATAAGATATTCCCCCAGATTTTCAACCTGATCCGAATATGTCTTTTAGATTTCATTACAATAAAAAAGAGCTGCTTCAAAATTTGAAGCAGCTCTTTTTATATTATTTGTTTTCAATTAGTTCGCTATCACAATTTTTCCACTCATTACCTGTTTAAGCGTACTTGTTTTGCTATTGAAAATATTATAGATGTATACGCCTGCAGGCAGATCACTGGTATTAATTTTACCGCTGCCGGTGATGCGCTGTGTCTTTATCATTCTGCCATTCATATCATACAACTTCACCACCAGGTTGCCAGCCGCTTTATCGCGGATATTGATGCTTTGACCGCGTTGTAACATTGTTGGGTATACGTTAATGCCCGCAGCCGCTGTTGTTTTCAGCATCATCGGCGCAATGGTAGTATCAGGGCAACCGGTGAAGGTCAGTTCTCCAACGGAAGTCCATGCATTACCATTCACTTCTGACGTAGCTACCAGTTTTACATATTTAGCTTTTACTGTCGGGCTGAATACCACATCCTGTGAAGCAGTGCTGTTTACAAAGTTGCCGGTGGCCACCTGTGTCCAGTTAATGCTATCGGTGCTTACATGTACCTGGTAGGCATTGATGCGGCCATTAACAGCTGCCTGTCTTGGTACATAGGTCAGCTTACTGAGATTGTATGCACCACCCAGGTAAACAGCTACATAATGTGGCATAGGAGCGGTGCTGTTATACCATTGTGTATGCCAGAAGGTAGTGTTGTTGCCATCGATCACATTGGTAACAGGAGCGCTTTCACCTACCGTTTCCTGGCTGTCGAACTGATAGATCCTCAGTTGCGTGCGCGGAATGGGGGTGTTGCAGGCAGACGAGGCTGGCGGCGTACCGGGTATACCAACACCCAGACCACCCAGGCCAGTATTAAAGGTAGCTGTTACATAGTAAATGGTAGCGCCTTTTTTACTGCTGGTATCTCTGCCCACATCAATGGTACCCGGACCATCCGGGGATGGCGTGGCGGGTGTTACATTACTGATGTTGCTTTTAACTTTCACCAGCTGTATGCTGTCCCATGATTTGCCGGTAGCCGTTTCCCATCCTGACTTTTCTGATTGGCTATAGTAAAGGGTGACACTTACTTTGCCAGCCGCGTTATTATTGGCCGGTGTTATTTTCACTGTTTTAGATGCGAGATAATGTGCAGGAGTAGCGTCCCAGAATTGAGTGGCGCTGGTGCCGGCACGGTCTACTTTTACCGAGGTGCAGCCATAATCAAAGCTGCTTTGGTTTTGCACCTTTGCAATGATTTTGCCACTGGTGTCTGCAAAGTATACGGTGGCATTGGGTCCGAGATATTGGGTGGTAGTGGTATTCAATGTGCTGGCGACCGGTGTTACAGACGGCCTGGTATTGATGATCAGGTTAGGTCTTGTAGAGCCGTATCCCGGTGCATTAAATGAACAACCGGTACCAGTGGTCTGCCGCTGGAAGGCGGTAGGATTCGCACCGCTTACAGATACAGAAGCAACGAGGTTGTCTCCCTGGTCATTGCCATCCATATTATTGTAGCACGACTGGATCAGGAGGTTGGAGTAGCCATCCCAGTAGTAAGGCTGGGAGAATGGTATCTGTATCCAACCGGTATCGGTAACACTGATGCTACCAGAGTATACGCTTGTAAGCGGATTGGTATCGAACAGTGTTTCCGTGAAAGCTGTTTGTGGCGTTGCACCTATTGCCACATTGAAATTCTGGAAGGTGCTGGTAGTTGTTACCGTCCTGGAAGTTACATGATAGGACACCGCGTAAATGTATCCTTTCTGTATACCGCCGGCCCTTAATTCATCTGCAGGATAAATGGTCTGGGCCTTCTTATCAGATTGGGTGCCATTGAACGGACTGGAAGCGCTTCCTCCGGTGGTACCATTGCCATACGTCATATTTACCAATGCGGTATCTCCTACAGGGGAGGCATCCGGATAGGTAATATTTATGCGGGCAGTTTGCGCAGATGGATTGGCCATGGCATTTGTAGTGCCGGTGACATTGAAGGTAAGTAAGGCAAACTTACTGATGGGATCCGTTTTACTGCCATATACCCTGATGGTAACAGGACGTACAGCTGCCTGACCCGATGCGAAAATGAGGGTATCACCTGGTGTGGTAAAGCTGCCATTAGTGGTGATATCATAATCAATACCGCGTATGGCCGAAGACGTAGGTCCCACCACCAGCTGTACATTGGCATTGCCGGCAGGAGCGGGACTGACTGACAGGTTGAGTGTATAATCGGTGTAAGGCTTACATCCGGAGATGCTGGTGCCTGCAGCGGTAGTACCTACATTAATGGACGCAAAAGAGATCAATGGTGTAATCTGGTTATTGAATTTGGTGCCGAATACACCTCTTCCATAAAAGCTTACACGCAATTCACTGCTATCTGCTACACCGTTGTTGTAGGCAAATAGATCCGTAATATCTGCTACTGTAGGTAGTCCTATGGAATAGAGTGACCAATCGGTCATGTTTTTATTCCGATAATAAACGCCTCTTGCCGTAGCGAGATATACAGATTCGTTGGTGGCGTAGCGGTCTTCCAGTAGTTTTATCACATTCACGGGAGGGAGAGAGCCACTGATATCGGTGTAAGTATTTCCCTGGTCGGCAGACCTGTACACTTTACTTCCGCAGGCGAGGTACACGATATTGGTATCGCTGGCGATGGTAGTAACGCTGGCGGCTACACTGGTAGCTACCGGAGCGGCTACGCTGGTGAATGTAGGCGTGGCAGCAGTCGCATTACGGGAGCGATATACTTTTTGATTGGTGGTTACATAGTATACCACATTTGCACTCGCATTACTTACCTGCAGGGCATTGATCTTTTCCGTATTATTCACCAGCCTGGTCCAGGCCGGAGAAGCCGCGGTGATGTTGGCACTTCTCCACAAGCCGGTATCAGCGGCAAAAGCAATAGCTACATTTTGCGGGGTGAATTCCAGCTGCATATTGTTGGTGCCGGTAAAAGGCAGGTTGTAGGTAGCATCACTACCGGTCACCGCTCTTCTTTTTCCGTTGAAATAGTACACCTGGTTATTGGTGTTGTAATCAAAGTTGGATCTGGCGCCCCAATCGCCACCTCTGTTAGTGAACCAGGGGTTGCCGGCGTATTTATAATACAGCTCTCCGTTATCCTGGGTGCCAATACTGATCATATCTCTACGGATAGGACTGTTGGATGCGTGATACACTTCAGTAGTAGAAAGGCCGCTGCATTTCGGTACCCAGGTGGTACCACCGTCGGTGCTGAGCCATACGCCGCCATCGTTGTAATTAAACAGTTTGGAGGTATTGTACGGGTCTACTTTGATGCCATGCATGTCGGTATGGATCATGGAGGCCCAGTTAGCTTCCATTTGGGTCCAGGTGCTGCCGCCGTTGGTACTTTTCCATACCAGGTGTCCTACTATATACACCGTATTGGCATTGGTGGGATCGGCGCACATGCCATAGTTATAATTTCCCTGACCAGTGCTGGTACTCGTATATCCGTTGAGGTTAGGAGATACATCTCCTTTTACCTGGGTAAAAGAAGTGCCGGCATTTGTAGATTGATATACAACGCCACCTGCGGCGCCGTTATTGGAGCCTACCATGGTAACATATACCCGGTTGGAGTCTGCCGGTGTTACGGCTACCCTGGTGCCATTGGCGCCATTAGCAGGCAGCGCGAGAACAGTCGGAGTCCAGGTATCTCCCATATCCGGCGAGGTATAGAAAGCACCATCTCTTGTTACGGCATAGATAGTTTTGGTGTTGGCAACCGCTTTGAATACCATGTCGGTAAACTGCCCGCCAGCCAGTTGCTGATTCCAGGAAATACCGCCATTGGTGCTTTTCCAGATACCATCATTGGTAGCTGCTACCAGCACATTATGATCCAACGGGGACATCAGCATCTCCAGGGCCATACGGTTGCCGATGCTGCTGTTGGCGGGCAACCATGATTGTCCGCCGTCAGTGGATTTATAAATGCCCAGAGACGTGCCGTAATAGTTGGGATCACCGGTGCCCAGGTACAGCACCTGGTCGTTGGTATAATCGATACATACGGATGCACAGGCAGCTTTCGGTAATTCATCAGTACCCATCAGTTGCCAGGTATTGCTGGTGTCGGTACTTTTCCAGAGCCCCCATACACTGGTAGCGTAGATGGTGCTAGCACTGGAGGGATGGAATTTCATTTGTGTGACGCGGCCAATGCCATTGATCTGGCCGGAAGAATTAATGGGAAACAGCACCGGGCCAATGTTTCGCCAGTTACCGTAGTTCTGGGCAAACGCAGCTGACGAAAGCAGCAGGAGGGCCGGTAAAATCAGTGATAGATATTTACGTATATACATATCAGTTATTACAGATTGAGGTGGGGAATATTTTTCAGATAGAGGGCCTGTTGCTAATTGGTCCTGCTGCTGTCTTTTTCTTTCCTGTCTTTGGCCTGTTTAGCGTTAATATTTGTTTTCAGCTCCTTCTGCTGCCGCCAGATCTGGATCTGCTGGTCTTTATTCAGGATAGTGCCATCCGGTTGTACATAGGGCAACATCTGCCGGCGCCACCACTGGTATTTCTTGTACTCAAATGCATATTGTTCCCCTTCTTTTTTCGCTTCAGATTCTTTTCTTTTAAATAGTCCGAGAAAACGTCGTTTTCTTTCAGAATTATTTTTTACATCCAGTACTTCATCTTCTTCCACCGGAAGTTCTTTGCCTTTCCAGTAGTCGTTAAAGGATTTCTCAATAACGAAGAAGTTAACATTGGGATCATCCATCATTTTGATCCATTCGGGAGCGGGTTTCTGACTCGACCGGGCATTTTGTTGTGCCCCTGCAGAGATGGCGGTAAGCAACAGTGCTACCAGCAAAACAGAGCGCCATAGCGGCATGCTGACTGATTTTTTTTTCATTGTGGCTGTTGGTTTAAATTGGTTCAGTATTCTGGCTAGTCTTTTTTAGAATAAAAGGAAATACCTGTCTGCTGATTCATAGATTTCAGGCTCCATCCGGTATACTTTTCGTATATGTGATGACGTTAATACTTCCTCCCTTGAGCCACTACATACCAGCTTTCCCTGGTGCAGAAGGAGGAGGTTGTCGGCAAATTTTGCCGCTATATTGAGATCATGTACTACACCTATCACCACCAGGTCCTGCTGCTGTATTAATGTTTTCAACAACTGCATAAACTGGTACTGATAATGTACATCCAGGAAAGTAAGCGGTTCATCCAGCAACAGGTAGCGGCAGCAGCGCGGCACCGGCTCCCATATCTGGGCCATGATGCGCGCAAAGTGAACCCGTTGTTTTTCTCCGCCGGATAGACTCATATAATCACGCGCTGCCAGCTGTTCGAGGTCAAAAAGCTGTAATGCTTCCCGGCAGTACTGTAGGTCTTTGCTGCCGTAGTCGCCGCCCATATGAGGGTATCGTCCCATCATAACTATTTCCGCTACTTTTAACGGAAAGGATAATTCCATATGTTGAGAAAGCGATGCACGTATACGTGCCAATGCTTTGCAGGAAAAGGTGGCTACAGGTTTGTCCTCGTACTGAACGATGCCCTCATCGGGAGTCAGCTGTCCACCTGCTACTTTCAGCAGCGTGGATTTGCCGGCGCCATTGGGTCCAATCACCAGGTGCAGTTTGCCTGGTGCAAAATCAGTACTGATCTCCTGCAGTAAAATTTTACTGTCTGCTTTACAGGTAATATTGGATAACCGGATCATCAGAAATAGTAATTTTTTTTCCGCAGTAAAAAGATGAAAACAGGGACGCCGGCGATGGAAGTCACGATCCCGATAGGCAGTTCTGCAGGCCTTAAAAGGAGTCTTGCTGCTACATCGGCGAGACTGAGCAACACCGCGCCGGCGAGCGCGCTGCCAATTACCAGGTACCTGTTATCGGCACCTTTCCATATCCGTAGAAAGTGTGGCACTACCAGTCCCACAAAACTGATCACGCCGGTGAAGGCAGTGACTACTGCAATCATGACCACATTGATGATTAATACTTCCCTTTTTAAACGTTGTACCGAAACGCCGGCCAGCATCGCTTCTTCTTCTCCCAGTATCAGCAGGTTTAACTGGCTGGTATAGGATAAGGCACGCCAGAAGCAAATGGTGAGTACCACACCTGTAATGGCAACGGCATGCCAGTTAGCACCCGACAAGGTGCCAAGGTTCCAGAAAGTAATAGAACGGGCCTGCGGGTCGCGGGCAATATAGGAGAGAAAGCCGGTGCCACTCAGGAATAGTGCGTTAATGGCAATCCCTGTCAGCAATAGTGTTACAATCGCTGTTTTACCCGTTTGTTTTTTTTCTGAAAAACCAAGTACCAGGCAGGTGGCCAGTATGGCACCAGCACATGCTGCCAGGGGGAGTGTCCATTCGCCGGCATTGAAATGTAACGTTGACCCCAGTACGAAATAAAGGGCCGCGCCAAAAGCAGCCCCACTGGAAGTACCTATTAATCCGGGTTCCACTATCGGATTCCTGAAAAGCGCCTGCAGCAATACGCCGCCAACAGCCAGCGCGGCACCCGCCAGCAGACAGAAGATGGTCCGGGGTAAACGTATTTCCATAAAAATACGTTCGTGCAGGGAGAGGTCTCCGCTACCGGCAAAGGTTTTACTCAATGCACCGGCAATTTCCGCGGTGCTGATATTTACCGCACCATAGCAGGCCGACAGCAGTACTGTTACTATCAGCAATGCAGTGAGCAGGGGATATACCCCCCGGTACTGTTTACTTAACGGCATGTATCAATTTTTGAAAGGCGAGGACATTGGCACCGGTCCTGGGACCCAGGTATACAATGTCATGCTCTTCTATCCTGTAAATCCGGTTGCTTTGCGCCGCCCTGGTACCGGCAACTCCAGGCAGTTCCTTTATCTTTTCAATGCTGCCTAACTTATCATAACCAAAGTCTGTCAGTAAAATAACATCCGGGTCTGCCTGTGCAATCATTTCTGCTGAAACCTGCTGCATGCCTTTGTCTCCGCCAATAGGAATAATGCCACCGGCCCAGCTGATCATTTTTGCAGCAGTACTTTTTTGCGTAATAGCCAGGTAAATATTCATGGCGCGACCAAAATGAATGATCACTACTTTAGGTGTGTCGGTATATTGGTGTACGTTAGCAAGTGCTTGTGTTATCTCTGCATCTAGTTGCTTACAAAGACTATCGGCCTGCGATTCTTTTTTAAAATAGCTGCCCAACTGCCGTATCATAGCTTTATCCTGCTCAATGGTATAAACACTGTCCGCAAAGGTTTTCATAGGGATCTTCATTTTTTCCAGCTGCCGCATTACGGGTTCCGGTCCTATATTATTATCGTGTATCACCAGTGTGGGATTCTGTGCTATAATTCCTTCAGCGCTTAGCGCCCGGTGATAACCTACTGTGGGTAACGATTTAATGGCAGGTGGATAAGTGCTCGACAGGTCTACTGCTACCAGGTTTTTTTCAGCGCCTAACGCATAAATTACTTCGTTGTATTGTTTGGATAAACAAACAATGCGGGTATCAGTGGTATCGCTTTTACTGTTGCCAAATCTGCCGCAGGAAGTAAGTGTAACGACAAGGATTACAGGTAATACATATTTTAGTTTCATGACGTAGTATGCAGGTTTAAAGAAAGATTAAAATTTATAGTGCAGGTTAAATCCTCCATACCAGGTAGCCTTGTAAGGTCCTGGCAGGTATATATTAGGTGTTGCTCCGCTGAAGTTGGCGTTCAGGAATACCATGGTGTAGTACCTGCTGCCGGTAAGATTATTGCCACCAGCAAACACATCCAAACCTATATGTTTGCCAATACGGTGTTTATAACCGAGTTTAGCCTGCAACAACGTATAGGCATCTGCGTAATGTCTGTTATCGTATGTGATAGGCATTTTATCTACATACTGTAAAGTGGTATTCAGGTAAACACCCCATTTAGTGATAACATCTGCTCCGCTGTTGAAGAGATGCGGCGCTATACCGGAAGCTTTATTTCCGCTGTAGTTAATAGTTTTAGGGTTATTGTTATTGTCGCTTTTGAAATCATTGTAGGTGAAATCGGAGTAGGTATAGCTGATAAAGGGACGTATCAGCGAGAAAGCAGCCGATTTGGTAAAGGAGATGCTATACGCCAGGTCTGCTTCTATGCCACGGTTTTGCTGGCCGCCGGCGTTAGTGGTAACGCTGTATAACACCGTTCCGTTGTTGTCGGTTATCGCCTGTGAAGTAAGTTTATCTTTTATCTCCATATCAAATACTGCCACCTGGAAAGTGAGTTTTTCATTCAGTAAACTGCCTTTGGTGCCCAGCTCATATTGTGTTGATTTTTCCGGCTGCAGGCCGGTGTTTACCTGGCTGATCTGCGGAATCACTACCTGGCCGGAGGTGGGAGGGGAATAGCCTTTGCTGACGCCGGCATATACTGCGATCGTTTTGGTCAGTGTTTTTAATAGAGAAAGCTGCGGCGTTACTACCGGTGTAAATGTTTTATGACCCGACTGGTCTTTGTGGGAAGGATTACCGGAATTGGTTAACCGGTCTGTTATGCCGTATTCAATATAGTTATTGCTTATGCCGGCAGTAACCGCAAAGCCCTGAGGCAATTTTATTTCCCATTGCGTGAAGATGCTGTATTGCATGGTGGCCAGTTCCAGGTCACCGCTAAGTGGCCCTTGTACATTATCAGTAAGGCCATAACTTTTTTTGAATGAGTTTGTCTTCTGGTATTCTGCGCCAATAGTGCCATTCCAGGTAATGGTGCTGCCAGTGAAGTGCAGGCCAAATGCTGTACGGGCCCCGAAATTCTGTGCTGTATTGGAAGACAGCCCTACTGCAAAGGCCTGTGATTGCTTGTATCCGCTGAAGTAAGCACTGGTAAGATTACTGACATGAGATGAAAACGCATAGTTATGGGAAAGTCCTGCGCGATAAGTTTCAAAAGCCACGTAGCCATGATTTTTCAGATAAGGCACTTCCCCGGTATCTTTTTTCTGTGCAAACTGTATGCTGTCCAGTTGCCCTGCAAGCTGATCGTTGGAGCTGTTATAGGCTGCATACACGGAAAACGTTTGCTTTTCATTGCCATAAAAATCACCGATGAATGAAACGAAATCTTTTTTTGATGCGCTGTTGATACGGTAGCTATCGTAGTTCTGATGGCCATAATTCAGCATCACTGCGGATTTCTGGTCAGCATATTCCAGGCGGGTATTGGTCCGGAACAAGCCATTGCTTCCAGTGAGCGCTTCCTGTGTAATATGTGTACCAGGGGACGATGGTTTCAGCGTAAACATTTTCAGTACGCCTCCTATGCCGCTGCCGTATAAACTGGAAGACGGTCCTTTAATCACCTCCACGCGGCCCAGGATAGAAAAGTCAATATCATCCAGGATGGTAGTTCCTTCTGCATCGGTTACAGGAATGCCGTTGAGGTAGGCTTTGTAGCCTGTACCATTAAAGTTGGTATTGTTACCGTATCCCCGGATGGTAATACGCTGTCCGCCCGACATGGTTCTTTTCTCCATCCGTACGCCAGGAACGAGGTTCAGCGTATTTTCAAGAAACAACCCATCATTTCGTTGCAGATCCTGCCTGGTAAGCATGGCCACTGATCTGGATTCGGAGAGATTAGGTGAGGTGCCGGCATGTACGGTGACGGCGTCCAGGCTGTAGATAACAGCGGTAAGACCTATCATCAACTGCTTGCTGCTGTTGCTGCCATGAATACTTTGCGCCCCATAACCAACTGCTGTTACAATAAGATCATCACTGCTGTTATAATCAATTCTGAAATTACCGGTGGCATCTGTTGTTGTCAGGACTTTACCGGCGGCAGATATCTCCGCTCCTTTAACAGGCGCTTGTGTATAGATATCATATACTTTTCCTTGTAAAGATTGTTGTGCATAGCATTGTAGAGATATGGCCGTTATCAGCAGCCATGTAGCTAACGTTTTCATTGTTCTTTTAAGTTATGGGTTTAGGATGTGCTACTATCATGTTGGTACCATGCATACTTGCAGCAGGCAAATGAAAGGCATGCAACACATAGCAGCGCTATTGGCGATAATGAATTTTTTTAAAAAGAAATTGGATCTAAGCGGTGCAGATCTTGTTCACAATAAAGTCAGGTTCATCAGTGGCGGTCGTCTATGCAATTACACAACACACGCTGGATTTTGGTTGAGTCTCTTAACTGTTGGTTAGTTTATCCCTTCTTACTCATCTGGTTTGGCTGATCAGTTGGAATGCCGGATAATGCTCACAACAGGTGCTTTCATTGTTCATTGACAGATTGTTGATAAATATTGATTCGGGTTGTTGATGTTATAAATGTAATGAAAAATTATCTTGTTCCTAATTTTTAACAAATTTTCTATATTGAAATATGGTAACTGATTAATTTTCTATTCTTTATAAAAAGTTATGCGTGCATTGACAAGACGGTGTGGGTTACGCGGGCACAAAAAAAGGCATGCAGTTTTTTAACTTGCAAGCCTTTTTGTTTTTCTGGCTCTATCAAACTCATCCCCGGAATTTTTTCGTAAAATCCAGGTAGCTCAGCAATGAAATGAACAGGAATACACCTCCACTATAAATTTCATTTTGGGCAAGAAAGCCTTGTTGAGGGTATTTATAGAATACGGTCAGAAGACCATCGATGTAAGGATAATAAACCGCTTGCTCCATTTTCCTGTATAGCATGATGGCGATACAAATACCGAATAAGCCAATGCCTATATTGATAAACATGTTTTTTATCCTGATGCTCAGCCAGAAATGAATAGCCAATATGCCAAGGAATGCTATCAGTGTTCTGAATGCCATGTAAAATATAAAGCTAAAGTCTGGTAAATGGCGCAGAAATCCCATCCCCGGATAGGCCAGCCCCAGTAAGATACCGTCAAAAAAGAAGAACAGCAGAAATAACAGGTAAAGCAGGGAGAGCAGGATAAGGTTCATCCCTAATTTGTTAAAATAAATGCTGCTTTTTTTCTGTGGTAAAGTAAGCAGGTATTTCCATGCATTGTATTTATGCTCAATGTTAATGTACATACAGGTGACCATCACGATAACGAGCGGACCGGAAAATACTGTGAATCCCTTAAGCGCTTCTTTCCAGAAATCAGGCCAGGGGTTAGCTTTGGCCTCTATGATCTCTTTTGCATGTTCTATAAAATCAAAAGTAACCAGCATCGGAACGAGAAAGGCCGCTGCTGCTATCAGCCAAAGAATGAAGTTGTTTTTTAGTTTGAGTATCTCTGTTTGGAACTGCATAGCGTTATATTAATTGGTTATTCTTTTCTATAAAGTTTATAAATGTATTTTCCAGGTCCTTGCAGGTAACGTATAATCGGTAGATATTCACGTTGGCCGCTACCAGTAGCCTTGCAATGGCAGATACCTGCTCGTTATTTTCAAATGGAATTTCCAGCGTGTGTGGCTCTTTTTGAGTGATCCTATACTGTTTATCCAATACTAAGATGGCTTTGGAATTGTTGTCTGTTTTTAATTGGATAACGTTAGCAGTTTTGTTGATTTCCTTTAGTGCTTCCAAGGAGCCCTGGAAAATCAAAGATCCTTTGTTAATGATACCGACATGTGTAACTAGTTTTTCAATTTCGGAAAGTAGGTGACTGGACAAAAATATGGTGATGCCCAACGCTTTATTAAGGCTAAGCAATAGCTCCCTTGTTTCGATAATACCGGCAGGGTCCAGTCCATTTACAGGTTCATCGAGGATCAAAAGGTCAGGCGTTGAAAGAAGGGCCAACGCTACGCCCAACCGCTGCTTCATTCCCATTGAATAGGTTTTTACTTTCCGGTGAGCAGCATCCGTCAGCCTCACAAGTGTTAATACTTCGCGAATTATTTTCTCATCCGTTTTCCGGATAATCCGGGTGATTTCCAGGTTATCCCAGCCAGAAAGGTGCTCATAGAGAGAAGGTTGCTCTATCATGGAACCCGTTCTGGAAAGTACCTGCATCCGGTTTTCTGAGAGCGGATTTCCAAACAGCCTGATGGTGCCGGCAGGCGCCGGAAGTAAACCCAGTAATAACCGGATGGTGGTTGTTTTTCCCGCTCCGTTAGGCCCCAGGAAACCGTAAATAGCGCCTTTTTCAACCTGTATGCTTACATTTTTCAGCAGCTGTTCTTTTGGCGTGAAACCGAAACTCAGGTTAGACGTCTCAATAAGAAAATCAGATACACGTTCCATGATGTTGATATTTTCAGTTTATGGAATAAATGTATTCTTCTCTGTCAGCACCGGAAAATGTTTGGGGCAGAAAGACAGGAACAACGGATGAAAACACAAATAGTACTTAAATGGGGATTTCATTAGATAGTCCGCCTTTTTCGTTATTTCGAACAACATTTTAATACATCGGTCCATGTATGTTGTTATTGTAGCCAATTTTTATGATATTCGTCAGGTGAAGTCAATAACAGATAATTTTTCTAAGATATTTGAAAAGGGTATTGGACTACATGTTTTTTTTGCAGGCATTTTGTTGTTTGTACTTTCAATAATTACCCTCTCCAGTCGTTATGCGGTATCACTTTTGCCGCGGGCGATATTCAGCTTTATTTTGTTGATGCTTTGCGTTTACACTGGCAGATGG
Organism: Chitinophaga sp. RAB17; assembly: GCF_052114225.1. Taxonomy (NCBI): domain Bacteria; kingdom Pseudomonadati; phylum Bacteroidota; class Chitinophagia; order Chitinophagales; family Chitinophagaceae; genus Chitinophaga; species Chitinophaga sp. RAB17. The sequence goes on along the minus strand of NZ_JBFREI010000011.1, from coordinate 292,933 downwards.
ATTTGCCGGAGATGGCTGTTTAAAGACAACTGGGTAGTGCTGGTGTGCTTATACATTATCTTCATTGCTTTCTTTTCTATTCTTGGGGTGACGGGCTATGTATACCTGATGGATTTCAAATTTGATGAAAATGATTCTAAAGTGTTCTTTGTAGGAATACCTGGATTTGTTATTATGTTTTTATTCGGTGGCGGTTTTGTGGCTATTGGCAGGTCTGCCAGAAAAGAACAGATTCATGGAAATATGGTACTTCAACAGCAGAAGGAAAGTGAGTTGGCCTTATTACGCTCCCAGATAAGTCCTCATTTCCTTTTTAACACATTGAATAACTTGTACGGCCTATCCGTTACCGATCATGAAAAAGTTCCCGGACTATTGTTGAAACTTTCTGACCTGCTGCGTTACTCCGTTTATGAAACGGGACAGCAATGGTTTTTGCTGGATGACGAATTAGCTTATATACGGAGCTATATTGAACTGGAAAAGATAAGAATGGAGGACCGGCTTTCATTGCATGTACAGATGTCCGCAGGAAATGGAACCGTGCGGATTGCACAAATGGTACTCATTACATTTGTGGAGAATGCTTTTAAACATTCCAGGAACACAATAGGACAGGAGATCCGGATTGACCTGGTTTTATCGGTGGTAGACGATTTTATAGTTTTTACGATAGGTAACAGTTTTGGAAACGATGCCAATGAAAATAGCCCATTGAAAGATGCCTCCGGTGTTGGGGTCGGCAATACAATAAAGCGGCTTGATTTATTGTATGGGACAGCGTATTCGTTGCGCCAGTACAAAGAGAATAATTATTATAAAGTGGACCTTCGGCTTAAAGTAAAATAAATGGAGAAGATCAAATGCCTTATAATAGATGATGAACCAATTGCGAGAGACATCGTTGTTAGCTATTGCCATGTCATTCCATCCCTGGAAGTAACAGGCGTTTTCGGAAACAGCATCGATGCAAGAGCAGGGTTGATGAACAAAAACATACAATTACTTTTTTTGGACATACATATGCCGGTTTTAGACGGCATAGCTTTTTTGAAGACCCTGAAGAATCCGCCACAGATTATTTTTACCACCGCCTACAAAGAATATGCAGCTACAGCATTTGATTTAGCTGCCTGCGATTACCTGGTGAAGCCTTTTTCGCTGGAGAGATTTATTATAGCGGTAGACAAAGCCATTGAACGTCTCCATTATACTAATAAAGAAGTACCGGGAAAGGATAGTGCATCTGATGACGGATTTATTTCTTTCAAAACTGAAGGTAAAATATACAGGATTAAGTATGAGGATTTGTTATATGCAGAGGCAAGTGGAAACTATAGCAGGATAATCACCAGTGATGCCGTCATAGTGCTGAATATGTCATTTATGAACGTGGAAAAAATGCTTCCGGGAAGTCATTTCCTCCGGGTACACAGGTCGTTTATCGTGAATAAGTCGAAAATTTCATTTATCCAGGGACAGACCATTTTTTTGAATAAGGTAGAAATACCTGTCGGCAAGAATTTCAAAGGTGATTTGTTCAATACCCTGGGATTGTAATCCGGCTCCCTCTCACATAAATTAATTATTCCTTAAAATTTATCCCATATCACTAAACATTTATAGAGATAGATTATTTTATGTAAGAATCACTTCAAACCGGGATCATATGCAAAAGCAAATATTACACACAGATGTTTTACTGATAGGTGCGGGCGTCATGAGCGCTACGCTGGCTACACTGCTCAAACACTTGTCACCGGACTATTCCGTTCATATTTATGAACGTCTCGACAAGGTGGCAGGGGAAAGCTCCGATGCATGGAATAATGCAGGTACTGGCCACTCCGCGCTGTGTGAACTGAATTATACCCCGGAACGGGAGGATGGTAGTATCGATACAAGTAAAGCTATTCATATTATTGAGCAGTTTGAGGTGTCCAAACAATTTTGGTCTTACCTGGTAGAACAGGGGCAGCTGAAAGATCCGGCCGGCTTTATCAGGAGTACACCGCATATGAGTTTTGTACATGGAGATAATGATGTGGCGTATCTGCGTAAACGGTTTGATGCACTTCAGCAGTACCAGCTGTACCAGGGGATGGAATATTCGGAAGATCCGGCAGTGCTGCAGGATTGGATTCCCCTGGTGATGGAGGGCAGGGAGCTTTCAGAAAAAACAGCCGCCACGCACATGGAACTGGGTACTGATGTTAATTATGGTGCGCTGACAAGAGGGTTGATACATCAGCTCCAGCAACAGCCCAATTTCAAGTTGCACCTGGAGTATGAAGTGGAAACTATGGAACAGTTAAGGGACGGCAAATGGGAAGTAAAAGTAGAGAACCTGCTTACTAAAGAAACATCACGTGTCACCGCAGATTTTGTGTTCATAGGTGCCGGTGGAGGATCGTTACAACTGCTGCAGAAATCAGGTATCCCGGAAGGAAAACAGTATGGCGGCTTTCCGGTGGGGGGCGAATGGCTGGTATGTAAAAAAGAAGAGATCGTGAACAGGCATAACGCCAAGGTATATGGACAGGCCTCTGTTGGGGCTCCTCCAATGAGTGTACCGCATCTTGATACCAGGATGATCGAAGGTGAGAAAGCCATTTTATTCGGACCTTTTGCTACTTTCTCCACAAGGTTCCTGAAGGAAGGGTCCTTCCTGGACTTGTTTGAATCGATCAAATACTGGAATATTCTTCCGTTAATGAAGGTAGGATTAGAAAATTTCGGTCTGGAGAAATACCTTGTGGAACAGTTAAGTTTATCATTTGAAGACAGGATTGCCGCTTTGCAGGTATTTTATCCAAACGCCGATGGCAATGACTGGGAACTGCAACAGGCAGGGCAAAGGGTGCAGGTGATCTACAATGATCCCGATAAGGGAGGTACCCTTCGCTTTGGAACAGAAGTGGTAGCAGGAGAAGATGGCACTATTTCGGCCTTACTGGGTGCCTCTCCGGGGGCGTCTACAGCGGTATCTATTATGCTGGACTTGCTTAAAACCTGTTTCCCTGATAAAGTAAAAGGAGAGTGGACAGCAAAGCTGAAAGCAATGATCCCATCCTATGGTACTCATCTGGAAGGAAACCCGGAATTATGTTATCGTATCAGAACATGGACAAGTGAAACATTACAATTAGACTGGAAACAGCCGGTAGTAAAACAACAATAGATGAAATTATTAAGACATGGGAATCCGGGAGATGAAAAACCAGGTATTCTCCTCAACGATGAATGGTATGACACATCAGCACTCGGCGAAGACTATACAAATGATTTTTTGGGTAGCGGTGGCCTGGAAAGACTGGCATCGTTTATAGCGAAAGACAGGCATCAGCTCAAAAAAGTACCGCCTGCGACACGTTTGGGAGTGCCCCTGGCCAATCCGGGAAAAATTGTTTGCGTGGGATTAAACTACAGGGATCATATTAAGGAAACCGGCTTTATTCCCGAATCCGAACCCATCTTATTCCTGAAAGCCATGAGCGCGCTGAACGGACCTTTCGACGGCGTGATGATCCCTAAAGACAGCCTTGAAACAGATTGGGAAACAGAATTAGGCGTGGTGATAGGGAAAGCCGGTACCAACGTGGAAAAGGAAGAAGCTATGAATTATGTGGCCGGTTATATCCTTCATAATGACGTGAGCGAACGTGCATACATGAAGAAGCGGGGATGCACCTGGGATAAGGGAAAAGGATGTAATACGTTTGCTCCGCTGGGCCCTTATTTTGTTACGAAAGATGAAATTCCTGATCCGGGGAATCTGCATATCTGGCTTAAGCTGAATGGAGAGATGATGCAGGATGGGCATACATCGGATCTTATTTATCCGGTGCCGGATCTGACGGCATATATCAGCGAGTTTTTTGGTTTGTTTCCCGGTGATATTATTTCCACCGGCTCGCCGGCAGGAAGTGGCACAGGACGTATTCCGCAGCGTTTTCTGCGTCCCGGGGACGTGATTGAATATGGTATTGATGAACTGGGAGTAGCCAGGCAATCTTTCCGGGCATATAAGCCGATGGACAGTGGCAATGCTGGTTAATCACGCAGAGGGGATGCTAGCCTGGCCGGATGTTTTCCTTTATTGGCACGACTAACATCCGGTGTTATAAAATGCCGGATACGGCCATCCCCCTTTACAGATGTTTCTGTATACTTTCCGCCAAACAGCATTCCTATACGATAGTCTCCCCGCGATCTGAAGTATAGATGTAGCCGGTCCTGACCCCGCACAAAGTAGGCTGATGTTTTCGGCGAAACGGTGTGGGGTCCACTGCCCATGGGTGTAAAGGGAAGGAAGTTCCTGAGCCTGTATTGCTCACGGGTTTCCAGGAAGGTGCCTTTATCATTGAGGTAACGATGGCGGCGCCGTATATCTGTTGCCTGCATCAGCGTTACATCTCCGAAAATAAATATCGTGTTAAGACTATATGATCCTTCTAGCAGCAACGACTGTGGCAGTCGGTCTTTACGGCCAGCTATTGAAATCGGAATTATAATAAGATGGCCTCCACTTTTTGGATTTCCTTTCCATATCACGCCGGGATCTTTCTCGTATTGCCAGTCCTGGCCGGAGATTTCCACATAATTTTTCCTGTTTGTGTAGAAATCGTGCCCCTCTGCGCCCGGTTTATAAAACGAACGATTGGAGTCATATACATAGATCCGTTTTTTGCCGCCTACCTCTTCTGTTGCGTACCCGATGAGGGAGTGGCCACCGCTATCCTGGGGCGAAAATTCTTTGGTAAGACTGATCGTAACAGGATCATTTTTAGAGATATAATATTGGGCCTGCGAAAAAGCGTATGAGCCATCCCGGCTAAAGGGGCTATTAAGAACGTCCAGCAGGAAAGAAAGAAAGCCATGATTGATCTGGTTACCATGTACAATCTGGATGGCTCTTTTCAGTACCGGATCAGCAGGCCCCAGGGTGTCAATACTGGGCTTCATTCCCGGATTGGTGAAAATTCTGCCTGGATATAAACAGGGTGGATAACAGAATCCCAGGTGGCCACCATTTTTCAGCAGTAACAGGGCCAACGCATTCATGCCAAAGCAATGCCCGTCTTTCACGATAGCAGATTTGAAGAGTGCATCGTAAAACAGGCCATCGAAATCAGCAGATCGTTCTGCCGATACGCCGATAAATGCTTCCCTGAAAACATTCCATGACACTTCTTCCTGTACAAAATTATCAAAGTACCAGGTATTGTTCCGTATCCAGTTGGTGTCCTGTGCGGTGGCTGGCATTGCCATGAAAGCCAGCGGTATTAAAAGGAGCCTTATATATCTGGTGATCATATCGGAAAATTTTAATAGTAACGGAGATGAATACACGTTTTTCTCATCTTTTACCCTTTAAGGCGAGATGAGCTGCGGTGATGTCAACGCGGAAAGCTGCCCGTTTTTCATCAGTAGTCCTATGCGGTACCAGTATTGTACATTGTGCACCACCTGTTTGTCTGTATAAGTATTTGTTTTCATTACGCCTGCAGCTACCGGAATAAAAGGGCCACCGGATGAGGTGCTGCGATATACCATAAATCCGGTATGCAGTGCAGGATCGAATGCAGGTGACCATTGCAGCAATATGCCGCAGGTGTCTGTCTGTAAGGTGAGTGTTTCCAGAACCGGGGCTGGGATTTCTGTTTTTGCAAAGGTAAATGTGCTGATGGCAGCGGCCTTGCTCAGCGGTGTTTCGTTACCGTCATAATCGATGCCCACCACTTTATACCAGTAAGTTTTTTTAGGTTCCACTGTTTTATCTTCAAAAAAACCTGCACTCATCCATGGAGTGGCCTGCACGGAAATACGATCACAGACCGGTATGCCTGGCGATGTATAGGGTGCTGTAAGTACCTGCGGTGGGGCCGGAGGCAACTCGATAGTCATACCACCTACCCATTTATAGGCGGTATCACCCGGCTCGTTAGCGGGAAGCTTACCAGTGGCGCGATATACATGATACGCTCTTGTGTCTTGTGTGGGAGGTCCCATCCATTCCACCCGTATCTGGTTGGCCTGTGCATACAAACCAGCAATCAGTGCTGGTTCTGGCGGTGTATGGTCGCGGAGGCGCTGACAAATGATCTGGCCTTTTTCTATCGGAGAAGGAAACGGGAAGCTACCACTCTGGTTGCCGGAAGAATCTTTTGCTTTCACCCAATAGGCGTAACAGAGCGGTGATCCTTTTGGTATAGTGTGGTCATCAATGATAACGTGATTCGCTGCAAGCGCTTTCTTTGCAGAGTCTTGTGTGACTTCTCCCAGAAAAACAAACGGTCCGCTACAGGGACAGGGCAGGAGAGTTGTTGGTCTGTTGGGTTCATCAGGTGGTCTTCCTGCTAAAGTATTATTAAACGTAAGCCCACCTCCGGGGAGATTATACAGTCGCCATTGCAGGCAACTGTCATTAGGATTACATTCTTTCCACTCGCCCAGGTGACAAAGGCTCCGATATACCATGTAACTGGCAATATCGGGTTCTGCATTGAGCTGCCACTTCACAGTAATATGTTCTTCTTCTCCCTGTGCTGTTACTCCGTGTACAATATCCGGTTTGGTTGTATCTTTTACCACCGCGGAGGTGGCAGTAGACCATGGACTGATATTGCCGGAGAGATCTATTGTGCGAACGCGATACCACCACGTTTTATCGCCGTAAGGGGCACGTAGCCCCGGTCCATAGTCAGTGGTATCCCTGGATTGTAGTCCACGGACCGGATGTACTTCTCCGATTAAAACAGCCCTCGTGGTGTCAGACATATTGGAAGAGGGGAAGCGGTATACTTTGTAATGCATGGCACTGTCGGGCTGCTCCCAGTGCCCATTGATATCCCTTACTACCTGTGTCCACCTGATATTCACATAGCCGGCTACGTTATCTGGTGTGGCAAAAATATCGATGGGTACTGCAGGTGGAGTAGTGTCTCTTGCGGTGGCACCAATAGCCGTAAGTGGGGATACTGGTCCGTGGCGTCCGAAGAAATCAACTGTGCGTATACGATAATAATACCTCACGCCATTGCGTGGCCCGCTGATGTGATTGACGATGGTTACCGGTTCCTGCGCAACTACTTCATGTGCCACAGGTTTACCGGAAACGGGATCGAAATGCTGATAATCGGTGTAGCCTTCCATTGTTGGAATAAGCGTATCTCCATTGAGATGATGACTGACGCGTCCGGTGTTTACTGCGGGATTTATCCGTCTGTAATAATTGTCAGGATTAGTCCTGAAACCGCTACCTAATGGGTTTACTGAACGTTCTACCACATAGCCGCCGGCACCGGGTACGGTATTCCAGCGTATTTGTATCATCGCATCGCCGGCTTCTGCAACAATACCTGTTGGTGCTGGCAATGGCGTGAACACACCGGCTACCACCTTCAAATCGGTACCTGCTTCTCCCAGCTGATTTCCCGCAGCATCCAGGCCTACTATTCTGTAAAAGTAGGTATTACCGGAAAGGACGGACCAATCCTCATAGGCCAGCCCTGCAGCTCTGGCAATGGGCATATTACGTGCGGTGAGTTGTCGTAGCAAAGTATATTTAGGAGAATCTGCATGGATCGTGTTCATCTGGCAGGGATCGAACAGGGCGGTGTCTGCGAGACTGCCGGCTACAATTTTCCAGCTGGCAGAATCCGGCGCAGTAATGAGCAGGGACTTGATGGTAAAACAGTTGCCGGCTGGCGCGACCGGCAGGTGATTGATTGGTGTAACCGGATACGCTGTTGTGATATTTTCCTTTCGGAAAATGTTATACTTCACTGCATGTGATACAGGTTGCCAGTTGAGTGCAATATAAAGTCCGGGACCGTCCTTACTGCTGATGGCAATGGCATTTTGTGCATAGAGTGCAGGATCAACCAGCCAGCAGAGAAGAAACAGATGTATTTTAAGGAAAGTCTTCATTATTGATGTTTGATCAGACAGATAAAAACCACTAACGGATATAGAAACCTTCTTCGGAATTCACGCCCAAATTAAGTGCTATTGATTTGCAGACAACCCAGGCCACGCATCCTTCGAGACCCACTTTTCCCTGGAAGGAAAGTGGATACGGAAGCATCAGCTGCAGGTTATAATAAGCGCCGGCAGATACCAGTCCTCCCAGTATTTCTCCATGGATACGGCCGCCGAGATTACCGATTACATAGGGCAGTCCTATTCCGGGCGTAAAGCCGCCGAAACGCCTGCCTATATCCGGTGTTAACACAAAGGCGCCGTAGCCTACGAACATATCATACTCTCCGGATACCACATAGAGGTTCACCCCATTCTGTACGTGGAGATAGCCGTATATACCAGTGAGAAGATCTGGCATGGCGGTCATATTAAGGTTATATCGGGGGTCGGCACTCATCAGCACCCATGCTCTTGATTTAGGGGCATTGTTGCCGATATAGAAACCAGCGCCAACACCAGTGCCGGCAGCAGTTCCCATTATTTTTAGTTTTACCATTCCCTGCAGCTCATGGAAATTGAGTCCCCAGTGCCAGTTCAACTGCCCTTCTGCTTCCAATGAATTGGCTGCCATGACGCTGTCCTGTACGGTGCGGAATTTCCCGGCTACTTCCCCTTCCATGAAATCATCTGCGTTGTTAAGGGTGAACTGTATGTGCCCATTCACTAATGCATCCAGCCGTGCTGCAACAGACAGGTAGGCTTCTCCATCAATCGTCAGTTTTGACAGATTGGGTGTTTGCTGCAACATGGCGGAGAGGTAGGAACCGGAGCGGGACGCGATCATCATATTGCCGGCAGCGGTTATTTCGCCTCCTATTGTCAGGTTGGAGATGCCATCGTTCTGCAGACAGGCGCAGCCCCATATCCGTTGTAGTTTGGAGATATTGGAAATAGGGCCCAGCGCAATGGAACGGTGGTCGTTCAGGTCGGATCCGATACGTATGCAGCTGCCACGGCGGGAGAGGTTGAGGAAAGAAGGCAGTGTGCCCCCGGGTATACTACGCAGGTTACTGGTGCCGATGCCGGTAAAGCCATCCTGTGCATCATCGGCATACTTCAGCGTAAAATCAAAAACACCCAATCCGTTCGACCAGTTACCTGCAATGGTGGAGTCAGTTGGATGAAACGCTCCTTCTGTGGCGCTGCTTAGTGCGATACGCCGGTTGTAATAGGGCGCGGTTGCCATCGATGGATCATAATAATCCTGGATATGGAGATAGTCACCACCGAAGAATGGAAAATGTACGGTGCCGCCTACACGAAGAAATGATTTTACACTGAGATCGGGATCATAAGTTGACAATGCTACGGCATCATGTACAAAATTGAAGCCGTCGAATTGTTGTCCGGCACTATTAAAATCGAAGAAGAAACGACCGGGAGTTCCGTTTGCCAGCAGCTCTCCCCAGGTAAGCCAGAAGGGTTGCGCGAAATGAACGCTTTCCAGCAGACCAGCAGCCGTGATGATCACCTGTCCGGTTTTCACGCTGACAAGTCCTGCATTGCTGAAACCTGGTCGGGGGAGCAGGTTTAACCCCCAGTATTTCAACGATGCATTTTTGGGGATGGTCAATTTCCCGCCGGCATTGTTGGCCGTGGACGTGAACACCATTTCTTTGAACGTCAGTTTTTCATCCAGCGGCTCTGGCAGATTGATACTGTCACGGTAATCGCATTTTACAACAGCACTTTCCACACATTGCAACGTGAGATGGCCCGGACCACCATTCCAGGTGTTGGTTATCGATGTCCGGAATGGCTCGACGCCTTTGTATAATGGATTTTTGTTGTTGCCCAGTTCCAGTCCCGGATGTTCCAGTGCCACCGTAACGATGTTGCAGTTGACTCCTTCTGTGGCAACATGCAGCCACATAGATCTGTCGCTGAAAATCATGAGCCTTAACGGGCTGCTGCTGCAGGAAAGTAATGAATCCCTGGGTTTCCATTTCCCGGGAATATCGGGAGAATTGATGATCAGGCATTTTAGGTTCTTAATGGTGGCGCCCTGCATATTGTTGGCATCCAATGATGCCACAGAAGTCAGGCTTGACGGTCCTGAAAACTGCTTACCATCATTGCTCACCGGCATAAAAGCAGGGCGTGGTTGTGCGGAAAAAAACAACCATACGGTATCAGACGAAACCCCGCCAAATGATTGGCGGTCCGCACCACCGGCTTTGACAAAGTCGCCCCAGAAAACGGCGGAATCATCTGGTATAGCCGATTGTCCTGACAGATTCATAGAGGCTCCGAAATTCAGCGTTGCTCTTTGCAGTACCACGGCATTATCATTGCCGCGTCGTATAGCCGTTCTGGGTAGGGTGACCACGCTCTCTTCCAGCAGGCCGGAGGAAATGCTGCTTGCTCTTACGATCACTTTCCCGGTATGGAATGCAATATCATAACCTGCCGGCTGAGAGCTGGCATATCTGTAAGGACTGCTTACCATGCCGGCGGTGAGGCCGTTGCTTTCTATCAGCGCAGTACTGAATGCATAATCTGCCTGCAGGTAGCCGATATTGGAGATAACACTACCTGCCGGTAGTCCTTTGGAGTGCCCGGCAAGGAGCCACACGCCTTTCCAGCTATTGGGCTGCCCGGAAGGCACATAGGCAGCGGTTGAACTGAAGTCAGCGATATAACCAGTGCCCTGTATACTGAGGGTGGTAGCACCTATACCAAATTCGCCATATGTGGAATCGGGCCGGGCTTTGTAAAATTCGCATTGTGGCGACAGGTTGATGTTGCCAAGATCCAGTGCAGCGCCTCCGCAATTTCCGGTAGCAGCAAGTGAGTTGGGCAGGATGAGTTTTGCCACTGCTGATGCGCCTCGTTGACTGATGGTAAGGCTGCTGACTTCCAGCCTGAACCCCGGATGTACATTCAGTGAAAATGGTGCTATCGGTATTGCCGGATCAGTGGGGTATTGGGCTGTACCGGTTTGCACAGTGCCAGTGGCTGCATAACGCCCGGGCACGTGCACGGTAAGATCCGTGAATCGCACCCTGATCCCCTCCGGCCTTTTAAGGCCGGCCATCTCATTCAGGTACCGGGAAAAAGAGGTAGCGGTAACACCTTCATGCGGTAACAGCAACTCCACCTTTGACCCGATGCTGGTACGGATGCCCAGCGCAGTGGCATCACGTATACTGATTTCTTCACCATTGGCATTACGTACACTATCTACTACAGCAACCATCACTGGTTGCATTACTGCAGTGGCGGAAATATAGTGCTGCCACCAGGGACTTGCGCTGCAGCTGAATTGTATCCGGGCTAAACCAGTCAGGTGTATATAACCACCTGACAAAGGACTCCATTCGCCGCTTTCATATTCTTCTACTACCAGCTTAAAGCCGCCCATTATCAGCGTATCAGGGAATTCTTTCAATAGAAAATATGGATTATTCAACAGGTTACCGGTGTTGTGCCGAACTACCCGTACGTAGGCCGGCGGCTGTGCCGATGCCCGGTAGGCACAGAGATGAAAGGCAAACAAGGATACCAGTATCCATATTATGATCCTGAATGTGAGGGGTTTCATAATATTTTTTTTGGAGTAATCAGAGCGACAAACACGCCTGCATACGAAAAATGAGTCGATATAATGTGCTACAGTGGCCGAAAAACAATTAATTGAAAAGGCTTACGTTATAGGATGATACCGTCACAGCTGTATCTTATATTTTGAGGTCTGGAGAGAAACCTGTTGTAACAAACTTCCCTATAAAGATAACATCTTTTTTAGAATTTTTCTCCCGGAAGAAAAATTATCGAAGGATAGCCGTTCATTTTTTGTTTATTTCGCGGCGATATTATTTCTGGCAGCTCCCCGGCAGGTGTATTCCCTGTTTTCTGCGTCCCGGGGATATGATTGGGGTATGGCATTGATGTAGCCAGACAATCTTTCCGGGCATATGAACGTACCTGATATGATTATTTGCGGTCAGCCATGTATCATGGCTGACCGGATGTTGCTTTAAAAGTGCAAAACAGGAAATGCTGTCTGGTATTAAATGGCGTGATATGTTCTTCCGTGATACATTTGATCTTTGTAAAACCGTTTGATAGTTGCGCTGCCAGCGCCGTTTCATCATATTGCTTAATGGTTAGTCCACTACATTTTGTCGGACCATCATAGGAAAAGGTGCCAATGGTCATATAGCCTTTTACTGCTTGCTTGGCAATGCGGAGGTACTTTTCAATTTGTTCGGAAGTCGTCATAAAGTGAAAAGCAGCCCTGTCATGCCATAAATCATAGGTGTTGGTAGGGTTAAATGTTGTTATATCGGACACTATCCAGGTCACCTTCTCCGCGAGCACGCCCAAACGTTTCTGAGCCCGTTCCAACGCTTTTTCAGATATATCCAGTACGGTAATATCTTCATAGCCTTCCCGGAGCAGGAAGTCAACCAGCTTGCTGTCACCGCCGCCAATATCAATGATCCGCGCTGATTTCGGAAGGTTCATTTCACGAATGAGTGCCAGTGAGATTTCAGGTACTTCCTGTGTCCAGCTTACTTCATTTGGCTGCTTGCCTGTATAGATATTTTCCCAATGTGCTTTCTGATCCATCATCATGTTTTCGGACCACAAAGATATCTATTCGGTAAGAACTTTCCTCAATTACACAGGTGGCCATAAAAGACCTGTCCGGCTCCATTCCCCTCAGAATGAACAAAGTGAATAGATCTTCCCGCATTAAATATCAGTAAATTTAATATAGTGGAATATTGACTTTGTCGTATATGATCACCCCATCAAATAACTATCAAATCATGAATGCCCTGGGAAAGTCAGTTAAAGGAATGTATGTGTTCTTATTCGCGCGAAGGGTTTTTTACCCGTTCAATCTTTTTTTGTACAAATTGAGCATGTGCGGGCTAGGCCTCAGGAATTACGAGAATGAGGTGGTGTCAGGAGAAAAAGCATTTATTAAATACCTGATGGCCGGGCAGCATCTTGATTCCGGTGTTATCATGGATATTGGTGCCAATATGGGCAACTATTCCATTATGCTCAGGAAAAATAATATCAGGTTACCTATTTATGCTTTTGAGCCTCATCCCGTGGCCTTCCGGAAATTGCAGGAGGTGGCTGCAGCACACGATTTTACGCCTGTGCCGCAGGGAGCAGGAGAAGTAAGTACCCAGGCTGCCATGTATGATTACCGTGGAAATGGAGGTTCAGAACATGCCACCATGTACAAAGATGTGATAGAGCATCTTCATAAAGGACAGGCAGAGGAAGTGGCTATTATGCTCACTACCATTGATGAATTTGTAGCATTAAATAACATATCAAAGATCGCGCTATTGAAAATTGACACAGAAGGTCACGAGCTAAGCGTGTTGAAAGGGGCGCAGCAAACCATTGCCAAAGGACTGGTATCCGTCATACAAATCGAGTTCAATGAAATGAACATCATCTCCAGAACATTTTTCAAGGATATTGTTGATATATTACCAGGCTATGATTTTTACCGGTTATTACCCGATGGATTAAAAGCACTGGGAGCGTATAATTCCACCGGTTATGAAATATTCTCTTTCCAGAATGTAGTAGCATTAAAACGCGACTTGAATTAATAGGCGTTTTTATCTCCCTTAATCATATTCATTAATGTCTGAAAAATGATCTGGCAGTCCAGCCAGAAACTATAGTTCTCAATATACCACAGATCAAAATCAACACGCTTTTGCATCTGACCAGATATCCTGGTTTCACCTCTGAAACCATTCACCTGTGCCCAACCTGTAATTCCCGGCTTCACTACATGTCTTAGCATATAGTGCTGTATAGTGTTCTTGGATTCCTGGTGTAAAGGAATGGGATGGGGGCGGGGACCTACCAGCGACATATCTCCCAGCAGTACATTGAAAAACTGGGGAAGTTCATCGAGATTGGTTTTGCGCAAAAAACGTCCGATGCGGGTCACCCTGCTATCGTTGCGTGCTGCCTGCTGGTATCTTCCATTTTCATCCACGATATCCGTGTTGATGACCATAGAACGGAACTTATAACAGATTATTTTTTTGTTCTTCAAGCCCCATCTTTCCTGTTTGAATAAGATGGGGCCAGGAGAAGATAACTTAATCAGTAAGCCTATAATGGGAAATAACCAGCTGAATACCGTAATAAAAAGTAAACAGGTAAAGCAAWATTCAAAAATACGCTTGAACCTTTGTTGGGTGAGATCATCCAATGGAGAGGTCCGGATCGTTAAAAGCGGGAACTTACCAAAGAAGTTCATACTGGCAGTAGACGTGCAGAAGCGATGACAATCCGCTATGATTCTTACGCGTTTGGCTTCCTTTTCACTGGCTATAATGATATTTTCCATCTGCCCGTTTAATGTTTCCGGTAAAGCGATGATCACATCATCTATTTCATGATCTTCCAGTATCCTGGTAAGATCAGACACCTTGCCCAGGTACTGCCGGTGCAGGTGATCATTGGCCTGCTCATCCACAAAACCAACACAGCGGTAACCAAAGTGATCGTTGGATAAAATTGTTTTATAAAACTTCATTCCTGTGTCGCCGGTACCTACTATGAGTATATTTTTTATGTTATAACCATTTGACCTTAACCTTAAGAGGGACTGCTTTACAAAAAATTTAACGATAGTAATACTGATGAAGATAAGAAAAGTATACAGCAGCGTGAATGTTCTGGGATAAGGATAATACTTGAAAAAATAGAAGAACAGAAATGTGAAGAAGCAGGCCTGTAACAAGACGGTCTTGAGAATCGCAACAAATTCATAAGAAAACGACCGGGTCCTGAATTCATCATATAGATGAACAGACATACCGATGGCAGTCCATGCTGCAATACTGATGCCCAGCAGTAACAAATTAAATTGGGAAAAATATACATCTCCTAAACCAGCAATATATTTTCTGGCGCAGAGGAACGCCAACGTGAGCACTATGTAATCAATGAGTAATCTCAGAGAGAAATTGATTTGGTTTCCTGGTTTCATAGTATTGTTGTTAAGTCAGTTCCCGATAGCTTCAAATACCTGCAAAAACTTGTTTTCAATATGATGGATGTCAAAATGTTTTTCCGCATACGACCGGCCATTATACCCCATTTCCTTTCTTAAAGATGCATCCGCTACCAGCTTCTCTATATGATGACAAAAACCCTGGTGATCATCCGGCGCGGTGCAATAGCCGGCTTTATTTTCCAGCACAATAGCAGCACTCAGATTGGACGGGGGAATAGCAAGTACAATGGGCTTTTGCGCACATAAATAAGTAAGCACTTTTGAGGGTACGGAATAGATGCCTGCATCATTTTCCAGTATGCCCAGTAAAATGTCCGCAGCGCCCAGTACCTGGCTCATATCCCTGAAATGCTGGAATGGTAATAATAACAGGTTGTCCAATTGTTGTTGCTCCTTTTCTTTTTGCAGAAATGCTGCACCAAGTCCTTCTGAAATGACGATAAAAACAACATCCTTATGTTTACTGAAATACGCTGCTGCGGCAGAAAGCATGGCAGGATTATGTTTTAACCCAAGTGTACCGGAATAAATAATGCAGGTTTTATCCATTACCTGGTGTTGCCTGGCCCATTGATTATTTTTATCCATCAGTGTTATTTCCCTGATGGGTGCCCAGTTGGGGATGCAGGTGACCAGGTTGGGATGGATTTTCCACTTGCGGAACAGATGGTTAAAATCCTGGGTGATACTAATAACATGTGAACTTTTCTTAAGCAGATTTATTTCGAGGCGCTTGAAATAATACCAGATCGGGAAGCTGAAGAAGCCCAGCCGCCGCCTGGCGATTTGCCTGATAGCAACTGCATAGATGTCCTGACACCAATACACAAATTTAATCCCCTTGCTGATGCAATACCGCTGCACATGTTGTTGCACAAATAAGGGCGTGGTACCACTTAACACTACATTGGGTTTAAATGCCTCCATTTTATCAATTAACTGCCGGGCATATTCAATTTCCTGTTTTCTTCTTTTTAAAAGGGAGTATTTATCAAACTTGCCTTTGATCATAATAGGCAACACTGTCAATCTGTTCCCGTCAACAGGCAGATCTTCAAAGTTTCCTTTGGGTGATTGAAAGGACACGGAGTAGGCATGCAGGACTTCATGCCCGCTTTGCACAAATTGCCGGCTTAATTGCAACGTAAACGCATGACCCGAATGATCGTTGACCACAATTTTCATACTGTCTTTCTTTTATATAATAGATCCATTTGAAGGATTTGTAATTTTTCAGATTGCAGGAAACCCACTGGGGCGATGAATTCAAATCCCAGGTCTTTAACAAAATTGTGCATCTCATCAAATAATGGTTCCCCTTCATACATTTGAACAAATGAGGTTTCGAATAACAGGTAATCAATTTGCCGGAGCGTATTCACCGCACCTTTTAATACTTCTTTTTCAAATCCCTGCACATCCATTTTTAAAAGTAATGGCGCCACTAAGGGAGAAGAAGGACGGAAGTCGTCCAGTCGCTTCACCTGCACCTGTATTTCGTTTGAGGTGGCAGTTTGGGGAAGCATGTTTTTTTGTAAAACAGATACATGAAGCGCAGAGCTGGCGTGAGAATAAGCATTGCTGTTAAATGCAAGGGTGCCTGTTGAATTACCCAAAGCAAAGTTGTAAGTATTGATCAGGGGCAACCGGCGTGTATTACGTTGTAATATGGAAAACACTTCCGGAAGCGGCTCAAAAGAATGAATGGCTGCTTCGGGATAGAAATGATTGGCTGCCAGGGCAAACTGTCCCTGGTTAGCGCCTACATCCAGGATGACACTCAATGAAGGAATGTAATGCCGGCAGTTATGTACTATCAGGGTAGAGGCAACGGATGCTCCTTTTTCCCACAAGGGTGTGAAACCCCTCCCCGAGGTCAGAAATACTTTTACTGAATCCGCAATTTTGAAAATAATACTCATTTAGAAAATTTATAATTCCAGCAATCCTGATAAAATCCAATCGTTTCCCGTACGCTTTTAGCCCATGTAAACTGTTGCACCTGTGCTAACCCATGCGTAATTACCTGTTGTCTGTAGCTGTCATTTTCAAGGCTCTGAATTTTTTCTGCGAACAGGAGAGGATCTGCTTTATCTGCCAACAACCCTGCATTTCCCACTATCTCAGGCATGGACGTAATGTTGGTAGTAACAACCGGACAGCCAGCCTTCATCGCTTCACCCGGAGGAAATCCAAAACCTTCATAAGCAGATGGATACAGCAAACAGAAAGCGTGATTGTATAAGCTATTCAGATCAACCTGGTTCACAATAGGGAAAATATGATAACGACCTGCAATTTTTTCCTGCATTCCCTGCAGTTCTTTTTTATCCCAGGGCTCACCACCTATTATTACGAGTTGATAAGCGGGCGGTAATAACTCCATTACTTTTACTGCAATGGAGAAGTTCTTATAGTTCCTGCGCGCGCCCACATATAGAATGAATTTTTTATGGAGATCCATATCCAGTGAACATCTGACCGGCAATTGCTTATTAATCGGATAAAAATCATCAGAAATGCCATGATAGATGACCTTCACTTTTTCCGGATCTATGGCCGGGAAAAAGTGAAGCAATTCCTTCCGGGTACTTTCTGAAATGCAGATGATACCATCTGCACGATTGATACCATATGCCTTTTGCAGCGTATTGGCCAGTCCCCGCGGAAATTTTGAAGCGAGTTTCCTTTCATGTGCGAAGTCATGCACAGTAAGCATATTCAGAATGTTTTTCTGGGTAGAAACCCGGAGGTAGCCAGCATGAAAAACGGAAGCTGCAGGGAGTTGATACCGCATGGGCAGGTAGCGGAGATATTTACTGGGAATCCAGCTTTCACGGATACAATTGAATGGATGATAGTTTATTTTCTGCTCAAAAATATTCTTTGGTACCGGAGAGGCATTTAAAAAACAAATGGCTTCACCACTGTTGCATATGCCCGACAGCAGCTCATACCAGTAAGCAGATACACCACCTGCTTTTTGAATAGAGAATATAATATTGTCCAAAAATATCTGCATCATGAGCTGTTCTTTATATCCACATGTGTAACATCACCGGATTGCCGGAGATGTAATGAATTCCTTTTACGAGATGGTTATATTCTGGTACCACTCCTTTTATCAGGGCTATCAGCTTTTCGTAATCCTGCCCTTCATGATAAGTGGTAATGGCTATTTTAGGCTTGCTTTCCCGGATCGTTTTCAGTGCGCCCCTGATCATGTTTTCCTCAAATCCTTCAATGTCTGCTTTCAGGTAATCTATCCGGATGCCTTTATCAGCAAAGAGACTGTCCAGCGTAACTACATCCACTTCCACAGAATGCCCGTTGTTACTATGCTGCTGGAGGGTACCATTCAGTACGGTGTAACCGGAGATAATATTCATGTATGCTTTCTGACAAACATCCCCGGCAGCTACGGGAAGAATCACTACTTTGTTTTTTTGTTGAAAAAGTTGTTGCAGGGAATCTACAAACAAGGGCAGGGGTTCCAGTACAAAAATGCGGCTGGCAGTATATTGATGCTGGAAAGCAAAAAAGCCTTCTGCACTGCCGCAGTCTACTACCACATCACCCGGAGCTACCTTTGTTTGTGGTATTTCATAGTAATGCCAGTGAGGAGGTCTTGCTTCTGCCAGTATCATCGCCAGACTATAAAATGGCGCTGAGGATGGATAGATGAATATATCATCAAACCCTTGTATCCGGTAATAGGAGTAGTGATCATCTTTATTTACGAGGACTGCCTTTTGCCTGGCTACCGCATACATGCCGGGTGAAAACAGATGATACATCATTTCACGCCATGCTGTTCGTTGCCTTACCGTTTTATTGAACAGGTAATGATATAGTAAGGCCCCCCGGAACCTAATGCCCCATAGTATATTCCGTATTTTGTTCATATTCATTTTCATTAGTTGCCTCATTTTCATATGCACTGAGCAATGCGACTATTATTAAAAAGAGATCGATCTGACTGAAAAAGAAACAGACGCCCACAAATGCAAAATAGTTGCGCTGAAAAGCGGGTGTATTTGGAGTTGTTTTAGTAAGTATCAGGAAGAAGAACAATAACGATACAGCTCCAAATTCAGCGAGAATGAAGAACCATCGCATGTTAAGATTATGACCACCAACACCATCTACCCGATTTTTGTAACTAAGCTGCCCGAAGAAGTAATTGGGAGGAATGAACGTGCTGTTTCCGGCGCCGTATCCCGATAAAAGAAGATAGGGCTCATCCTTCAGGAAATCCACTATAGGTAACTCCATATCCCTTTGGAGCGGAATACCCATGATGATATTATTCTTTTGCCATATCTCATTATCGTACCGGTAGGCAGATCTTTCAAAGAGCAGTTGATAAATAGGCTGGTTCCGGTTTTCCATATAATGTTTCAGGAAATATTCCTTGGAAGCAGCTACGATGAGGAAGATGCCTACGATCATGCCTAGTGTACCCAACATTTTCACCCTGACGGAATTGAATTTCTTAAACGTAGAAAACAGGAAGGCGCCGGCCAGTATGTTTATCCAGAATGTTTGGGAAGCGGTGAGAATACCAACAACCAATGTAACAGCTACCATTTTGTAGTTTCTGTCTTTAGCAAATAGCGGGATCGCCAACGATAAAAAGGCGCTGAATATTTTAGGCTCTGAGAAAAATGCCTGTACCCGCAACCCAAGCGGGCCATTGATTTGCTCCAGCATATACCGGCTTTGTAACCCCAGTAGTTCTCCCAATGCTATATTCCTAAAGACCAGCTGCACGGCAATCTGTATGGTGGCTACTACACAGGAGATGCCCGCTATTTTTTTTATGGTGGTGATGAATTTGTCGAATGAAAGCTGATTTCTGTCCTGCACTATCTTTGCCCCAATGGCAAATAGCGGTAAGTAAGTTTTTACGTAAAAATAGATAGGCTTGGTACAAAACGCCAATAGTTTACCTCCCGGGTAATAGAATGGATCCTTGTATAGCTGTGTAATAAGAAATACCGAAATATGGGAGAGCAGCGGCAGCAACAACAGGAACAGATATTCTTTCCGGATGTATTGTCTGCCTGTCAGCAGCTGATGAAGCTGTTCGATAAAAAAGAAGATACCGATAAAAAAAGTAGCTGTAAAGGTAGGACCTATGGCAATCATCGTGTAAGCTTCCGTAGCAAAGGCACATAGCAGCGTATCAATAATATTGATCCGCCTGTTGTAATACAGATACAGCAGTACCCCAGCTACCATCAGGGGCATACTTTCCCTGAAAGCTTCCACATATGCATTACTGCTTTGAAGACTAGTGTATCCGTTATCCATTTTATTTTTTACTAATTAGGTGATACGTTTATACAAGCCGTATAACAACGGATTCTTCTTTACTATTTTTTTGAGCCTGATAGATAAACTGCCCGGACTGTATACTGTAGCAACAGTATACCTGTCTGCTTCCTCCTGTATACTATTTTTCCCGGGATGAATGATGTCTGTTATGGATCCGTATTTTATCTTTTTGAACCATCCGGGAGTAAAACGGGTATGGGTGGAGGCTTTTCCATAACCTATATTTTTAACAAGACTAATATTCGGGGTAATCACCCATCCTTTATTAAACCAAACGCTCATAAACCATTGTATGTCCCATGTATCGGTTTTAGCATCGTATATGGATTGCAATTCGGACTGCAGGAATTTACTAAGGCCGCTCCGGGAAAGGTGCTGGAAGGAACGGAGTGAAAAATCATATTTTTGCCAGGCCCGCCGCCAGCTGGCCCATCCCCATACCTGTGCGTAACGGGAGAAGTAATAGGCAGCATCTCCCCAGTGTTTGCCTGCCTGGAAGTTACTCCCGTTGATGTGCAGGATGTTTTCATCAGACCTGTATTGTGCCAGTAGTGTGGCGCAAAAGGGGAAGAAGCTGGGATCCGGTATACAATCATCTTCCAGTATGATGCCTTCCTCTACCTGCTGAAAAAACCAGTCGATGGCAGTACTTACTGCCTTACCACATCCCAGGTTATGGTCGCGGAATAATGTTTGTACTTTACAGGGCCAGTCTATTTTATCTAAGATGCCATTTCTTGTTGCTTCACATAACGCTGCCTCTCCGGGTTTGTCCCCACGAGGGCCATCTGCAGCTATAAACAGCTGTTCCGGCCGTTGCAGCCTGATTTGACCGAATACCAGCAGTGATTGCTCGGGCCGGTTAAATATCAGCAATAAGACAGGCGTCTGTAACATTATTTGGTTGCCTCCAGTGCAACTGCGTTATTAAATCTGATTTCTTCTTCTACCCGTTTAAACATATGATCACTGCTGTCGTTAAACCCGCAGTTTCGTATGTTTTTGAACCCGGCTTCCGCTAACTGATGTGTGAGCGATACATGGTCCCACATATACAGATGTTCCCGGTTACCCAACATAAATTGTACGATTGGCCGAAACCCGCGTATCCGCTCTTCCTTGCCCAGCAACGTTTCCTGCATGAATGCGGTATTTGCCTCAGGATCATTATTATCCAGAAGATCAATATATCTCCTTGCGGCCCCGGCTAAATCAGGAAGCACGCACCTGAAGTAGCCACCTGGCTTAAGTAACCGGAAGGTATTCCGGAGGGCCAGCTTGCAATCGCTGCGGGACAAATGCTCCAGTACATGGGAGCAGTAGATGCCATCACAGGAGTTGTCGGCAATACCGGGTAACCCTTTTAATATATCACCCAATAGCACGTCAGGATGAAAAGAAACATGCATCACTGGTTTCAGCAGGTTCCCTATCAGAGGGATTCGCTGAATGCTGAGTGTAGGCGATGAATCGAAATTTTTCCAGCCAGCCGGCGCCGAAAAAGGCCCACAACCATATTGTACATATAACTTGTTACCAGACATTTTATGGTTTCATATTTTTAAAGAAATAAGTGTAATAGGTTTTCGCGAATATGCTGTATCCTTCCTGCTTCATATACTGACAGAGCTCACTCTTGTCTATTTGAAATAACTCAAATGGTTGTGATTCCACCAATACATAAGCCGGTCTGTATTTATTCCAGTTGTTGGAGCGTAATACTTCCATATCAAGGCCTTCTGCATCAATAGTGAGAAAGTCAATGGCAACATCCTTGGCCAGGTATCTATCCAATATATCTGCCAGTGGCCAGGTATCTATTTTTTGCTCTTTGATGACCCGGTATTGAGGGGCCTGTGTATACTCTTTTACTTTTTCCTGAGAAAAAGTACTTAAAGCAGGTTCGTTGAATATGAAGTACGTGAGTTGCTGCTTTACTGCAGATACCCCCATTTCCAGGTTGGTATCTTTAGGTCTGTGCCTGTTGAATAAAGCTTTCGAACCGGGAAGGGGATCTATATTTATACCGGTCCACTTTTTTTTATGAAACAGGTAGGTGTTGGATACCCGGAAGGGATGATGTGCTCCCACATCTACATAAATGCCTTTCTTTTTCTGGCCAAAGATTCTTTGCAGAATAAGATCTTCTCCCTCAGAACTGTATGCCCGCACACTGTACCTGAACTGGGGAAATAAGGAAGAGATTATTTTTGCTGCCATGTTCTTCAAACCACTCATAATGTTTTTTGATTTACGGTTAATAGCTTGCCAGTAAATACTTTAAAGCTCGAGTGTACCTGTTTCATATCTGAAATCATCCGCAATGGATGAAATATTTTTTTTGTCAGCAGATATCCCTGCCCGCTTTTGTCGAGCAACATCGTTGTTCCATAAACGGCGCTATATGCAACTACTGATGCAATAGCCGCGCCCACTCCGCCATAGGCAGGAATCAGCAGGAAGTTAATACCGGCATTGACAAGTAACCCGGAGATATTACCATAGAGATAAATTTTATACTTCCCCTCCACGAAGAGGTATTGTACTAAAACAATACAGGTAAATACCGGGATGCTGGCCCATATATGGATCATCAGTATCTGTGAAGCTGCCGCATATCCCTTACCGTATAAAAACGGAATAATGAATTGTGCCGTGAGGGTAATGAACAGGGAGATAGCAAGACTTAACCAGAATGATAAGCGCAGCCATTTTTCCAATGTAAGCAGATACCTTTCTTCGCTGTTTTTTTTCTTTTCTATCAGACCCGGTAACACCGCTACCGCCACAACAGTGGGAACGGCATACCAGAGTTCGGATATCCTGGCCGCTGCAACATACCTACCCAATTCAGCCGGACTGGAAAGGATATCGAGTAATACAAGGTCTACTTTCAGGAACAGGACTACCAGCAGGTTGGATAGTATCAGCGGCCAGCTTTGTGCCAGCAGCATTTTCGCCAGTGGTATATCCACGTGCAGGGTAAATCCGGTAGTATAATGATGCCTGTATATCAACAATATGATCAGATAGGTAATCACCAATTCGATGACCGATGCCCACAGGAAAGTAAGCAGCGTACCGTGAAAGAATATAATGAGTAGCTTAATCCCGCAAAAAGTAATGAAAACAGATACCTTAGGGATGATCACTCTTTTTAGATTGCTTTTTACCTGGTAGAAATAATCCAATACATCAAAGGATTGTAGTACAATGAGCAAGGAGGAGAAAATGGTACAATAGAGATAGAGTTGCTGATGTTTCCGGGTGATCAGCACAATACTGACACTTGCCAGCAAGCAGGTGATGCTGGCGAGCAATCTCATAAAGATAATAGTCGCAACAATTGCCCCTTGTTGCTGCTCATGATGAATTAATTCTTTTACAGCAATTTTATCCATGCCCAGTATCGCGATACTACCGATGATAGTGGTGAGCGCCAGGGCATAATTCCATATGCCGAATTCTTCGGGTCCCAGGTAACGGGCAATGAGCGCCAGGATGATAATGCCGGGGAAAAGTTTACTCAGCTTATCTATCAATAACCAACCGCTATTTTCAAAAAGTTTATGCAATTCTTTGTTTTATTTTTTTAACCAATGATGCCCAGGTATTATTATTCCGCTTATTTTCTGTGTAGGAATAATGATCATAATAGTAATATGGATAGAAAGTATCCTGCTCTATACCGTTGAAAATGATTCCTGTTTTTTTGAAGAATCCTTTCCTGATATTTTCGGATACAGGTATTAATTTGGACTTATGCGTGAAATTATACCGTACCACAAACAGGGCGCAATCTATTTGTTGCGCAATACTCTTTGCGTCAGATACAATGCCGATCGGCGACATATCAATGATCACGAAATCAAACTCCTCTTTCAGACGATCCAGCAGGTCAGCCATGCGCTGTCCTTCTATTAACTCAATCGGATTGGGAGGAATAGGCCCGGAAGAAACAAGGTAAAGACCATCTGTATGCGGTACTTTTTTGATGATCTCGTCTATCGTTTTGTTACCAATAATATAGTTGGTGACGCCAACGCTGTTATCCATTCCCAGGAACTGGGAGAGCTTTGGTTTCCTGAGATCCAGTTCAAGGAGCACTACTCGTTTATTGCTAACCGTTAGGGCATTACCCAGGTGTGCAGAGAGGAAGGTCTTTCCTTCACCTGATATGCTGGACGTAAGTAATATGGTGGGGGTACCCGTTTGTCCGGTGAGCAGGAATTTCAGGTTGGTACGCATGTTAAAGATCTGTTCTACCAGTACGGATTTATTCTGGAGAGACATATCCCTGGCACCTTCTTCCTGTTGATAGATTTCAGCGATCACCGGCAGATCAAATACCTGTTCAATTTCCTTTTTACTAAGTACTCTTGGATTTAAGAAATACTTAAGATAAATGTAGGCGCTGGTAAGAATCAGTCCTACCGCCACGAAGCCAACGAATACAATGGTTTTTCGCGGGGAGATGGGTTTGTCAGGTATAAAGGCGGGAGCAATGACTTTGTTGTCTACTACATTGCTGGCATACGCTACCGCCGCTTCTTCCTTTTTCTTTAGCAGGTAGAGATATAGATTTTCCTTTACCCCCTGTTGTCTTTTAATATTGATATATTCCTTTGCGTAGGTAGGTATATTCGCTATTTTCTGTTGAATCTGGTTTACCTTATCCTGTGTTTTCTTTTGTACAACGCCCGCATTCCGTTTATAGCCTGCGATATAGTCTTTAATGGTTTGCCTGGTGTCGGTGATCTGTGATTCCACATTTTTTAAGATATCGCTGGTAGGCTTCAGGGAGAGCGACAATCGTTTCTTTTCTCTCAGTGCTTCTTCATACCTGTTGATCATGGCCGTGAGCGTTTGATCAACGTTGCCTAACATGGGGGCAAAAGGATAGTCGCTGGAAGGATTACTGATGTAGTTTTCTACCTGGTTAAATACAGACAGCTGCATATTGGCTTCGCTCAGGCGGATGTCTGCGTCTTTTACCTGTTCCAGTGCCAGTTTTGAGCTGGCATCAATATCTGTAATGCCTCTTTGTATTTTGAAACTTTCTTCCTGTTGTTCCAGCAGGCCGAGTTCTTCTTTCAATGAATCAATCCTGACGGTCAGGAAATCTACTGTCTTGAATGTGACTTTGTTTTTATCATCGAGGGTATATCCATTATAGGCATCGAGTAAAGCATTCAGGAAGTCGGCGGTTCTTTCGGGAATAGGGTCCTTGAAACTTACCAGTATGACGGTAGCATCCCTGTTGACCAGTGCAGTGCCTATCTCATCTATCTTGTCATAGGCAAATTCCATTACGGAATCCACGCGTATACGGAAGTTCCGGCTTCCTCCTTCTGAACCGGGTGCAGGATAGGTGATGACGAATTTATCTTTTGCTATTGCAAATGGTTCTCCTGAACGGACGGTTAATTGTGTGCTGGAGTCAATTGTATCACTGATTCGTTTTATCCTTAGTTCGCCATTCGCTGTTGTTACATCAAAAATGTAATTGCCTACTTTTGAAGGGTCGCTCAACACGCGGATGGTGAGTGGTGGATGATTATAAACCTCTTCATTACTGACGGTGCCCTTTACATAATAGCGCAGGTTAAAGCCATTATTGGCGATTACTTTTTCGAGGAGTATGGGAGATTTGAGGACCTCCATTTCATTCTCAATATTTTTGCTGCTGTTGAACATTGTCAGCGATTTCAGCGCATCCATTTCTTCTCCGCCACCTTTTTTCTCGTCTTTGAGGTACAGTTTAGCGGTAGACATGTATATCGGTTTCTTGTACTTCAGGTAAAGCATGGCCGCAGTCACTGCAGCTATTATTACCAGGAGGTATAACGGCCAGTGAAAAGTTATTTTCTGGAAGAGATCATTCAGATCTATAACAGGGTTCCTGTTGTTGGTGGCTTTATGCTGATTCATATATTGCTGATCATTTACTTAGAATGACAATCGTGGTAAGAAGTGATATTACACCTATAATAGCTGGTAATAGCTGTATCGTTTTGGACGTGGCAAACGTACGGTCAGGGCCAGGCTTCACATAAATAACATCATTGTTGCTGAGATAATAATAAGGAGAGGAGAGTGTTTTGCTGTCGTTCAGGTTGATGGTGGCATACGTTTTTATACCATTTACTTCCCGAATAATCATGATATCGTCTCTTTTAGCAGTTACATTGAGATCACCTGCCATACTCAATGCATCCAGGAGAGACGCTCTTTCTGCGCCTATACGAAAAGAGCCCGGATGGGCAACATCTCCCAATACGGATATCCTGAAATTAACCAGGCGGGTGGATACATAAGCGCTACGGACTGTTTTCTCCAGCTCATGCGATACCAGGTCATTAATTTCAGCAGTTGTTTTGTCTTTTACATTTATTTTGCCAATAACGGGTAAGGCTATATTTCCGATGCTGTCTACCAGGTAACCCTGTTCCATGCCATTGTTGGCAGTGGGACCGGCCGCAGCCGCATTGGGATTGAAGATCTGCGATATTTCTTTGTCGAGCGTGGTAATGGTGATCTGCAGAATATCGCCCGGCTGTATTTTTAGTTGTTGCAGCCGGTTAAGGGAGTCGGCTCCCGAAGTGGCGGCCAGGTCATTGAAGTAGGTCAGTTTGCGGCTGCTGGAGCACCCGTAAATGAAAACCAATAACATGATCAGTGGTAATCTGAATTTTAATCCCATATTTAGTAATTAATATATAAATGCAGGTATTGCGTGAAAAGTGAACCATGAAAATATTCATCACTACACACATCGGGAGGCTCAGCGTAGACAGCTGTAAAGCCAGTTTAAACAGGATCCTTCTACGTTGTTATTTCGACTTCGGTAATACTAATATTTGGTTTATTCGTTTTGAAAAATGTTGCCCTGATTTTTTCCTGGGCAGGTAATTCAAAATAGTAGTAAGCGACAAAGCTGAGCGGTATCAGCACCATGAAAAATAATAATAAAGCATATGGTGAATGCAATGCCATGCGGTTGATACCGAACAGGTCAATGGCCAGCGCGAAAGTTATCATTAAGGGAAAATGAAGGAGATACATGGCATAACTACAGTTGCCCATGATTCCCCATTTGCTGTTAATCGTACCTTTGGCCGTTTCCCATAATGTGAAGGCTAAAATGGTACATGGTGCAACAGCGGTACGGAAGAAGAAGTTTCTGAGTAGTCCAAATGCTACCAGTGCGGACTCAGGGGTTTTTCCGGGCATTACCTGCGGGTAGTACTTTAACCAAAGGTTCTGCATGAAAGACAGGTGATACTCGGCAAGTATCGTGACCCATATCAGTACGGTGATGGTGACGAGCAGGGGTAAGGTTTTATGGCCCCTGTTTTCTTTTACCAGCCAAACGTACCAATAGTAAACAAGTGCACCTAAAAAGAAGGAATACATTCCCTTTCCAATCAGGCTGAAATAATATTGCACGAATGCGCCAATAGGGACGAGGAGCAGCAACAAGAGCTTTTTGTTTTGCAGTCTCAGGTAGCAGACCAGGAAAAATACTAAATACAGGAACACTTCCACAGAGGCAGACCAGGCTGGGCCATTAAATGATGGCCCTTTCTCCAATCCCCAGTTTTGTATAAAAAAGAGATTCAATACAAAATGATAGGAGTCATTAAATTGACCAATGAAATAGTGGCCCATTGTTTTTAACATCAGCCACTGCAGTATGGCCACCAGTATTAAGGTAACGAAGTGAATGGGGTAGAGCCGGCTAAGCCGGTATCCCATAAACTTCCTGAAAGTCAGTTTATGATCGGCGACTTTGTCTGCGTACAACCAGAAGAATATAAAACCTGATAGCAGAAAGAACAGGTCAACCGCTACCGGGGCATCATTATAGAATAGGGAGAAATACCGGTATAGTGGAAGTGCTGTTTTATCATATCCTCCGGCTACGTAGGTATAGTCTGCATAATAGAAAAACTGCCAGTGATACATCACAACGATCATGGCGGCAATGCCTCTGAATGCATCAAGTGTGTAGAAGTGCTGGGGTGGTTTTGGGTAGGATGCCATTTGGATTTTCGATAGCTAGTTGATTGATGATGATCCTAATTCACTTTTTATCTCAGATTTTGATCGAAGTAGTGTTAATAGACACGATAAAAACTCAACTTGATAATGTTAATTTAGATATAATAATGAAATGTACTCTGATAGCGGGATGGAAAGGATAAAATGGATGCCTGGGTACAGAATGAACAAAATGAACAGCGTTAGGCAGCGCTTCCTTCGGCTATCTCAAAGGACGATGGTTAACTCCGATGCCTAAACGTTTGTCCGCCGTTGCTTATCACCTTTCTGAAAGAAAATAACTTATTGGTTTAGTATTTATAAACTTTAGGAGCGCCCTGAATAGCCGGCTAAAGGCAGGTGATGCCGGAGCACAAGAGGAATATGTAGCAGCGTCATATCTTAAATGGAAGTCGTAAAAAAATTCGGGAAGGCAGTAGGGTTTTCTTCTCCTGAAAGTGTATTAATAGCATCTGTCAAATGTCCCCGGCGATACTGATAGATACATGATTAACAGGAACCAGCTTTTATCATTAAAATATCTTCTGCTCTGCTATGGAACGGGCTTTTTACTATGCGATTATCGCCTGGAAAATGATGGCTATCATTTTATTTATTCCACTGTCCCTCGCTTATTGCTTTTTTAACCACTGCTGCAGACTATTCAGAAAAGCCGTTTGCCTGTCCGCAAAAAGATAATGCGACGCACTATCCAGGTATTCAAAATGGGAGTCACCCACTATATTCCGGAGACTGGCTATTTGTGCCATAGAAAAGATGCCATCCTGCATGCCATACAATGCATATATGCGCATATTGTGGTGCTTTAAATCAGACAGTATCGGCTTTACATCAATATTTGTACGCTTTTCGTTTTTATAGAAAAGTTCGGGTGCCTGATCATTTCTGATATCTTTTAAGCCGCCTGCATCATAGGTAGCATAAATCTTTTTTGCCTCCTCTGTGCCATTGGCGACTTTGAAGAATCCATTTTCAGCAGCCAATGAATAACATTCTTTGCGATACGCTGCTGAATTTTTAGAAAGATTTGAGACCGATAATACCTGTTGTAATTTTAACGTGTCATGTTTTCGTGTATAAATAGTTTTTACGGAATCCAATATGTGATCATAAGTTTCCTGCTGAGAGAAGAGGCCACTCGTCAGAATAAGGGCATCTATTTTCTCCGGATGTTTTTGGGCAAACAGCGTAGCCACCAACCCGCCAAAGCTGAAGCCGATGAGGTCCGCACGTTTGAGCCGGAATCGTTGATAGATACCATTCAGGTCGTCAAATGCTTCCTGGTAGGTCACTTTTGCATTTTCATAGCTGGACCGGCCTTCGCCTCTGCGGTCATATACAATGACATAAAAGCCTCTATTAGCCAGTTGTTGCGCAGTAGTTGCTTCAAAAAGCAGTGAGTTGCCCCTGGGGCCACCATGAATAAATATGACAGGGATGCCGTTTTTATGCCCAAACGTTTTAATGTAAAGAGATTGGCCGTATGCCGGCAAAAGCAGCAGAAATAAGGCTGTTAATAAAAAAAAGTGTTTCATGTTGTTGTTTAACGCAGCGGCCGCAAATTATTTTATCTGCAGGAGATATCAGCCGGAAACCCCTGGTATTTTTTTATGCTTGACAATATGAAGAGGAATAGATCATGCAGCAGTTGCTTTTAATGAACGGCCGCTGAAAAAGGAAATGTAACGAAGTTTATTCGCCCTCAGCTTTCTCCCAATAAAACCTTCACCATGTTTTCATGATTATTAATAAACTGCCGGGATGTTTTATAATTCTCCGTTTCCGTATAACTTGTTTTACGTATCCCCTTTTCGCTGAGCTCATAAATAGTAGCATCAGGATAAGCCATTACAATGGGGGAGTGGGTAGCAATGATGAATTGGGCATCCTGTTGGATCAGTTCATGCATTCTCGTCAGCATCGCCATTTGCCGCATGGGGGACAGGGCCGCCTCGGGTTCATCCAGGATATATAGGGCATTTCCGGAGAAGCGATGTATGAACAGCGCCCAGAACGCTTCTCCATGAGATTGTTCATGTAAAGAAACGCCTCCATAATCCTGGATCACCCGGCCTGTTGGACCTTCGTCTAAATGTTCAATATTGGTTCCTACATTGAAAAAGCTTTCACTTCTCAAAAAGAAGCCATCTTTTGGGCGTATCGGTGCCCGGGCTATCCTGATATACTCGTGCAATACAGAATGGGAAGCACGGGTAGCAAAATTGAAATTTTTGGAACCACCTTCCGGATTAAAACCGCAGTTGACAGCAATGGCTTCAATCAGGGTAGATTTACCCATTCCATTTTCACCGGAGAGGTAAGTGACTTTAGGATGAAATTCAAGGGAGGAAAAGTTTCTCAGCGCAGGAATATTAAAAGGATATTCCCTGGAAGATGCAATTTTATCCCTGTTGAAACTCAATGTTAACAGTCCTCTTTTTTTTACCATCACCGATCCTTGTTTTGCGCAAAAGTAAGGGAAAGATTGTTAGCTATAAATCTGCGCTACCACATCCTTGAATTTTTCCATGACTGCCTTGCGTTTCAGGCTGAGTTTCGGTGTCATTTCTCCACCGGCAATGCTCCATTCTTCTGTGAGCAGTTCAAATTTTTTGATCTGTTCCACATGATTAAAGAATTGGTTGTATTTATCTACCACTTCCTGGTACATTTCCAGTACCCGCGGGGTTTTAATGGCTGCTTCGTTGGTAGTATAGGGAATATTCTGCTGATTCATCCAGTACTTCAGGTAGGTATAGGCAGGCACTATCAATGCACCCGTAAATTTTTGTCCGGCGCCTACTACCATGATCTGTTCAATAAAGGGACTTTCCTTGAACTTATTTTCAATCGGCTGCGGGGCCACATATTTTCCACCGCTGGTTTTAAACAGTTCTTTTTTCCGATCCGTTATTTTCAGGAATTTATCATCTACCCAAACGCCTACATCACCCGTGTGCAACCAGCCATCTATCACTGTTTCTGCGGTGAGGTCGGGACGTTTGTAATAGCCTTTCATCACGCTGGGCCCCTTTACACAAATCTCCCCATCTTCTTCCAGCTTTACTTCCAGTTCATTGATAGGGGGGCCTACGGTGCCAAACTTCACCCCGCCGGGTGATTTCCTGTTCACAGAAATAACCGGGCTGTTTTCGGTAGGTCCGTATCCTTCGTATACCGGGATGCCGGCGGCATTAAAAATGCGCAGTAACTTTTCCTGGCAGGCAGCACCACCCGTCACGATAAAACGGATATTATTGCCCAATGCCTGTCGCCATTTACTAAATACCAGCTTGTTGGCAATGGCCAGCTGCAGGTTGTACCAGGCGCCTCCACTTATGTTGTTATCGTATTTGGACGCCAAAGCTACCGCCCAGAAAAACAGGCGGCGTTTAATGCCGGTTAAGCCGTTGCCGGTGGCCATGATTTTTTCGAATACTTTTTCCAGCAGCCTGGGTACCGTGGTAAAGCCATCCGGGCTGATTTCCTTCAGGTTGGCGCTCAGGGTATCCATACTCTCCGCATAATAAATGCTGATGCCGCTGAACAGGTATATATAGGTAACCAATTTTTCAAAGATGTGATTCAACGGCAGAAAGCTTAATACCTTAAACGGCTGAGGGGCATCTTCAAATGGAAAAGATGCCTTTGACATCATCAGGTTCCAGACAATGTTATGATGCGTCAGCATTACTCCTTTAGGCGTTCCCGTAGTACCGGATGTATAAATAATGGTCGCCAGGTGATCCGGATCAATGCTGTCTTTTATCTCTTCCACACGGGCCAGCAGTTCGGGCGTGGATTGAGCCGTAATATCGGACCAGTGTGTAGTACCAGGTATTTCATCAAAGGTATAAACACGCTGTAAAGTAGGCACCCCATCCCGTATACTATTCACTTTATCCAGCAACTCTCTACTGCTAACAAACATATATTTTACGGCGGCATCCTGCAGGATGAACTGCAATTCGGCCGGATTGGTAGTAGGATATATCGGGACCAGTACCGCACCGGTTTGTTGAACGGCAATGTCTGTGAAGATCCATTCCGGGCGGTTGTTACTGATAATCGCGATTTTATCGGCGCCCTCGGGGGTAAAATCATTTCCTCCCACACCCAGCTGCAATAGTCCTGCGCTGAAACGGTTTACTATGTCGCTGACACTGGCCGTATCATAGGTTTTCCAATTTCCATTTACTTTCGCCGCCAGCATATCCGGTTTAGGGAATTGTGATAACTGCCAGCTGATTGCATCAAAAAGTCTTTGCTTCTTCGGGATATTGTTCATAACGCGATTTTAATGAAAGTTCGTTCTTGTTCCTGTTGTTCTAAATATACTAAATAAACAATATAATTTATTAAAGCGATCTCCCTCATGGAGATATTTTGAGCAGCCAACATTTTATACCTGTTTCCTTTGAATAATATATCTTTTCCCTCAGCTGCGCCCGGGTGTTGAAGAATCGCTGCTATGGCCAATTATGACTTTCCTGTCATCTGCCGATTGGGGGATACATCTGAAAGTCATCCCCGCATCAAGTCCACCTCACCTCCACCTCAGCCCCATCTTTACCGCTGTGCTACTATATATACATAGTTTGTTCCAGGCATAGGATCAACGGAGCCAACATAATGACTACACTTATTGCAGATAATTTTAATGCACTATACCGCTTGCTGTCAGGAGTGGAGAACAACAAAATACTTCGCCTTTTAAAGACAATAGCCGGCCCTTTTTAAAAGGCCGGCTATAATTAAATGATGCGGAGCGATCGTATTATTAATCAATGAAACACGGCGCCGTATTGGTTTCACTGTACGGGCCATTGGTAGATCCATCGCTGAATTCATAGTGGAATTTGCAGTACCAGCGTCCACCGCTGCCGGGAGTGGAGCTTTCGTTTACCCTTATGCCGGTTTCGCAGACACCATTGATCAGTTTTTTATTACGCCCGGTACAATCAAACATCACGGTAGAACCGTACATATATTTCAGCGTTACCTCGTCATTATAGGCGAGGGCATACTTGCCGGGAGTGGCTGCTTCCAGTGTATTGGCAACCGGGTGTACGCACGGCAGGATACCAGATTTTTTGCTGACAATAAAAATAGCACAAAACAGGAATAAGGCGCCTATGGCGCGCATCAGAGTTTTCATACCTACTTTTTTAAATGTGAGGAATTACGGGTTAAAATCGGTTATTTGAGCTACCGGGTAACTATATCAATTTAGGAAAACTCAGAAAGATGAGCAATTTAATTTTGCACTGGGAAAGATGGTATTTGCCGGCATCCTGGCAGCGATAGCGCGGGCCTTATTTAAAATGACTTTTATACTCCAGTGGCCTTTTTCCTGTGATTAATTTGAACATGTTGATGAAATGAGACAACGTGTTATAGCCGCAATCATAGCAGATCTCCGTGATGTTTTTATCTGAGTCAATGAGTTGCTGGCACGCATATCCAATTCTTAATTCCGTGAGAAACCGGACATATGTTTTTCCTGTTTTAACCTTGAAGTACCGGCAAAATGAAGTGCCGGTCATATGCACCAATGCGGCTGCATCTTCCAGGGTTAGTTTACTCCTGAAGTTGTTGCGCGTGTATTCAATCACGGTTTTCAACCGTTGGTTATCATGCTGAGAAGGATCAAAATTGAAACTTTCTGTTGATAGCAACGTATAGTCACCACTTTCCGCTATCAGGTACAGTATCTGCAGCAAGGTGAGTAATCTGCTGCCGGGCGACTGTACCAGCAGGTCTTCCATCATACTGGCAACGTTGCGGCAGGTGTCGCCTTCCAGCTTAATACCCTGACGGGAGAGTGACAGCAGTTGGGTGAGTTTACGCATTTCAGGCCAGGCAGACAAGGTGCCGCTGGGTATATCCTGTTTGAACAGGGCTACTACCGCCTCACCGGATTGTCCTTTCTGTTCACGGATAAAAGTATCTTCATGACGAAAGGAGTGGGGCAGGTTAGCACCAATTAAAACAACATCGCCGCTTTGGAAAGGGCCGATATAGTCGCCTATCAGCCAGGTACCTGAGCTTTTCTTTATAAACAGCAATTCCAGTTCAGGGTGAAAATGCCAGATGTTACGCATGTTTTCCCCTACATCTTTTCTTACAGTAAAGGAACTCTCTGGTGGCGGAGTAACTTTTTTCAGTACTGCTTTCATAATCGTGCTGTGGCCGGAATGGAAATAAAAATGGTTTATACTTACTCTTAAATGTAAGTATTTTTTCTCATTTTTGTATGAATCAGGAAAGAAGTTCCTCCCGGCCACCTCTAAGGAAATCGTTTGCAACAGCGATAACAGCTGGCATTCTTATTTAAAACCGAATTTGAAACCAATTACTTTCCATGACGGCAGGTGAGCGGGTTTGCTGATCACCAGGGCATCATTTTCCTCTTTCCACTGCACTTTTTCATTGCTGCCCAGCATTTTTACCGAAGCAATTGTTTTATTATTCAGGCTGCCTTTTTTACCTAATGATTTGATGCGGATATCACCATCAGGCGTGTCCAGGAAGTAGGCATACAGGTAGTTGCCTTTGCTGGTAAAGCGGATATCTTCCGCTGTGTATTTTACTTTTTCTTCGTTAAAATTACCTGCTTTAACAGTGGTGGCATTGGCCGGTTTTTCTCCGTATATTTTCCAGGGCCGGCTGCCGTAGATGCCTTCGCCATTGGCCGCTATCCAGTTGCCTATTTCATCCAGTGTTTTCAGCATATCGGGTTCCAGGTCGCCTTCCGGTGTTTGCACGATGTTGATGAGGAGGTTTCCGTTTTTGCTGACAATGTCTACGAGCATACGCAGCACGTCAGTGGCGGATTTGTAATGCTGCCCGGTGCGATAATACCAGTCGCCGATGGAAGTATCCGTTTGCCAGGGGAATGGACTGATGGTATCCTGTACGCCTCTTTCCAGGTCCTGGGCCCACATTCCCTCGGAGGGTTGCTTACAATTATACACGGCGGTAGGTTTCCCTTTGTGCCAGGCAGTATTATCATTGTAGTAGTTGGCCAGCATACTGCGGCCAATTTCGTCAAAGGGCAGCTGACTGTCAGAATAGAGGAGGTCAGGATGATAGGTTTCTACCAGCTCTTTTACGTAACTATACCATAGTTTCATCCATTCCGGATTGGTGGTGAGCCAGCCATTGTCATTGGGTGCAGCGGCGGTATGATAAAGATCAGCATAGGCGGGATCGTTTCCATCGTAAGGGACGCCTTTTAAATTCCCGTCTTTATCTGCCCGGTGGCTCGGCTGGTACCAGGTATAGCTGGCCGCAAGATGCTCTGATACACCGAAATACAGCCCTTCTTTTTTAGCTGCCTGCTGCCACAAGCCCACTACATCTTTTTTAGGTCCCATATTCACCGCATTCCATTTGTGAATTTTAGAGTTCCAGAGGAAAAAATTATCGTGGTGGCTGCCCATGCTGACAAAGTACCTGGCCCCGGCCTTTTTATAAAGTGCCATCAGCTTTTCCGGATCCCATTTTTCTGCCTTCCAGAGAGGGATGATATCCTTATAACCGAATTTGGAAGGATGTCCGTAATGGGCCACGTGGTATTTATAGTCCGCGCTGCCTTCTTCATACATCGCCCTGGCATACCAGTCGCCCATGCGCGGCACCGCCTGTGGCCCCCAATGCGCCCATATACCAAACTTGGCATCGCGGAACCATTCGGGGTATTGGTATTGTTTTAAAGATTCATTGGTAGGTTGATACGGACCTTTTGTTACCGGCAGTTGTTGAGCGGAAACAGTCAGCGTTGTTAAGGCGGCAACTGCACCGGTTAGCAGGGAATGCTTCAGCAAGTGTATTTTCATACGCAGATACTATTTAGAATAAGGAGTCTCCAAAAGTATCGTTATAATAAAAAACACCTGTTGACAAAATTGCCTGTTTACTATGGTATTTTGCCTTGCCTCCGGTGGGTGGGAGATAAGATTGTTGCGATGCAACGAGGAGAAGTAGGAGCATCCTGTCTGAAGTAAACAGCTTACTTCAGACAGGATGAATAAATTATTTAAAAAGCGGGGTCCTCTTCATGAGAAAATTTATATAACCTTT
Organism: Chitinophaga sp. RAB17; assembly: GCF_052114225.1. Taxonomy (NCBI): domain Bacteria; kingdom Pseudomonadati; phylum Bacteroidota; class Chitinophagia; order Chitinophagales; family Chitinophagaceae; genus Chitinophaga; species Chitinophaga sp. RAB17. The sequence continues at coordinate 256,443 of NZ_JBFREI010000011.1, read as the reverse complement.
CCACAGGTCATCTTCCAATGTAAGTTCAGGACCAAGATCCAGCGGTTTCACGCGACGTTGGTATACTACTGTGCCATCGCTTTTATAGAGCGATACTTCTGCGCTGATGTTATAAGCGTCTTTATCTGTAGCGGTACTGGTGACGGAATGATCGTTGCTATTTCTTTCTGCACTGCTGTAAGTGCTTTGTTGTCTTTCCTTAAAAGTTTTAAAAAGATCAAACATCAATATATATTCTGTACCTGTTTTTTGTGCGAGGGCAGCAATATCATAACTGTTAATCGCAGTGAGATCAATGTTGCCACTTCTTAATCGTGTATTTATAACCCTTATATCTACCGGTGTAACACTGATCTTTTTCTTATTCTTACGCATAAAGTCCATGATATGAGATTGGGCAAGATCACTGAGGTCTTTACGATAAACACCTTCCTGTGTAAAGTAGGGAGGTATGATGGCAACACTGTTAGGTGCAACAGGTAATGTGCTGTTATTACCGGGTTCTTTCAGCGGAGGAGCTGGGGCATCATTAGTAACAGGAGGTTGACTATTATTTTTGGGAGGAGGTACACTGCTGCTAAAGCTTTGTTCCCGGCCGCTCGAAAAAACGATCTTGTTGATTTCTGTTGTTGGTATTACATTCTCAACAGCTTCTCCCGGATACCTGAAACTGATGGTGCTGTTAGTGACTTTAAATACCTGTACTTTAAGAATGTCGCCGCTTGTTTTAATCACCATATCTGTTTTAGTGGTTTGCTGGGCAACAGATGCTAATGCCAGTAATAGCAGGCAAAAGAGGAGAAATGGATTTTTCATTATAAAAATGGGTTTATGAAGATAGGATAATAATGATAGTTCCGTTTTGGGTTAGCTTTAATCAGGATGCAAAGTAAATGGATATCGTTTAAGTAAAAAAAATATTTTCATTTAGTTCGCTATTTGCAGCGCTGCGTTGTTTTAGCAGTGGATTTAGTTAAATACGCCTGATCTTTTGGTTTAGTATTATTCTGAAAAAAGTTAGTATTACTAATCAGCATCGGGTGTTAATGTTTTTTTAATGTGGAAATAATTTTTATTGGGCATGGAAATTTGGTTATATCGTGTTTTTTCTCGTATTTTACGCCCAGATTGTTCTTTTATACACGGAAATTATGGAACATTCACACTTACTGAATTAAAGGTTAATCCACCACACCTCAATGTAGACATTGCTCCATGTGATGATAGTAAGTTCCTTAAGTATTGTTTTGGTTACTTGAAAAACATGTTGCGTTACATCTTTTATTTAGCTGTTTTATCGAGTTACTGAGAAAGGTTAGGATAGTATACACGGAATATACTGTATTAATCTGCAGGTTTCCCCTGACTTTAATTCACCCAAAAGAAAAATGACTTATGAGACCCTTGAATAGCTGTTGCTGTTAATACAAAACATTATTATCCCCCAGGACATAAGATTATGTGCCGTGAAGAAACCGCCTCTTCTTCGCTGTATCGATAATTATGTTACAAAATGACATTCTATGTCGTATAGCTTTACTATGTCACACAATGGTGATAACTGTACGCTTATTTATAAAATGCAGGCGCCACCTGCATGTCGGAGCTTTATTGTATCGTTAAAGTATATAAACAACGACTAGAATTTAAAGAAACCCTATTGATGATTAGATTAGAGCAAGAAGTATGATGTTAGTATCCTGAAAAAAGAGTTCGTCACATTGATCATGGAGGAAATTATGCCTGTCAGGAAGATAAGTGTACTGTAACTGAGCCGTGATGTCACACCCTGGCATATAGTAATTATTCCATTGATCAACCACCAGAGAAATCTCTTCACTTAAACAGAGCTAAACGTTTGCGGCCCGGCTAACAGCGCTGGTGGAACATTGCTGTGATACCTGATGCTTCAAACGTCTGCTATAACCCTGCTGCACCTTTCCGGTGTGGTGAGGGTGATGCTTGCCAAAAACGTGCGCCATTTTATTTCCGTGAATAAAATGTGCGCCGTTTTGGCTCAGCATTCTATTGCTTCTTTTGCCGATTTTATTATATAAAATATAGAACGATATAGCCCTATGAACAATACTTTACATAAGGAATGTGTACTGCTGACAGATATGTTGTCACGACTGCAGCAGGAAGAAAATAAGGGAATTGTTTTCATTAAAAGCGGAGAGCAGGAAGTATTTGTTTCCTATGCTTTGTTATTCAGAAAAGCAAAACAATGCCTTTACTACCTCCAGCAGGAGAAAGGTCTGCATGCCGGAGATGAACTGATCATACAGGAAGATGACAGCGAAATATTACTGACTGTTTTCTGGGCCTGTATATTAGGAGGTATCATCCCTATTCCCGTATCCACCGGTAATAAAAATGAACACAAACTGAAAGTGCTGAAGATCCGCGAAAATTTAAAGCGTCCCTATCTTTTTGCAGGGAGTGATCATGTACAGCGATTGATTACCTATATACAGACTGATTTACCAGGAACAGATGTGCTGGCGCTGCAGCACAGCATTATAGACGCCGGGATGTCATTTGACGAACAGCCCGACACGCCTGAGTTACATACCCCTTTGCCAGACGACCTGGCATTTGTACAATATTCTTCCGGATCTACGGGGTCACCCAAAGGAGTCATGCTCACCCATCGCAATCTCTTTTATAATACTACTGATTTAGCGGAACGCAAACAGCTCACTGCCGAAGATAAAGAGCTGAGCTGGATGCCGCTCACGCATGATATGGGGATGATCTGTTTTCATCTGACCGGCGTACTCACAGGTTGTACCCAATACCTGATGCCTACTGCTTTGTTCATCCGCCGTCCACTGCTTTGGATGGAATCTGTAAATAAGCATAAGGCCACCATTCTCTATTCTCCCAATTTTGGATATGAATATTTCCTGGAAGCACTGGATAATAAACCGGTGGGTAACTGGGATCTGTCTTCCGTGAAAATGATTATTAATGGTGCAGAGCCTATTTCTGCGGAAGTATGCCGGCGGTTTACCAGCAGGCTGCAAAGCTACGGCTTATCGCCTGTTTGTATTGCACCAGGGTATGGACTGGCAGAAGCATCTGTGTGTGTAACGCTGAGTAAGCAGGGAACACCTGTACGGGAACTGTACCTGCAACGGGATGCATTAGGAATAGGTGACGAAGTGATTGCGGAGGAAAATGCACATACCGGCACAGTAGGTTTTGTTGAAGTGGGATTTCCCGCAACACATTGCAGGGTAAGGGTTTGCGGAGATAAGGATGAAGTGCTGCGATCTGGTACTGTAGGACATATTCAGATAAGCGGATTAAATGTTACATCCGGTTATTATCGCAACGAGGCCGCTACAAATGCGATCCTCACCTCCGATAACTGGGTAAGAACCGGTGACCTGGGTTTCCAGCAAGCCAACGGAGTGTTGGTGATCACCGGCAGGCATAAAAACATGATCATCCTGCACGGACAAAATTATTACCACCACGATATTGAACGTATTCTTTTTGATGTACCCGGTATTTCCGCCGGAAAAGTAGTGGCAGTGGGAATTCCCGGAGGTGGTAATGAAAAGGAAAAGTTGGCGGTATTTGTATTGTTCAAAGGACAGTTACCTGCATTTGCTGTTTTGGAAGAAGCCATCACAGAGAAACTGGGTGATGTACTTTCTATTGTGCCGGATCACGTAGTACCCGTAAGGGAAATTCCTAAAACTACCAGTGGAAAAATACAGCACTATGAATTGATACAGCGTTTCCGCAATGGAGAGTTTGACGATACACTGAATGAACTGAAGGCATTGTCCGGCGATGTTTTCCTGCGGCAATGGCAGGATGAACCGCATGCTGCGCGGGTGCAGGCAATAGCGCAGTGGCTGCGGGAAACAGTAGCACTGCTCATAAAAGTATCTGCGCCGGAAATAGATCTGTTGCAGCCACTTACGGACCAGGGCCTGAAATCATTGCACGCCATGCAGCTCAAAGGAATACTGGAACGCAAACTAAACATCCCGGTAGGTATTGGGGTGCTATATAAATATCCTGTTATAGAAAGATTGGCCCTGTTCATAGAAAAGACATTATTCCCGGCGGCTGTGCATATATCATCCGCTACCATTGCCCGGGAAACTGCTGCTGTGGGTTTGCTCGAAAGAGTAGCCTCCTTATCTGATGAAGAAATTGCTTTACTCCTTAATGAAAATTTACTATGATAACCCGGGAAGAAAGAATAGCGAAACTTAGCCCGCTTCAGAAAGCGTATCTAAAAATTGAAGAATATAAAACAAGGTTAGGCCAGCTGGAAGATAAAAGCCGTGGCTATGCCGATGTTGCGGTGATTGGCATTGCGCTGCGTTTCCCGCAGGCAGATACGCCTGCAGCTTATTGGGAAAATCTGATTGCAGGGCGTGATCATATAAGACCCTTTCCGGAACAACGGGCCACAGACGCGCTGGATTACCTGCGTGCTGCCGGCAAAGGCGCTGTAGCACCCCTGTTCAGGGAAGCGGCCTACCTGGAAGATATCGATAAATTTGATCCCCGTTTTTTTAAATTCAAACAGAAGGAAGCGGCATTGATGCATCCGTTGCAACGCATGTTGCTGCAAACATCCTGGCAGGCAATGGAAGATGCCGGCTACCTCGGTAATGACCAGGCAGATGATCGTACCGGTGTATATATGGGCGTGTCCGGAGATCATACCTACAGCCAATACCTGGACATGATTGCCAGCGGATACCAGGATGTAAGTGCTTTAGCACTCACCGGTAATAACAACGCGATTACTTCCAGCCGCATTTCTTATTTCCTGGATCTCAAAGGTCCGGCAATTACTATTGATACTGCCTGTTCCTCTTCCCTGGTGGCTATACACCAGGCATGTAAAGGATTAATGAATGGCGACTGTGAAATGGCGCTCGCCGGTGGCGGACGGGTATACCTCGTACCCGAAAAGGGAAAATACGAAGTAGGTTTTGAATCACCTGCCGGCAGAACAAGGGCATTTGATATTGCTGCCGATGGCGCCGGAGTAGGAGAAGGGGTGGCAGTCGTACTGTTGAAACCACTGGATAAAGCCATCGCTGATGGAGACTGCATACATGCAGTGATCAAAGGTTCCGCCATTAACCAGGATGGCACCTCTGCCGGTATCACTGCACCTAATCTCGCCGCGCAGGAAGCAGTGCTGAAAAGTGCATGGGCAGCGGCTTCTATTGACCCTGCTACGATTACTTATATTGAAACACATGGTACCGGTACCGCTCTCGGAGATCCGATAGAGTTCCAGGCCCTGAGTGATGCATTTGGTGTAAATGCACCTGTGCAGGGTTGTGCTTTGGGCGCCGTAAAAAGTAATATCGGTCACCTGTTTGAAGCTGCCGGTATTGCAGGTTTGATCAAGTGTATACTGGCATTACAGCATAAACAGCTACCTCCTGTCATTAATTATACTGCACCTAATCGTGAAATTACACTCAGGGATTCTCCTTTTTATATCAATACGGAAAGCATTCCCTGGAACCTGACAACAGCAGATATCCGCCGTTGTGGTGTCAGCTCTTTTGGTATCAGTGGTACCAATGCACATGTGGTGCTGGAAGAATACATTCCGGCAGCAACTAAAGATCAGCGTCATACAGTTACACCACAGCTGTTTACATTATCAGCTGCCAGCAGGGAAGACCTGCTGGTACTGACCAATAGTTATGTAGCGTGGCTGGAAGATAAAAAAGAAGACAACCTGGAAACGATCTGTTATGCCGGCAATACCGGCAGGGCACATTATTCCTGGCGGCTCGCAGTAGTAACAGATAACGTAGCACAACTGCAGGAGGCATTACGGAAAGCAGATACGTTGTTATTACAGACAGAAAGGCGTTCCCATATCAGCGATCAGCATTATGATCAGCTGCAGGAGCTGGCTGCATTGTACCTGGAAGGGGGTATTATCAACTGGCGGTTGTTATATAAAGGGAAACGTATTACACGGATAGCATTACCCACTTATCCACTGAACGAAGTACGTTGCTGGGTTACCTACGATCAGGCAGCTCCTGTAACAGCTCCTCTGCAGGTTGCAGCGGTGGTAACGGCTACGCATACACGTGAGGATATTTATAAGGCAGTGCGGACAATGATCGCCAAGGATACCGATCTGAAGCCGGAAGATATAGGCGAAGATGCCGACTTTTTTCAGCTCGGACTGGATTCCCTGATCATTATGCAATTGATTCAGGGCATACGTAAAGAGTGGAAACAGCAGGTGGAATTATCGCAGTTTTATGATAAGCTGACAACGCTGAGCAGGCTCGCAGATTACCTGCTGGAACAACTCGCAGCAACAGGCTCGGTACAACCCGCATTGACGGTTACGCCGGCAGCAACAGCCACTGTTGCTGCTGCAAGGCCATCACAGATTAACTACTTTGTGCCTTATAGAGAAGTAGAGAAAAAATCTGATCATAACCTATCTCCCCAACAACAACAACACCTGCAGCAGCTGGCTGCCCGTATTAATCAACGTACAGCCAGAAGTAAAACATCTACCCAGCAATATCGCGGCGTACTGGCCAATAACAGGAATGTAGCAGGCTTCCGTCCTGAGCTGAAAGAGATCACTTACCAGATCATTGCAGCAGAAGGTAGCGGCGCCAATATTACAGACCTGGATGGCAACCAGTATGTAGATCTTACGATGGGCTTTGGGGTGAACCTGTTGGGATATAATCCTCCGTTCATAAAGGCCGCTTTGATGGCCGAACTGGAAAAGGGATTCCCGGTAGGCCCGATGGTGGATACAGCTGGAAAAGTAGCATCGCTCATTTCAGAAATGACTGGTGTGGAAAGGGTGGCATTTTATAATTCAGGTTCCGAAGCAGTAATGGTTGCACTCAGGCTGGCCAGAGCCACCACGGGTCGTAATAAGGTAGTGCTTTTCAAAGGCGCTTACCACGGTACATTCGATGGCGTGCTGGCACTGGCTAACGCGCTTGATCCTGCGTCTTCCATTCCTTTGGCACCAGGCATTGCGGAAAATTACGTGAGCAATGTAGTGGTACTTGATTACGCTACGCCGGCGTCCCTTGATTTCATCAGAGAACACGCTCATGAACTGGCAGCAGTATTGGTAGAACCGGTGCAAAGCCGCAGACCGGATATACAACCGCGCGATTTCCTCCATGCGGTAAGAGATATTACCGCTTCGGCAGGTGCAGCTATGATCATAGATGAAGTAATCACCGGTTTCCGTATTCACCAGGGCGGCGCACAGGCCTGGTTCGGCGTAAAAGCAGACCTGGTTACCTACGGGAAAATTGTAGGTGGTGGTATGCCGGTGGGCGTAGTGGCAGGTAGCGCAAAATTCATGGATGCGATAGATGGTGGTATGTGGCAGTTTGGTGATCAGTCTTACCCCGAAAAAACCACCACTTTTGTAGCCGGTACCTTTAACCAGCACCCGCTCACCATGCAGGCCGCGTGGCAGATATTGACATATCTGAAACAACAGGGCCCCGGTTTACAGGAAACACTGAATGCCCGCACAGCTAAACTGGCAGCACGCCTGAACCAGTTCTTTACTGAAAAGCGTGTACCCATTTCCGTTGTAAATTTTGGTTCGCTGTTTCGTTTTGTGCTGAAAGGTAACTGGGAACTGTTTTACCAGCATCTGCTGGCCAACGGGGTATATGTATGGGAAGGACGCAACTGTTTTATTTCTGCGGCGCATTCAGAAGAGCAGATAGATTATATCTACCAGGCTGCTACCAGGTCAGTAACAGAGATGCTGGATGGTGGCTGGGTAACTGCCGGACCAACAGTCACGGTGGCAATATCGGAGATACCCTTTACAGAAGAACAGGAGCAACTGTATGCGCTCGCCGCATCTGATCCGGAAGCATCCAGCGCCTTTAATGAAAACCAGGTGGCTACCCTCACAGGTACGCTTGATAAAAACGCTTTGTATGAAGCCATTGATATTGTTGTAAACAGGCACCAGGCGCTGAGAACCGTTAAGGTGAGTGCAAAGGGTATGCTGGTAGCAACAAAAGCAGCAGCTATTGTTAAAACGATCACGGCGGCGGAACTACTGGCCTTACAGGAACAGGGCATCACCACCACAGATCTGTTGCGCGAAAACGGGCAGCAGGCTTTTGATCTGCAACAAGGCCCCTTCATACGTTTTCTTTTACTGGAAAACGATGAAACACACCACAGCCTCCTGATGACTGTTCATCACCTCGTGGCAGATGGCTGGTCCATCGAAGTCATCTGGAGTGAAATCGGGCAGGCCTATTCCGCTATCACCGGCAAAGAACCGGTATCCCTGCCATCTGCGGTGGCGATAGAAAAATTCAACGAATGGCAACAGGTGCAACAACAGGATGAAGCAGGTAAAGCATTCTGGAAAGCAGCATTTCAGCAGGACTATCCGGCTATAGAGCTGCCGGCAGACCGCCTGGTGACAGCTAATACAGGCAAGCAGGGGAGCAGCTTTACGATCACCCTGGATGCATCCCTCCGGAAACAGCTGACCACATTGGCACAGCAGGAAAAACTGACCTTGTTCAACCTGTTATTGGCTGCCTATAATATTCTGCTCTACAAACTGAGCGGACAACATGCTTTTGTTATTGGCATTCCTTCCGCAGGACAGGCTCGTATGGGCGAGAACTGCCTGGTAGGGCAATGTGTAAGCATGCTGCCATTTTACAGCCACCTGCAGCCTGAAACACCGCTTAAAGACTACCTGCTGGATATACGTACCAGGCTGTCGGATATTATCCGTTACCAGGATTGCTCTTTTTCATCACTGCTGGCGGCAGATACTACCCTGGCGCCACCGCGTATTGCTACCGAAATAGATATGAACAGCGTGAAAAACCACTTCCGTTTCAGAGACCTGGAAGTAGCCGTTACGTTTCCACCTGTAGAGCAGGTAAAATATGATCTCAGTATCAGCATCATTGAAATGGAAGAACAATTACATGCAGGCTTCTACTTTAATACTGCCCTGTTTAACAGGGAAACAGTGGAAAGCTGGGCGGATGGCTACGTAAGCCTGTTGAGTGATATGGTGGCAGATCCATTAAAAGCAGTAGGAGAACTGGTGATGAATAGCGAAGAAAGCGAACGCATTTCTTCTGCATGGAACAATTTATAGTTTACGGGGCAACAGGCGGTATTCACTGCCTGTTGCCGCAACCCGGTAATATAACATGAACATCAGATCAGGAAAAATTTTACCTGCGGTAGAAGCAGATAAAATAGCAGTTATACATGGGAGTACAACGCTCAGTTACGGCGGACTGGCAGAAGCGGTATGGAATAATGTGGTGATGCTGAAAGTGACGGCAGGTCGCCCTGTATTTATCGTGGCAGATGATCCCATTACACGGTTAACGCTGGCGTTAAGTGTAATAGAGGCAGGTGGCTATTGTTCCTTCCTGCACCCGGATGCAGATCATGTCTTAAAACAGGAAATCAGCAACTGGAAAGAAGCGGTGATATTATCAGAGAAATGTTACAGCGGACAGTTTGCATCCGAACGAATGATTATATACGATGCGGAGGGGTACATACTTCCTTCCAGCCTGGTGCTGGCAGAAGATGAACCACCATACGCAGCAACAGGCGGCATCGTTTTGCGTAATACCCTTCCGGGAAAAGCCGCCGCTTTTGTAGTAGATTATCCGGTGCTCACAGAGCACTTACAACATATCATCCGTGAATTCGGGATCACTGCTTCTCAGCGATTGCTGACGGATACCGTCCATCAGTATCACGATCTGCTGGAGTGGTGGCTACCGGCTATTTCCGGAAAAGCAACGCTCCAGTTCATGGACAAAAATACGCCAGGTGGCAGTCATGGCGAAGTGGCGCTAAAACTGAATGTAAAAGGAGTGAGAGAGTGGTTGCACCGCCCCGGATCATACCGGCATATCATCAATGGTGATACCGCCAGGCTGATCATTAGTTGCCATCACCGTGTTAACCGTCACCTGGTGAAAGCATGGAAAAAGCAGTTCCCTCATATCCCGGTGGTGTCACATACCTACCAGTTATCGGGTCTGCCGGTATCCATTGCCAGCGGGCATATGGACGCAGTGGAAGTAACGGATACCGATATCACAGACAGCTTATCCTTACACCGGCCATTTGGCAAAACGAGGATCGCTATACTGGATGAAAAAGGCAAACCGGCACCAGTGAATGTAAAAGGTAGTCTGCAGGTAGAAAACAGTTGTCTTACTAACCCGGTACTTTTCAATCAGGATTCCCCTGTTTCGCAGAAATTATTTCCCACGGGATACAATGCCCGCTTTATACCCGGTGGAAAAATACAGCTGATCAATCAGCAACACCGGGAACTACGCAGTGGCAACCAGGTGATCACGCCGGATGAAATAGAGGAAATCGTTTACGCACATCCGTTAGTATACCAGGCAGCAGTAATGTTGTCATTCGGACACGCGCATCCTGGTGTAACGGTATTTGTAACGCCAAAAGAAAATGAAGAGATAACTCCTGCCGGTTTGCGTCAGTGGCTGAGTGTATACGTGCCCGCAGCGCGGATGCCGCGTTACTTTGTGGTACTGCCATCTTTCCCGGAACTGGCGGATGGTCAGCTGGATATCACTGCCCTGCGGTTGCCGGAAGATCATTACGACAGCCAGGCTACCGCTAACGAAACAGAAGCCCGGATCATCAGCATCTGGAAAGAAACGTTGAAACAGGAAAATATAGGGCCGGCAGATGATTTCTTTTCACTGGGCGGACATTCTTTACTGGCAGCACGTACCACGGCCGTAATGAACGATGCGTTTGGTCTTACTTTATCTCTCAAAGATATTTTTATACACAGTACGCCGGCATTGCTGGCGGCTTTTATTGCCAACCTAACGGGAACGGATACTGGAGAACGCCCTGTTCCGGGTGAACGTGGCAACCACATACCGCTTTCTTTTTCGCAGGAAAGGGTATGGTTCATTCATCGTTTGCAGGGCAGTGTACCCTTTCATTTGCCTGCACTGCTGAAGTTGTCGGGGAAGCTGGATATCGCGGCATTGGAATATGCTTTGTCAGGCATTGTGCAACGGCATGAAGTGATACGTACACTGATCCGGGAGGAGAACGGCGAAGCATTCCAGGAGGTAATACCTGCCGATACCTGGCAAATGCAATACACTGATGCTACAGCGCTGAACGGAGAAAGCGCCTTGCAGGAGCTGCTTCATCAACAGGTGATGCTGCCGTTTGACCTGCGAAAAGATATGATGCTGCGGGCTACCCTCATCCGCCGCTCTGATAACGAACATCTCCTGCTGTTGGTGATGCACCATATTGCTACAGATGGAGGATCTTTTCCGGTGATCATGAATGAGCTGGTGGCATTTTATGTAGCCCATACAGAACATCGGGAGCCTGAACTGGCACCACTGCCCCTGCAGTATGCGGATTATGCCATATGGCAGCGCAAACTGCTGACGGATGCGGTGCTGGACAAAGAAGTGGGCTTTTGGAAGCAACAGCTGGAAGGACTATCACCGCTGGAATTACCCACCGATTTTGCGCGGCCGGCTATTCAAAGTACCGCCGGTGGAATGGTGTATTTCCATCTCGATAAATCGTTACACAAACAATTAAATATGCTGGCGCGACAGGAAGGGGTAACCCTTTACGTGTTGTTGCTGTCGGCATTTAAAATAGTGTTGGCGCGCTACAGCGGGCAGCAGGACATCTGCGTGGGTGTACCTGTGGCCAACAGAACGCATGCCGAACTGGAACCGCTGATAGGCTTCTTTCTCAACCTGCTGGCCTTGCGTACGCAGGTAGGTGAGGCAGGCAGCGGCAGGGTACATGACCTGCTGTTATCGGTAAAAGAATCTCTCCTGCAGGCCTATGCACACCAGGAAGTGCCTTTCGAAAAAGTAGTAGGCACACAGCGGGATCTCAGCCGCAGTCCTGTATTCCAGGTGTCGTTTACACTGCACAGTGGTGGCGGGGCAGAGTTGTTCCGCATCCGCGATCTTGCACTCAGTGAAATAGACCTGGMAGAGCGGGCCATACAATTTGACCTGGATGTGGCAGTAGTGGAAACAAAAGGTGCGCTGCAGGTAAACCTCGGTTATTGCAGTGATCTTTTTACGCGGGAAACAATCCTGCGCATGGCGCAACACTACCAACAGGTATTGTTGTCGATACTGGAAAATCCTTATCGCAAGATTGCAGACATGCCGTTTATGACAGCATCGGAAGCTACGCTGTTGAAGGATTTCAATGACAAGGTTTATCCGTTCCCGCAGGATAAAACCATGGATGAACTGATAGATGAAATTGCTATCCGCTATCCTCACCGGATTGCCATAAAGCATAATAATAACGTGGTCGACTATACGCAACTTAAACAGGGGGCGGAGCAATTGGCCAACTACCTGGTGTCCGCCTCAAAGTTGCAGCATGAGGATATTGTGGGAGTATTGTCAGACAGAAGTCCTTTACTGCCACAAGCCATTTACGGTATATGGAAAGCCGGTGGAGTATACCTGCCCCTGCATCCGGAGTTACCGGAGGAGCGGTTGAAAATGATACTGGAAGATGCAGGCGTAAAAGTATTGATCACAGAAAAAAAATATAGTACGGTAGCTACAGCTTTGCAGGCAGCCTGCCCCTTGCTGGAGCATATTGTATATGCCGACAGTCCGGAAGCATATCAGGAAGGCATCTTCCTGAAAAGGAATACCGGAAAAGATAACAGCCAACTCGCTTATGTAATATATACTTCCGGCTCTACGGGAAAGCCCAAAGGAGCGATGGTAGAGCATAAGGGGATGATCAATCACCAGTATGCACGTCTCAGGGAGCTGGAAGCAGATGATCAGTGCCGTATAGCGCAGAATGCTTCGCAGAGTTTTGATATTTCTATTTTCCAGTCGTTTGCCGCGCTGTTGTATGGCGGAACTACCGTTATTTATAGCCAGGATACGGTATTAAGACCGGACGAATTCCTGAGGCAGGTTACCGCAGATGGCATTACGATGATGGAAATAGTGCCGGGATATTTATCGCTGGTGCTGGATGAACTGCCGGTACAGAAGCAGTCGGTGTTTACTGCCCTGAAGTATATGCTGGTAGGGGGAGAAACGATGAAGAAGAGCCTGGCAGAACGATGGTTTGCTGCCTTCCCCGGTATAAAGCTGGTGAACGGTTACGGACCTACGGAGGCATCGGATACTATTACACAGCATATCATGGAGCAGGTTCCTGCCGGCAGCAGTATTCCTGTTGGTAAAGTATTGCAGAACCTGCGTATTTATATTGTAGATAAAAATGGAGAACTGTGTCCGCTGGGAGTGGTGGGTGAAATATGGGTAGCCGGTGTTGGCGTAGGCAGAGGATATTTGAATGATCCGGTTAAAACAGCCGCCTCATTTATAACCGATCCATTCACGCAGGACGGTGGCCGTTTATACAAAACCGGTGATCTGGCCCGTTACCTGCCTGATGGCTCCATTGAGTTTACCGGTAGAAAAGATTACCAGGTAAAGATCCGTGGTTACAGAATTGAACTGGGAGAAATAGAGCAGCGGCTGAATAATTTGCCTGGTGTAAAAGAAACGGTAGTAATGGACAGGGAAGGTGCAGATCATCAGCCGGCATTGTTTGCTTATGTTACACTGGATGCCGGGTGCAGGATGGATGAACAACAGCTCAAAACCTTGTTGTCCGCACAGTTGCCAGCTTATATGGTGCCCGCACATATCATGGTGCTGGAGGCGTTTCCGCTGAATGCCAATGGTAAAGTAGATCGCAAAATATTACCCATGCCGGATGCAGCGGCCATCGTTGCAAAAGATATGGTGTTGCCGCGCAACCGGGTGGAAGCTGGTATGGCGGCTATCTGGCAACGATTGTTGCAGGTGGAAACGGTGAGTGTGACCGCTGATTTTTTTGAACTGGGTGGCCACTCTTTACTGGCGGTGCGGGTATTGTCCGCTATCCGCAGTGAGCTGGACCTGGAAATCAGTATCAGGGACTTTTTTACTTATACAAGCATCGCGTCGCTGTCTGCGTTTATTCATGACCGTGAGGATGTGCCAACAACCGCTGCTCCACTGGGTGTACAGGAAAGAGATGCATTTATCCCTTTATCTTTTTCGCAGGAACGGCTCTGGTTTGTAGACCGTTTCTCTGGTTCCCTTCCTTATCATCTCCCATTTTTGCTAAAGCTGACAGGTGTTATAAATGCACCGGCATTACAGTATGCCTTACAGCAAATCGTGAACCGGCATGAAGTGCTACGTTCGGTGATACGGGAAGAAAATGGCAGGGGATATCAACAGGTATTGCCTGAAAATGGCTGGCAGCTGGAGTTTTTAGATGCCGCTTATTTTACTGATGAAACGGAATTACAGGCATTTATCCGGGAGGAAATACAAACTTCCTTTAACCTGGAAGCAGATCACATGATGCGTGCAACACTTATTCGCCTCAACAGGAAAGAACACCTGCTGCTGATAGTGATGCATCATATTGGATCGGACGGATGGTCCATACCGCTGATGGCCAATGAGCTGGCGGTTTTATACAGCGCCAGGGTACAGCAACATACCCCCGTTTTACCGGAGTTGTCGTTACAGTACGCAGACTATGCGATCTGGCAACGCAAAAATATCAAGGAAGAACTGCTGGCGACACAGCTGAATTACTGGAAGGGACAACTATACGGGGTAGAACCTTTGCAGCTGCCAACAGATTTTATACGTCCCGCCATGCAGAGCACCCGTGGGGCTGTAAAGCATTATCATCTTGCAAAAAATATCTGTGAAGCGCTGGAATCATTTTCAGATAAACAGGGTGTAACGTTGTTCACCACTATGCTGACGGTGTTTAAAGTACTGCTGCACCGACACAGCAATCAGCACGATATCTGTGTGGGTATTCCTGTTGCCGGCCGCCTGCGGCCAGAACTGGAGTCATTGATTGGCTTCTTCGTAAACACAATGGCACTGCGCAGTGATTTTACCGGCAACCCGCTTTTTACCACTATGCTGCAGCAGGTAAAAGAAACTACTATCGCGGCTTTCATGCACCAGGACGTGCCCTTTGAAATGGTGGTGGACCAGTTGACTATTCAGCGGGATATGAGCCGCAATCCGGTATTCCAGGTAGCCTTCGGATTAAATAATGTGCCGGCTGCTGCAGGCACGTTGATGCTGGATCAGCTCGAGGTAGAAGAAGTGCTGCTGGAAAAGGAACACGCCAAATTCGATATCAGTTTTGAATGGTTTGTTACCGGCAACGGATTGCAGCTGAGCGTGGAATATTGCACAGACCTTTTTACCGATGATACCATCACCCGTCTGGTGCATCATTATATGAACCTGCTACAGGCCATACCTGAGCAGGCACACCTGCATGTACTTGAATTGCCTATGCTGTCTGCCGCAGAAATACAACAACAGCTGGCAGACTTTAATGATACCAAAGTACCTTATCTCCTGGAGCAAACCGTTACCGGTTTACTGGATATACAGGTACGCAACAACCCTGCAGCTATTGCTATTGTAAGCGATGACCGGCAGATTTCCTACAGAGAACTGGATGAGCGCTCCGGACAGCTGGCTAATTATCTCCTTCAGGAAGGAATTGGAAAAGGTTCACTGGTAGCGGTTTGTATGGCCAGATCTCCGGAACTGATCATCAGCATTACGGCTATTCTGAAAGCAGGGGCGGCATATGTACCCATAGATCCTGCCTATCCGCATCAGCGCATTGCCTTTATCCTGTCAGATACAAGAGCAGCACTGCTCATCACAGATGATGCGCTGAACACTACGCCGGATGAGCAACTACCTGTCAGGATATTGCATGTCAGTGATCATTGGCAACAACGGGTAGCGTCACTACCTGCTGCCATCCCTGATGTATCTATTGTGCCGGAAGACCTGGCCTACGTGATCTATACCTCCGGATCTACCGGCGAGCCCAAAGGGGTAATGGTAGCGCACCGGTCTTTACTCAATCTCTGTTACTGGCATACCGATGCCTTTAATGTAACGGCTGCTTCCCGTGGTACGATGTATGCAGGTATTGGCTTTGATGCAGCAGTTTGGGAAATATGGCCCTACCTGTTGAATGGTGCTGGTTTGTATCCTGTAGCAGAAGAATTGAAACTGGATATGGACGGCTTGCTGCATGTCTTCCATCATAACGGTATCACCCATACGTTTTTACCTACCGCTATTTGCGAACAACTGGCGGATCACATAACGGCAGTGGATGAAACACTGCCCCTGATACTTACCGGTGGTGATCAGCTGAAAAAGGCAAGCCCGTATTTAAGGATCATTAATAATTATGGTCCCACGGAATCTACCGTGGTGGCTACTTCTATACCGCTGAACCCAACCGGTGAAAAAGGCGCGCTTACTATTGGCCGCCCTATCAGCAATACGCAGATTTACATCCTGAATGATGCCCTGCAGCTCATGCCGGCAGGAACCTCCGGTGAAATATTTATTGGTGGCGACAGCCTGGCCATAGGATACCTTAACCAGGAGGAACTAACGGCCACCCGTTTTATCGTCAATCCATTTGAACAACATACCCGCCTGTATCGTACCGGAGATCTTGGCCGCTGGCTGCCGGATGGTACCATCGAGTTTATGGGAAGGAAAGACAACCAGGTGAAGATAAGAGGCTACCGGGTAGAATTGGGCGAAATAGAAAATGTTATACAACAAAGCGGACAGGTAAGTCAGACAGTGGTGCTGGCGAGAGAAGATAATGCCGGTCATAAACAACTGGTGGCCTATATCGTATCGCCTGATTCATTGAACAAGGATAGCTTAACAGATTATCTCAAAGCAAAATTACCCGCTTATATGGTGCCGGCATTGCTGGTACCACTGGATAGTATGCCACTGACGCCCAATGGCAAAATAGACCGGAAAGCATTACCGGTACCGGATACAGCTGCACTTTCCGGCAGCGTATATACGTCACCGAGAAATGAACTGGAACAACAACTCGCCAATACCTGGCAGGACCTGCTGGGAATAGCATCAGTGGGAATACACGATAATTTCTTTGAATTGGGAGGTGATTCCATCATCTCCATACAACTGGTCAGCCGGTTAAAACGCCTGGGATATTCACTGCACACAAAAGATGTGTTTAATAATCAAACGATCGCCAGACTGTCGGCATTGCTGATAGAGCGGCAAACCGTTACGCCTGCATTTATTGCAGAACAGGGATACCTGACAGGCCCCAGCGGACAGTTGCCGATACAACAGTGGTATTTTGAAACCCAGCCGGCAGTAGTATCACATTTTAATCAGAGCATTCAGCTGAATATCAGTAAAGCCGTAACAGCGGCAGTGATGCAGGAGGTAGTAGTACAACTGGTGGCACACCACGATAGCCTGCGTTTTTCATATAACCATTACAGTGATAGCTGGATACAGGAATATACATCAGCAACGAACATCCAGGTGCAGGTGGAAGATCTGAAGCACGTTTCCTCCCAGGATTTGCCGGCGCTGATCACCGCGTTGGAGGAACGACACCAGCAAAGCCTGGATATTACATCCGGACAGGTAATGCGCGTGGTATTACTGGAAACCCCGGCGGAAGTACGTGACAACAGGTTGCTCACCATCATCCATCACCTGGCAGTAGATGGCGTATCCTGGCGGATATTACTGGAAGATACCGAACTGCTGATTACCGCAGCTATCAACGGCACCGTAGCAGACCTGGGTAAAAAGACAGGTTCTTACCGTCAATGGTACCAGTCGCTGGAACAGTATGCAGACTCTTCAAGGTTATCGTTACAGCAACCCTACTGGGAAAAAATCACCCAGGCATATACAGTGTTGCCGGTAGATACTTCTTACCCTGATGCTATAACGGTAAAGGATGTACGCCGGATAATCACCTCGCTGGATACTACATTGACCCATCAACTATTACAGGATGTTTCAAAAGTATACCGTACAGATATCAATGACATGCTGCTGGCGGCGCTGGCAAGATTACTGACAGATTGGAGTGGCCATCACAACGTAGTGATCGGACTGGAAGGACACGGCAGGGAAGAGGTAGGGACAGACACGGATATCAGCCGGACGGTAGGATGGTTTACGAATCTTTATCCCGTATTGCTGGATGTAACACGCTCCGAAAACGAAAAAGACCTGATCCGGAATGTGAAAGAGCAACTCCGCAGCATCCCGGACAAGGGCATGGGATACGGCGTACTGAAGTATATCCGTAAAACGGCACAACTACATGGCAATGACCCCTGGGATGTTGTATTTAACTACCTCGGACAGCTGGACAACCTGGTGAGCAGGAGTCAATGGTTTAACGGTATGGATGAAGCAGATACTTCCAATGCCAACGTAAGCCCGCTGAACAGTGTTGGTGAAAAGATAGCCGTAACGGCTATGGTAGAAGGTGGGGCGCTGGTGCTGGTATGGAATTACAGTAGCCGGCATTTTAAAACAGCCAACATTCAACAGCTGGCCAACCGTTACCTGGAAATACTGACAGCATTGATACAACACTGTATAGAACAGTCCGGCACCGTATACACGCCTTCTGACTATGGGTTATCTGCTGAAGTGAGTAATGAAGAGCTGGATCTCTTCTTTATGAAACAGGAAACAGATGACGAAGAAGCCGACATGGACAGTATTCTGAACTTCTAAAATCAAGTATAAAAATGACTATCCAGGAATTTGTGGAATATATTGAAAGCATGCATTTCTCATTGGCAATAGAAGGCGATACCTTAAGCCTGAAAGCCAACAGGAAGAAGCTGAGTAAGGAAGAAATCAATGCCATCAGGCAAAACAGCGAAATCATCACCTACATTAAAACAAATAAAGCAGCCCTGATGGATTATGTGGCTGCTACTAAAAATAAAAAGCATACAGAAACAGTCAACGCTTTATATCGTTTGAGCGGACTGCAGGAAGGGATGCTATTTTACGGTTTGTATGATGACGGCACCGGTGCTTATATCAACCAGTTGTCGTGCGACCTGTTGCTACCAGATGAAGCCATTTTTATCAGGAGCTGGCAACACCTGTTCACCAGGCATAGTATCCTGCGCAGCAGTTTTTATTATGATGCCTTCAGCATTCCGGTGCAATGTGTGTCCCAGTCTGTTACCCTACCGGTTACAAAACTCGATTTCAGTCACCTCGATGCAAACGCGCAGCAGGACGCACTGAAAGCATATGAAGAGGCTGACAAGCGAAAAGGATTTGATTTCAGACAGGCTCCTGTGATGCGCCTGGCCCTCATCCGCCTGGGTGAGCAGCGTTACCGGATGGTATGGACACATCACCACATCCTGCTGGATGGCTGGTCTGTGCCCACCCTGATGGAAGAGTTTATTGATACCTATGAGCGGTTGACAGCCGGCAGGGAATTGCTGGAAGAAGAGGAAGACAGGTACGAAGATTATATCCGTTATATAGCAGCCCGCGATAAGGAAGCAGATGAGCAATTCTGGCGCAATTATCTCCGGGAGGTGGAGGAGGGTTGCCTGCTGCCATTTGTAACAACTACGGCTGAACGAACAAAGGGATTAGGTGTGTATGCGGTGGAGCAACTGAAGCTGGGAACCGCCGTAACCGCACGTATAGCAGCATATGCACAGCGTAATCATATCACTGTAAACACCCTGATGCAGGGCGTGTGGGCGTGCCTGTTACAACATTATACCGGCCGTGCAGCGGTTACTTTTGGCGTAACAGTTTCCGGTAGACCAGAGGAATTACCGGGCATTGAACGCCGTATTGGTATGTACATCAATACACTGCCGGTATTTACGCAATGGCAGCCGGAGCAGGAAGTAGCCGCATGGCTGCAACAAATACAGCAGGAACAGTTACAGTGCAGAGAGCATCAATACACGGCGCTGAATGATATACAACGCCTGACAGGCATACAGGGTGATCTCTTTGATACCATACTGGTATTTGAAAATTACCCGGTGTCAAAAGTAGCCGCGTCCGGAGCTTCTTCCCTGCAACTGGACAATATCAGTTTTCATGAACAAACAAATTACCCGTTGGATATTATGGTGGAATTAGCTGCAGAAACAGTTGTTTCCTTTAACTATAATACCCTTTTGCTGGAAGCATTTTATGTGAAGCAACTGGTAGTTCATTTTGAACATGTATTGTTGCAGATAGCAGACGGTGCTGCGCAACGCTTATCTGATATTGTGCTGATCACAGCGGAAGAAAGGAAACAGCTGTTGCTGGATTTCAATGATACCGCAAAGCCATTTGATCTGAGCAATAGTTTCCATCACTATGTAGAAAAGTATGCCAGGGAAACGCCTGATAAAACCGCCATCATCTGCGATGACCGGCAGTTGACCTATCAACAGTTAAACAGCCGCGTAAACAACATGGCTGCCGCCCTACAGGAACAGATCACTATCCGCGAGGATGATTTCCTGGCGGTATTCATGGATCGTTCAGAAAATATGGCAGCAGCCATTCTGGCTATATGGAAACTTTCCGGTGCCTATATTCCCATTGAAAAGAAATTACCTGACAACCGGATTATCTCCATCCTGGAAGATGCCGGGATAAAGGCAGTAGTGGCAGAACGGGCACTTGTTAGCCCGGGAATGGCTGAAAGGATACAACAGTATTGCCCACTCATTTATGTGGAAGACTTGCTGGAGCCACGTATGGTGGCAGATAGAAATCCGGAGCTGCTTTTGAATCCGGGAAGCTTATCTTTTTCTGTATTCACCTCCGGTTCTACCGGCCGCCCTAAAGGGGCTATGAGCGAACATGCCGGCATGATGAATCATGCATGGGCCACCGTGGAGTACCTGGGCATGAACGAAGAAAGTGTATTGGTACAAAATGCTTCTCATAGTTTTGATATCTCTGTATGGCAGTTCTTTACTGCTTTCATCAAAGGAGGTACCACATTGGTATTGAACGATGATATCGTTCACAATGCAGAAGAATTTCTCCGCAGGGTAGTGGCACATCAGGTGACCGTATTACAGGTAGTACCCACTTACCTGAACCTCTTACTGGATATACTCGAAAAAGAGCCACAGCAATATCTGCTGCCGGTGCAGCGGCTGGTGTGTGGTGGGGAGATCCTGAAGCCGGAAACAGTCAAGCGTTGGTTTGCGCTGTATCCCGGCACCACGGTGGTGAATGACTACGGACCCGCAGAAGCATCAGACGGTACCTGCTGGTATGTATTTGACAGCATACCGGATGATATGCAGCAGATACCGATAGGTACTTCTATCTACAATATGCATACTTATATCGTTGACGACTATATGAATTTATGTCCCGTAGGTGTAGTGGGAGAAGTGTGTGTGGCTGGTGTGGGCGTAGGACGGGGATATATCGGTGATCCGGAAAAAACGGCCGCCGTTTTTATGATGGATCCTTTTGCTGCAACACCGCAGCGACTTTATAAAACCGGTGATCTGGCACGCTATCGGCCGGATGGTTTACTGGAATTCCATGGTCGTAAAGACTACCAGGTAAAGGTAAACGGACAACGGATAGAACTGGGAGAAATTGAAGCGAAGCTGGCCCATCTTCCGGCCGTAAAAGATGCAGCAGTCATTGCCGCTGATGATACGAACGGCCGTAAATATCTCTGCGCTTTTGTGGTATTTCATGAAGGACAGGCACAGGAAACAGTTCGTTTGAAGGAATTGTTATCCAAAGAACTGCCGCCGTATATGGTACCCCGTGTTTTCCAGGAACTGGAAATATTACCAGTGAATGCCAATGGAAAAGTAGACCGCAAACTGTTGTCGCGTATGAATACGGCCACCGTAACCACGGCAGCTGATTATACTGCACCGGTGCTGGATGTGGAGAAAGTGCTGGCAACTGCGTGGCAGCTGGTACTGAAAAAAGAAAGAATTGGCCTCACTGATAATTTCTATGAGTCAGGTGGTGACTCCATCAGTGCCATACAGGTGGCTTCGCAGATTTATAAGCAGGGCTATAAGGTGGAGATCAAAGATATTATGAAGTTGCCCACTATCCGCGAACTGGCCCTGGTGGTAAAACCGCTGAAAGTAACGGCAGAACAGGGAGCCGTAACAGGAGAGGTGCCGCTCATACCTATTCAGGCTGATTTTTTTGCAGCGAAAAAAACAGCACCACATCATTATAATCAAACGGTGTTACTGCAATCAAAACAACCTTTGAACAACAGCGCCGTACAAAAGGCCATCAATGAGCTGGTTGATTTTCACGATGTATTAAGAAGCGTTTTTAAAACAGTAGCAGGAAAAGTACAACAGTATACGCGGCCAACAGGTATAGGTGTAGTCGTAGAAAGCTATGACTGGCGCCATGCGGAGGATGCTTCTTTGTTGATGGAACAAACAGCGGATCAGCTGCAAGGTTCCCTCGATCTGGCGGAAGGCCCTTTATTACAGGTAGCCATTTTCCGGCTGCCGGAAGGAGATCACCTCTTTATCACGATACATCACCTGTTAATAGATGCTGTGTCGTGGAGAATATTACTGGAAGATTTTTCCGCTTTGTATGAAGCCGCGCTGCAATCACTTACCGTTAGTCTGCCTGCTAAAACAGATGCTTTTAAAACCTGGGCAACACGTTTAACGCAATATGCGAATTCTCCTGATTTCAGGAAAGAAATCGCTTACTGGCAGTTGCTGCAGCATCAGGAAGCAGGTAGCTTCCCCTGCGATGGGCACGACATCCGCTCTGCTGTGGTGAAAGATATTACTACTTACAGTGTGCGGCTGGATGAGCATACCACCCGCTTACTGACTACGCAGGCACACAAAGCATATAATACGGATATCAACGATTTACTGTTGGCAGCACTGGGGCTTGCTACTGCCCGTGTGTTTGGTCTGCAACAGCTGCGGTTGATACTCGAAAGTCATGGCCGTCCTGATATTTTTAATGATATCACAGTAGCCCGTACCATCGGCTGGTTTACCAGTGAGTATCCCGTTTGCCTGAACCTGGAGGAGGTACATGACCTGCCGAAGCATATTAAACAAACCAAAGAATTGCTGCATAAGGTACCACACGGCGGTATCGGATATGGCCTCGCGAAATATCTGGCTGCCGGTGATCCGCTGCCACATACAGAAAAGCCACAACTGGTATTTAACTATCTCGGCGCTACCGGTGATGATCTGCCGGATGGAGATTTTATCCTGCTGGAAGATGCGCCCGGTGCGGTAGAATCGCCGCTCAACAATAGCGACTACTCGCTGGAACTGATTGGTTTCCTCCGTCAGCAACAGCTGGTATTGACGGTATATTATCATCCTGCACAATTCAGGGAAGAAACTATCAGCGACTGGATGCAGGCTTACAGGGATGCCCTGGAAGAAGTAGTGGCGCTTTGCTCGGGTACCACCACTCAGGAGCTTACACCCAGTGATTATGACTATAAAGAATTATCCCTGGAAGAATTGGATGCGCTGAATTCAATGTTTGAATAACACCAACAAACCAAACTATCTAAACCCATAAACCAATAACTATCATGTCTGTTTTCTCTGGATTTCATCTCTCTGAAAAGCCCCGGATTGTTACACCGGCTATCCCAGGTACCCGCTCACAGGAATTGCTCGCATTACAGCAGCAAATAGAAGGAAGTATCGTGTCGTACCCCAGGAGTATTCCTATTGCCATCGAACGTGCCAAAGGCGCTATTATAGAGGATGTGGACGGCAATCAGTTCCTCGACTTCTTTGCCGGTGCCGGCGTGGTGAATCTGGGTCATTCCAATGAAGAAGTATTGGCCTATGTAACTGCCCAGCAGGAAAAGCTGATCCACGCACTGGACTTTCCTACTGAAAATAAATTATCTGCTATTCAAAAAATACTGGCCCATCTGCCGGAAGAACTGAGGGATCAGTACAAAGTCAGCTTTGGCGGACCTACCGGTTCAGACGCCATCGAGGCGGCTCTCAAACTGGCTAAGATCAAAACCGGTCGGGATACCATCATTGCTTTCACCGGCGGCTATCACGGTATGACGGCAGGTGCGTTGTCACTCACCTCTGATACCGGTTTCCGCAACCGGATTACCTCCCTGATGCCTAATGTACACTTTGTGCCCTATAGCTATTGCTATCGCTGCCCTTTTAAGCTGGAGGAAAAGAACTGCAAAATGGCCTGCGTGGATTACCTGAGAAATGTGCTGGAGAATGGACATTCCGGCGTTCCTAAACCTGCTGCTATTGTGATTGAGCCTATACAGGGCGAAGGTGGCAATATTGTGCCAAGAGAAGGTTACCTGGAAGCATTGGTGAAACTGGCACATGCACATGATGTGCTGGTGATCTTTGATGAAATACAAAGCGGCTTTTTCCGCTCCGGCGAATTTTTAGCCTGGATGCATACCGGCGCTGTTCCGGACATTATTACCGTATCAAAAGGTCTGGGTGGCGTAGGTCTCCCGCTGGCAGGAATCATTTACCGTAAAGACGTGGAAGCCTGGGGCCCAGGTGCACACATCGGTACCTTCAGAGGTAATCAGGCTAGTTTGGCAGGTACCAACGGCGCTTTCGACTTCGTTGATAAGTATAACGTAAACGATCATACGAAAAAAGCAGGTGAATACCTGATTAACGGATTGAAAGAATTGCAGGAAAACAGCAGTTATATCGGTGATGTAAGAGGCCGTGGACTCATGATAGGAGTGGAGTTTGTAAAAAATAAACATACGAAAGAACCTTTCCCTGGCATGGTAAAACATTTCAGGAATGAGTGTATGCAACGCGGATTGATCTTCGAAGTGGGTGGCCATTATAACAATGTAGTTCGCCTGGTACCTCCGCTGATCATCACCATGCCTATTATTGATGCTGCCCTTGATGTAATGAAAGCCGCGCTGGAAATATGCGAATCCGCTGTAAACGGAGAAAGGGTGGCGGTATTATAAGTACGCCGGCTGCCCGCTAATATTTGCCCTATAAAAAACTATCCAATGAACGACAAGCATAATATACAGAAGATATATCCGCTGACCGCCATGCAGGAGGGAATGCTGTTCCATACACTATATGGTGGTAATCATGCCTACTTTAACCAGGTGTGTTACCGTACCTCCGGTCACCTGGAAACCGCTTTGCTGGAACAAAGCCTGGATGTGCTTTCCCTGCGGCATGATATACTCAGAACTTCTTTTGTATATGAGAAGAATGAAAGACCGATACAGGTAGTATTAAAAAATCGTCGTATTGCTTTCTATACCACTGATATTTCTCACCTCGACACCAGGGCGGCAAAAGCATTCCTGGAAGACTTCCGGCAGCAGGATATTCTCAGCAGCTTTGATCTCGTAAAAGATCCATTGATGCGGCTGTCTGTGATAAAAATGGCCGACAATGAATATGAGTTTGTATGGAGCCATCATCACATCCTGCTGGACGGATGGTGTATACCTGTGCTATTGAATGAGCTGGTTACCATTTATAGGGCGTTGGCGGCCGGGCAGCCGGTAAAATTACCCCCGGCGGTATCTTTTGCCGCTTATATACAGTGGCTGGAAAAACAGGATAAAGCGGCAGCATCCAGCTATTGGACTAATTACCTGAATGGATATACGAATATAGCTGCCGTGCCTCCCGTACTCTTTCCTGAAGGAAAAGTTGCGCATCATATCACGGCAGTAGAAAAACTACAGCTGTCAAAAGAGAAGACCGCTCAGCTGGAAACGTTGGCCAGGAAAGAACATACCACCATGAACGTAATGTTCCAGTCGGTATGGGGTATACTCCTGGCGGCATATAATAATACAAATGACGTGGTGTATGGCAACGTGGTATCTGGCCGTCCGGCGGAAATACCGGGCGTACAGGATATCCTGGGGCTGTTTATTAATACCGTACCACTGCGTATCCGCTTCGGCCATGAAACAAGGTTTAACCAGTTATTGCAACAGGTGCATCATGATGCGATCGAAGGATTGCCCTATCATTATTCACCACTGGCGGAAATACAGGCTGGTACTGCATTAAAACGGGAGCTGCTCCAGCATATCATTGCAGTGGAAAACTATCCGCTGGAAGAAGGTATCATGCAATCCGGCAGCACCGGCGATATATTTGATGTGAAGGAAGTGAAGATGTTTGAACAAACCAACTACCACTTTCATATCAACGTAGTACTGGGAGAACAAATGGAAGTAATTCTATCGTATAACCCTGCCTGTTATACGGCTGTCTACATGAATGAGATCCTTCAACAGTTTGAAAGGATCATAGATCAGGTATTGACAAATGAAGATATTCCGGTAAAAGAAATAGCGATAGATATTCCTTCGGAAGTAACATCACAACCGGCTTATCAGCTGGCTTACTGGAAGAAACAACTGAATGGCGTAGAGCCGTTACAGTTGCCAACAGACTTTCCCCGTCCACCAATAGCAGGCACATATGCAGCGGTAGCAGCGTACAAAGTGCCCGATCATATCCGGGATAGTCTGACCATTTTGTCAATGGATGAAAATACGACCATGTTCCAGGTGTTGCTGGCGGCATTTCACGTGATGCTGTACCGGTATACTGGTCAGCAGGTGATCAGTTCCGGTATTCCTGCCCCACGTGGAAACAGGCTGCTGCCGTTAAGTACGGACATCGGTCACGCCCCGCTGTTTGTAAACCTGCTGCAACAGGTAAAGGATAATATCCGCGAGGCGATAGCATGCCAGGATGTATCCTTGCCCGATATAGCTGCATCCTTAGGTATACCCGATAATAATGACCCCGGCGCACTTTTCCGGGTAACATTTGGTGTAGAGGACAGCAACGCTGTTTTATTATTTTCCGGAGATGACTATACCGACTATGATCTGCAAATGCAGTTCAGGGACGGAGAAGCAGGTCTGCACATCTCTATAAAATATCCAACCGATCTTTTTACCGCAGCTACCATTGAGCGGATGCTGGGACACTATCAGCAGTTGTTGCAGGATATATTGAGAAATCCTGAGCAAAGAAACGATACGCTGAGGATGCTCACCTTACCCGAAGAAACGCAGCTGTTACTGGCTTCCGCAGAAAAAACAGCCGGCTATCCGTATCATAAAACAATCACGGATCTTATTGAAGAACAGGTAGCTGCTACACCGGATAATGTAGCCGTAAACATAGGCGCGTTACAACTCACCTACAGGGAACTGAATGAAAAAGCGAATCAGCTGGCACATTTCCTTCGTAGCAAAGGCGTAACAGCAGATACGCTGGTGCCAGTATGCATCGACAGGAGCCTGGAAATGATCATCGCATTGCTGGGTATTCTGAAAGCCGGTGGGGCCTACGTGCCGGTGGACCCGGCTTATCCGCAGGATCGCATTGCCTTTATGCTGGAAGATACCGCGGCGAAAGTGGTGATATCAGCAGCATCCGTAGTAGCTGCGGTAAGTGATGCTACAAATGCCACCATCATTCTGCTGGACAGCGATGCAGCAGAGATCAGTAAAGAAAGCGTACATAATCCTGCTCCGGTGGCTGCTCCGCACCACCTGGCCTATGTAATATATACTTCCGGTTCTACCGGTAAGCCTAAAGGCGTGTTGATAGAACACCGCAACGTAGTGCGTTTATTTGAAACAGACGCGCCGTTGTACGACTTTAACAGTAAGGATGTATGGACGATGTTCCATTCTTTCTGTTTCGATTTTTCCGTATGGGAAATGTATGGGGCCCTGTTTTACGGCGGCCGCCTGGTCATAGTGCCGAAGGAAGTGGCAAAGGATACCACCTTGTTTGCCGCATTGTTACAGGAAGAAGGTGTAACCGTCCTTAACCAGACGCCTTCCGCCTTTTATGTATTGCAGGATGATATGGTTGCTAACCCTGCTGCTTTGCAAATACGTTACGTCATATTTGGCGGGGAAGCATTAAATCCTGCGGCTATCAGGCCATGGAAATCATTATATCCCGATTGCCGTATGATTAACATGTATGGTATTACAGAAACCACAGTGCATGTAACCTACCAGGAAATCGGGGAAGCGGAAATGGCCAGTAGCAGCAGCGTAATAGGGATGCCTATTCCTACGCTGGGGCTTTATATACTCGATGCCCGTTTGCAGTTATCGCCTGCAGGCATACCGGGAGAGTTGTACGTGTCCGGGGCAGGCCTCGCCAGAGGATATCTGCATCGTGACGAACTTACCCGGGAGCGGTTTATTGCTAACCCATTTAACAAAGAAAATAATTCCCGTTTATATAAAACCGGCGACCTTGCCCGCTGGCTGCCGGATGGCAATATCGAATACCTGGGTCGTATTGATGACCAGGTGAAGATCCGCGGTTTCCGCATAGAGCTGGGAGAAATTGAAACAGCCTTGCAGCAGAGTGGTTATGTGAAACAGGCCGTAGTGATGGCTGGTAACGATGCTACCGGTGCTAAAAGACTCGTGGCTTACCTGGTACCCGAAGGTGTCTTTAACCGCGATGGATTACTGGCTTATCTGAAAGACAGATTGCCCGATTATATGGTGCCGGCTATCCTGATACCATTGCCGTATTTTCAGCTTACATCCAATGGTAAAACCGATCGTAAAGCATTGCCTCATCCGGATGCTGCAGCCGTATCTGTTGCAGGATATGTAGCGCCCGTGGGCAAAACAGAAGAGGTGCTGACGGGTATCTGGCAGCAGCTACTGCGCGTGGAGCGTATAGGCGTGCACGATAATTTCTTTGAACTGGGCGGTCATTCCCTTTCCGCCATTCGACTCACGGCCGCTATCAACAAACAGTTGAACGCCGCCGTAAAAGTGGCGCTCGTATTTCAATATCCTACTATCCGGCAACTGTCGCAAAATATTGGTGGTGGAGAAAATGTATATGCTGCCATTCCGCTTGCACCGGTACAGGAAAATTACCCGCTGTCGCACGCGCAGCAACGGCTTTGGCTTGTTTATCAGCTGGAGGAAGACCGTGCGAATTACAACCTGCCTGTTGCCTGCACTTTCAGTGGTGCACTGGACGTTGCTGCATTGTCAGCTGCCTTTAACCTGTTGGTAGCGCGGCATGAAATACTGCGAACAGTGTTTATAACGGTCAACGGAGAACCCCGTCAACAGGTAGTCTTCAACGATGCCCGTTTCGGATTACAGGTAGAAGATCTGCGCGGTAAAGAAGATGTGAAAGACCGGGTGGCAGCGGCTACGAGAAAGGTATTCGACCTGGAACAATCTCCGCTCTTCCGTGCACATCTGTGGCAAATCGGTCAGCAGGAATATGTATTTCTTTTGGTCATACATCATATCATCACAGATGCCTGGTCTACCGGTATTTTGATGAAGGAGTTGATGCAGTTTTATAACGGATTGCTGGATCATAAAAATGTGCTCCCTGCCGCTTTAAAAATACAGTACAAAGACTTTGCAGTATGGGATCATGCACAAGCGGCTTTACCTGTTTACCAGGAACACCGCCGCTACTGGCTGGATCATTTCCGCGAAACGGTGAATGTGCTGGAGTTGCCGGCAGATTATCCGCGGCAAACCAATGGCATACAACAAGGAAAGGTAGTATATGCCACTGTGCCATCAGCATTGACAGATAAATTGAAAAGTATAGCCGGCCAACAAGGCGTAAGTCTTTTTATGCTGCTGTTGGCAGGTTTTAAAGCATTGCTGTACCGTTATACCGGTCAGCAGGATATTACTGTAGGCACCCCTGCCGCAGGTCGTGAACATAGCGACCTCGAAGACCAGGTAGGCTTTTACATAAACACCCTGGCTTTGCGGAGCCGGTTCAATGCAGATGCTTCCTTCGCTTCATTGCTGGAAGAAGTGCGGAAAAATACCCTGGCTGCTTATGAACATCAGCATTATCCATTTGATCA
The DNA here is from genome assembly GCF_052114225.1 of Chitinophaga sp. RAB17. Lineage (NCBI taxonomy): Bacteria > Pseudomonadati > Bacteroidota > Chitinophagia > Chitinophagales > Chitinophagaceae > Chitinophaga > Chitinophaga sp. RAB17. The sequence goes on along the minus strand of NZ_JBFREI010000011.1, from coordinate 226,567 downwards.
GCTGGTAGAAGAACTGGCGATAAAGAGAGAAGCCGGCAGGTCGCCGCTCTTTGATATTATGCTGGTGCTGCAGAATGCAGACGGCGGTACGCATCTCCCGGAAAAATATGACGGATTTAATATAAAGGAATATCCGCTGGAACTGCAGAGCAGCAAATTTGATCTTACTATAGAGATGTGGGAAGCAGCAGGTAGCCTGAAAATGTCATTCGAATATAATACCGGTCTTTTTAGCGAAGCCCGTATTACCCGGATGACTGGCCATTATATTAACCTGCTGGCGGCGGTTGCTGATAATATGCAATTGCCGGTAGCAAGACTGGAATACATCGGTGCTGCCGAAAAGCAACATATCCTCGAAGTACTTTCCGGTGATAACAGAAAGCTGCCACAAGACAGTACAGTAACGCAGTTGTTTGAAGCAACCGCGGCGCGCTATCCGGATGCACCGGCCCTGGCAGATGAACAACATGCTTACACTTACCGGGAGCTGAACGAGCGAGCCGGCAACTTAGCAGCTTATATCAGCAGGCATCACGCTGTTGCAACCGGAGATGTAGTGGCAGTGGTGATGTCCAGAACAGCCGGATTTATTACTACGATGTTGGCGGTATTGAAAGCAGGTGCTGCTTACCTGCCACTGGAGCGTAATACACCAGCCGATAGAATCAAATTCCTGTTGGCCCAAACCAACGCCACTTTGCTGATTACAGATGATGCAGTATTAAAGGCTATACTGGAAGATGATATTACTGTGCTGACGCCCGAAGAAGCATACTTTAGCATCTCCACTGAAGTGTATCCTTTAGCACCGGCTATTACAGGTGATTCACTGGCTTATATTATGTTTACCTCCGGATCCACCGGCACTCCTAAAGGTGTAATGGTAACACATAAGAGCATTGTCCGCCTGGTAAAAGATACCAACTATATCCGGCTGGGGACAGCTGATAAAATATTACAGACAGGGTCACTTTCATTTGATGCGGCCACTTTTGAAATATGGGGTGCGCTGTTGAACGGCGGAGAAGTGCATTTGCTGGACCTGGTGCACCTGTTGGATACACCCCGGCTGGCCACTGCTATCCGCGAAAAGGAAATTACCACGATGTGGTTTACTGCCTCCTGGTTTAATCAGCTGGCAGATCAGGACCCATCGCTTTTCAGGCCACTCCGCCATGTACTGGCAGGAGGAGAACAACTATCACCTGCGCATATACGAAAAGTACAGGTGGCTTGCCCTGATATTACTATTACTAACGGATACGGACCTACGGAAAATACTACCTTCTCTATTTGTGGTGAAGTTCCCCTGCTTCCTGATACCCCTGTACCGCTGGGCAGGCCTATTAGCCATAGCACTGTGTATATAGTGGATCGTCACCTGCAACCGGTAGGCGTAGGCATTCCAGGTGAAATATTACTGGGTGGAGAAGGACTAAGCACTGGTTATATGGGTGATCCGGAACGTACCGCACAACAATTTATCGCACATCCATTCCTTCCCGGTGAAAAAGTATATCGTTCCGGGGATCTGGGCAAGTGGCTGGAAAATGGCATGGTGGCTTTTCTCGGCAGAACGGATGACCAGGTGAAAATTCGTGGTTACCGCGTAGAGCCGGGAGAAATCGCGCATGCCATACAACGTATAACCGGCGTGAAAGAAGCATTTGTATTGGTAGAAAAAAATACGAATGGCGATAAAATGCTGGTATGTTATTACGTACCCGCAGCAGAAAAAAGCATTACTGCCTTTAAACCCGCACTCAAAGCAGAGCTGCCCGATTATATGATTCCTGCTTTATTTATACCGTTGGATAAGGCGCCATTGAATAAAAACGGAAAACTGGACAGAAACGCGTTGCCGGACATCAACGAATGGTTAGCGCAGCAGGAGCAAAGTGATGATATTCCTCACAGTGAAACAGCCGCACAGCTGCTGTTACTATGGGAAGAAGTGCTGGGCCGGAAAGGCATTGGTATGCAGGATAACTTTTTTGAATCAGGTGGTAGTTCCTTATCTGCCTACCGCATTATTACCCGTGTAGAAACAGTGATGCGTGTTAAGCTAGGACTGGCCACATTTTTCAAGCATCCTGATATTCATTCGCTTGCTGCCTGGATAGATGAACAGGAACAACAGGACAGCCACAGCATACCATTGGCACCTGCCGCAACATTGTATGAAGCATCGCGTGCGCAACAACGTTTGTGGATAGTAGATAAACTGGAAACAGAAAAGAATGCCTTTAACATCACGGGTGCTTTTGTCATCAATGGTAAGCTGGACGCGCATTTGCTCGAACAGGCATTCGGACAGGTGATAGCGCGGCATGAAATATTACGTACGGTATTTGTAGAGAAAGATGGAACACCTTATCAGCGCATACTGGATACGGCAGATTGTCCGGTTACCTTGCCTGTAACGGTGGCAGCCACTGGAACGGATATTATTGAACAGGGAACGGCATTGCTGCGTGAAGAAGAAGAGCATGTGTTCCGGTTGAATGAATGGCCGTTGATCCGTTTCCGTTTGCTTACCAACGGTGAAGAGCAGGTATTGGTGTTGAATATGCACCATATCGTCAGTGATGGATGGTCATTACAATTATTTTATACAGAAGCGCTGCAACTCTATACACAACAGGTGAATGGAGACACTCCCGGTTTGCCGCCACTTCGTGTACAATACAAAGACTTTGCCGCCTGGCAGCAACAGCAGTTACTGCAGGATACTACCCACGATGAAAAGTACTGGCTGCAACAGTTACAACGTACAGGAGAATACCCTGACTTACCACTGGACAGGGATCGTACCCGTACCCGTACCTATGGCAGCAATAGCCTGACCTTTAACCTGAACGCCCCTACGCTGCAAACATTCCGCGACTGGACGGGTGAAAAAGAAGTCAGCCTGTTTATGATATGTCAGTCACTGATTGTACTATGGCTGCAACAATACCAGCATACCAGCGACATTGTGGTAGGTACCACCACCGCAGGTCGTGAGCATCCGGACTTACAGCAACAGCTGGGATTTTATGTAAACGTACTGGCATTACGTACGGTGTTACAGGAAGACGATACTTTCTTCAGCTTGTTGGAGAAAGTAAAAGCAACTACGCTGGCAGCATACGAGCACCAATCCTATCCTTTTGATTTGCTGATAGAAAAGCTGAGACTGAAGCGCAACCTGGGGAGAAACCCATTGTTTGATGTCATGATTGCATTCAACGATGGCTTTGGTACACAAATCCCCGATGCCCCGGATGGACTCCGTTTCACTGAATTGCCACAGGAAGAAAGGTTAAACAAATATGATATTACTTTCTTCATTGAGTCAGACCCGGCAGCCGGTATCAGTATAAGACTGGTGTATAACAACGCATTATTTTATGAAGATACGATGATGGCGGTGCAGCATCGTCTGGAAACACTGGCGGCACAGATAGTAAAAGATCCGCAGGTACCGCTGCATACCCTGCTTCCCAAAACAACAAGACCAAAAGTGTTTAGTCTTGAAGATGATTTCAGTTAATCCGATATCCTTAATAACCCTATTATAACTGGTTTAGATTTATGAGCGAGTTTACTTTACAGGAGTCTGCTACCACGAGTTACTGGACTAATAAAATAAAAAATGCAGGAGGCGCATCCTTCTACAATATATTGCCGCTTCCCGGTCATGCAAAACGACAGCAATATACGCTGCGGTTTCCTGCGGCGCTGTCGGCTGCAGTTATCCATGCTGCAAAAGATAAAGACATCAATATCTATAAACTGGCAATGGCCGCATTGTATATCGTGCTCGGCAAATACAGTCAACGCCCGGAGCTGTTACTTACTACAGGCGGTGTGCGTATTGACGAAGAGTTGCCTATAAGTGAACCTGCCTTGTTGTTTTTTGCCGTATCCTACGAGGAAGAGATGTCAGCAAGGGAGCTGTTGAAACAAATACACCTGGAACTGGAAGCCAATATTATCCAACGTGATTATGATTTTTCCAGACTTGCAGCAGTATTGAAAGAAGAGCAGCAGGAGTGGGCAAAGTATGCTTTTACTACAGGCTTCGGTTACGATCCGGTTACCATTTTGCAGGAGGAATTATATCAGACAGATATATTTTTCCTTTTCAGCCGGGATGAGGAGGGGCTTACATTACAGCTGGATTATAATGCTGCATTGTATGAAGATGTATATCTTTCTCTACTGGGTGGGCATCTTCTTAAAACACTGGAAATTATCAGTCATGATCTTTCTACGCCTGTAGGGAATATTAATTTCATTACAGCAGGGGATCACCAGTTTATTCATGGCAGTTTTAATGATACTGCCGTGGCTTTCTGTGAGCAGGCTGTGATAGAACAGTTTGAGCAACAAGCCCTGTTTACACCTGATAGTATAGCGGTTAAAAGTGGTGATGTAATACTTACTTATAGAGAGTTGAATGAACGTGCCAACCAGGTGGCTTATTATCTGAAACAGGAGCGCGGTTTACTCCATCAGGATAAAGTAGCGCTGATGGTAAATCGTTCTGAAAAAATCATCATCGGTATTATTGGTATTCTCAAAGCCGGCGGGGTATACATTCCGATCGACCTGAGTTCACCGCCTGAGCGTGTGCGGTTTTTCCTGGAAGACAGTGAATGCGCTATTGTGCTGACGGAAAAAACATTGATAGAACAAACGCCGGATGCCGCTGCCCTCGGATATGTAGCGATTGATGAGCTAACTGATGAGAGAGCGGATAATCCTGTTATTCAGCGTGATCCGCATGAACTGGCCTACATGATCTATACGTCAGGTACTACCGGGAAACCAAAAGGGGCGATGATTCATCACCTGGGCCTGGCCAATCATGTGAGCTGGTTCCGTAAACGGTTTGCCATTACACCGGCAGACAGCACCATGCTCATTAACTCCTACAGCTTTGATGGCTGTTATAGTTATATATGGGCTACATTGACTGCTGGCGCCACACTTCACGTGCCTAACGATAGCTTTTTTGATCCGGAAAAAACGTTGAGGTATATTAAACAGGAGGGTATCACCTTCCTGAAAATGGTGCCTTCTACTTTTGGTGTGCTGGTAAACAGTGCCACTTTTGATGAGGATCCGTTGGTATGTAGTTCAGTGCGTATGATCAAGCAGGGAGGGGAAACCATCAACGTAAAAAACCTCCGTAAGTATCTTCAGCGTTATCCGCACGCTGAATTGGGTAATCACTATGGTGCCACCGAAAGCACCATTGGCTCTGTGGCCTGGTGGATGCGGGAACATAGTATCGATGATTTTGCCCGTCAGCCGGTGTTGGGAAAACCATTTGATAATCAGCGGGTATATATTCTGAACAGCAGGAATGAACTGCTGCCGGTAGGCGTGCCCGGTGAAATTTGCATTGGTGGCGTAGGTGTTGGCAAAGGATATTATAACCGGGAAGAACTGACAGCGCGTAAGTTCATCGATGATCCTTTTTCTCCCGGAGGAAAATTATATAAAACAGGAGATCATGGCCGCTGGCTACCTTCGGGTACGCTGGAATTTTTTGGCCGTATCGATAACCAGGTTAAAATAAGAGGATATCGCATTGAACTGGATGAGGTAGCGGAAACGCTGAAAGCTTATCCGGATGTACGTGATGCGATAGTGCTGGTATATACTAAAGATGGACAGGATCAGCTGGCGGCATATATAGTAACAGACAATGAACCGCATATCCCGGCGTTGCAGGAGTTTATGAAAGGCAGGTTGCCAGAGTATATGCTTCCCGTATATTATATACCGTTAGCACGGATTCCGTTAACACCCAACGGTAAAATAGATAAACGCGCCTTGCCGGATGCCGGCGACTACCGCCCACAATTCCAGGGAGCAGCGGTTGCCCCGCGTACTGCAACAGAAGCGTTGCTGCTACAGATCTGGGAAACGCTGCTGGACATTTCAGGCGTGGGGGTAACAGATAACTTTTTTGAGATAGGAGGACACTCGCTGAAGGCCACACAGCTCATCGCGCAGATCCATAAAAAAATGCAGGTGCTGCTGCCTTTAAGGGAAGTCTTTTTGCACGCTACTATTGAAGAGCAGGCGGTGTTGATAGATGCCAGCGGCAAAGATGGTTTTGCCGACATTCTGCCGGTAGGTGAGCAGGAAGATTACAGGCTGTCGCATGCACAACAGCGAATGTGGTTGCTGGCAGCAATGGAAGAAGCACAAACCAGTTATAATATTCCACATGCTGCCGTGCTGGAAGGCAACATCGATGTAGAAGCGTTCCGTCATGCACTGGATGCACTGGTGACAAGGCATGAAATATTGCGTACCGTATTCATCACAAAAAACGGAGTACCAGGGCAACAAGTGCGAACCCTAGCTGATTCAGGTTTTACGCTGGTGTATAAAGATCTGCAATCTGAACCGGAACGCGAAAGCATAGCCGCCGATATTGCAGCAGCAGAAGCAGGAACTGTGTTTGACCTGGAGAAGGGACCACTGGTAAGAGCCGTGTTGTTGCGGCTTTCCGGCAACAGGTTTACTTTTCTGTTTACATTGCATCATATCATTTCCGATGGATGGTCTACACAGGTATTTTTCTCAGATATACTTAATCTGTATTACGCTTTCAGTAAAAAAGAAGCCGCCTTACCTGAGCCGCTTCCCATACAATACAAAGACTTTGCGGCCTGGCAGCGGGAATTGTTGTCTGGATCTGCTGGCGCAAAGTATCGGGAATACTGGCTTCGCAAGTTAGGTGGTGAACGGCCGGTACTGGAATTGCCGGCAGATTTTATCCGCCCCAGGGTAATGACCTTTAACGGAGATTATATTTCCAGCCACTTATCGGGTGATGTACAGCAAAAGCTGCTGCAATATGCTGCTGCTAATAACCTGAGTCTGTACATGGTACTGATGGGTGCCGTAAAAACGCTGTTATACCGCTATACAGGGCAGCAGGACCTGATAGTGGGTACACCGGTAGCCGGACGGGAACACGTGAGCCTGGCGAACCAGATAGGCTGTTATGTGAATACACTGGCTATCCGCTCAAAGATCAGTAATGGAGCATCTTTCGACGACTTTGTAAAAACAGATATCAGGGATAGTTTGCTGGAAGGATATCAGCACCAGGCATATCCGTTTGATCAGCTGATAGATGATCTGCAACTGGAAAGAGATATGAGCCGCTCTCCACTGTTCAATGTAATGGTGGTGATGCAGAATAATAACAGCACCCGCAACGCGCTGCTGGATATGAATGAGCTGAAAGCTTATCCTTTTAACAACCAGCGCCCTGTCAGCAAGTTTGATCTGACCATAGATTTTGAAGAAACCAATGAAGGGCTGGTACTGGGCATTGAATATTACACGGATCTTTTTGCTGCACCACGCATCAATCGTATGCTGGGGCATTTGGGAAATATTATCCATGCCATAGCGGACAATCCGTATGAGCTACTGGATGATATAGATTATATGACGGGAGAAGAGCAGCAGGAGATCAGCTCTTTTAACGGAAGTTTCACGCCATCGTCTTCCGCTCTTACAGTACATCATGTTTTTGAAAAGATGGCTGCGCAATACGCAGATGCCGTTGCATTGGAAGATGAACGGTCTGCCTGGACCTATGCGCAGTTGAATAATCGCGCCAACCAGCTGGCAGCAGCCTTATCGCCGTATGCAGTCAGGGAAGGAGTAGTAGCAGTGGTCATGGGTCGCGGTGCGGATTTTGTGACCGCCATGCTGGCTATCTTAAAAGCTGGTTGCGCTTACCTGCCGATAGAGTCCCATACGCCTGTAGAACGCATCACCCAACTGCTGGAATATACGGAGGCAGTAGCTGTGATCACAGACGATGAAACTATTTTTTCGCATCTGCAAAGCAGGGCAGGTGTGTTGTATTTACCGGACATAGACCTGGATGCAAATGCAGCTGTAACACCGGAGTTGCCGGTGGTAGATGGTAATTCATTGGCCTATGTGATGTTTACCTCCGGCACAACAGGTAAGCCCAAGGGGGTGATGATAGAACATCATAGTATTATTAACCTTGTCAGGGAAAACCCTCCGTCCGTTATCACTGAAAAGGACAGGATACTCCAGACGGGGGCGTTGTCTTTTGATGCAGCTACACTGGAAATATGGGGAGCATTGCTGAATGGCGCAAGGGTGATTGTGCTGGGGCTGCAGCATCTGCTGGATCCTTCCACCATGGCCGCCACGCTCCGTGAGAAGCAGGTGACATTGGCCTTTTTTACTACTTCCTGGTTAAATCAGCTCATAGATCATGACCCGCTGATGTTTATGCCATTACAGCATATATACACCGGTGGGGAACAACTATCGGTATCGCATATACGTAAATTAATAGCGCAATGCCCGGCGGTGCGTGTCATGAATCTTTATGGCCCTACAGAAATAACTACTTACTGCACCTGCACGGAAATGAACGGATATAGCGGTGGCCCGGTATCAATAGGGCAGCCTATAAAGAATGACCTGGTATTGATTGTAGATCGTCGCGGGAAACCGGTACCCAAAGGTATTCCTGGTGAGATGTTGCTGGGTGGTGCCGGGTTAAGCCGGGGGTATATACAGGATGAAATACGTACTGCACAGCAGTTTATTACACTTGCTGGTGACCGTTTTTATAAATCAGGTGACCAGGCCCGCTGGACAGAAAATGGGGGCATTGAATTTATTGGCCGTATAGATGAACAGGTGAAGATTCGTGGTTACCGGGTAGAGCCGGATGAAGTGGCTACTGTATTGCAATCGCATCCTGCCGTAAAAGAAGGGATCGTGATTGTACACCGTAAGAGCAATGGAGATAAAATACTGGCAGGCTACTATACGCTCACGGAAACGGCTACACGGGATGAAATCAAAAGCTATCTCGGTAAATTATTGCCTGCTTACATGGTGCCTGATTCACTGATCGTACTGGACAGGATACCACTGAATGCCAACGGTAAAACAGATCGCAACGCCTTACCGGAACCGCAGCTGGTAACTGAAGCCTATCAGGAGGCCCGCAATGAAACCGAACAGGCGCTGGTGACCATCTGGGAAAGATTATTAGGGGTATCACCGATAGGGATATACGATAATTTCTTTGCACTGGGAGGACACTCACTATTGGCAACAAGACTGGTATCAGCGATCCGTAGTGAGATGAACCGGGCAGTGACTGTAAAGGAACTATTCATACAACAAACGATTGCTACATTGGCGCCGCTGCTGGAAGCTCCCGTGAAGGAGAAGCTACCAGCTATCAGTCGCTATACCGGCAAGGGTAGGGTGCCATTGTCTTTTGCACAGGAGCGCCTTTGGTTTATTGACCAGCTGGAAGGCAGCGTGCAATATCATATGCCGGTGCTCTTGCGATTGAAAGGAACATTGGATACCGCCGGCCTGACACATGCCCTGCGTGAAATGATAGACCGGCATGAAGTGCTGAGAACCGTGATCCTGCAGGAAGATGGCCGGGGCTATCAACAAACGCGGGACAGTAATGAGTGGCAGCTGACGCTGACAAATGATACTGCTTATTCCGATCCTGCATTATTACATGCTGCCGTAGAAGAATGGGTGGCGGCACCTTTCGACCTGTCTGCCGACTTCATGCTGCGCGCAAGGCTGATAAAAGTCGCCGAAATGGAACATGTATTGCTGATCGTGATGCATCACATTGCTACGGATGGCTGGTCTATGGGTATTATTATCCGTGAACTGACGGAATTATATAATGCATATACCACACAGCGTACCGCTGTATTACCGGTATTATCCGTACAATATACCGACTTTGCCATCTGGCAGCGCCGGCATTTTTCCGGTGACATACTGGATAAACAGTTACAATACTGGAAACATAAACTGGATGAAGTAACCCCGCTTAATCTGCTGACAGATTATGCGCGTCCTGCTATACAAAGCGCACGTGGCTCCTACGTTACCTTCCATATAGATGCTGCACTGACAGCGCAACTACAGGAACTGAGCAGGCAACAGGAGGCAACCCTCTTTATGACTTTGCTGGCTGCATTCAAAGTATTGCTGCACCGTTATACTGGTCAGGATGATATCAGTGTGGGAGCACCGATAGCCGGCAGAACACAACAGGAGGTGGAACAACTGGTGGGCTTCTTTGTAAATACCCTGGTGCTGCGCAGTGACCTGAGCGGTAATCCTTCTTTCCTGCAATTATTACAACAGGTAAAAGAAACTACCCTGGAAGCCTACGACCACCAGGACGTGCCTTTTGAAAAGGTAGTAGATGAAGTAGTGGTTTCCCGCGAGCTAAGCAGAAGCCCTCTTTTTCAGGCCGTATTTGCCCTGCAGAATGCCCCCCGTGCAAACGGTATGGACCTGGGAGGAATACAGTTATCCGAAGAAGATATCGAGCAGACTACTGCGAAAACAGACATCAGTTTTTCCATGGAAGAAACGCCGGAAGGATTACAGGGCAGTGTGGTATACTGCGCAGATCTGTTCAGGCAGGACACCATTGTACAATTGCTGGCGCATTTCAAACAATTATTACAGGCCATCGCAACGGCTCCTGCTACTACCATAGGATCACTGCCGCTGTTATCTGAAGCGGAAAAACAGCAGCTACAGGATTTCAATAAAACGATACCCGGATTCGATATCCCTGCCAACGCAAATATCCTCTCGGTATTTGCACAACAGGTGGCCTTGTATCCGCAAAATCCCGCACTCGTATACGAAGATATTACCTTAACCTACAACGAGCTGGATACGCGTTCCAATCGCTTTGCACACTATCTGCGTCAACTGGGTGTTGGCCCCGATACACTGGTGCCGGTATGCCTGGAGCGCTCACCGGAAATGATCATTGGCATCATAGGTATTTTGAAGGCCGGCGCGGCCTATTTACCTATTGATCCGGCATATCCGGCAGAAAGGATATTATACACGCTGGAAGACAGCGGTGCTGACATCCTGCTGAGCAGCAAGGCCTGCGAAGGTCTGGTGAATTATCCGGAACATATCCGGGTGATAAAAGCAGACAGCGATTGGGATGCCATCAGCCAAACAACGGATCAGCCGTTGGATATACCATCGGTAAATAATCAATTGGCCTATGTCATCTATACCTCCGGCAGTACAGGAAAGCCGAAGGGGGTGCAGCTGGAGCACAAAGGCGTAGTAAACATGGTGCAAGGGCAAACAACAGCGCTGAGATTGAAGCCCGGACTGAGAATGCTGCAATTTTCTTCCTTTGGCTTTGATGCTTTCTGTTACGAGCTGTTTTGCATGCTCCTCAGCGGCGGCTGCCTGGTGCTGCCCAAACGGGAAGATTTATTGTCAGCAGAGGGTTTTGAAGCTGTGGTAGACAGACACCAGGTAGAACTGGTGGTGTTACCGCCTTCTTATCAGCGGGCCGTCAGGGAGAGAACAGGTACACTACATACCATCGTTTCGGCAGGAGAGGCGCTGAATACAGAAGATGCGCGTTACTTCAAAGAAAAAGGTATCCGCCTTATTAACGCTTACGGACCTACGGAAAATACAATCATCGCTACCTATACAGATGATCCGGTGAAGCCACATGCTGTTGTGATAGGGGTGCCGGTACCTAATGTACAGGTGTATATCGCAGACCGGTATAATAACCTGTGTCCGATAGGAGTGGCTGGTGAAATATGCATAGGAGGAGATTCACTGGCACGGGGTTATCTGCACCGGGATGACCTGAATGCAGAGAAATTTGTCGGCAATATTTTTAATTCCGGTGCTGCCGGAAAGTGCTATCGTGCCGGTGATCTGGGACGTTGGTTGCCTGATGGCAACATTGAGTTCCTGGGCAGGATAGACGACCAGGTGAAGATCCGTGGCTATCGCATAGAGCTGGGAGAAATCAATACAGTATTATTGCAATCTCCGTTGGTAAGAGAAGGAATAGTGGTGGTACATAAAAACAGCCGCCACAAAATGCGGCTGATAGGTTATGTGGTGCCGGAAGGACCATTCGATAAGGAGGGCATCCTCACTTACCTGAAAGGTCAGCTACCAGACTACATGGTACCATCGTTGCTGATAGAAATGGCAGCATTGCCGGTAACTACCAGTGGTAAAATAGACCGGCGCGCATTGCCCAACCCCGATGAAGCTGCCTTCTCTGAGCATACCTATACCGCTCCCAGGAATGAAACGGAGCGGGAACTGGCCCGTATCTGGCAGGAACTGTTGAGAGTAGAACGGGTAGGCATATACGATAATTTCTTTGAGCTGGGTGGAGATTCCATCATCACCATACAGATGGTGAGCAGGGCCCGCCGGGCAGGTTACGTACTGCATCCGAGAGACCTGTTCCTGCATCAGCAGATCGCTGCGCTGGCAGGCGCGGTAACTACCAGCAGAGAGGTGATAACAGAACAAGGTATCCTCACCGGTGAAGCAGGGTTGCTACCGATTCAGCAATGGTTCTTTGACCAGTCGTTCGCCGAAAAAGATCATTTCAATCAGGCTATCCTGCTGAATATTGATAAAGCACTAGACGTAAGCAAACTGGATGCAGTAGCCGCCGCGCTGGCCGAACGTCACGATGTGTTGCGCTGCCGCTATCGCAGGAAGGATGACCGTTGGATACAGGAATATGGTTACCTGTTGTCAGGCGTCACCAGCGAAGAGGCCGCAGATGAAACGGCGATAACAGCCATATGCCAGCACTACCAGGAACAACTGGATATAAGCGCAGGTAAAATCTGGCAGTGCGTATTGATAAAAACACCGCATTCAGATGCCCATCACCGCTTGTTCATCGTTATCCATCACCTTGCGGTAGATGGTGTGTCATGGCGTATTATACTGGAAGACCTGATGATATACCTGGATGCAGTTACCAAAGGACAGGTATTGCAGCCGGCTTCTAAAACTTCCTCTGTTCGCCAGTGGCAGCAGGCACTTTGCCGTTATGCCATAGCACCGGCTACGGTGGCAGAGCTGTCATACTGGAAACATATCGTAAACGGGTATACGCCGCTGCCTGTGTCTAAAGACATACAAGAAGTATTGCGTAAAGAAACCGATACACATACCGTGCTGCTATCAGAAACGGCTACACGTCATTTGCTGGGTAAGGTGCAGCAGGTATATAATACCGGCATAAACGATTGGCTGCTGGCTGCCCTGGCTTATACCATCGGTAACTGGACCGGCAACAATAAAGTATTGATTACCCTGGAAGGCCATGGCAGAGAAGCCATCGCCCCCGAACTGGATACTACACAAACGGTGGGTTGGTTCACCAATATGTACCCGGTATTGCTGGAAGTGCCAGACAGCGCTTCCACAGCGCTGATAAGATCTGTGAAAGAACAGTTACGGATGGTGCCGGCAAAAGGCATGAGCTATGCTGCTCTCCGTTATCTGCATCCGGACGATGCTGTCAGAAAAAGTTTACATCTGCCGGCTACTGATATTCTTTTTAATTACCTCGGACAGCTGGATAATTTACTCCACGCAGATGGAGATCTCAGCCTGTCAGATGAATCTACCGGCGATGCGGTAAGTGGCAACAATGCCTTCAACAGCAAGCTGGAAATTACGGCTTCCGTATCAGGAGGACAGCTATATATTTCCTGGACTTATAGTCCGGATCAATACGACCCGGCTGAAATCACCCAACTCGCTCAAAGCAATATTTCTTTGCTGGAGGAACTGATTGCCGCTGCCGCTGTACAGGAAACGGCGGCGCCTACGCCATCTGACTATGGTTTATCCGGCCTGCTCAGTATACAGCAGCTGGACAGCTTCCAGGCAGCGCAGCAGGATGGAAGTTTACATGAAACACAGCTGCGTACATTATACCAGCTAAGCCCCTTGCAATCGGAAATGTACCGTTACTGCCGTTCATCGGTGAATGCAGGCACTTACATCATCCAGGTAGGTTTTGAAGTTTCCTTCCCTCATATCCAGCTGATGAAAAAAGCCTGGGAACATGTTATTGCACGTCACAGCATTTTGCGTACGGCTTTTCATGATGTGGGAGGTACGCCGCTACAAGCCGTATACAGCCCGGTGCGTCTGCCTTTCGCAGAACTGGACTATAGCGGTCTTACACCTGCGGAGCTGGAAAAAGCACTGGCCGCCTTCCTGCTGAAAGATAAATGTACCGACTTTGACATGGCTACGCCGCCACTCATGCGGGTTACATTTATTCAGTTGCCAGGTGGCAACACCAGGATGGTATGGACCTGTCATCATGTCATTATGGATGGCTGGTCTATGCCGGTAGTAATAGATGAATGGCTCTCTGCCTGTAACGCCCTGTTGAAAGGCGATGCCATCAGCAGTGGAACAGCCGATCAGTATGAAGCATTTATCCGTTTTCACGATACAACCGATCGTCACACAACAGCGGCTTTCTGGAAGCAGCACCTGAAAGGCATTACAGCACCTAAATGGTTGCCTTTTGCGGATGATCGCCCCGACAGAAATAAGCTGCCGGGAGTGTTTAACGATGTACGATTAGTACTTGATGAAACCATCACGTCCGATATGCAGCAGTTTGCACAAACGCATCACATCACGGTAAATACACTGATACAGGGTGTTTGGGCTACGCTGTTGTACCGGTATAACCGCAATAGAAAAGTAGTATTTGGAGCTACTGTTTCTATCCGGCCGGCAGAAATAGACCAGGTGGAACAAAAGGTGGGCCCTTATATCAACATCATTCCATTACGTGCAGATGTAACGGCTTTGCCGTTGGCAGACTGGCTCCGCGAGTTGCAGGATACACATAGTCTTTCCCGTAGTTATCAGCATGCAGGATTGGCTGATATCCGTACCTGGACAAACATCAAGGACGACCTGTTCGACAGCGTACTATTCTTTGAGAACTATCCACTGGGAGAAGTCAGTGAAAAAGAGGAACAGCAACCGGAGATCCTTCACCTGGAGATGAGTGAGCATAATAATTACCTGTTGTCTGTTTTTGTGGGAGTAGGCAGTGAGCTGGTGGTTCGTTTTAATTATAACAGCAGCTTATTGAGTGATGTCAGCGTTAACATCATCAGCGGACATTTTAAAACAATGCTGTTGCAGCTACTGAAAAACCCGGACAAGCCGGTTACACAATTCCGGCTCATCACACCACAGCAGCTGAAATCAGCCTTTGACGCAACTGGTATCGGACAACGAAAAAGAATATCATTGTCTGCAACTTCCAGCGAAAAACCCCGTAAATCAAAATAAGTCATCACCACCGCTAATCAACAAAAAAATGAGCATGTTAAAATTACTCCAGCAAAAATCGAAAGCGTTCTTCTGGCTGTTGGCCTTACTGGGGTTAATCAACAGTATATGGAGCAGTACCTTGTTATTATTGATTAATAACAAGATCACCAATACACCTTTACCGTTTGGTGGAGGATATGACTGGCAGATGTATTGTGTCCTCATCGTATTGGCTTTTGTTACCGCCAGGTTTTTTCAGTCGTATATGATCCGGCTCACCTACAATCTGGGCAATGATCTGGGCCTGTCTATATTCAATAAACTGCGATTCACCAATTACGAAGAATACATGAAGCTGGGTGATGAAAAAGTTCGTACATCCGTTGCGGATGTAACCACCTTGCAGCGCTTCCCACAGGCATTTATAGAGACCTTTAATGCCGTAGTAATGGTGGTGATAGGTGTACTCTATCTTTTTTATATCAACCTGGCCGGCGCTGCACTGATTACCCTTATCCTTGGGATGCTGGCAGGTATTTATTATTACCGCAACCTGGCAGTGCATCGTGATATGACCACAGTTAGAGACCTGGCCAATGTGTATCAGCAGAATGTAAACGACTTTCTCCGTGGTTTCCGGGAAATCAAGATGAGCACCCTGCGCAGTGATAATATTTATCATGAACACATCACCGTCAACAGAGGCAAGGCAAAGGATCTTACCGTGAAAACCCTCATCCGGCATATGGGCAATGAGTTGATGGGTAGCTATGTTTGGTACCTGATGATCGGTATTATTCTCTTTCTGCTGCCAGCTTTGTTGCATACCACTACTGGCGCCAACAGCAACTTTATTGTAACACTGTTATATCTCATGGGGCCGATGGGGATTATCATCACAGAAATACGTGAATTCACCCTGATGCACATCGCGGTAAAGCGACTGGAAGAATTTGATAAAATTATCAGTGCTTCCAAAACCATTGCGTTGGGACATGGCCGTGTAGGGAATACAGAAAAGTCTTTCCGCAGCATTCGTTTTGAAAACGTGATATATGAATATTATGATGAGATCAGGTCAGAAACATTCCGGCTGCAGCCATTGAACCTGGAAATCAACAGCGGGGAAAGCATTTTCATTACCGGTGGTAATGGCAGTGGTAAAAGCACTTTCGTGCATTTGCTTACCGGCTTGTTTATGCCGAAATCCGGCAACATTTATTTCAACGATGTACGTGTTACCCCGGAAACCTACCCCTGGTACCGTGATCAGATGGTAGCCATTTACACAGATCATTGTCTGTTTACGGAAAACTACGACAACTATAAACTGGACCGTAGCAATGAAAGACTGATGCACCTGCTGGATAAAATGCGTCTGACCGATATCGTGACTTTTAATGAAGGTAAAAATGTGATTAAAGCCACGTTGTCCAAAGGTCAGCAGAAACGGTTAGCACTGATATATGCGCTGCTGGAAGAAAAAGACATCATTGTGCTGGATGAGTGGGCGGCTGAACAGGACCCTGTTTTCCGCGCCTACTTCTATAAAGTGCTGGTGCCGGAAATGAAAATGATGGGTAAAACAGTGATCGCAGTATCACATGATGATGCCTATTTCGATTATGCAGAAAGACTGTTGCGTTTTGACTACGGGCGTGTGCAGAGTGATGTGAAACAGCCGGTGATGACAGCATAGCGGCATCTATTTTATTGTTGACCAATAACAAACGTTTTTATGGATCAGAGTACGGCATTTTTTCACAACTACGTAAAAGAGAACGCACGCAATAAACGGCTGGTGGTACAACCCCGTATGGGCTTCAGTGATAAGACAAAAATGCGTCATGGTTTACAGGAAGTGAAGCAGCTGGACGCACCAACCATAGGCACTATTACACTGGATAGTTTTACCCGCAGTGGTGATTTTCGTAGTGCCGCCAAAGCAGTGGAAGAAGGAATGATGTTGAACGGTTATCCCATTGTAAGTTATCCGCAGAAAGAAAATGAACAATTGATAGCTGGCTTGCGGGAGCCGGGTTTCCCGGTGCAGATCAGGCATGGTAGCCCGTTGCCGGTGGAGATCTTCAAAGCAACCATCTCCGCGGGCATTGATGCGATTGAAGGCGGCCCCGTTTCCTATTGTTTTCCTTATGGCCGTATTCCATTGGCGCGCAGCCTGGAAGCATGGCGTACCTGTTGCCGTTTGTTTGCTGATGCCAGCGATGATCCCTGGCATATAGAAAGTTTTGGAGGATGTATGATGGGGCAACTATGTCCGCCTGCTATCCTGATTGCCATCACCGTGGCGGAAGCCATCTTTATGATCCGTAATGGGGTGAAATCCTATTCTCTTAGCCTGGCGCAGGGCACACATACATCGCAGGATGTGGCAGCATTGCATGCACTACGGCTGTTGGGTGTCAAATACCTTGGCCCGCAAAGTGACTGGCATATTGTGTTTTATACGTTCATGGGGAAATTTCCGCAGTCATACCACGGCTCAAAAGCACTGATTGAAGAAAGTGCCCACGCAGCGGTGAAAGGCGGTGCAGAAAGATTGATTGTTAAAACCGTAAAAGAAGCACATCAGATACCATTGATAGAAGACAACCTCGATTCACTGGGCTGGTGTCATCAGGCGGCTACTGCAGAACGGATAACGCCCAGTCAGCATGCTGGTGTGGAAGAGTGGACTACGCAGATTTATGAAGAGGCCGACTTCCTCATAGACCTGTTGCTTAACCTGGATAGCAACCTGGAAAAGAGCATGGCCAAGGCATTTAAAATGGGTTACTGGGATGTTCCTTATTGTCTGCATCCGGATAACCGCCGCCTCACCAGTGCGCAGCTGGACGAAGCGGGATATGTATACTGGTCAGATCCGGGTAAAATTCCTTTTCCTCCGCATATCCGCAACAATGCGGTGAAGCGGAAAAAGAAACTTTCTTCCGGTGAATTGTTACACATGCTGTCCTTCAATCAACAAAAGTATGATGGGCTGTATGTGCCGCAGGAGCAGCTATACACGCCCTGAATCCTATTTTTTTTATGAGTAGAAATATTATCCTGTTTATAAAATAACATCACATGAAGCCTATTGCATTATTAACAACCATTCCATCGGATTCCCATAACTGGAACCTGGTTTTTATACAGCTTTTTTTACAGGAAAACGGCTTTGAAGTCGTGAACCTGGGGCCCAGCGTTCCCTATGATTTGTTGCTGGATGCCTGTGTGCAGCATCAACCGGATCTGCTCATCGTTTCCACTATTAACGGTCACGGCTATATCGAAGGAAAGGAACTGATCAAACGGGTGAGAGCCCTCGATATTATGAAAGAGAGGCCAGTGTTTATAGGTGGTAAGCTCAGCACAGATGCCAACATGTCTTATCTGTATGCCGTAGAGCTGGAGCAGGCTGGCTATAGCAAAGCTTACTGCAGTGATCAGGACATGCAGCATTTCAAAACACAGCTACAGCTTATTTCGCAGAAAGCGGCTGTCAGCAGAGAGGTACAATAATATCCGCTTTTATAAAGTATAGGAAGATGAAAATAAACCTGATCACACTGCCTTATGCAGGCGGCAACAAATATGCATATAACACACTGAAGCCCTTTCTGCATAATAGCATTGCGGTTGTGCCGGTAGAACTGCCTGGCCGCGGACAGCGCATGGCGCAACCACTGCTGGAAGATATTCACCGCATGGCAGACGACCTGTTATTGCAGGTAAGCGGATATACAGATAAAGATTATATACTGTATGGGCACTCTATGGGAGGCATACTCGGTAATTTGTTGCTGCATCGCCTGAAGGAAGCAGGGATGAGGTTGCCGCTTCATTTTTTTGTGACAGGTTGCGCCAGCCCCAAATCCAATCACCTGCGTACTATCCGCCATCGTTTACCGGATAATGGGTTAAAGGAAGAATTGCGGATACTGGGTGGTTTGCCGGAAGAGGTATTAAGTAACGATGACCTCATGGAATTTTTCCTGCCCATCATCCGGGTAGACATGAAGGCATTGGAACTTTACCAGTATCAGCCGCTGGGACGTTATGAAGTACCGCTGACCGTTATCTGCGGCACCGAGGAACCTATTTCAGATGAAATGGCCGCCGGTTGGGCAGATGAGTCTGTGTATCCACCCAACATCCTGCGCATGAAAGGGAACCATTTTTTCATCCTCCATCATTTTGAAACATTGGCGGAGTTGATTAATAAAGAAATAAAAGGAGCTGTTTACTTATGATCACGTATTCCTTTTTTTTGTACACCCAACAGTTGAATCCACATCTGTATGATACGCTGCTGCAATGTGTCCCGGAGCAGATGCGCCCTGTAATAGGGGCCTATCATCGCTGGGAGGACCGGCAGAATCATCTCTTTGGGAAGCTATTACTGAGGGACCTGCTTTGCCAGGAAGGATATGATCCTGATTCACTGGAGCGGATATACGCAAATCCATATGGTAAACTTTTCCTGGATGACAGCATCGATTTTAATATTTCGCATTCAGGCAATCTGGTGATGGTGGCGGTATCACGTTGCGGGCGTGTAGGCGTGGACGTAGAAAAGAAGGGATGTCTGCAACCGGAAGATATTGCCGCTGCACTTCGGCCGGATGAACTGAAACAGCTGAAAAACAAGCCTGCAAACGAGGCATTGTATCAGCTGTGGATCAAAAAGGAAAGCCTGGTGAAAGCGAAAGGAGCAGGGCTTTCCATAGACCTGAATACCATACACCTGTATGCGGATCGTGGTATCCTTAACACCGGAAATGGTCTTGAAACATGGTATTATCAGTCATTACCTGTGCATGCAGAATATGTGGCCATACTGTGTACAGAAAGCCAGCGGCCACTATTGCAGTATGCACCCGCAGAAGATATGATAGACAGGGCTATCAGGTATGCGGGAATAAATATGCCGGAAATACACCTTTTTGGCTGAACATAAATGTGTCTATCTCGAACAAATAATAATCATCTTAATAAAAAATAATGAAAGCCTTATTTATTGCTGCATTGGCAGTTTTGTTAACCGGAACCTCTTTTAATGCCTGGTCACAGGAAGTCACGGGAAAGCTTGTTGGGAGCGTAAAGGACGACGCCCGGCAGCCCGTCATTGCAGCTACGGTAGTGCTGCGGAAGGTAGCTGATTCTTCGCTGGTAAAGGCTGCCTTATCCGATACTGCAGGTGTTTATACCTTCGAACAGATCGTATACGGCGATTATTTTATTACGATCAGCAGTATTGGTTATCAGCAGGCAGTATTGCAACCGGTGAAAGTAGCCGGCCCGCTGCTGGAGTTACAACCGGGAATATTAGGTACCGGGTCCAAAACATTAAAAGGTGTAACGGTAACGGGCAAACGCGCATTAATTGAGCAGTATGCCGATCGCACTGTGGTGAATGTAGAAGGAGTGGTGTCTGCTGCCGGCGGCTCCGCTATGGACGTGCTGGAAAAATCGCCCGGTGTGGCAGTAGATAAACAGGGAAACATCACCATCCGGGGAAAGCAGGGGATAAAGGTATTTATTGACGGAAGGGCTACATATGTCACCGGCGCCGACCTCGCAGGCATGCTCCGTAATATGCAGGCAAGTCAGCTGGATCAGGTAGAAATCATCTCCAATCCTTCGGCAAAATATGATGCTGCCGGCAACGGCGTGATTAATATCCGCACCAAAAAGACCAATAACAAAGGTTTTAATGGCAGTATCGCCCTGGCTTATCTGCAGGGACGTTATCCCGGTACCACGCAAAACCTCAATTTCAATTATCGTATTGGCCGCATTAACCTCTTTGGGAATGGAGGCTACAGCTATCGCAAAGGCTTTGAGGATATTTACATCTTGCGCAACTTCCGGACAGAAGCCAACGGTGGCATCAAAACCATCTATGACCAACACTCTTTTACACGTAGTACCAATCAAAGTCTGAATGGTAAGCTTGGACTGGATTACGATGTTTCCGACCGCACCACACTGGGAGTGGCCGTAAGTGGTTTCCACAATCCATCCCGTTCAACAACAGATAACAACACGCTGCTTAAAGGAGGAGATAATAAAGTACAAACACAGATAGTGGCGCCTGCCGATATGGATGGTAAGTGGAATAATACGGAAGTAGACTTGTCTCTCAAACATCGTTTTGACTCCAGTGACCATGAATTACAAATCGATGCAAGTTACCTGCAATATAATACGGCCAGTTTGCAGCATTTCAATAACAACTATTTCGATGCGGAAGGAAAACCTACAGGAACGCCTACACGGTTTATGACGGATATGCCCGGGGAAATTCGTATTTACACCGCCAAAGCAGATTACTCCGTGCCTGCCGGTAAAAATGGTAAAATAGAAGCCGGTGCGAAGTTTAGCTACGTAAACACGGATAACAACGCCATGTACTCCGATCGTATAAATGATAAATGGGTCGGCAATGACTCTCTCAGCAATCATTTTTTGTATAAAGAATACGTGTATGCCGGCTATCTGAATTACCGGAAAACTATCAGGGACTGGGAATTCCAGGCGGGCGTGCGCGCAGAGCAGATGCAGATGAAAGGCCAGCAGCTGAATGGAGGTGGTTCATTTGACCGTAACTATCTGCAATGGTTTCCCTCTGCTATGCTGGCTTATACGCTCAACGAAAAAAATAAATTTAGTCTTAACTACAGCCGCCGCATTGAAAGGCCGGATTACCTCAGCCTGAATCCTTTCCGTTTTTATGTGGATCAATATACCTATACGGAAGGTAATCCTTACCTGTTGCCTCAATACAGCAACAACATAGAGTTGAGTCATATATTCATGGATGGCGCACTCACCACCACTTTGCTTTACAATAAAACAACGGACGTAATACAGGAAATTGTACAGCAGCGTACTGCTACCAATGAAACCTTTATCCGTCCGGAGAATATCAGCACCCGCACCATTGCAGGTGTGAACACCAATCTGCAGTTGCCGTTGAGCGATAAATTAACCACCGTGGTATACCTGGAACTCAATCATTATAAATATGATGGCACCATTAACAATGCACCTTTTTCGCTCTCTAATAATACCTTTTCAGGGCAGCTGAGACAACAGGTGAAGTTAACAGATACCTGGATGGTGGAACTGGCGGGTATGTATACTTCCAGTGTGATTGATGGTACCTTTATTCAACGGCCGGCAGGTACTTTCAGCATAGGTGTGCAAAAAGACCTGTTGCACAAAATGGCTACCCTGCGCCTCACCGGTGTGGATCTTTTTAAATGGTACAAGTACGAAGCCTCCAGCCGTTACCAGAATGTAGATGTATACGCATTAAACCGCTGGCAAACGCAGGCACTGCGGCTAATCTTTACCTATCGCTTTCGCAGTGGGGCTAAGTTGACGGAACGCAGTACGGAAAATACCGCTTCCCCTGAAAAGGAAAGGGTGAAGATCAAGGAAAAATAAGCGAATCAGTTATATCGGTTGTTCACAAGTAGTAAGCCCTGCGTTTAACGCGGGGCTTACTGTTTTTTGAAAGGGTTTATACAAAGAGCCTTTTTGGCCAGGGAAACTTACCCCCGTCACATGTAGGAAGACATATCCCAAAGTACAACATTCAAATAATATGGACGGCTGATCTGTAGAGAATTGTCTTTTGGGTATGCGTTATTATTGTGTTGCATATGCATATTTCAGTCAAACGATTGACTAAGGTTTTGTGGCAAATGTTTAAAATAAACGCCTACATTTATCACATCTGTACCATACGAATATTTTTTATAAACAAACGGACCCATGATGAAAAGCCCTATTGGTAAACCTTTGCCGTAGCATAACGATATCAGCATCTTTAATAACCATAACATATATTTTATGAAAACACTAAACAGACACCTGTTGCTGGCTTCCGTCGTGATCAGCAGTATTACAGGGTGTACGTCAAAAGAAATGTTGCAAACGCCTGCGCGTCCCGGTGCCGCAGATCTGCAGAAAAAAATAACAGCAGCAGCCATAGATTACCGGCAGGAAATGAGAAACTTTGTTATCGGGATTAGTCAGTATGCCAAAGCAAGAAACACACAATTTGCCATCATCCCACAAAACGGGCAAGACCTCGTTACTACCGATGGAGAATCTACCGGACCTCTTGCCACTGCTTATGTACAGGCCATCGATGCAGTAGGCCGGGAAGATCTTTTGTTCGGCTACACCGGCGATAACAAGCCAACACCCACTGCGGATAAAAACTGGATGCAGGGATTTCTGAACAGGATTAAAACGACCAAAAAAGTATTGGTAACGGATTATTGCAATGGGAGTGTAAATATGGGCAAGTCGTACACGACTAATAACGCCAACGGCTATATTTCTTTTGCAGCAGACCATCGAGGCCTGGATAATATTCCGTCTTATCCGGCTACACCATATGGTGTAAACAATACGGATATCAATAACATTATGCTGGCAAAGAATTTTCTTTACATCATTGATCCGGGAAAGTATGCGAGCAAGAATGCGTTTATTACAGCTGTCAGTGCCACCAATTATGATCTGATCATCATGGATCTTTTTTTCGACAGCACAACTATATTCACCGCGGCAGACATAGACCTGCTTAAACATAAAGCCAACGGGGGGAAACGTTTGGTGGTGAGTTATATGTCAATAGGAGAGGTAGAAAACTACCGCTACTATTGGAAAACCGGCTGGAAAGTAGGCAACCCTCCGTTTATCAGTGCAGAAGACCCCGATTGGGCAGGCAATTTTTACGCGGAATACTGGAACAAAGACTGGCAGAATATTATTTACGGTAATAGCACTTCTTACGTACAGAAAATTATTGACAGCCATTTCGACGGCGCCTACCTGGATTTGATTGATGCGTTTGAGTATTTTGAAAACAGGTAAACAAACGGTAATAAATTTTATGAAACCGTGGGGGTAATATCTTTTAATGGTGTCGTATAGGTGATACACAGGATTGTTCATCACCGAACCCACCATCATATTATGAAATATCTGACCATAGCGTTTTTAGCAATTGTGCTTTTTGCCTGCCGTAATGATCACACGCCAGTGCCTGATACCACGGTAGAAGGATTTGAAGCCGGCTCTTTTGAAGAAGCCAACATTGATAAGCGTAAAATCATTAGCCTGGAACAGGAGATCAGCGGCGGCAAATTTAATACGCATAGTATCCTGATTTTACGACACAATAAACTGATATACGAACATTACTTTCCGGGTGAGGATGCTGTATTTCCAATACCGGTGGGCAAAGTAGCGCATACCAGGGATAGCTTGCATGATTGCCGGAGTGTAACTAAAAGTATTGTATCGTCTTGCATCGCCATTGCAGTCGGGCAAGGGAAGATCAGGAGTATCAACGACTCCATTTTCCATTATTTTCCGGCATATAAAAAGTATGCTACCGGAACCCGGGGAGGGATGACTATCAAAGACCTGCTCACGATGAGTGCCGGTTTGGAATGGAATGAACATACACCCTACACGGATCCGGAGAATGGAGAACGACAATTGATGGCGGCAGCAGATGTGGTAGATTTTGTACTGAGCCGGAATAGTGTGGCTACACCAGGTACTGTTTTTAATTACAACGGAGGATGTACACAGCTCCTGGCGCAGCTGATACAAAAGGTAACGGGAATGCCTGTTCATCTTTTTGCAAAAAAGTACTTGTTTGAACCAATGGGTATTAAGGACTTTAACTGGGCAGTAAGAGACGACAGCACTGTATGGGCGCCATCAGGTTTGCGCATGCGTCCAATTGATATGTTGAAGATCGGACGTTTGTACATGCAGCAGGGGCGTTGGAATAATCAACAGCTGATAGCGGCGGATTGGATCAGTGAGGCCATGAAATGGCAGCTCAATACCAGCGATATACCGGAAGGATATGGTTACCAGTTCTGGTGTGCCAAACCAGCGATCGCAGGCCAGTCAGCCCCCATTACGCTGGCAGAAGGAAACGGTGGACAGATTATCTGTATGGTGCCCGCACTTGATATGGAAGTGGTGCTTACTGCCGGAAATTATAATGAAGATGGGGAAGGTTCTTATGATGTGTTGCTGAAATATATATTTACTGCGGTAAAGAAATAGCTACGGCAGGTTGAATGACATATCAACATCCTGCAGCCGAAGGCCCTGTCTACACGTATTCACTTTTGGAGATAGGTGTAGATAGGGCGCTTTGGTTTTAATGCGTGACTGATTTTAACCCCGCGATTTTTTCAAATACCCGGGCAATCACTTCTGCACCCGGATCCGGAATATTTTTTAATACTTCTTCAGAAAGATAAGAGGAGCGACCAAATTTTGTATGAATAATATGTTTCGTATCATCGGCTCCTTTGCGTGCCTGTTGAGCTGCAGTGCTGATGCTTTCCCCGGCAGCCAGTGCTTCAAAAGCAGGTTGCAGTGCATCAATCATGGTTCTGTCGCCCGCCTGAGCGCCGCCATAATCTTTTACTTTCTGAAGGCCGGCCAGCAATGCTGCGCCGAGATCGGGCTGGCTGGCATATGTATTACCGGCGGCAGTAAACAAAATGGATAGCAGTACTCCGCTGGAGCCGCCTGCTTCCCTGGCGAGAATACGACCTATCGTCTGTAATAGTTTCCCGGTATCGTTCAATGGTAACTGTGAAATGTTAGATAACAGGCGTTTGCCGGTGAGTGCAAAAGTAGATCCGGCATCACCATCACCAACTTTGGCATCGAGGTCATTGATTTCTTTTTCGATGGCTACCAGCAGACTACCTGTGGAGGTAATAATTTCCTGTACACGGCTATTATCCGAAGGTTCGAATGGCAGAGTGGCCGGCAGTGATGGTGCGGCAATACTGGCCGGCTTTTTAAATGCCTGTAACTGCCAGGCAGCAGGCGTTGCCGGCGCCAGTAAGGCTTTTTCAATCACCTCGTTTAGTTGAAGTAAAGACACGGAAAATCCGCTCATATTAATGGACGACATTAACGCGGCAGGACCGATCATGTAATCTACTTTATCACCTAAGGACGTTTTTCGGAAGGCATTCACCAGCACGCTCATTTCAACAGGGCTTACGCTACCCATGTTATTAAAAAGCAGGGCGTATCTGTTGTTTGTTTCCGGCAAACTGGCGGCCAGTGTATCTACGGCAATGGCCATGAGTTGATCTGCTTTATCGTATGCAATCACTTTGATACCGGGTTCTCCATGAATGCCCAAACCTAATTCCACCTGTTCATCGTTGAGACGGGAGATAGTTTGCTGGCCTAAGTGCCGGCATTCTGTAAGCGATAAACCAATAGATGCAGTGCGATCAATCACCTGTTGTGCGATGTCCGCAATTTCATCGAGTGACTTTCCTTCTTCTGCCAGTTGCCCCGCTACTTTGTGGACAAACAGGGTACCTGCCACACCACGTTTTTTTACATCAGGTCCCAGTGCCACGTCATCATCTACCGTCACGGTTCTTACTTCATGTCCCAGGGCGCGGGCCTGTTCGGCAGCCAAACCAAAATTAAGCCGGTCTCCGGTATAGTTTTTTATGATTAGTAAACAGCCTTTAGGACCTGTTGCAGCGAGGATGGCAGATAATACAGCATCTACGCTCGGGGAGGCAAAAATATCGCCGCATACGGCGGCTGTCAGCATACCTTTTCCTACAAAGCCGGCATGGGCAGGTTCATGCCCCGAACCTCCACCGGAAATGACAGCTACTTTCGATTTATCCCAGTCTTTACGTATTACTACCCTGATAGCAGGAAAGCTATCTAATTTCGCCAGATCCGGATTCGTCAATAATCCATCTATTGCTTCATTCACGATCTGATCTACTTCATTGATGAAAAATTTCATAGCGCCAATTTTCTACAAGATACCGAAATGATCATTATGCCCCTGCCGCCAATACATCTTCCAAAGTATAATAAACCGGTAGTCCACGTTCCTGCGCGATGCGTACATCCTCATCCGCTCCTTTGGAGGCGCCTGTTATTCTTAATACTGCATCACATTTTGTAATCAGGCGGCCCGCAACAGGATATAGGATTTCTTCATACACCGCATCACCGGGATGCGTGGATCCTCCTGCTCTCAGCAGCGGTAAGGCAAACCACTCCCCGATAACAGGAATATGTCCTGCCCGGAATATAGGCAGCGCCATCTCTTCCAGTTTTCTTAAATTCTGTTCCATTAAAACAGGATCATCGTTGGTGCCTGAACGATAGGGGCCTGCAATTAAAATAGTCAGCATCTGTTTCATATCATGATGTTTTTTAAATGATCATTTATGATCGTTTGTGATTAGTATTGATCAAGTTAGTATTTATTTCCAATTTCCCGGAAAATAATAAAATGAGGTAAGCCGGTATGCAAAAGCATAGCATGCCAGGCAATGGTGCTCCGCAAAAAATTGGATATCTTACAGATAGTTTAATAAAGCACATTTTATGGAAGTAGGAATCGACAGCTTTGCAGCTACAAATGCAAAAGACACCGCATTGGATGCGGCAGGTAATATGAATGAAATGGCCAATTTACTGGCAAGGATAGAAGCCGCCGACAAGGCAGGTTTACATGTATTTGGTATAGGAGAACATCATCGTAAAGAGTTCCTGGATTCAGCGCCCACCATGATATTGGCGGCGGCAGCTACCCGCACCAAACAAATCCGCCTCACGAGTGCGGTAACGGTTTTAAGTGCCGCCGATCCGGTAAGGGTTTTCCAGAATTTTGCTACACTCGACATTATTTCCCGCGGGCGTGCAGAAGTAGTGGCAGGCCGTGGCTCCTTCGTAGAAGCTTATCCGCTGTTTGGTTATAACCTGGAAGATTATGATGCACTGTTTATAGAAAAGCTGGACTTGTTGCTGCACATCAGAGACCATGAAGTGGTAAAGTGGAAAGGCAAATTCCGGGCGGCGCTGAACAACGTAGCCATTTATCCGCGGCCGGTTCAGGATCCTTTGCCGGTTTGGCTGGGAGTGGGCGGTACGCCACAATCATTTGTGCGCGCGGGTACACTCGGACTACCACTCATGGTGGCCATCATCGGAGGAGAAACACATCGTTTCAGGCCATTGATAGATCTGTATCGTGAAGCCGGCGCCAAAGCCGGACATGCCCCGGAAAAGTTAAAGGTAGGTCTCCACTCATTGGGATATGTAGCCGATACTACACAACAGGCAGTAGAAGATTATTTCCCAGGCTACGCCGAAACATTCACCAGGATTGGAAAAGAGAGGGGATGGCCTCCGGTTACCAGGGCTCAGTTCGATGCTCAGGCAGGCGCCCGTGGCGCTTTATTAATCGGCAGCCCGGAAGAAGTAGCCGAAAAAATAAAACGCCATAGCGAAGCCCTGGGGGGTATTTCAAGAGTGACTTTTCAAATGGATAACGCAGGTCTTTCTCACGAAAAATTAATAAACGCCATTGAATTAATCGGTAAACGTATTATT
This sequence comes from Chitinophaga sp. RAB17, assembly GCF_052114225.1. NCBI lineage: Bacteria > Pseudomonadati > Bacteroidota > Chitinophagia > Chitinophagales > Chitinophagaceae > Chitinophaga > Chitinophaga sp. RAB17. The sequence goes on along the minus strand of NZ_JBFREI010000011.1, from coordinate 197,908 downwards.
CCGGCATTACAGTAATCGGTGCTGTAGGAGCCGCTTTTCAAACATACCCCTATATGGATAATAACCAGATGTCCGTTGATGTATTCAATAAACGAGCGGACCTGTACCAGGAAAAATTCATGAATGTAGCGTTGTATCACGATACATTCGATTTGTTTTGTAACAGCATCCCGCGAAAACAGGCCGATGTGTTAGAAGTGGCCTGTGGACCTGGCAATATCACAAAGTACCTCTTGGAAAAGCGGCCAGACTTTAATATCACCGGCACTGATCTGGCGCCTGATATGATCCGGTTGGCTGCATTGAATAATCCGGAGGCGAATTTTCAGCTAATGGATGCCAGGGATATCGGCAAAATCAACCGGACTTATGATGCCATCCTATGTGGTTTTGGTTTTCCTTATTTGTCAAAGGAAGAAGTCATCACATTTATTGCAGCTGCCGCCGGATTACTATCTGCCACTGGCGTACTTTATATCAGTACCATGGAAGATGATTACAGTAAATCCGGTATTAAGAGATCTGTCAGTACCGGTGACACTACCTATACTTATTATCATCAGGCGGATTATTTAACGGCGGCACTGACCGAAAACAATTTCCATTTGATATCGCTTACGCGTAAAGTATATCCGGGCGCTGATGGCACGCCTACGACAGATCTGGTTATCATAGCAGGGAAATAATGCGCTTGCTTCTTTTAAAAATACAGGAATAAATGCTGCTTAGATCAATTATACTATCCGGCGCTATACAGGGATGCTTTCTCATACTGCTGTTGAATGCCAAAAGAAGGAATTCAACAACCGATTGGCTGTTAATGGGCTGGTTAGGGATCACAGCTTTGCAATTATTATTCTATTATGATAACCTCTCTGTATACCCTGTAGCTCCTGAATACCTGCAATTATTGGGGTTTTCACTTCCGTTGCTGAGTGCACCGGTGCTTTATCTGTACATTTATTCCCTGGCTTTCGGGCCTGCATTTAAATGGCGGCGAACCTGGGCGCATATATTGTCTTATGTGTTATTCAACGTGGTGATTGCGGGGTTGGTGAGCACGCATCCGGATAATGTGCATGCGGCAAATGGGTTCCTGCATTTTGGAATAAGTGTGCCCGGTTGGCTGGCGGGAGCTTTAAATATATTGCTGGCCATTGTTCCGGGAACCTATGCTATATTGAGTTTGCGGGTATTGCTGTTGTATCAGCGATCCTTACCGGATAGCTATTCCTATACGGAAGAAGTAAATCTGAACTGGCTGAAGTGGGTGGTGATCTCATTACTTATAGAGTTTGTGGTGTTATTTCTCCTCATTAGGTTTGGTGTGGATACGGGGCTGCTGACTTATTCTTATTTGTTTGCCGTGGTTGGAAGTGTACTGGCGGCATACATTTTCTTTATCGGTTATTTTGGCTTGCGGCAGACCGTGATTTTTACAAATATACCGGAAGCTGCCGTGACCAGTGCTGCGCCCAGTTATAAAAACTCCGGTTTGAATGAAACGATGGCAGCCGGGCTGTTTGATAAACTGAAACAGCATATGGACGAGCACAAACCTTATTTAGAAGAAGACCTGAGTCTGGCGACCCTGGCAGACCAATTAGAAATGACCACCAACCAGCTGTCGCAGGTGATCAATCAGCGGGCGGCCGTCAACTTTTTCACCTTCATCAACAGTTATCGGGTGGCTGCCGTCAAAGCGCGGTTAAAGGATCCTGCTTACGCACATTACGCTATTATTGACATCGGATATGATTGCGGGTTCCGGTCAAAATCGTCATTTAATAAAATTTTTAAGGAGATGGTGGGCATCACACCGTCTCAATACCAGAAATCCTGAAAACCCCGTATCTACTGGTCCGTCCCTACCTTGCAGGACTCCGGAGCGGGTTAAAAATCTTTCATTTGTATCATCTCCTCATTAAAAAAAGATGACGATGGAAGTATTACACCAGGCCAATATTTTGGTGCATATCGGGAGCGGTACAGCCGCCTTATTAACGGGTATCATGACATTAATTGTCAGAAAGGGAAGCCGGTTTCACCGGCGATTGGGAAAAGTATTCCTGATGCTTTTAGTGATCGTGATCATCACTGGTTTGCTGGGCGTCTTCGTTTTTGGCAGAAATACATTTTTGTTGTTGGTCACGGTACTAAGCGGGTATATGGGTTTTTCGGGTTACCGTGTTTTACAAACTAAATCCAACCGGCCGAAGTTATTGGATGTAGGTATTGCGTTGCTGGCGGTAGCAACAGTAATATATGTGCTGTATTATTTCAGGTTCTTGGGCATGATATGGGCGCCGGTAGTGATGTACAGCAGTGTAGGATACCTGGTTTTTATAGTGTCCTGGGATTTTGCCCGGTACCTGATCCCTACCGCTGCGTATACCAGTGCTAACATATGGTTGTACGAGCATATACTAAAAATGGTCAGCGCTTTCAGTGGATTGCTGTCTGCTTTTTCCGGTACTGTTTTATCGCAATACCAGCCACATAGCCAGTACCTGCCTTCGCTATTATGCTTCCTGGTAGCCATCGGGTTTATGGTGAGCAATTATAGAAAGAAGTCAGCAGTGATATGAAATTATTATTTCACCGTGTTATTTTAATCCGTTGATAAATAAAGGGATGGCAGGCTAGCCATCTCTTTATTTAATTTTGTGAGCGTGTATCGTTTGATTATAAAAGGAGCTTAGTGTTATTATGGGCTATAAGCGGGTGCCTCCAAAGGGCATCCGCTTATACCTTGTGGAGCCGGAATGATGTTACGGCAAATCTACTACACCTACTTTAGCGGCCCATGCATTATAATCCTGTTGCAGCTCGGCTACTTTGGCCGGATTTTTTGGGGCGATATTATGTGTTTCGGATCGGTCTTTTTCCATATCATACAATTCCCATGCATCCCCTTTTTCGGCTACCAGTTTCCATTTTCCTTTCCTCACAGCGCGACTGCCCTCATGTTCCCAACACAGCGTGGCATGGTCTTTAAATGGTTTATTGTGAAAGGCGTTGTAAAGAGATGTACCCGGTAATGGGGTAAGTTTTTTCTGATGGAAGGAAGCTGGATACGGGATCCCGGCTGCACTTAAACAGGTAGGCATAATATCTATCACATGCGCCACCTGGTGGTTGACGCTACCTGCTTTAATCACACCAGGAAAGTAAGCAATGAAAGGAGTGGAGATGCCACCTTCATGCGTATTTTTTTTAAATCCCCGGAAAGGCGTATTACTCACCGTTCCCCAGGGAATTTCATAGCTGTCGATAGACGCTACAGAACCGGGCGTACCGGATTGCTGGATTACGTAGTCCCAGTTTTTCACATCATCAGCGCTGCCGCCATTGTCAGACAGAAAAAGAATGAGTGTGTTATCGTCCTGGTGAAGAGCTTTCAGTTTATCGAGTAGTCTACCTATTTCCCTGTCCATGCGGTCTATCATGGCGGCATAAATGGCCATCCTGGTATCCTGTCTGTCTTTCTCTGCATCGGATAAGGTATTCCATGCCGGTATCTTCATTGGTTTGGAAGAGAGTAGCCACTCTTTTTTTATCAGTCCGGTAGCGATCAGCTTTTCGTACCTGCTTTGTCGTAAGCTATCCCAGCCACTTACGTATTTTCCTTTGTAGCGGGCAATGTCTTCCGGCAGGGCCTGTATCGGCCAGTGTGGCGCATTGTAGGCTAGATAGAGAAAGAATGGATTCGATTTGTTTTTTTGTTCTTCCAGTGCTTCCACCGCAAAGTTGGTAATCGCCTGTGTTAAGTAAAGAGAAGTATCTTCTCTGACTACTTCTTTATTATTCAACAGGAAGGTTACTTTTCTACCATCGTTATACAAAGGCTTTGAATTAAAATAATTGCTCCCATTGTTCTGCAGCGTGAATGATTTGTCGAAGCCCCGGTTGCCTGCCCATGCAGCAGGTACGAGTCCTACATGCCATTTACCGGAGATGATAGTGGTATAACCAGCCGTTTGCAGTAATTCGGCAATGGTAGCGCAGCTGTCGTTCAGATAGCCCTGGTAAGCAGGATAGCCTCTGTCCTGTACCATATCGCCTACACCTGCCTGATGGGGATATAAGCCTGTCAACAAAGCCGCTCTGGAAGGGCAGCACCTGCCTGCATTATAAAACTGGTTCATCACTAAGCCACCTTTAGCCAGCTGGTCGAGGTGAGGGGTATGGATTTCCGAGCCAAAGCAACCCAGATCAGAAAAGCCCATGTCATCCGCCAGTATGACAATGATATTGGGTTTCTTTTGCGCATGAATGGACGCTGAAGCCAGCAGCAGGCTTGTCGAAAAAAGGGCGAACGTTTTAATTCTTTTAATGATGTTGTCCATCTGCATTTTAAATATATTTATCTCCGCTGCATTTTACTAAAAGCTAAAAGCTAATGGCTAATAGCTAACATTACTATTCTACTAAATTAGTAGAGTAATAGGAATAAAACAACTCCTTTCGGAAAACAGGTGATCTTTTGTTACCTTGAAGCCCTAACAACCAAAATAAAGCGTATATCCTGGCATTATTAGCAGATGGGGTGGGTAAGGGTGATATGATTTAATATTATAACTTGCAGCCTGTTATCAGATCGATGTGCCCTTTAGTGTTCCACCATGAATATTTGCTCACATAAAGCCCTTCTCATTTTTGGGGCAGTGATATTTTTTTTCGCAGGCAATTGTTTACCTGCCAGATCGCAGGGCCTGGTCTTCTCTTCCTTTGAGCAGGTACAGGAAAAAAGGACATCGCTCATGCTGCATGGCAATGAACCGCTTTGTCTGGATGGCAGCTTTGGCTTATCGTTTAACTTTACCTTTTTCCCCGATCGCAGTGTTTATTATGGATACCTGGTGAGATTGATTAACAATCATCAGCAGCATATAGATCTCATCTACAATCATAAAGACAGGAAATTCAATATTATTTTCGGTGATACCTTTGCTCATCTTGATTTTCAACTGGACAGCGCCGCGCTATTCCATCGCTGGAACAGCTGTTCCCTGCAGTATGATCAGCAGGTACTGTCGCTGACGGTGAATGGGAAGTCTTGTGGAAGTACGAAAATAAATCTGGAAGATCAGTGTCTCCGGATTTTTTTTGGTGCCTGTCAGCTGCATAATTTTAAAACCACGGATCTCCCACCCATGCAGTTAAAGGAGGTGTCGTTGTTTAAAGACAAGCAGCTGTTTGCTTACTGGCCACTGAATGAGCTGAGCGGAAAAACTGCGGTAGACAGTGTCCATGGCAAAGTAGCCACTGTCAGTAATCCGGTATGGGGTACGCCGTTGCATCAGCAATGGCAACTGTTACAGGTACTAACGGTGAAGGGTAATGGTAGTTATACTTTTGATCCTTCGGAAGAAGAAGTACACGCCGTAGCTATCGACAGCATCTATCATTTTCTCCTGCGTGATAAGGTAATGCGGTCCGAAGCGCTTATCAGACCCGTATATCTTTCCGCCGGATTTCAGTCTATCTACCATCCCGGTGATCGTATCTTATACAGTATTCATATCGACCAGCGGCAGCTGTCGGGCTATATGCCAGGCAACCGCAACTGGGATATGTCATTTGATTCAGTAGACATCACCGAATACTGGCAAACGAATAAGTTTATTAACAGCAGTGAAAACGCCTTATATATTCTGGGCGGTTACGGACAGCTGAAATATAAAAATCTGGTACAGCGCTATGGATTTGCCACCCGAAAATGGGAGATCATGAATGTGCAGCAAACAGATTACAAGCCAAGATACCTGGCAGCACTGGGTGTGTCGCATGGAGGCGATACCGCGTATATCCTTGGTGGTTATGGCAGCGGTACCGGAGAACAGATGCTCAATCCTACCTACTATTACGACCTGCTGCAATTTGATGTGAAAAGTAAAAGTATTAGGAAGCTGTTCAATTTACGGGAACCCGCGGAACCATTTGTCTTCGCGTCTTCTATGGTCATCGATACCACTGATCATAGTTACTACGCCCTGATGTTTCCAAACGATCGGTTTAAATCACGGCTGCAACTGATCAAAGGTTCGCTGTTACACCCGGAGTATCAGCTGGCCGCCGATACTATTCCCTATGCATTCCTGGACAACCGCTCCGGGGCAGATTTGTTCTATTGCCCTCGCAGCAACCAGTTAGTAGCCGTAACGCAGATAACAGACAGAGATAAGTCCACTGAAATAAGGATCTACTCCCTGGCCTTTCCTCCCGGACAGTTGTCATTGACGCCTGTGGGTAATAAAGCAGGTATGGAGATGAAATGGTGGCTGTTACTCCTGGCCGCCACCAGTGTGGTGGGAATGATCATATATTATATGTATAAGCGGAAGCCACAAAGAAAAGTGATACCTGTTGTCGTAAAAGAAGAAGCGTCTGTGGTACAGGTACCGGTGCAGGCACCGGTAGTCACTGCTGCTCCCACAGAAGGATGGCCCGACCGGTCAGAGAATAAAGCCAGCTTGTTGTTATTCGGTGAATTCCAGGTGATCGACAAAGACAAAAATTCGTTGACACATTTGTTTTCGCCCCTGCTCAAAGAAATGTTCCTGTTGATTCTCATACATACTGAATGGTCAGGTAAGGGCATCTCTTCCGAAAAATTATATGAGCTGCTCTGGCATGATAAGTCGGAGAGGGATGCGCGGAACAACCGCTCTGTTAACATGGTGAAACTAAAAGGCATACTGGAAAAGTTGGGCAGCGGGGTAATTCTACGGGAAGAGGGCAGGTGGAAAATGCAATACGATCCGGCATTGCTGTGGATAGACCTCGCCGATTTCAGCTGGCTGGTAAAGTCGGGGGCACTGGGACCGGAACGTTTAGCTGCGTTATTGAAAATAGTCAAAGAAGGTACCTTTCTGTATCGCACAGAATACGCGTGGCTGGAAGATATTAAATCTGAGATTTCCTCGAAAGCACTGGATGTACTATTGATGGCGATAGATGAGTTACCCGCCACCACATCTCCGGAAACTTATATAGAAATAGCGAATGCCATTTTCGTTTTTGATCCTATCCATGAAGTAGCCCTCCGGGTAAAATGTAAAAGTCTCGTTCAGCAGGGCCGCCTTTCTCTTGCCCGGTCTGTTTACGAAAAGTTCTGCAAAGATTACCTCCATATGTATGGGGAAGCATTTGTTTTGAACTTCCAGGAAATCATCTCCTGATCCTCCTTTTTTCTTCTTTTTGAAAAAAAATCTACCGATTAACGGCGTATTAATACGATCGTTAATGGATTTATTAGCGTGTAGATCATTGATTTGCAGTATAATTTATTTTTTTTCAGCGATGCGCTTAGTTACTGTATTCCACGATCTGAAAGATGTCCTTTCCTAACCATCTTTTCATGGTAGCAACCGTTTTTTCTGAAAAAGTTCCACGATTCCCGTTTCTTTTTTAAACCATTAATTATCAATCAATGATGAAATTCTGCTTGCCAGTCTTGCTCTTGTTCTGTTGTACGCAGGCAATGGCGCAGCGAACCCTTATCAGGGGGAAGGCTACTGATGACAAAAACAATCCCCTACCTGGTGTTAGTATTATGGTCAAAGATACCCGCAATGGCGTGGCCACATCTGAAGACGGTACTTTCGCCATTTATGTCAATGAGCCACAGAAAACTATTTTACGGGCAACCATGACGGGTTATGAAAGCCAGGAAATTACCCTTAACGGGAAAACTGCCGTACAGTTTTCGTTAAGGACATCCGCTATTAATTTAAAAAATGTGATTGTATCCGGTGCACTTGGTTTGAACCGGCAAAAAAAATCAATCGGTTATTCCTCACAATCCGTCAACCCGGATAACCTTACGGAAGCCAGGGACCTGAACATCGTAAACGGTTTAGCCGGTAAAGTGGCAGGCTTGCAGGTGACTACCAACGGGCAGCCGGGATCTTCCAGCAGGGTGGTGATCCGCGGGGAAAACTCGATGACCCAGAACAACCAGCCATTGTGGGTAGTGGATGGGGTACCCATTAACAATGATATGGGTGAAAATTCGGCGGATGATAAACTGGATTTTGGAAATGGCGCTGCCGATCTGAATCCGGATGATGTGGAATCCATCACGGTGCTACAGGGACCTAACGCTGCGGCCCTTTATGGGTCAAGAGCAGCCAATGGGGCTATCCTCGTAGTGACTAAAAAAGGTAAGATAGAAGACGCCAACCTGGGTATCGCAATTAATCAAAATACGATCGTCAATAGCATCACGCAGTTTCCCGCCTATCAGAATGTATATGGGGAAGGGGGCAATGGCTTCCTGGTGGGAAATGGCAACAACATTGTGCCGGGTACAGGTGCGGTGCGCATGGGTACCAATGGCGCTACCTGGGGCATGCCTATGTTAGGACAACCTTACAACGACTTTAACGGTAAGCCCATACCTGGTGGCTACTCGCCTCAACCCAGCAATGTGACCTCCTTTTATAAACCCAGTGTCACCAATGCTTCCGGTATTGCTATCAGCAAGGCCGATGCGCTTTCTGCTTTCCGTTTGTCTTACACTTTTACCAACAGCGATGATGTATTGAAGAACCAGAATATTATCAGGCGGCACAACCTGGCATTGACCGCCAGCCGTAAACTGGGAAATATCATCAACATTGATACAAGAATAACGTATACCAACCAGGGCACTAAGAACCGTACCTATCGCAACCTGGACGCATCGAGTCCTATGTCGGCCTACGTGTATATGCCCCGCAGCTTAAATATCGATGCACTTACGCCGTGGGCAGATGCGAATGGCAACTCTGTTACCTATGGCTCAGTGAACAATACGGAAAATCCTATGTGGATGTTATATGAAAATCAGAATGAAGATACCCGCAACAGGATTCTGGGAGGTATAACGGCTACGGCTAAACTGACCAGTCACCTGAGTTTCCGTTTGCAGGCATCTACTGATATCGCTTTTGCCAGCTTTTATCAGTATAAGGAACTGGGTGGACTGAAAACACCATTGGGATATTATTCCAATTCTTCTCAGAACAACCAGATGTGGGATTACCAGGGAATGTTCATGTATAATAATAAGCTAAGTAAATCCATTACGTTGACAGCCAACGCCGGCGCGGAATACGTGACTACCAATAATCTTAACAGAGGCGCAAATATTTCTTCCTTGTTGGTACATGATATGCCGAGTATTCAAAACAGTAACGCGTTTCCCTTTGCTTTTGAATCCAATGTGCGGTCTAATGTACAATCGATTTACGGTAGCGCTACGGTTGGATTCAGGGACTTCCTGTTTTTCGATGTTACTGCCCGCAACGACTGGTCTTCTACCTTGCCGGTAGCCAACAGTTCTTTTTTCTATCCATCCCTGAGCGGCAGTTTTATTTTCTCCAACTTCTTACCTAAAACAAGTATCCTGAATTATGGTAAGCTGAGAGCTTCTGTTGCCCAGGTAGGTAATGCAGCACCGCCACAGTCACTGATCACTACTTACTCCTACGGTGGCTTGTTTCAGGGCTTTCCTTACCTGAGCTATGGCTCCGGCAACCAGCTGAATAACAACGCACTGAAACCGGAAAAAACATTCTCCCGCGAAGCGGGTGTGGAGTTGGCTTTCTTTCAAAGCCGGTTACAGGTAACCACCAACGTATATCAGTCTAACACCACTAATCAGATCATCAAAGCGCAGATCCCTACAGAAACAGGTTTTTCTACGCGTGTAATGAACGCTGGTGAAATGAGGAACAGAGGTGTGGAAGTATCTGTAAATGCGGTAGCGTTGCAAACGAAGAAATTGCGTTGGAATGTATTGGCCAACTGGTCAATGAATCGTAATACCGTGCTTTCCCTGGCGCCGGGTATTAATAAACTGGCCCTCGGCACCACACTGGGTGCTACTGTCAATGCTATTGTGGGGCAGCCTTACGGACAACTGACAGGTAATGCCCCTTATAAAAGCCACGATACTATCCTGGTGAATCCTTCCAATGGCAGAACGATTGCAGATCCGAATGTACTATTGGGTAATTTCCATCCTGACTGGATTGGATCATTGGGATCCAGCTTTAAATATGGCGCGTTCGATTTATCGTTTTTGTTTACGGTGAAATGGGGTGGCATCCTTTATTCTGCTTCCTATGGCCGCGCCAATTTTGCGGGCAATACTATCGCCAGTTTGTATGGCAGGGATGAGTGGCTGATGAGCAATGTCATACTGGGAGAGAACGACCAGGAACGTATGGGCGTAGGACAGGCCACCAGTACAGGTAACACTGCTTACCAGGATGCGGACAGACCCAAAGGCGCCAGGTATACCGAAGCTTATTTTCCTTTGGTAGATAAACAGGGAAAATATATCCTCGATAAAGATGGTCGTATGCAACCAGGTGTAAAAAGCAGTATCTGGATGAATCCCACCACCTACAATTCGGATATGGTGGTAAACAATACGCCTGCCATTACTTATAACGCTTCCAACATTAAACTCAGTGAGCTGATATTCGGCTATACTATTCCGTCCGGGATTATAAAGGGCACGCCTTTTAAAAGCACGCGCCTGGCCTTTGTAGGCCGAAACCTGTGGACACTTTTTAAACATACGCCGCAGGGTATAGATCCGGAAGCCGCTAATACAACGGGTAATGCCCAGGGTATTGAGTCTGGTGGATCTTTCCCGTATGCGATTTATGGATTTGACCTGAAAGTAACTTTTTAAATGAGTAACATGAAAGCAGCCGTTATATTTTCTTTTATCGTGATGATGTGTTGGGGGTGTACAAAAGATTTTACCCGTCTCAACACCGATCCTACACAGTTTACAAAAGCCACACCGGAAGCAGGCATTCTGGCGGCCGTAAAAAACCTGAATACCCAGATGGCGAATCACAATACCAGCAAGTACTGGGATCTTGGCCATTTGCTTTGCCAGCAAAGTAACCGGTATGACGTAACGGACGCCGGTTTATGGCAAACCATGTACCAGGGCGTACTTGGGAATCTGCAACAGATAGAGCTGAATTATGGAAACGATTCTGCCTTTAATAACCGGGTGCAGATAGCCCGGATAGTGAAAGCCTATGCGTATTCCATCCTGGCAGGTAACTATGGCCCGGTGCCATTAACACAGGCCAATGATCCCGAACATCTTTCCGCTATTGGATTCGATGGTGAAGATGCCGTATACAGTTATGTGCTGACCACCTTAAAAGATGCAGCAGGTAAAATAAAACCTGCCGGTGATAAAATGGCCTATGACGTTATTTACAACGGTAACCTGCAGAACTGGGTGAAGTTCGCAAATACGCTGCGGTTAAAGATAGCGCTGCAGTGCATGAAAAATCTGGGTAGTGCAGCCACGGATCATATCAGGGAGGTGATGTCATCAGAAGCGGCTACCATCAGTAACGAAATGGAAACCGCGAAGATGAGTTTTGAAAACGTGAATGGAAATGAAAATCCTTACTTCGTAAAGTATATCAAAGGCAATGGCTACTTTCCTTATAATCCCACTGCTACGGGGCAGGCGCCCAAGCTGAGCGAATATATGCTCACCCTTTTCAGGTCGTACAGTGATCCGAGATTATCTGTTTATTATGATACAGTACCATTGGCCAATCGCTTTTTGCTAACAGACACCCTGACGAGTGACCTGGACGATTCATTGCGGGTGGTAACTTATCCCGTGCCTTACCTTGGACAGCCTAAAGCAGGTACGAAGCTGGCCGGCTGGACCAATCTTGCCGGACTTGCCGATGTGGTAGGTGGTGCCGACATCAAGGCTTATTCAAATGCTAATCCGATCATCTTTCAGCCGAACCGGCCCTTTATTATGTTGTCTTTTTCCGAGTCACTTTTCCTGAAAGCCGAAGCGGCCAAACTGGGCTATGGTTGGGCAATGGCGCCGGAGCAATATTACTATGCCGGTATCGATGCCAACTTTGCTTACTGGGGAATCAACAGCGCCTTGCGGGATGCTTACAAAGCAAGAGATGGTATTAAGTGGGGCACCAGAGGGAAAGGATTTAATAATTACCTGAGCCTTGTCAACACCGATATTCCGCAGGATGATAACTACAAAATATGGACGCAGCGCTGGCTGAATTACTTCCCTGACGGCGGCTTTGACTGCTGGGCCCTGGAACGCAGAACATGGGTGTTCAACCTGCCACCACATACCAATCCCGGTGGAAATGCCACCTACTCGCCTAATCCAACGTATTCCGATATTCCTGGCAGAATGTCTTACCCGGTATCTGTGGTGAATCTTAATCCTGTTGGTTACCAGAGCGCATTACAAGCCTTGGGTACTGCCCGTGTAGATGATTACGACATTTACCAGGAGCTGCATTTTGCAAAACATCGTGAAATTCCTGACTGGGCCAGCGCAAATGCTACCTACGATTATGCTTTCCTGCGGAAATGGTATGGTACCACTATTCAGTCGCTGGACGCAGCTGCCGCTGCCAACGGTTTCAGATATAGTGTTTCCCTGACTTATCGCCCATAAAACAATGTAACCATGAAACGTTTTAATATACTCTTTGCTGCCGCAGTGTGCCTGTTGTTATACGCATGTAAGAAAGACATGACAGGACCATCTGTAGATGATAATGTGCTGAATTATAAAATAAATGAAATACCCGTCACACAGGATTATGTGGTAGGTGCTTTTTATTACAGCTTTGGTGGCTGGAATGGCGCCATTAAAGAAGTGCCGGTAGTGGGCACTTATAGCTATCCCAGTGGGGTGCCTGCTGCGGGCGTAATGGCAAAGCATATTGGTTTCGCTAAAAAAGCCGGACTGGATTATTTTGTTTTTTCTTTCCGTTCGCCCAACAGAGATGCCAACAATTTCAAATCGGATTCCACTGTGATCCGTTCTTTTATCAATGCCGATGGCGAAGGCAACATGAAGTTTGCGATGATGTATAATTTCTCTACCGGATCCTATGGCGTCAGCGCTGTTAATCCGCTGGAAAAAGACAAGGTAAAGCTGGAGCAGTTCTTTCAGGACTTCAACAGGGTGATACCTTATATGAAAGATGCCAACTACATGAAAATTGATGGTAAGCCGCTGATCTATATTCAGAATGCACAGGTGTTGTATTCAGATAATAACAAGGCCATCTATGATACCCTCAGGAATCGTTTGAATGCACAGGGTATCCAGGCTTACATTGTAGGGATGCAGGATCGCTGGACACCGCCGGCGCGCTACGCCATTCGCTTCAAAGGATGTGTAGATGCCATCTATCACCAGTCATTCAGTTCACAGCCCAACAACTGGGACCGCTGGTATGTATTGCCGCAGGCGATAGATCAGAACTGGAAATATTCCAAAGAATATTTTGCACAGAATTTCGGCGCGGACTATGTACCGAATATTACGCCGGCATATAACTGGCTCATAGGCAACCCCACGAGTACCAATCCAAACTATCCGCGTTCAGATAGTGGCGCTTTATTCAGGCAGCTGTGTAACGTAGCTAAAATGAATGCCAGCAGTAAAACAAGAATGGTGATGGTAGATGCCTTCAATAACTGGCAGGAAGATATGCAGCTGGAGCCTGCGCAGAGCTACGGCGAACTGTATCTCAATATCGTTAAACAACAATTTAAAAAATAACCCTGGATACCTATAGAATCGTGGAAGATTCTCTTTTGATCAAGTAATAATAGAAGGGGCTGATCCGCAGCCCCTTGTTTTTTATAGCAATAAATGAAATGATGGAGAAGGTATTAAATAGCAGCCTTCACTTTTTTCCGGTGATTCAGTCCCCAGTTGAGCATGGCTTCTGCCACAGGTATAAAGGTGCGGCCATATTCTGTGAGGGCATAGCTTACTGCTACCGGTCCGGATTCACTACTGCTGCGGATGATGAGGTCATTGATTTCCATTTCTTTCAACTCCTTCGATAACATTTTGGCAGAAATGCCTTCCAGGTCACGTTGCATTCGTTTGAAAAAAATGGTTTCTGCCTCATGGATATAGAGATAAGCCAGTATATACAATCGCCATTTGCCGCTCCATAACTCCGCGCTGTCGCGCAGCGCCAGTAAGGCTTCTTTGCACTGGTCGGAATGACGCTTTATTTTTTTAACTCTAATCATTGCTGCTGCCGGATTTGCCGGTTACCTGTAGTTAACCGTGTCGTGAAATAACGCTGTTTGTATGCAATTTAGCATAACAAAAATCAATAATAATGAACCAGGATAAAACGATTATAGTGACAGGTGCCACCGGGCAGGTAGGCAGTGCTACCGTAATGCAGTTGTTAAAAAAAGGATTTACAGTAAAGGCATTGGTGAGAGATGCTGCCACCACAAAAGCGCAGACATTGGCGCAGGAAGGTGCTGTGCTGGTAACCGGAGATATGAATGACGCGGCGGCTTTAAAAGTGGCTTTTGAAGGAGCATATGGGGTGGTGAGTATTCAACCGCAGCGTATCAGTGAAAATGTGGCAACGCCGGGCGCGCCTGCCGGTTTCACAGATGATGACCAGGTAAGGTATGCGCAACTGGTGGTGGATGCTGCGGTGGCGAACCAGGTAGCGCATGTCATTTATTGTTCGGTAGCCGGCGTAGATGTTCCCGGGTTGCGCATTTTTGATATGAAGCGCAGGGGAGAGGAATACCTGCGGGCTTCCGGTTTGCCGTTTACGATGTTGCGCCCATATAATTTTATGGAAAATTACTTTGGTGGATGGGGAGACTGGGCCCGGGAAGGAAATGGACAGTTGCCAAGCCCTATTGCCCCTCATGTAAAAGAACACCTGGTGGCTACTACAGATATCGGAGCCTTTGCCGCGATTGCATTTGCACAACCGCAACATTTTATCGGCCAATCCATAGAGCTGGCCGGGGATGCACAAACGGTAGCGGCTACAGCCGCCTGTATGGCCCGTTTGTCGGGTAAGGAAATCAATTACGTGAATATTCCTGCGGCAGCCTTGCAACAAATAGACGGACGCCTCGCGGAAGCCGTGGAATGGCTGAACAGCGCTGACCTGCGGGTAAATATTCCAGCCTTGCGGCAGTGGCATCCCGGGTTGCTTACATTTGAAGCCTGGTTGCAACAAAAGATCAACCACGCATTGTAAGGAAAACCTTTTTATTGGTTGAAAACGAATGAATGATTTATTTTATATATATTAGATGTGGAAATTGCAGTGGATTTTTTCTATGCCCTATAAATTCAACAAGTGAAATACATCATTCCTATTTTTATCCTGCTGGCGAATAGTCTGACTACGCTTGCCCAACAAAATGAACTGAAGGAAATCCTTAACAAGATCAATATGGCTGTGGGAAGCACTCCGGCTGGGCAATATACCTTAAATGAGGACTATAAAAAGTCGGTACCCGGCCAGAAGCCGGTTCATTCGGTGAGTGTATCTACCTCGTATTTCAAAATAAATAGTAAGGATAAAGTGATCGGTTATAAACTGGCCGCCGTCAGGAATGATAGTACCTACCACAAAATATACGATGGAACAACTATTGTGGAGCTATCTGAAAAAATAGCCACGGTAACGGATGCACGTAAATATCCTGATGAAGCAAAACGGCTGCGCAGCGATGAATTATTGTTTCCTTTCATTATTTCTGCCAATATCTTTTTGCAACAGTATAAAGCAGATAGTCTTATTAATAAAATACAGCTGCTGCCTGAGGAAGTCGTTAACGGCGAAAAATGCTGGAAGCTGATGCCGCAAATGGAGGGGAGCGAAAATAAAAAAGTAAAGGTGTATTACTATATCAACCAAACCTCTTTTCTGCCGGTAAAAGCTGTCACAGAGTCGCGGGTACCTGTAGGAAAGGTGATAGAGACCACTGTGTTTACACATGCCATAGAACAACTTAAAAAGTATAAAGTAGCGGACAGCGTTTTTACGATCAGTGCCATGAATGGTTACAATTCCGTGAAGGAATTTTCAGGTGCCGGCAATGCATCGAACGCTAAGTAAGCAGCGCACAGCAGATTACACCCGATGCCACCTGTCATCGGGAAAAAAGGGCCAGTTGAAACCATCATCAGGGTATTATCACCGTCAGGTCTTTCATGATATTCAGGTCCAGCATAGCATTGCCGCCAATGTGTGCCTTTTCGGAGAACTGCCAGATACTCCAGTCCTGCCAGCCAACCGGGCATTTCAGTTTGTTCGCATCTCTGATGGAGTAGGCCGCCAGCCAGAGGTGATATTTTCCCAACGTATGATCCTTTGGTAACTTCCGGTCGAGATATTCTTTCCTGCTGTAGATCACTGGTGGAACGCCGGTAGACTGAATGATCTGTTGAATGAATATTTCTATCCAGGCCAGGTAATCTTTTTTGGAGAGCGGCGTATCCCAACTGCTTTGATCTTCCAGGTCCAGCACCAGCGGGAGTGCCGGTTCGGGGAGCTGTTGAAGGATGATCACCGCAGCATTTGCTTCTGCTATAGCATCCGTTTGCAGTGTGCCTCCGTTGCGGGTATCTGGTCTGCAGAAATGATAATAACCTGTTTTAAGGCCATTTGCATGCGCATTCTCTGCATGTGCTTTGGCTTTCTGATCGGGAGTGCCTACACCTTCGGAAATTTTGATGTAAACAAAACTGATACCGGCATGTATCATCGCATCCCAGTCGGGCCGCGAGTTGTAATGTGAAACGTCTGCGCCCAACAGGTAATTCTCCGGAAGATTTATCGGCAAATCTTCCAGCGGAAACATTGCAGGCTCGGGGAGTGCCATGAGCCCACCACCCCAGTAAAAATAGCCATCCCGGTCTTTATACCATTTGCCCAGTGAAGGGTCCGAGATGTTTTTTACTTCCGTGCCTTCAAATTTAAATCCCTGGAGCACCGTGCCAATGATGCTGCTTTTGTCTGTAAGCTTGGCGGGGACACGATTCCGCTTGTTTAGTTTTTTAACAGTTACGATGAGTTGCATAATATGCTGCAGCCTCCTGCTGCTTTAAGAGTTAACAAATAAGGGTCTGTGAGTTACACATGATCCGTTGAAATAGCAGGACTGGCCCGCACGGACATAACGTCAAAACTTTTGTGTTTTGCATAAAAATCTTTTGGGGAGATGAGTAGTTATTTGGGGTTGAATTAAAAATCAAATAGTGATTCCTGTATCCAGACTATAGGTGTCCGCCAATGTCAGCGTCAAAAAAAGGATCTCGTCTTAATTTTTTGGGGCCCATCTGCATGGCAAATAGTTCCCAAAAATTAGTACAAAATCCTGAAAAATAAAAACATAAAATTATTACGGCTTAAACTCCAGCCTGTCCGGCGTGAACAGGTGCTGATAGAACAATGTATTTTTTTCAGGAAAAGGAGTGAGAGGAAACAATATAGGATAGACGCTTACAGTTGAAGATCATTGATTATGTGCTAATTTAATATCATAAGGCGCCATTTTGGTCCCTGCTTCCGTATATTTGAATCCCACATTTATATTAGCTGGTAAAATTTAAAGATGGATTTTATTGAATTTAAGCAATCCTTGCAGGATGCACATCCTCCAAAGCAACTTTCTGTGTACCTGGAATCGCTGTGGTATGATGGCAAAGGCAACTGGAAAAAAGCGCATGACCTGGTAGATGATTTACCGGGAACTGAGGCTGCCCGGGTGCATGCCTATCTGCATAGGGTAGAAGGAGACGAATCAAATGCAGACTACTGGTATCGCCGGGCTGGCACCAAACGTCCTGCCTATACGAAAGAGCAGGAATGGGAAGTATTAGTCAATCAATTTTTAAAATAAAGAACAACTGTTTATAAGGAAGATTATAGGCAGCTTAGCGTGTATATTTTACATTTGTCATTGATTATTAGTGCATAAAAAAGCACTAATTTGTTTATTATTTGTATATTCCACGTGGCGTTAGATCTATAAAATATTAAATAGTTAGTTATTTTAGTTTTTTAGCGGAGTATGTGGAAATTTATCCTTTTACTATTTATATCTGTTCACCTGATTACAAATGCTGGTTATGCTCAGTCCTATGGATTACGCTTTTCTAGTCATGAAGTAGTGCAGGAAAGACGAACAACGCTGAACCTCACTTCCTCCGGGCCCCTCTGTTTTAAGAAAGACGCAGAGATTTCTTTCGACCTGAACTTCTTACCTTATAAGGAAACATATTTCGGATATGTACTAAGAGTTATTGCTGCCAACAACCAGAATATAGACCTGGTATATAATCAGAAGGAACGCACCTTTAATTTTCTGATAGGAGAAAGTTTTTCACGGGTGTTTGCGGTAGACTCACTCGCGCTGTTCGGCAAATGGACGCATTTCTCGATTCGGTTTGATGTAGAACATAATGAGGCCGCCATCTTTGTAAATGATAAAATTATTGCCAAAGGCGCTGCCAAATTAGGAGCACCGGTATGTGTCCGCGTATTTTTTGGCACCAATACTTACGAAGGATTTCAAACGGTAGACATACCGCCCATGAACCTCCGGAATATACTGGTAAAAGAAAGCGGCACTGTTAAATACAACTGGCCACTCTCTGAAAATACCGGCAATACCGCCACTGATATCGTAGCAGGGAAAACTGCGGTTATCAACAACGCCAACTGGATAGGACCCAAACATCGGAACTGGAGCCTGGTACAGCATTGGGAAGTTAGTGGTACCCCAAGTGTAGCATTCGACAGAAATACAGAAGTACTCTATATTGTATCCGCAGACTCTTTATATAATATCTGCTTTAAAAATGAACAAACGCACGGCATCCGGCTCACGCAACGACTGGATAGCCTGATGCCGGGTAATCAGTCGGTATTCAATCCATTTAATAATAAACTATATAACTTTTATATTGATCATAAGAAAGCCGGTGCATATGATTCTTCCTCCCGTAAATGGGACGTGACCTATTCGCCGGATCTGCTGACCGTTTTCTGGCAGGCCAATAAATTTATATCAGCGGCGGATTCATCGCTCTATATCCTTGGAGGCTACGGCCAGATGCAGTATAAAAATACGGTGCAACGCTACCATTTCGCTGACAGGAAATGGGATTCCATTCCCACTACCGGTGAACGCCTCATTCCCCGCTACCTGGCGGCTGTTGGCAGCACCCCGGATGGCGATACGGCCTATATCCTGGGAGGATATGGCAGCAATAGCGGCAACCAGGTGGTGAACCCACGACACTATTACGATTTGATGGCCTTTGCGGTAAATGATCATTCCTTTCATAAAATTTATCAGTTGCCGGAACCACCGGCGCAGTTTTGCTTTGCCAACAGCCTGGTCATAGACCCGGATACCAAAGCCTACTACGCGCTTATTTTTCCGGATGATAAATTTAATACCACCCTGCAGCTGATTGAAGGATCCTTGCTGGAACCTAAATACGCTCCGCTGGCCGATGCGATCCCGTACTCTTTTCATGATATTAAATCTTTCGCCGACCTGTATTATTGCAAAGACAGTAAAAAACTGGTGGCGGTAACATTGTACACATCCAAAGATAATGTCACGGCAGTAAAAGTATACACCCTGGAATTTCCGCCGGATGTGATGATCACAGATACTTCCGGTCTCCCGGATTTTGCCGGCTGGTATTACCTGTTGCTGATTCCACTGGGCGCACTCGGTATCCTTTTATTCCTGAAGAAGTACCGCAGGCAACCAGCAACCACCACCACTGGTCCGGTGACCGCAGATGCAGCGGCGACTGTAATACCGGCAACACCCGCTACTCCGGCGCCAGCTCCGGCATTGCCAGAAGAAGCAGCGCGCATTCCTGTACCCGAAGCTGAGAAAAAAGGCAATGTCTTTTTCTTCGGTCCATTTGAAGTACAGGATAAAGACGGACAGGATGTCACCAAATTCTTTACGCCTTTACTGAAGGAATTATTCCTGCTGATCGCCATTAATACGATCCGTTCCGGGAAAGGTATTTCTTCTGATAAACTATATGCTACTTTATGGCGCGATAAATCCAGCAAGGAAGCACAGAACAACCGGTCTGTAAATATGGTGAAGCTGAAGGCTATACTTGATAAGCTGGGTACCTGTGCATTCGTGAAAGAAGCCGACAGGTGGAGCTTACAATATGCTGCTGCTGATATCCGCATGGACCTGGCAGATTTTCAGCACCTGCTGCAGGCACCACGTCCTTTGCAAAAACAACCGGTGCGTGAACTACTGAGTATTCTGAGGAGAGGTTCCTTCCTGCCCGATGCCAATTACAGCTGGCTGGAAGATATTCAGTCAGAGATCTCCAATAATGGCCTCGATATTTTAACCGAAGCGGCTCTGCAGTTTAAGACAGATCCGGAACTCCTGATTGAAATTGCTGATAGTATTTTCCTGTTTGACCCGGTCAATGAAGAGGCCCTGCGGCTGAAATGTAGCAGCCTGGTCCTGCTCGGCCGGCACTCCCTGTCTAAAACAGCCTTCAATAAGTTCACCAAGGAATACCTGCACATGTACGGAGAAGAGTTCCCGCATCCGTTCACCGCCTATTCAGGCGACAAATAAGCGGAGGGGAGCGCCTTCGGCGCTTGTCTTTACCCAGGATTAAGATGATTTTGCTGATTTTATTTCTTGATTATAATGATCGTTTTTGTTTTTAAATGCTTTCATAAACAAGAGGTGGATCTATCTTAAAAAGAAATAAAATCATTAAAATCATCTTAATCCTGGGTAAAGACAAAGGCCAAGGGCCTTCCTCTCCACTCTCTCCGCGCTTAAATAAAACTTAATTCTCATTTTTTCCTGTTGTTAGTGCATTATTAGTGCTGCTATTAAGGCTGGCCGTATAAATTGCATTGAAATGAATAAGACAAGATTCCACGACTATGGCACTCAGGCCGCTTTATTACAAAAGAAAAGAATGCTGGTGATTAAAATCATCAGCATTCTTTTTCCCTTTATGTTGCTGGGTGGTTTGGAAGCAGGACTAAGATTATTCCATTATGGTCATGACCTGCGGTTATTTATTACTGCTCCGGACAACAACGATTATTATATACTGAATCCCGATGCTTCCCGTAAATATTTTTCCAACCAGGAAATTGCCACTACCGGCAACAGGGAGTTATTTAAAAAAGTAAAGGATACCAATACCCTCCGGATTTTTGTTTTGGGAGAATCTACTACTATCGGCTATCCCTATTTTCATAACGGCTCGTTTCACCGCTGGCTGCAATACCGGTTGATGCATAACTGCCCGGATAAGCGGCTGGAGATCATTAATCTGTCACTAACGGGCGTTAATTCCTATACCGTAGAAGGGTTTGCAAAGGAATTACTGCCTTATCAGCCGGACGCTGTACTTATATATACCGGGCATAATGAGTATTATGGTTGCCTCGGCACTGGCAGTACCGATAAGATAGCAGGCAGTCCTTTCCTGATTCACCTCATCTTACAATTGAGGGAGTACCGCCTCACGCAGCTGATGGCGAATACGCTGCAGCAATTATTCGCGCTGAAGCCATCCAACCCGGAAGGCGAAGGCAAAACGCGGATGGAGCTGATGGTGGCCGAGCAGGAAATTCCTTTCGGATCTGCCACGTACGAAAAGGGGATGGCGCAGTTCACGGCTAATATGGACAACACCCTGCGCCTGCTCAACGAAGCGCAGGTGCCTGTTTTTTTCAGTAACGTGGTGTCCACAGAAAAGGACCTGTTTCCTTTTATCAGCATCACACCGGATAGCACAAAGTTTCCCGGCTTCACTCCACTGTATAAAAAAGGAGAACAGCTATTAGCCGAGGGCGACTCCACAGCTGCGCAAAATGCGTTTCTGGCGGCAGACAATATTTACCCGGTGCATGCCGGCTGTAATTATTACCTCGGCACATTACTTTTTCAGAAAGGAGATACTACCAATGCAAAAGCATATTTCGATAAGGCGAGAGACCTGGATGGTCTCCGTTTTCGGGCACCTTCCCGGCTGAATCTGATCATCCTGGAATTATGCAGCAAATATAAAAACGCGCACCTGGTAGATGCTAATGCGGCATTTGAAGCCAACAGCAAGGGACATATCATCGGCAATGACCTGATCCTCGAACATGTGCATCCGGACCTGAAAGGATACGCTATATTATCCGATGCTTTTTATAAAGCCATGAAACAACAGGGCCTTATAAAAGTAAGTGCTGCCGAAGAAATGACCTTTGCCGCCTTGCAGCAAAACATGCCGTTAACGATTGTAGATTCCTTATCGGGGGCCTATAAAATAGCCAAGCTGAAAAGAAGCAAGCCTTTTAATACTACTTCAATAACAAGCGATACTACGCTGATTTCCACCCCGGAAGAGCAACTTGCTTATGAAGTTGCTTTCAGACATACTTCCTGGGCTGCCGCCATGGAGCAACTATATCAGGGATACAATCAGCAGGGCAATTTATCGAAAGCGGGCACCATCGCAGAAGCATTTGTACAGGAGCATCCAACGGAAGCGGCCTGGTATGAAATAGCCGCTAACTATAACGGCAAAGAAAATAATACCGCCGCAGCCACTTTTTATTTCAAACAGGCATTCGCTTTATCGCCTTCTTTTAAATCGGCCAGGATGCTTTTTGTATTGTACCTGCAACAGGATAAAACAACCGAGGCATTGCCTTATCTGGATTACGCCATCGCCAATAATGAGCAGCATTTGAATTTGGCACCTGTGAAAACGTTACTGATGCAGGTGTTGCAATTGCAGCGGGCGGCAGCTAAAGATCCCGGGAATGTAGACCTGATGAATGAAATAGCCGAGCGGTATTTTAAAATGGGTAATAAACCAGGTGCGGAGTTATACGTAGAAAAGGTATTACAAACCTCACCCGGCAACAAAGCCGCACTCGCATTACAAAGTCAGCTGAAAAAAGTATAGGTCATGCAGAAAAATTCCGCCGTTATCACCCGGCAACAATGCATAGAATTCGGACAGGTAGTTGTGTTGGCAGCTATCGTGGCCGCGTTGTATTACCGGAATTTTCAACTGGTGGCACTGGCATTGGGGGCATTAACGATCACCATTTTAGTACCACAGCTTTTTCATCCGCTGGCCTGGATATGGTTTGGCTTTTCAAAAATACTCGGTGAAATAAATATACGCGTATTGCTGACACTTGTTTTTGTGTTAGTGGTATTACCGGTAGGATTATGGCGCAAACTGCGTGGCAGGGATAGTTTGCTCCTGCGCCGCTTTAAAAAGGACGATGCCTCGGTAATGGTAGTACGAAATCATTTATATACGAAAGAAGATTTGCAGCATACATTTTAAAATAACTATAATTCACAGGTAATGGAATTTCTGCAGGAACTATTTCACTTTTTAAAAACACGTAAAAAGTTCTGGTTGCTTCCTTTGATTGTCATGCTGTTGTTGCTGGCTTCATTGGTGGCATTGACCAGTGTATCTGCACTGGCGCCTTTTATTTACTCCATATTTTAATGGCATTGAGGAAAATCATTCTGGGCATATCAGCATTTTATCACGATAGTGCAGCGGCGCTGATAATAGATGGACAGATAGTGGCGGCTGCCCAGGAAGAGCGGTTTACCCGCATCAAACAGGATCCTTCTTTTCCGGCACAGGCGATTAAATATGTATTGTCAGAAGCAGGCATTTCATTTAATGAACTCACCGCGGTGGCATTTTATGATAAGCCGTTACTGAAATTTGAGCGATTGCTGGAAACGTATCATGCGTTTGTACCACGGGGCTGGCGCAGCTTTCTGGAAGCGATGCCGGTATGGATGAAAGAGAAGGTGTTTATGAAGAAGTTGTTGCGCAAGGAGTTTCGGGTGCTCGGAGCCAGCAGCAATATCCCACTGTATTTTCCGGAGCATCATTTATCACATGTAGCCAGTGCCTTTTATCCCTCGCCCTGTGAAGAAGCGGCAATACTTACGGTGGATGGTGTAGGAGAGTGGGCAACGACTACCATTTCCTATGGAAAAGGAAAAGATATTACCGTGTTGCGGGAGCTGCGTTTTCCGCATTCACCGGGTTTACTATATGCCGCCTTTACTTATTTCCTGGGCTTTAAAGTAAACAGCGGTGAATATAAATTAATGGGACTGTCGCCGTATGGGCAACGGGGCTCCCTGCAGACCGCTGCTTTCCGGGAAAAGATCCTCACTACGTTAGTGGATATACGAAAAGATGGATCACTGTTGTTGAACATGGACTATTTCGAATTTGCCACCGGTATGAAAATGACGGCTACGGCTAAATGGGAAGCTTTGTTTGGCATGTCGCGGCGGGAGCCAGAGTCGGACATCACGCAGGAGCACATGAACCTGGCGATGGCTATTCAGCAGGTAACGGAAGAAATAGTGGTGGCGCTGGCACGCACGGCAAAAGAAATCACGGGCAGTCATCACCTGGTGATGGCAGGTGGCGTGGCATTGAATGGCGTAGCCAACAGCAGGATCAGGGACGCCGGTATTTTTACAGATATATGGATACAGCCGGCAGCAGGTGATGCGGGAGGAGCTATCGGTGCTGCATATGCAGCGTACCATATTGGTATGGAACAGGAACGGATTTTTGTTCCGGGAGAAGATAGTATGCAGGGCGCCTTCCTTGGCCCAGCCTATGGCGACCGCGATATCAAAAATATGATAAGCCGGTATGATGCAAAAGGAGTGTACTGGTCAGATTTTAATGCACTAACGGATTTTATTAGTGCACAGTTATCTGAAGGAAAAGTAGTAGGCTGGTACCAGGATCGGATGGAGTTTGGTCCGCGCGCACTCGGCAACCGCAGCATCCTGGCTGATCCGCGGAGAGCGGACATGCAACGCCTGATCAATCTGAAGATTAAATTCCGCGAAGGTTTCCGTCCGTTTGCGCCGGCAGTACTAGCTGAAGATGCGGCCGATTATTTTGAAATGAACACGGCATCTCCTTATATGTTATTTGTAACGCCGGTGAAAAAATCGTTGCGGCTTGCCGTGAATGATGATGCCTCTACTTTATATGAACGGTTATATGAAGTACGTTCTACTGTTCCTGCTATCACGCACGTAGATTATTCTGCGCGTGTACAAACCGTGCATCGTACGCTCCATCCAAAGTTCTGGGGACTTATTAATAGTTTTAAAAAACGTACTGGTTGTGCGATGCTTATCAACACCTCTTTTAATGTAAGAGGGGAGCCGGTAGTGAACACACCCTCCGATGCGTGGCTGGCTTTTATGCGCACAGAAATGGATTATCTCGTAACAGGTAATTATGTTTTTGAACGCAGTCAGCAAAGAGCTTTGCCCGCAAATATGTTTACCGCATTCGATAAAGACTGACCAGGTTATTCATCTCACTAAAATTTTAAAAAAAATATAACATTAATGCCCTTGTTAGTTCATTATTAGCGCTGCTGTTAGGCCAATGATACTTACTTGCAGGGTATTATTTTTTATCAATCGAAATATCGTTCGCGTTATGAAAAGATTACTATTGCTGATGCTCCTCGCATCGGGCCTGCTGCAGGCCTATGCACAAAAGCAGTTGACAAAGGGTAAAGTGCTGGATGAAGCCGGCCAACCACTACCCGGAGCAACTGTCAGAGTAAAAGGTACCAACATCTCAAGTCCAGCCAATGGTACGGGCGACTTCCAGATCGCAACCGGCGATGCCGCGTCTCCGATACTGGTAATTTCTTACATCGGCTACATCACAGAAGAAGTAGCTATTACTGGTGACAACATCACCGTTCACCTGAAAGCAGATTCACGGTCACTGAATGATGTGGTCGTAGTAGGTTATGGTACGCAAAAGAAAAGAGATGTAACAGGTGCTACCAGCTCCGTAAAAGCAGTAGATATTGCCAAACGTCCTTTGGTAAGGGTAGAACAGGCTTTACAGGGTACTACTTCCGGCGTCACTGTTCAGAGTAACAGCGGTCAGCCTGGTAAAGGTATCAGTGTAAGGATCAGGGGTGCAAGTTCCATCACCGGCGGTAACGATCCGTTGTATGTAATTGATGGTTACATTGGTGGCAACCTGGAGTCTATTGCTCCCAGCGACATTGAAAGTATGGAAATTCTGAAAGATGCTTCTGCCACAGCTATCTACGGTTCCAGGGGGGCCAACGGTGTGGTAATGGTAACTACCAAATCCGGTAAGTCTGGAAAAACGAGAGTGGATTTCAGTACCTGGTTAAGCAAAAATATGCTGCCAAAGAAACTGGATCTGATGAATGCATACAACTTTGCACTGCAGAAAAATCTGAAAGGCCAGGTAACCGGTACAGGTAGCCCTTTTACAGCTGCCCAACTGGCTGCATTCCAGCAAAATCCAAATGTTACCGACTGGCAGGATGAATTAACACAAAAGCCATTAGTGCAGAATTACCAGGTAGGTGTATCTGGTGGTTCAGAGAATGTGAAATATTATTTCTCCTATAGCCATCTTGACCAGCCAGGCATCCTGATTAACTCCGGTTATAAAAGAGATGTGCTGAGAGCGAATGTGGATGTTAAGCTGAATAAGAAAATGGACCTGAAAGTAAATATTACGGGTTTGTTGCCAACATCACATAATACAGATTTCTCAGGCGACCTCACGGATCCGTTTTCACAGGCGAGTATATGGGATCCCACCAGTCCTGTTAAAGATGCGCAGGGAAACTATATCTCAAGATCTAATTTTGCGGCGCTTTCTACCAACCCGGTACAGAATATCATGAGCCGTTCAGTAGATGGAAAAACTTCCAACATGACCGCTACCGGCGTTTTTACTTATCGTATTATGGATCACCTGACATTTACATCCAATAATAGTTATGAGTTGCAAAGTCAGCAAACGCAATGGCTGATAGGCCCGGGAACAAACGAAGCATTTAACGGTAATGACTATGCGAAAGTGGAAAACAGCCGCTACAGAAGCTGGCAGAATTCTAACTTCCTGACCTATAATAACCGCTTCGGAGACCACTCGCTGACAGTAACGGCTCTCGTGGAGCAAGCTTCTAAAATGAATAACAATACCATTGCGCAGGCTAATAATTTGTCTACCTACAGTCTTGGCTACTGGAACCTTGGATTAGGTAAAACCCAGTCCACCAGCAGCGGCTACTGGGCAGACGCCTTGATTTCCTACATGGGTAGAGTAAACTATACCTTTAGAGATAAATATCTGTTGACGGTTTCTGTACGTACAGATGGTTCTTCTCACCTGATAGAAAAATATTCCACTTTCCCCGCAGTAGCTGTAGGATGGGCAGTTGACAAAGAAGGATTTATGGCCGGTTCCAAAGTAGTAACAGGGCTGAAAATCCGCGCCAGCTATGGCCAGACAGGTAACCAGGCAGTACCGGCATATTCCAGTATTGCGCAGGTGGGAACCTCTTCTCCTTACTATTTCGATGGCAGCACTCCCAGTGTAAATACACCATTAGGAACACCGGTATCTTCCAGCCTGAAATGGGAAAAGAATACTACTTATGATGTGGGCGTGGATATGGAATTATGGAATGGCCGTTTAACATTTGCTGCGGATGCCTATAATAAGAAAGTTACAGATCTGTTGTATAACACAGATAACCCTTTCTATTATGGTGGCGGAAGCTATCAACGTAATATCGGCAGCGTAAAAAATACAGGTCTTGAGTTCAGCGTGGGTGGTACACCTGTTGTTGGAAAAGATTTCAAATGGACCAGTAACTTCAACATCTCTTTTAACAGGAATGAAGTATTGGATCTGGGAGGTCAGGACAATGTTATCGTAAATGGTATTGGTTCTGCTCAGCAGGGTGTATCTATTATTAAAGTAGGTCAGCCGCTGGGTACCTTCTATGGTTATAAATACCTGGGCACCTGGAAATCTGAAGAGAAAGCGGAAGCTGCTTTGTATGGCAAGAAACCAGGCGATACAAAATATTTAGATATCGATGGTGACAAAAAACTTTCCGGAGCAGACCTTACTACTATCGGAAATGGTATGCCTAAATACTATTTCGGTTTCACCAATGATTTCTCTTACAAAAACTGGAATCTGAATATCATGTTCCAGGGTACACACGGTAACCAGATGTATTCTTTCAGCCAGGCCTTTATCATGGGCGGACTGGGTGATTCCCGTGATGCTACCAGTTCAAAGATCCTCGACATGTGGACACCAGATAAACAGACGGATGTACCTGTTTACGGTAACCCTAATGAAATCAGAAGCAGCCGGTATGTATATGATGCCAGCTATATTAAACTGAAGAATATTTCTTTGACTTACGGCGTACCTGAAAACCTGTTAAGCAGAATTCATGTACGCAGCCTGGATGTTTATATCAGTGCCCAGAATATCTGGACAATTACGAATTTCCCCGGCTATGATCCGGAAGTAACCAATGCTACCAACGCTATCACACAGGGTTTGGAAGCAGGTACCATACCTAATCCGAAAACCTATACTGTTGGTTTAAGACTTGGTTTATAATTGAATAGCGCGTAAGTAAAGGATTCTGTTTTCTAAAAAATTATTATCATGAACAAAAAATATTTCCTTCCTTTAGCCATTGCAGCCATGATTGGTGCATCGTCCTGCGTGAAGCTGACGGAAGATCCAAAAGCAACACTTACTCCCGGCAACTACTTTAATACCCAAAGCGAGCTGGATGGCGCAGTTACTTCTGCTTTCAGAGCACTGGCTTTAGATGGCGCCTGGGGATTCACGAGTAAAATGACTTCCTACTACGGGTCTGATGACCTGACCACCCATCCGGAGTCGAATAAAGCAGAACAACGTGAGTTCGACAGGTTACAGGGTACCAGCACAAACGGTAGTCTGAGAGCGGAATGGGAAGGCCCCTGGAATACAATCTACCAGGTAAATAACGTGATTACCAACTACGAAAAAGTAGCCGCCACTACACCGGATGCAATTCAGAAGCGCACTTATTCCGGCGGACAGGCTTACTTCCTGAGAGGCATCTGCTATTTCTATCTCGTAAGAACATTTGGACCGTTACCGATTGTGACCGGCCCGGCAGAAATTACCGTTACTCCGGGAAGACAAGGACAGGATAAAGTATATGCGCAGATCATCAGCGATCTGAAAAAAGCAGCGGAGATGTTGCCCGACAAATGGCCTACAGGTGTAGACGTAGGCAGACCCGGCGCACTGGCTGCCAGGGCAGTACTGGCCAACGTATACCTGACCATGGCTGGATGGCCGCTCAACCAGGTATCCAATTACAGTCTGTCAGCAACAGAAGCCAAGGCAGTAATAGATTCCAAAAAGTTTGACCTGATGGCTGATTACCTGGATGTATTTAAAACCAATAACAACATTGAATCTGTATTTGGCCTGGAATATAACGTGGCTGGTCAGTTGCCTAACCGTTCCTTTGGCGCTACCTGTATTCCTGATGATGAAGGTGGATGGGATGACTTCTTTCCTGAAATCAACTACTTCAAGGATGCACCGGTTTGTAAACGTACAGATGAAACATTCCATACGCAGATTAAGAATAATAAATTTGGCCTGGTGAGCTGGGATGATCCAAGAACCGCTACTCACCATCCTTATTATAATAAGTTCCGTTATGGCGCAGGCGATGGCATCGTTGAAACACCTACCAAAGTGATCAGCTTTAACGCCAGCACCAACAAAACAACGGATGTAGTTCGTTTCGCAGAAACATTGCTGACTTATGCAGAAGCATCTGCTATGGCTGCCAACTCCGTTTCTGATGACGCATACGAAGCATTGAACAAGGTGAGACGCCGTGCCGGTTTAGCTGACATTAAAAAGGGTCTTACTGCCGTAGCTTTCCGCGATTCCGTTGTGGCAGAACGTAAATATGAATTCGCCGGTGAGTTTGGACAACGTTGGTTTGATATCGTTCGTTTGCAATTATTACCACAGGTGATTGCCCGGCGTGATCCGAACGAAT
This sequence comes from Chitinophaga sp. RAB17, assembly GCF_052114225.1. Classification (NCBI taxonomy): domain Bacteria; kingdom Pseudomonadati; phylum Bacteroidota; class Chitinophagia; order Chitinophagales; family Chitinophagaceae; genus Chitinophaga; species Chitinophaga sp. RAB17. Next base: position 168,077 of record NZ_JBFREI010000011.1, on the reverse strand, counting down.
TCGTGGATCGTCCGCTGAACCCTGCTGCCGTATTGAACCCAGGGCCGAAATACCTGGCGCCGATTCCAATCCGTGATCTGAATCTGAGCCCGGGATGGACGCAGAACCCATCTTACTAAGCAATTTTTGATTTGGCCTATAAATAGTTTAATCATGCCTTGTGCATGATTAAACTATTTTGTTAATTCGCTGCACAGGCTATGAGAATTTCTTACTGTGCATAAACTTTAGTGAATGAAAAAAACAACGTGGAAGCTGTACAGCCTTTTGTTGCTGACACCCTTTGTATGCTTGTCCGGCAGCGCTACAGCGGCTGTTCCGGACACAATTCCCGGCCATAGGCAGCCTGTTGACCTGATTGACCCTACCATTGGCAACGTTGGACAATTACTGGAACCTACCCGCCCTACGGTGCAGTTGCCCAATCAGCTGATCCGGTTTACGCCGCAACGCAAGGACTACATGGATGACCAGATCTCTGATTTCCCATTGACCATTGTATCGCACAGATTAGGACAGGTATTTTCGGTGAAACCTTCTGTAGACGCCCCCGCAGCAGCCGGATGGGAGAAGAGACTGGCATATGATCATAACCTGGAAATCAATCAGCCCTGGTATTATTCTACCTGGTTACTGAATGAAGAAGTAAATGTAGAATTTACCGCCGGTAAAAAAACGGGCTACTACCGTTTTCGTTTTCCGCAGGGGAAAAATAAATCTTTATTATTTGATGTATACAATGACGGCGATGCCTCGTATAACTTCCTGCCAGGCAATGTAATGACCGGCATGGAAACTTATAACGGTTATGTGAAGGTATATATGTATGGCGTTTTCAGTGAAGCCGGTACACCCGGTGTAGTAGAGCAGGGGCAATTGAGTAACAATAAAAGCATTGCTGGTAAAGGCGTTAAAGCTTATATCAGTTTTCCGGTCACTACAAAAGAAGTCACTTTTAAATATGCCATCAGTTATATCAGCCCGGCACAGGCAAAGAAAAGTTATGAAGACGAAATCAGTCGTCAGCAATTTGATGCCGTAGCCGCCAACGGTAAAAAAGTCTGGTCCGATGTAATGTCGCAGATCAAAGTAAAAGGAGGTACCCTGGCACAGCAACGTTCTTTCTACACAGCCTTATATCGCTCGTATGAGAGAGCCGTAGATATTACAGAAGATGGACAGTATTACAGTGGCTATGATAAACAGATCCATAAAGACAACCGTCCTTTTTATGTAGATGACTGGACCTGGGATACTTACCTGGCGCTGCATCCGCTGAGAATGATCCTCAATCCTGCGAAGGAAGAAGATATGCTGGAGTCGTTCGTACACATGTATGAGCAAAGCGGCTGGCTGCCTACTTTCCCGGTGTTGTTTGGAGATCATGCCTGTATGAATGGTTTTCATTCTTCCGTAGTCGTATTGGATGCCTGGAGAAAAGGGCTGAAGAAATTTGATATTGAAAAAGCCTACGAAGGCATGCGTAAAAATGCCACCGATGCTACCATGTTGCCATGGCGTAATGGTCCTAAAACCGTACTGGATGATATCTATCATACCAAAGGTTATTTCCCCGCTTTGCATATAGGGGAGAAGGAAACCGTAGCAGAAGTACACCCATTTGAAAAACGGCAGGCCGTAGCAGTAACGCTGGGTGGCGCCTACGATGACTGGGCACTTGCTGAACTGGCAGGAGATCTGAATAAAAAAGATGATCAGCGTCTTTTTGCACCAAGGGCAAAAAATTATAAAAACCTGTGGAACGCCGATAAGCAATTCTTTTTGCCGAAAGATGAGAAAGGCGCCTGGATCGATATCAATGTAAAATATGACGGCGGCATGGGCGGTCGTGATTACTATGATGAAAATAATGGCTGGACTTATCTCTGGCAGGTGCAACAGGATATTCCTGGTTTGATTGGACTCATGGGTGGTAAACAGGCATTTGAAAACAGGCTGGATCAGTTGTTCCGCGAACCATTGGATATGTCGCGTTATGCTTTCTGGAGCAAATTCCCTGATGCCACTGGCCTGGTGGGTCAGTACTCTATGGGAAATGAGCCCAGTTTCCATATTCCGTACCTGTATAACTATACCGGTTCGCCATGGAAAACGCAGGAGCGTATCCGCTTCCTGCTGGACACCTGGTTCAAGGATAACATCTTTGGTATTCCCGGTGATGAAGATGGTGGTGGGATGTCTGCTTTCGTGGTGTTTTCTTCTATGGGCTTTTATCCGCTTACACCTGGAATTCCGGAGTATACCATTGGTAGTCCTGTATTTGAGAATGTAAGCATTGCCTTGCCCAATAAGAAGCAATTTACCATTGTCGCACACAACAGCTCGGTGGTCAACAAATATATACAGCAGGCGAAGTTTAACGGCAAGCCTTTAAACAAACCTACTTTCACCCATCAGCAACTGGTAAATGGTGGTACCCTGGAACTGTTCATGGGACCTAAGCCTAACAAAAGCTGGGGCGTTCAGTAAAATCGTTTTCCGGTTTAGTGAGCCGGTAACATTGATGAAGACGTAAGAACAGGCCGCATTAGTGCGGCCTTTCTTATTTTTGCGTATATGACATCAGCACTGATTCTTACTTTACAATTGGATCCTGTTGCCACTGGCCTTTTTAACCGGTTACGCCGTTTGTATTACCCGGCTTATGCCAATGTGGTGGATGCCCATCTTACTTTATTTCACCGCCTGCCGGCAGATGAACCCCGCATCGTTGCTGCCCTTGATAAAATTTATGCACAGCCAGCCTTTACTTTACGGGTGAACGGCTTGCAACGATACCCTCACGGTATCGCCTATACGCTGAGATCCGAACCGTTGCAGGTACTGCATCAGTCGTTACAACAGGAATGGGCGCCCTGGCTGATCTGGCGTGATCAGCAACTATTACAACCGCATATTACCATTATGAATAAGGTAACCGACTGGAAGGCGCAGGGAGTGTATGAAAAGCTGATGGCGGATTTTCAGCCATTTGACATACAAGCCATCGGTCTGCAGTTGTGGCGTTATGAAAAAGGGCCGTGGGGTTTAGTGGAAACGTATGCATTTGCACCGGAGTAGAAGAGCCACTGCAGGGCTGGGTTTAGCATAAAAAAAAGCCTTCCCATTTAACCGGGAAGGCTTTTTGTTGCTTGCATGCTCGTTTATTTTCTGGTCACATGTTTTACTTTCACGGTCACCTCATAAGTTCCTTCCTGGAAAATCTGGAACTGGAACCTTGGATTTACGTTATATATGGGATCACTGGTAGGTGCATAGCCGGCGTCCACTTTAACAAAGTTACTCGGGATACGATAATAGATCAGGTATCCGTAAGCGCTCTGTAATAAAGGAAAAGGCGTTGTTTCAAAGTTGCAGGTCATAGAGGTATCTGTCAGTTCCAGCGGATGGAACTGGGCATACGTCTGGAAGTCACTGCGGTCGCCTCTTCTGATAATTTCGCCTTTAGACGGATTAAAATACCTGCCATTCTGATCCGCTATCTTCAGGATGATATTGGTGCCCTCATCAGATAATTTTTTTATCGTGACAATGGGTGCGCCAAGGTCGCCACTGGTGGTGGTGCCGTCTCTGAACCAGGCAGCACCGCCGTCACCAACGCTATAGGGTGGTTCATCCTGCATGGTAATGGTGGCAATGTTCTTGAAAATTTTAGAGCCATTCTGATTCGATGCCTGGATATCAAATTCATAGGTGCCAAGAGGTACTTTCACGGACGTACCGAAAAAAGTAAAGGAACCGGTGAACTCATTAAACTCCCAACAGGGCGTATTTACCTTTTGTCTTTTTTTGTTCAGCAATGCTACTGTAGTATCCTTTGTAGGATCAAACTGTGCGGTCCACTCATAGCGTTCATACCTGGTATACATACTGTCGGAGTGTTGATGTTTGATGACATCACGAATATCCAGCAGCTTATACGTTACCGGGGCACTGGATCCATCATTACTAACAGGAGAGGTTTTTTGCACCTGCCCGCGCTTTATCCTGATGGGATTATCTACATAACGTATCTGGTCACTGAGATAACCGTTTTCCACTTTTGAGCAACTGTATATTGCAGTAGCAGCAAGCAGTATAGTGCTGAAGGTTTTTATATGTCTTTTCATGATAATTGCGTAAGGGTAAAAACTTAGTTAAACAGATCCGCGTAATAAGTGAAGACGTGCCCATTATTGACTACGTGCAATATGCCGGTAGTAGTAATAATGCCTGTTGTCTGACAACGTGTTTGTAAAAACTGGTCAGACGTCAGGTTAGGTAGCCCTGATTCATCCGGAGGAACCGGTCTGCCTGGCTTAGCGATCACTTTGGTCAGGTACAGGTATACCGGGTACTGTGTAAATACGCCGTTGTTGGTATAATCACTGCTGGGAATCCCTTGTATCAGGCGTTTTTCACCATCATTGGCCGTGTAAAACTTTCCCACTTTGGTGGCTTTGTCCAGGGTGATTTTATCCTTGAACATATAGGCGCGGAGAGAGTCTTTTATCGCTTTAAAATCTATTGAGTCATAGTCAAATTTCACGTTGGGATCTGTCAGCCTGGCTACATCACGTTTTTTGTCGATGTAGTTGTCCAGCGCATAATTGGTGATGGCAAAAAAAGTACCGCTGGCATTTACTTCATCCTTAAGACCTGTTTTATCAATCAGCAACACGATCGTATCAAAGAGGTGGTTCGTTTTCAGATAGTCGTAAGTAGTCATGTTTACATGCGGATCATGCACACTGCCACCGATGGTGTAATCCTTTTTACAGGAAAACAGGATGATGCTCACAAAGGCGATGATACCAAGACATAATTTATTTTTCATACAGCTGATTTTAGTTGATTAAAGTTTACCTCTCCAGTAAGGTGTTTGCACCAGGGTATAGTCGTCTTTGAACATGGCGGGATCCACCGGCCATAACCAGCCACCTGTGGGGGCGCCGTTCATGAACTGTGCGCTGGTAAAGTGCTCATTATAGTCGGAGATTTTTTTGGTGCGCACCAGGTCGTAATACGCATGTCCTTCGTAGTAAAGTTCTCTTAAGCGTTCTTCCAGTATAGTAGTACCCAGGTCGTCAGTAGCCTGGTAATCACCGATGCCAGCCCTGTTACGCACTTTGTTAAGTAAGATAATAGCGTCTCCGTCCTTGCCCAAGGCGTGGAGCGCTTCCGCTCTTAACAGCATGATATCGGCCAGCCGGAAGATGATAAGGTTGTTGCTCAGGCGTCCGTCTTTTTTCGCTGCACCATCTGCGTAGGCAATGTTGGAAAATTTGATGATCTGTCCTTTATCGCTTTGCGATTCATAAAAGAAGCTCTTAAACCGGATATCGTTCGCAGTATCTTTATAGAGTCTGTTTACGAAGTTGGTACTTACCGGCCATTCTATCGGATCTTTACCATCAATGAAGGGCATTCTCATGGTTACACCAAAGCCTGGGTTGTTTTGCAGGGAAAGTCCTTCTGACTGGGCATCGCTGATGTTGATTTCAAAAATGCCTTCGTTTGTTTTGCCAATAAATACTTTCATATAATTAACGGCATCCTGGAGTACATATCCGCCTTGTGTGATCACTGTATTGGCGGCTTCTGCACAACCGGCATAATCATGCTTCCAGGCCAGGATATGTGCCTGCAAAGCAAAAGCACTTCCTTTATTTGCTCTGACAGCTCTTTCTCCTCCGTCAGCATCATAGCCGAAGTCGAGATTTTGCTTCGCTGTTTCCAGGTCACTCAGGCACTGTTTCCATACACTGTCTGCCGGGCTTCTGGCGATGTTCCTGGCTGTAGATACATCCAGATCGGGTTGCAGTTTTAAAGGCACATCTCCCCAGATCCGGCTCATATAGAAATAAGTAAAGGCACGCAGGAAGTAGGCCTCTCCGATCACGTGACGCTTGGTATCAATAGAAGCGAATTTGGTATCCGGAATACCGGGTGCTTTATTAATGATCAGGTTTATCTGTTGCAGCAGCTGGTAGTACTGTTGCCAGTTCCAGTTGTTGCCACCCACATTTAAACCGATGAACTCCCCATTGGAAATGTTGAAATTACCGTTGTCTTTACTACCATCAATACTCAGTTCCCCCGATACGATGTCGCCGTATTTATGCCAGGAGTTATCCCTGATCAGGATATTTCTCAGGATAGAATACGCGCCGGAGAGCGCGGTTTTGGCATCGGACTCACTGGTGAAGTAGGCACTGGTGAATGTGGAGTTATGCGGCTCCAGATCCAGTATTTTTGAACAGGAAGATACCAGGGCTGTTGCTGAAATAACAGCAGCAGCATATGCGATATATAAGCGTTGTTTTTTCATGATGTCGTTTTTTGATGGTTTAAAGGCTAAGATCCAGTCCCAGTGTGAATTTTTTAGGAATGGGATAACCACTGCCGCTATATATTCCGAAAGCATCTACCTGTTCCGGATCAGGAATGTTTTTAGATTGTTTAAAGAGATAGAGATTGTCAGCCAGTGCATAGATTCTCAAACGTTTGAAATGGAGTTTGTCTAATACGCCCTGGTTGAAGGAGTAGGAGAGCGACACATTTTTTACGCGGAAGTAAGCACCGCTTTCTATCCAGGCAGAACTCACCATGGCATATTTGTAACGGGTACCATATACGGAACTCAGACTAGGATATTGCGCATTATCACCCGGGTTGTTCCAGTAGTTGATGCCGCCGAGGTCAGGTAAAGCATGGGTGGAAATAGAGTGATATGGATTAGGATCGCCATCATCTGTAGGCACCAGCTGCGACAGTTTACCAGCGAGATAGTCATTAAAGATTTTTCTGCCCGCGGTGAATGTGCAGAATACATAGAGTGTAAAGCCTTTGTAGCTGAAGGTATTACCAAAACCACCGGTTACTTTGGGATTTGGATTTCCCGCAGGTATATAGTCTTTATCATCTAATATACCATCACCGTTGGTATCCTGCCAGATTGGATCTCCACCTCTGAACGCACCACCATAAAAGCTGAGTGGCTGCCCGGTTACTTTATTGATAGGTACATCCGCATCTGTTTTGTAGATGCCCGTTTTATTAAATACGTTGTAAGAATTGAGTGGCTGTCCCTGACGCAACAGGAATTTATCGAGATAAATATCGCGTCCGCCATTAGGCAGGGAAGTAATAATATTATCGTTATGAGCCAGGTTTAATAATGCCTGCCATTGGAATTTGGAAGATGGTTTTAATACGTTTGCAATGAGCTGCAATTCTATCCCGGTGTTGCGGATACCAATCGCATTTGCGGTGAGGATAGAATAGCCGGTAGTTATAGGTACGTTCAGGTTAAATATACCGCCATTGGTATTTTTAATATAAGCATCTGCTACCACATTGAACCTGCCGTTCAATAAACTCGCATCTATACCAAGGTTGGTTTGTGTATTCTTCTCCCAGCTCAGGTTATTATTGGTCAGTCCTTTATCAAAATTCAGTGCTACAGCTGGTATGCCGTTGTATCCAAAAGCATAGTTATTGCCGGTAGCAGGGTTGCTGCTGCCCGGAAATCCGCCGGCGCCGATGTTGTAGGTGTTATAAGACAGGTAGTTGTCGCCACCATCCGGTTGTCTTCCTGTTACACCATAGCTGGCGCGTAATTTCAGCAATGTGAGCCAGTTACCGGCAGACTTCAGTGCAGGTTCATCACTGATGATCCAGCCGCCGGATATGGAGGGGAAGTAACCCCAGCGATTGTTCTTACCAAAACGGGAAGATGCATCCGCAGTGATTACCCCGGACAACAGGTAACGTTCTTTATAGCTATAGTTGGCTCTCAGGAAGAGAGACTGAATACCACTCTGCAGCAGATCGGATCTGGTGTCGGCCAGGTTCTTATTCAATACGGTCACCGTATGGATCTGATCATTGGGAATACCAATGGCATAAGCATAGGTGGAGCGGTATTCCCAGAACTCTGTGTTTTGTCCGGCAAGCAGATTGAGGGAATGATTGGCACCCAGTGTAGTGGTATACTGGATGGTATTGCTCATTAAATAGTTATTGGATTTATCAGTAAAGCTGGTGGCTAAACCGGTACCATCTCTTCTCGCAATACCCGGTGTATAGGCATCCATCCGGCTGTTGGTTTGGGTAAATGAGATGACGGTATTAAAACTGAATTTCTTTGAAATCCGCCAGTCGATCACCGGGCTGATAGACAGGTTATCATTGGTATTCTGATCGGTAGCGCTGCTGCTGGTGCCAAAAATGAAATCCTTCGAAGCATCCGTCATATACATGAGGGAAGTTGGCAGTGGACTGGAAGCATAATATCCTCCATTAAATGCACCAAAGCCGCCGGAGAGATCATTGATAGACCTTGGCCTGTCGAGTTTTGAATAACGGATCTGGGTAGAGATCTTCAGATTTTCTGACAGGTTCAGACCAGTGCTGCTGCTGAAGCTATAGCGCTTTAAGCCTGATTTGCGCACAATGCCCTGTTCATTAAAATAGTTAAGTCCGTAGCGGTAGTTTACCAGGTCATTGCCGCCGGAAACGGATACATCATAGTTGTCAACCCTACCGGTGCGGTACATGCCACCCTGGTAATCGTTGGCGTTGTTAAAGGCAGGATTGAGACTGTCGGTCAGTATCTGTGGCAGATCTTTCAGGTTACCCCAGCTGCCGTAGTGGTTGATCAGGTCCATTTTTGCCCTGCGCTCTTCTGCGCCAATCACTACTTTTTCCAGTTGTGGTTTTTCGGTGAAGCCGTGATAGGTAGCGAAATCTACTTTAGGTTTTCCGGAAAGACCTCTTTTTGTTTTGATGATGATGACACCACCGGCGCCTCTTGATCCGTAGATCGCAGCAGCAGAGGCATCTTTCAGGATATCTATACTTTGTATATCGTTGATGGCAATACCGGCCATTACGTCTGTATTGGTACCGGTACCGTAGTTGATAGCAGCAATATCTTCTGTTGTTTGAGGTACGCCGTCAATCACGTAGAGCGGTCCGCTCAATGCGCGGGCGAGACTTGTTTTACCGGTAGTACTGCTGATATCGCTGTTGATCGTGCGACTTACCGCTGTGTTACCACGCATCACCACATTACTTCTTACGCCCGGTTCACCGGAGTAGTTCTGTACGTCCAGTCCTGGTGCACGGCCCTGCAGCAACGCATCAAAAGTAGGGGCGGGAACATCCAGTAATGTTTTTGGGTTGATGGAGGTCACTGCAGCCGTCACCGTTTTACGGGAGGTTTCCTGGTAGCCGATGATCACCACATCTTTCAATACTTTTTTGTCTATAGGTAAGGAAACATTCAGGTGGGCATTGCTTTCCTTTACGGTGATGGAACGTGGCAGATAGCCTACAATGGTAAAGGTAAGCATGCTGCCGGGATTCACTTTAAGGGTGTAGCTGCCGTCGGCATTGGTGATAGCACCCGATTTGGAATCTGAAATGCTGATAGATACGCCCGGTAGGGGATTTCCGTCAGATCCGTCCCGTACAAATCCGGCTACCGTGATTTTCGTTGTGGCAGGGTTTACCTGTGCGAAACCGGGTAGGGAAAGGACGGTGAGGCAGAACGTTAATAACATAACAGCACAGCTATGGCTGTATTTTGTAAAATTAACAGTCATGTAATTTAATTTGAAGCTTATGAAATGATACTGGAATGCTGATGCCAGTTGTTACAATGAAATTGGTTGACGTATTGTACTTGAATTAATAATTCCTATCTACTCTTTTCGTTGGTATAATAAATTTTGGTTTGATATATTTTATCGGATGCTAAATCGATTTTCTAAATAAATCACAGGTCCCGAATAAGGCAATGAAGTTAGTATGCAGGAGAAATCTAACTTGTTAATGAAATTTAAAAGATTGTAAACAATGTTAAAAGCGGGGCAGGAAGAGGAGGAGGGCAGTGGGCTGTCTGGGCACGGTATGCGCGTCCTAAATATCTGAAAGATAATTGAATTTTTGGCGTTGTTTTTTTGCTGGTTCGGGGCTGATCCGTTTTCCCGGGGAAACGCTCTTCTTCTTCCGTGGGGAAATATCAATATATAATTTAAATATATTATATTTATGGCGTAAGAAAACCTTTACCCGGAAATTATACCTATGAAAAAACGCTACTCACTTTTTTTAGTGCTGTTTACTTTTTCGTTTATCAGCACTTTTGCACAGCAACAAGCCATCAACGCCGGCAGCCGGGCGAAAGCTGCGATTCAATTCACCAAATTACTGAATGAAGCCGCCACCATTTATCCGCCGCAGTTGTCTTATCTGACCGAATCTGGCGCCAAAATCGAATCCTCTTTCCGCATCAGCGAAGATGGGATCCTATCAGTTACCTTTCGCTACCCGGTGGAAAACAGCTTTACGCTGTATCGCTTAACTGCGCCGGTGAGTGCCATTAAAGCCGTATTCTACGACTATTACATAGGACTGGAATTTGATGGCAGCGTGGTAACGATCGCTGAAAGCGATAAGGGCAGCCGGGAACTGAAAGAGAACAATTCACTGGCACTTTTTCATATTGCCAAACCGGGTGACGGCCCGGAGGGAGAACGCCTGAAAGCAAGGATGGAACAGGGATTGCAGGCGTTCAGGGAAAGTTATAAATAAAGGCGGTTTTTGTCTTTCCCAGGATTATACTGATTTCGGGATTTCGCTTTTTTAATATTTGGAAATTAGCGAGGGTGGCCACCTATGGTGTTCATCTTCGCTAATTTTTTTTAATCGTGTAAAACCATCCTGGAATCATCAAAATCAGTATAATCCTGGGAAAGACAAAATTCGTATTTGACTTTTAAGACCTTATATTTAGCAGGCAAAAGTCCAACATGAAAATTTTATTACACTATTATAAATCCCTGCATAGTTTCAATATCCCATTTTCTCTACTCTTAGGTTGTTTCGGTATGATTGGGGGCGATAAGCTGGACGGCTTTCTACTGATTTTTGCTATTTCTCTTCTTACGGGTGGTTTTGGGTTAGCGCTATTTTTTTACGGGCTGAAATATGAACACTGTTATTACTTTTATTACAACAAAGGCTTTTCCAAAATGAAACTGGTGGGGTTATCGTACGGTATCAATGTAGCCGGCATCACTGTTTGCCTGCTGATTAAAAACAGCATCGCATGAGTACCAATCAATTGGTAGCCGACAGTATTTTCAAGTATGTGGGCCACCGGGAATTGCTGACGGATTGTTTTGTGAGCTGTAATACCGGCGAGGTGATTGGTATTTTAGGAAGAAATGGTTGTGGTAAATCTACTTTTCTGAAAATCATTTTCGGCACGGTTTCCTGCCACCATAAATTTGTAAGCATCAACGGTAAAAAGTATGATGCGCCCTATAAAGAAAAGGGGCTGATCGCTTATCTGCCGCAGCATGATTTCCTGCCGGGTAACGTTACGGTCCGGCAAGTGATTGCCCTGTTTTTAGATAGCCAGGTGGAGCAGGAACTGGTAAAGACGAATGAAAATATTGTACCCCATCTCCATAAAAAAGTAAGTGCGTTATCGGGAGGGGAATTAAGATACCTGGAAATATTATTGCTGATGCATTCTCCGGCTAAGTTCATTTTGCTGGATGAGCCTTTCAATGCGCTGGACCCACTCTTCAAGGAAAAGATTGTGGCATTGATCCAGGGATGCCGGGCGAGCAAGGGGTTTATTATTACGGATCACGACTACCGGAATATTATTGCCAGCAGTGATCGTATTATCCTGGTCACCCAAGGAGTATTCAAGAACATCAAGGTGTTGTCGGAGCTGGAGGATTTGCACTATTTACCGAAGGGAAGTTTGAATGATTTGTAGTACGGTTTCATTTATTAAAACGGTAAAGCGAATTTTATCTTTTTCAGGATTATACTGATGATGATGATTTCGGGATTTTTTCAGCATTAAAAAGGATTAGCGAAGATGAACATCTTATGTTGTCAGTCTTCGCTAATCCTTTTTTAATCTTTTAAATCAATAAATAAAATCCTGAAATCATCATCAGTATAATGCTGAAAAAGACATAAACTCACCTCAGACAGCTTTCGCTTCCGGTAATTCTTTACTGAGATACCCGATGAAAGTCCATATTTCCAGGACTTCTTCAATATTTATAATTGCGGTATCGTAATTACTATTCAGCGAATGCAGTGTTAAGGTGCCATTCTGTTTAATATGGTTACCGACTACTTTGAAAATAATTTCTTCTTCTCCACCTTTCAGTATGAGGATACAGGCTGTATTATTTTTTAAGTGAGACCAGTCCTGCAGGTACTGTGCAATGATATGGCTGCCATCAGGGATGGGCTCCATAGAGTCGCCGCTGATGGGGAACATGCGGATGGTTTTACCTCTGGGTAATTCCGGCAGGGTGAATTTCGGCAGGGCGGCAATGAAGCCGGGGTCGCTGAAACCGCTGCGGTATCCTGCTTTGGCCCTTGCCGGCACGTATTCCATATTCTCCTCGTTACTGTTATCTACCGTAATGGGAAGAATACGTATATGCCTGCCTGTGAGGTCCACTTTTTTACCGGCTTCCAGTTCTTCCAGTTGCGCTTCAGGGATTTGAGCCAGGTCCGTTTTGATGAGGAGGTCTATGTCAATCCTGAAAAAGGTGGAGATCAGGACCAGGTCTTCCATGCGTGGATTGCGTGTTTTGCCGCTTTCCTGTGCAGTGATCTTGTTCCGGTTCAGTCCCAGTAAATCAGATAGGTGTTGTTGTGAGATCTTCTTTCGTGTCCGTAATAATTTCAGATTAGCGGCCCAGAAAAGGGGCTGTTTGTCCATGTTTTATATAGTTACAATAAATTATATTTATAATTGACAAGGACAAATGTAGGGCTTTTTACTCATTCCTGGTTAAGTAAAAGACTACTCAGCTGTTGTGAGAGGGATTCTCCGTGGAGGTCCCGGTTGAAGATCATCCCGGTAGAATCGATCAGGTAATTTTGTGGAATGAGTTTGATACTATAGGCTTTTGCCGCCTGGTTTTTATCTTTGGCAGGATCGGCCAGGTTGGTCCAAACGAGGCTGTCTTCCTGTATGGCCTGTATCACATAAGCCCTATCCGCGGGGGGATCCAGTGCAATGCTGATCACCGTAAAGTTTTTATCCTTGAATTTTCTGTAGGCATCCCGGACATACTGGTGTTCTCTGCGGCAGGGCTCACACCAGGAAGCCCAGAAGTCGAGCAGCACTGTTTTACCTTTAAAATCAGACAGGCGCACCATTTTGCCTTCCATGTCCTGTACTTCAAAGTCGGGCGCATCGTTGCCTACGGTAAGGTTACGGATGCGGGTGAGTTCTTCCTGGAATGCTTTTCCTTCAGGCGTATTGCGTATTTCAGGTGTTAATTTCTGAAAGAGGGGTTCAATCTGATCCGGATCTATTTGTATGCCAGCCACATCTTCCAGGGCCAGCAGGCTGAAATAGGAGCCGGGATTTTCCGCAATATATTTTTGCTGCATGAGCTTTTTGGCTTCGTAGGCCACTGCATAGCGCTGATTCATTTTTTGCTGAAATTCCTTATTGGCTTTTTCGGCAGCAGATGCTTTTGTATATGATTTCGTGATCAGGCTAATGGCTTTTTCAACTGTTTTCAGGGAATTATTATAATCGATTTCGAGCTGATTGGTGGTGGAGGTAACGTGTGCTTTGCTGACGTTTTCCTGGGTTTGTATTTTGGTATCGCCTTTTTCCAGGTAAAATATCCGGACATCGGCATCGGCGGGTAGTTGCATAAAGTCCATCGTAGATCCCTTGTGGTCGAATATGAGCATAGCCCGTATCGGCCCATCCACGGTGCCTTCAAAGCGAAATACTCCATCCCGTACATCTGCGGAATCAATGACGAGCTTTTCGTTGATCAGTTGGTTAAGATATACTTTAACCGGGCCGCTTTGCTTGGTCACCTTGCCATTCAGAACAAACTTTGCGGGCTGTGCCTTTATGAATACAGGGCAACTTAACAGGGCTAAGATTGTTATTTTTTTCATAAGATAATTTCTACTGACGAATGTCTTGACTAAATTTCTTCAATTCGTGTTACAAAGCATTTGTTAAGCAGGAATAACAAAAAAAATATGGCAAATCATAGCAAGTCGCCGCACATACTGAATACCTCCACCAACCTTTTGGGTTTTTGTTTGATTGTTCTTACCTCTATAAAAGTGGCCAGATTTAATAACGCCACCATTATTGACGACTTCACCGGTATTGCCGCCCTGCTCCTGATGGCCAGCTGTCTGCTCTCTTTTTTATCTTTAAAAAGTAAAAATGATAACAGAAGCGAACGACTCGAACAAGTAGCGGACTACACTTTCCTGGTGGCATTAATTTGCGTCAGCATTACAATAGTTTTTGTATCTTTTAATTTATTGAGCTGATCGTTAGCACTTTGTTTTCCCGTTGCCAGGACATGTTACATTTTCCTGTTACGGCTTATTTATTCTGCAATATCCTGGTATGCTGAAAATTCGTTTGTATGAAGAAGCCAGAAAGATCTGGAATATCATGGCGGAGAGTAAGGACCCGCCCGACCTTACGCTGGAGCTGGAAATTCATAAAAAAGTATTGAGCTTTTTCCAGGTAGGTGATTTTTGCTATTTTATTTTTAATGTCGTGAAAGGGGAGTTTGATTATGTGCATCCCGGTGTATATGATTTGTTGGGGTATAACGCCAGCGAATGCACCGTATCGGCTATGGTGAGTTATATTCATCCGGAGGATATGGGATGGTTCCTTGATTTTGAAAATACCGCCGTGGCATTTTTTGCAGAACTGCCACCGGAGAAAGTCCTGAAGTATAAGGTACGTTATGACCTGAGGGTACAGAAAGCCAATGGTGAATACCTGCGCGTCCTTCAACAAACCACGCCCGTTCAGCATGATGGGGCAGGGGGCCTGCTTCGCACCCTGGTGGTACATACAGATATTTCGCATCTTAAAATGGCCGGGCGTCCGGTACTCTCTTTTATAGGATTGGAAGGTGAACCTTCTTTTCTGAATGTGGAAGTAAAGAAGGCTTTTGTACCCGCGCGGGAAGTGCTGACAAAGAGAGAGAAGGAGGTACTGAGACTGATGCTCGGAGGGTTGCCCAGCCGGGAAATCGCTCAGCACTTAAATATCAGCCGGCAAACAGTAGATCAGCATCGTAAAAATATGCTCAAGAAAACAGGCATTAAATCATCCGCTGAGTTGGTAGTGAAAGCCATTAAAGAGGGATGGGAATAGCAGCTGTTAGCCATTGGCTGTTAGCTATTGGCTTTTAGCGTTTGTCAATAGCGGTTAGCTGTTAGCCATTGGCGGTTAGCTGTTAGCGAAATGCAGCGAAGGGGAGTCTTGCTGCATTTTGCCAATAGCCAATAATTATTTTCTGAAGGTGATCATGGTGGTGCCCGCCGCCAGCAGTACAAAGATAGCTGCAATCCAGGGAGTAGCTCCCAGTCCAAGCGATGAAGCCACAATGTTTCCTCCTACATAAGCCCCAATTGCTGCTCCGGCATTAAATGCCGCAATATTCAGTGCAGAGGCCACATTCACCGTGGCGGGTGCGGTCTTTTCTGCGGTTTGTACCACATATAATTGGGAGGCCGGTACGGTCGCAAATGATAATCCTCCTATAATAAAGAGATTGATAATTGCCGTGATACTGTTATGTACCGTAAAGGTGAAAATCAGCATCGCCACCATCTCGGCTATTAATATATAACGGAGGGAGCGAAGTGGATTTTTATTGGCCAGACTCCCCCCGGCAATATTACCAATGGCTACTGCTACACCATATATTAAAAGGATCATACTCACTTTGCTTTCCGCGATGCCGGTAAGGTCGGTCAGTAAGGGCGACAGGTATGTAAATACCAGGAATACGCCGGCGTAGCTAAGGACGGTTGTCAGCAATGCCAGTAATAAAGGTTTGTTGGACAGCACCAGTAGTTGGGCTTTCCGGCTGCTGGCGGCTTCCTGGGGAATATTCCCCGGCAGCAGGAGCAGATTGGCCAGCAAACCGATGGCGCCTAAGATGGCCACACCGGTAAAGGTGGCTCTCCAGCCCAGTTGCTGTCCGATGAAAGTCCCTAAGGGCACCCCGGTCACCATGGCGATGGTGAGGCCGGCAAACATAAGCGCAATGGCACTGGCTCTTTTGTCGGGAGATACAATAGCTGCCGCGATGGTAGCCCCCACGGAAAAGAATACGCCATGGGCAAAGCCGGTCAGCATACGGGCGGCTATGAGCAGGTAATAGCCTTTTGAGAAAGCTGCCAGCGTGTTACCTGCGATAAATAATATCATGAGGGAAATCAGTAATTGTTTACGTGGTACTTTAGCAGTTAAGGCTGTGAGTACCGGAGCCCCGATAGCTACTCCGATGGCATAAAAGCTGACCAGCAGTCCCGCCGCCGGAATGCTCACCGCCAGGTCTTTTGCAATGACAGGCAATAATCCAACAATCACAAATTCTGTGGTGCCAATACCGAAAGCGCTGATCGTTAATGCCCATAACGCAGCAGGCATGCGGCTTTGGGATGTAGCCGCTGTTAATGTTGTTTCCATTTTTAATTGATTTGAAATATTCACCCCGCAAAGGTGGTATAACTATATGTATAAAATAAATAAGGTGATTTTGGGAGATCTATAAATAAATTTATATTGAAAGGAAGGTTTGTTGTTTTTGTTAATCCTTTTTTTTATTATTGCTATGGCAAGGGGGCCAACCAGACTATTCCCTTACAACAAGCAACCAGATCAATCAGGAAAAGTTTTCGTTTTTTTTTGTCTATTTAGCAAAAACGTTTTAGCTACACATGAGCATGGATGAGATTCGTGAATGGCAGATGCAAATAGCGCGTTATGATGATGAGCAGGCTTTCTCCCGCTTGTTTCGCCATTTATACGACCGGCTCCTGCATTTTTGTATCAGGTATGTACATGTAAAAGAAGCTGCAGAAGAAATTGTATCAGATGTTTTTGTGAAGCTCTGGAACCGCCGTACGGAACTGGAACCCATCATAAACCTGGAAGTATATCTTTTTGTGGCGGTTAAAAATCATTCGCTCAATTATCTCGAGCAGTACTCCCATTTGCGTATTGTACCCCTATCCGGTTCGGATACCGCTGATCTGCGTAACAGCGTGGACCTGGAGCGTGACCTGGAATGGAAAGAGATGCGCTTTAAAATGGATAAAGTAGTATCCTCTCTGCCAGCTCAATGCCGCCGCATCTTCCAGCTGATCAAGGAAGACGGCTTTAAATATAAAGAAGTTGCTGAAATCCTGGGTATCTCTCCCAGAACAGTTGAAACACAACTTTTCCGGGCTATGCGCCGCCTGAATGAAGAACTGGGCGCCATTGGCAAGGGCAAAAATGTGTTGCCGCCGTTGATTATGTTACTGGCATTGTCTTTCCCCGGCTTTTGCTGATGCGATTTTTTGTCTTTCCCAGGATTATACTGATTTAGATGATTTCCCGGATTTTTGCTTTTTTGATTATATAAGATTTAAAAAGATCAGAGGAGATAGAACTTGGTATACCCGCTTCTATCTCCTCTGATCTTTTTAAATTAAAAATATTATCTGGAAAATCATCTAAATCAGTATAATCCTGGGAAAGACAAAAAATCGCAAAAATATTTTCCCCGCTTGTAAGTAATTCTCCTCCCGTTACCTGTCCTTATCTCTGAACACGATTCCATTTTATGATTAACGAAGAATATTTCGTCTTACTGGTGACCCGTAAGTTAGCCGGATCCGCCACTCCGGCAGAATTGTCGGAACTGGAGTCCATGCTGGACCAGCACCCGGTATTGAAAGAGCGGTATACCCACCTGCACCATTATTTTGAAGATCCATTATACCATGCGGCAGAAAATACCGAACAGGCCCTGCAACGCACGCTGGCAAAAATAAAATCCCAGCAAACGGTGGTCACATCTCCCACAACAAAAATTAAAAAGATACATCCCTGGAAATGGGCAGCAGCAGCTGCAGCAGTATTTATGCTGGGCGGCGCGTTCTACTTTTTCAATAAAGGCAGTAAGCCGCCGGCAGCAGGTAAGGAGCAATGGGTAAAACGTAGCAATGGCAAGGCTACCCGGTCATTTATAGAACTGGCAGACGGCAGTAAAATATGGCTGAATGCAGAAAGTATGCTCACCTATCCGGAAAAATTTAAAGGCGACAGCCGCGAAATTTTCCTCGAAGGAGAAGCCTTTTTTGATGTGGCTACCAATGCCAAACGCCCCTTTATTGTTCACCTGAAAAAGGGAACGATCAAAGTACTGGGTACCTCCTTTAATATCCGCGCCTACGAGAACGAACCAGTGCAAACCGCGGTGGTAACCGGTAAGGTAGCCTTTATTCCGCGGTATGAAGAGGCAAAGAAAATTAATGATACCATCCTGATTACACCGGATGTGAAAGTAAGCTTTACTGCCAGCAGTGGTACCCTGATCAAAGGCAATACCATTGGTGCGGAAGATAAAGCCTGGACGGAAGGCCGCCTCATTTTCAGAAATGCTACCCTGGAGGAAATCGGCGCCAGCTTAGAACGCAATTTCAACAAGCATGTGGAGTTTGAAGCCAATGCACCTAAACAATATCGTCTTACAGGTTCTTTCCATAATAACTCCCTGGAAGATATCATGTATTACCTGAGTAAGTCAAAAGCATTCCACTATCGTATCACTGATTCAACGCTTGTCATCGGAGAATAATATAAAGCCAACATTACCATTTATTCATTTTTAATCACCACTACGTTATGAGAAAGGAACTATACAAGCCTTCTTTTCGTCCACCTTTCGGGTCGCTGATAATTTGTTTATCGCTACTGAGCGTGCTGGACCTGCATGCGCAGGTAGCTTATGCGGCTGGCACGCGGCGGCAGGTACAGCATCAGCCGGCGAAGGAGCGCGAAAGACCGCCATCTCTCAACTACCTGGTTAGCCTGCAGGTAGAGAATGCCAGTCTGGCCCAGGTGCTGGACAAAATCGAAGCACAAACTTCCCTCGTGTTTGTATATGCTAATGATGATATTAAAGCTGCACAGAAAATATCCCTGAACGTAAAAGATAATAAACTGGATGATGTATTACAGATGATCCTCTTACCACTGGAGATCAACTATGAATTCATTGCCAACAAAATCATTTTGAAACGGAATGGCGCCACCTTTTCCGCAGAACAGCAGCAGGAAATCATTATTACCGGCCGCGTAGTGGATAATAAAGGACAAGTCATCCCCGGTGCCAATATTCGCCTGAAAGGACAGTCCATCGGTACCGTAACAAGTGCAGATGGTACCTACTCCCTGAAAATACCTGCCAACGCGGCGAATGGGGTATTGATATTTTCTTCGATAGGATATGTTCCTTCAGAAATATCTGTCGCCGGCAGAACTAATATCGTGGCCATGCTGACGGTAGATTCCAAAGATCTCGGTGAGGTAGTGGTAACAGCGTATGGTCAGCAAAAGAAAGGACAGGTAACTGCGGCTATCAGCACGGTGAATTCCAAAGACATTACCAGCAGACCGTCTGTAAACATGTTCCAGGCCCTGCAGGGACAGGCACCTAACCTCATTATGCAGCAGGCTACGGCCGAACCCGGCGCCGGCATGGTGATGAACATCCGTGGCGTAGGCAGCTTAACCGGCAACGCGCCCCTGGTGATCATTGATGGTATACAGGCGGGTACCTCCGGTTTACAGAACCTGAATCCCTATGATGTGGAAACTATTTCTGTATTGAAAGATGCAGCTTCTTCTGCTATTTATGGTTCGCAGGCAGCTAATGGTGTTATCTATATTACTACGAAAAGAGGTAAGAAAGATGAACGCCCTTCTGTACAATACAATGGCATGTATGGTTGGCAAACCCCCACCACGCTGCCCCGCAACGTGGAAGCATGGCAATACATGACCCTGAAAAATGAAGCACTGGTGAACTCCGGTAAAACGCCGCAGTATACGCCGGAAAATATTCAGTACTGGCATGACCGTGGTTCTGAACCCGCTATGTTGCATGAAATGCTGCGCAAATATACCCCTCAGCAAAACCACAGCTTAAGTTTAACCGGTGGCGGCAAAAGCAGCAGCTACCTGTTTTCCATGGGCTACCTGGACCAGGGCAATATGCTGCAGAATAAATATGTACCACAGGATTTTTACTACAAAAGATACAATGCCCGTTTGAACGTATCCGTTGACGTTAGTAAGTATGTAAAGGTAAATGCCAATGCCGCATATACCCGCTCCAACTACCGCACACAGGTGGCTGATATCGGTTTCCTGATTCGTGATGCGATGCGCGTTCCACGTACCAATGCCGTAAAAGATTCCTTGGGTAACTGGGTGGTGCCTAGTCTTACCAGCAACAGTGTTATCGCATTACTCGCCAACGGAGGCTTTAATTCGAGAACCATCGATAACCTCATGGGAGGATTGGATGTGGTGATCACGCCAGTCGATCACTTCAGGATTAACCTGAACGCTTCCGGTGTTTACAACATTGATAATAACGTACAGCGTATTAATAAATTTACTTACGCTCCTTATTATACAACGGCTACACCACCTTTATATAATCAGTCGCAGCAGGATGAATACAAAGACTTAACGACAAACGTATATGCTACTGCCGAATATGAAAATACTTTTGGTAAGCATTATGTAAAAGGACAGGTGGGTGTACGTAGTGATGCGGTAGATGAAGGCTATGGCTTCAGATCCACACGTTATGGAACCACCAACCTGGATCCCACCTGGGCGATCGGTGGCGGTTATATCCCCAAGCCGGATGGTACTTACGATTACAAGGACATCGGCACTTATAATGATTTGCGTAATCCTAATCTGTACGCGCTTAATTCCCTGTTCGGTCGTTTGAACTATGCGTATAATGATAAATACCTGGCGGAAATCACCTGGCGTTATGACGGTTCTTCCAAGCTGGCGCCGGGTCATCGCTGGCAGTTCTTCCCGGCATTTTCACTGGGCTGGAGACTGACAGATGAAGCCTTTATGCAGGAGGTGAAAGACAGGATAGGCAATTTCAAGCTGCGCTATTCCTGGGGTCAGGTGGGTAACTCCAACATTGGCGGATTCAACTACCTGTCGAGAGTATCTATCAACGGCGCCAACTATTCGTTTAATAATTCTATTGCCCCTGGTAATACATTTTCTACCTATAATGACCTGTTGAAATGGGAAATCTCCACCATGAGCAACTATGGTGTGGATGCAGATTTCTTCCATGGTAAGTTAACCGCGTCCTTCGATTATTTTAGTAAGATGACCGATGGTATATACCTGTTCCAGACGGTTCCCGGAACTGCCGGTACGTCTGCTCCGCTGGAAAACGTAGGTAAGGTAAATAACAAAGGCTGGGAGCTGGCATTGTCGTATCGCGCCAACACCGGTGCTTTCCATCACACCTTTGGCTTTAACCTCTCCGATAACCTGAACAAGGTGATTAAATTCGGACAGGAATCTGTTCGCGGATCTGATGTTAGCTTTATCATTAAAGAAGGATTCCCGATTTCGTCTTACTATGGCTACAAATCGGATGGTTTGTATCAGAACCTGGACGATATAAAAAATGCGCCTAAAGTACCATTTGCCTACAACCAGCAGGTAATGCCGGGAGATGTGAAGTACATAGACCGCAACAAGGATGGTGTGATTGATGAAAACGACCGCTATGTATTCGGTAATCCTTTCCCCCGTTATACTTTCGGCTTTACCTATAATGTAAGCTGGAAAAACTTTGACCTCACCATGTTCTGGCAGGGAGTGGGTAAAAGAACACAGTTCATGCGCGGCGATATCGTAGAAGCTTTCCATAACAACGAAGATCACGCGATGGTGCAGCACCTGGATCGCTGGACACCTACGAACCCGGGTGCGTCTTATCCACGTTTGACCATCGGATCTGCTGATGCCAACAACTTCGCCTATTCCGATTACTGGCTGTTTGATACCAAATACCTGCGTCTGAAAAATTTCCAGATAGGATATAACCTGCCCGCCTCTTTAATGAAGAGAGCCGGTATGCAGGGCGTACGGGTTTATTTCACCAGTCAGAACCTGATAACGATTATGCCTAAACGATTCCGTGAACTGGGTGTAGACCCTGAGTTTACGCAGTTCGATGATAAGTTGAATATGAATAATTACAACGCCATTGCCGGACGTAATTATCCGAATGCAGCCACCTTCGCTTTTGGTTTGGATGTAAAGTTTTGATGCCTAAACAATCATTGTTATGAAGAAATTAGTTTTATCAATATTAGTCGCCGCGGGATTGTTTGGCTGTCGTAAGCTGGACCAGCCCATCACGCGGGAGTTTACCGAAACTGCCTACTGGCGTGATTCACAGGATGCGCTGGATGCATTAACCGCTTGTTATGAGCATCTTTCAAAAGATGATTATTTCTTTGGAGATGAAGCACTGAGTGACAATGCCTATAATAGTGGTGGTGGGTTATTGAATGTCACTGCGATTGCCAATGGTGGCTATGATGGTGYCAATGGCCGTGTTGTGGATACCTGGCCTTATTATTATACCACTATCCGCCGTTGTAATACCGTTACTGCGAACATAGACCGGGTGCCCAATATGGACGCCACGCTGAAACGCCGTATCATAGCAGAAGCGCGTTTTATCCGTGCCTATGCCTATTTCCAGCTGAGTGCCTGGTACGGTGATGTACCATTTTACACGGATCTGATTACGATAGATCAGTCACGTACCATTAGCCGCACCGATAAAAACACCGTTCAGCAATTTGTATTAACAGAGCTGGCGGATATTCAGAAAGACCTGCCTACCAATCTGCAGCAGTCGCAGAATGACCGTGGTCGTATTACCCGCGGTGCAGCAGTTGCCCTGAGTGCCCGTGTACACCTGTTCCGCAGCGAATGGCAGGGTGTTGTAACAGATTGCGAACAGCTGATTACTAAAACTGATAACGGCACTTATTCCCTATTTGGTAATTACAGCAACCTGTTTACCGTAGCCAATGAATACAACAGTGAGGTAATACTGGACCTGGAATATGGTGGCGCCAGAACCTACGACAAGCAACGTCAGTTTATGCCGCAAACCATTGCTGCGCTAAGAAGTGTGCTGGTACCTACCCAGGACCTGGTAAATGATTACATCATGACCAACGGTAAAGCTATTGGCGACGCTGGCTCCGGGTATGATGAAAACAATCCTTACGTCAACAGGGATCCACGTTTTGAAGCGACTATCCTGCATGATGGTTCCAAGGTGACAGACTTCAGCGGTGTGGTGCAAACGATCCTCACCAGGCCAGGTTCTACACCTGCTACCAACACCGTAGATGACCAGGGTGCTTCACCTACCGGTTATTACTTCTATAAATACTATGACCGCGCGGCCACCAACTATGCCTCCGGTTTAAACCTGGTGCTGATCCGCTACGCTGATGTATTGCTGATGTATGCAGAAGCGAAAAATGAACTGGGACAGATGAATGCCGCTGTATGGAATCAGACCATTCAGCCTTTGCGTACCCGCGCCGGGTTTACAGATGCCGGAGCGCTGCAGTTTAATGGGGCGTTGAGCCAGGCACAACTGCAAACCGTCATCCGCCGTGAAAGACGTGCTGAATTTGCGTTTGAAGGGTTACGTATATGGGATATACGCCGCTGGAAAACATCGGACATAGTCATGAACAAACCTGTAAGAGGTATCAAAGTAACCTCCGGTGCATTCAACAAAGATCCCAACGGATATATCATCGTAGAAAACAGGTTGTTTACCAATCCGAAACATTACCTGTGGCCTATACCTACCATTGAACGCGATCAGAATAAAAATCTTTCACAAAACCAAGATTGGTAATCCTTCCACCTAAAACTGTAATAACATGCAAAAATATTTAATCATCTTACTGAGTGTTATATTGTTTAGTTGCAAAAAAGACTATACACTCAATACCAATATACAGCCGGTAGCAAAACTCACTGCACCACTGGATAATAAATACATCAAGCTGCAACCTGCCACCAGTGCTACACTGAGCTTTGAATGGGATCAGGCCCGTGCAGAAGACGGGTCACTGGTGATCTATGAAGTAGCTTTTGATAAAGAGAATGGAGACTTTTCCAATCCAGTTGCCAAATTCGCTTCCGATGGTGGTGGGGTACAGAACAAACTTACCTTATCTCACAAAGACCTGAACAGCATTGCCGGTAAAGCAGGTATTGCGTCTCTGGCTACCGGTAAATTGAAATGGA
Source organism: Chitinophaga sp. RAB17 (assembly GCF_052114225.1). Taxonomy (NCBI): domain Bacteria; kingdom Pseudomonadati; phylum Bacteroidota; class Chitinophagia; order Chitinophagales; family Chitinophagaceae; genus Chitinophaga; species Chitinophaga sp. RAB17. Next base: position 143,827 of record NZ_JBFREI010000011.1, on the reverse strand, counting down.
CGGTGCTGGCAGCTAAAGGGTATAATATCCAGAAAGCAGCGGAAACAAAACTCATCGAAGTAGAAAGACCTAACGGTTTTGCTGAAATTCCTACAGATGTATTTCTGACAGGCGAAGCGACAGAAGCAGGCGCTGATTTATCGAAAGCGCTGAAGATGAAATCCACTGCGCCGGGGGTATATGAAATTTACACCTCTCTCAAAAATGGTAAATATCATTTTACCAACAGAAATACAGGTGCACCTACTACTTACTCTATCCTGGGTACTGCCGTAAAAGAAGGGGGAGAAGGAACGCAGACAGCGGGTACCAAAGTATACCGTTTACGCCTGGACTTCAACAACGCCGCGGCTTCCGTAACAGAAGTCACCACCATAGGGCTCTGGTTTGCGCCACTGAACAAATTCTTATTTGAGATCAGTTATGCCGGTAATGGTACCTGGAGTATCAAGAATCAACTGATTACTTTCAAACAGGAATCATGGGGTCGTGATGAGCGTTATAAATTCCGTTTAGCCGTTAAAGATAGTGATGGCAATGCAGGCGAAGAATGGTTTGGCAGCGCCAACAGCGATAACAACCGTCCTACGGCTGCCACGCCGCTGAGTTTCTGGGAATTGCGGCCTATTGCGGGTAATGACCAGTGGGGTTATTGCTACAAGTTTGCCACCGAAGCAGATACCAAGAACTGCGATATTAATGTATACTTCACCACTGACAAGAATTACACGCACGAAATAATCGTCAAATAATTATAGCTATGAAGATAGTACGGTATTCTATATTAATGCTCACCCTGGCCTTCACTGCCTGTTTGAAAGAACCGGTAGATGATGGCCCGGGTCCGGGCGCCGGCAAAGCGCGTTATGCGTATAACTGGCCGCAGATCGCAGATTCGTCTACCCAGGGGTTGATCAGTAACTTCTGGAACCAGGAAAAATATTTTAATCAGAACAGTACCGGCGGTACCACCTTTAATTACTGGCCTAATGCGCACGCATTGGATGTACTCACGGATGCGTATATACGTAAAAATGATCCAGCCATTAAATCCCGTATGGATGATTTGCTGGCCGGCATGAAAGTGAAGAATGGCGGCACTTACATTAACCACTTTTATGATGACATGGAATGGATGAACCTGGCCTGTCTGCGTGCTTTTGAAGCCACCGGTGATACGCGTTACAAAGATGTAGCGGTGATCCTGTGGAATGATATCAAAGGTGGTTGGGATGATGTTTGGGGCGGTGGTATTCACTGGAATAAAGACAAATCCAAGAACTATAAAAATACGCCAGCCAATGCACCGGCCTGTATTATTGCCTGCAGAATGTACGGGGTTACTCAGAACGCCGACGATATCGCCTGGGCAAAGAAAATATACGACTGGCAGAAGAGTGTGCTGGTAGATCCTGTTAGCGGTCTTGTTTGGGACGGTATTAACCAGGATGGCAGTGGGCAGGTAACCAAGAACTGGAACTTCACTTATAACCAGGGCGTTTTCATCGGTGCTGGTGTGGAGTTATACAAACTCACCGGTCAGGCCAGCTACCTCAACGATGCGCTGAAAACAGCCAACAATACGCTGGGTGGCGGTTTTACCAATGCCAATATCCTGAAGGATGAAGGTGCTGGTGATGGCGGTTTGTTCAAAGGGGTACTGGTCCGCTACCTGATGTTATTGATTACAGATGGAAGCATCAGCAGTACGGATGTTACCAAATATGCCAATTTCCTGCAGCTGAATGCAGAAACGTTGTGGCTGAAAGGCACCACCCGTCCGCAGGTATTATTTAATAAAGACTGGACCACGCTTGCTCCCAATAGTGATCTGACGACACAGCTGAGTGGCGCGATGTTGATAGAAGCCGCCGCCAAACTCAAAAGTATGGGATTGATCAAGTAACGAAAATTACAGTGATGGGGAGCAAAAAGATGACTGTTACCTTATGGTGTTTGCTTGTTGCCGGCGGCCTATGCGCCCAGAGCAACAGGCAGCGGGCAGCAGTATTGCAAAAGGCAGTGGACCAGTATCTGTATGAGCGCAAGACCGGTTTATATATTCAAACCAGCGACCGCACCAAAAATCATAATCTGCATGCCGACCTCTGGGGCCTTTGCGGGCTGATACAGGCGGCCAATGAAATGGAGAAATTAAACCCGGGTAAATCGTATATGTCGCCGGTAGTAGCGGCGATTAATCAATATTATGATCCGATTCCGCCTGCACCTGGGTATGCATCGTATGTGGTGAAAGAGAGAAGGGAAGACCGTTATTATGATGACAACCAATGGATCGGCATCGCTTACCTGGACGCCTATACGAGAACAGGTAAGAAATGGTACCTGGAGAAAGGGGCGGAGATCTACCAGTTTATGATGACAGGCTATGATACGGTAAGTGGTGGTGGTTTGTATTGGAAGGAGGGGGACAAGACCACCAAAAATGCCTGTTCCAATGGTCCGGGTATATTATTGGCGCTGCAATTATATGATGCCACGCATAAAAAAGGCTATCTCGATACGGCGAAGCTATTGTATAGCTGGGTAAATAAATACCTACGTTGTGGGGATGGTGTGTACTGGGATGCCCTGAAACCTGAGGAGAACAACCGGATTGACTCAGCAGCCTATACTTATAATACCGGTACGATGCTGGAAGCCAATGTAAAGCTGTATCATATCACTAAAAATGTGCAGTATTTAAAGGAGGCGCAGCATATTGCTGAAGGAGGCTATCAGCGGTTTTTCAGGAAGGGTCGTTTTCATTCTTCTTACTGGTTTAATGCCGTGCTGCTGAGAGGCTACGAGGCATTGTATAAAGCCGATAATAACAAAAAGTATATTAACGCTATGCAGGAATACGCAGATAAAGTGTGGTGGAATGATCGTGACAGCATCACCAATATGCTTGGCAACCGTCCGGAAAAGGAGTTGCTGGGACAGGCGGGGATGATAGAGATCTACGCAAGACTGGCTGGTATTTAATATTTAACGCTACACGCTACAAGACAAGCCCGCAACGTTCTCGCTGCGGGCTTTTGTTTTGTGTATATGAAGCATGCGTTTATGAGAATCGTGTTACCAGTGCAATGCCCTGGTAGGTATTCAGTGTATTTTCATCCATGAATACTACTTTACCGCCTTTCTGCAGTACACTGTCGATGATATTCAGAGAAACATCTTCAGCGCCTGGCTGATCTGATTCCGTAATGGTGCCGTCTTCAATGGTACCATTGTGGAAGTAGGTCTTTTCCAGGTAAAGTGTGTCGGCTGCGCCGGCTTCTGCAGCCCGGTAAATATCTCCCAGGTCTACCAGCAGGCGTTGTCTGGATTGTGCCTCACCGATAGCAGACAGGGCTGCCGTTTGTTTGTCGGCCATGTGTTGCTGTACCAGTGGGAAGGTCACCTTCAGGATTTCGTGGCTGCTGGTGTCATCGTAGCTGCCGGCGGCGGTGGCCATCACGATATTTTTGATATCCATTTGCTCCTGGTAGTAGGCAATACTTTTGGTGTCGCCTAAGAGTACCACGGGGAGCGGATTTTCGTGGTAATATTTTTTGAATTGTTTATCGGCCACATTGAAATATTCTTTCAGCAGGTCATCTACAATAGCGTCCTGTTGTAATTTCATGGGGTCTTTGGTGTAATATTCGTTGGAGAAAGGGAAGTCGTCATTATGTATTTCCCTTACCAGGGTATCGTTATAAGCTTCCAGCAGCCTGATTTTCTGGCGTGCGATGGTGAGGATATAGTAATGTTCCTGTTGTTGTAACGCTTTGAGCAGCGGTCGTACTTCAAAGCGGTCGCTGATCACTACACGGTCCGTTGCCGGAACGGGGAGTTTCACCACCTGTACGCTGTCGTGGTTCGCAAAAATGGTGAGGCTATCCAGATTATAGTCGTGATTGATGTCCAGTTCAGCGGCCTTGATTTTATCCAGTACGGGCCATACTTCCCTTTTGTCGAAGGTGTCGTATAACCTGGTTTCCGCTTCTGCTACCAGTTTTTTCAGGTTGATAGGGTCCTGTTTATTGTCGGGGTGAGTTCTGTGAGTAGAGAGTAGTATGGTGACTGCCGGTGCTCCGTGGTATTGACTCAGTGTCATTAATGCTTGTTCCATAATTTCCGTTTTTATTGCTTAACAAACAGTTGAATACAATGTTTAACTGTTTGGTAAAGGTAGTATACAAGCATTGCGCCATTCATGATAAGTATCACTCGTTCGGCTGATTTTCATCAGTTCACGTTATTATTTTGCTATAATATTACATAATTCCTTAATTTTATGATATTTATTATTAATTTATCACCGGGAACAGCTATTCCTGTTCCTCTGTAAAAAGAGTAGACGAAACCTATCCTATCCTTATGAGGCTGATGATATTGCTGTTTTTTGCTTTCGTGCACATGTCTGTTTATGGACAGACGGCTGTGCCGCCGGCAAAAAAAGGCAATCGGGCAACAGAATTCCAGATGAAGGAGGGGAGCTATCTGAGTTTTGCGCAGGTGAATTTAAGTCTGGGTGAAATTGGTTTCCGGGTAGAAGTCGCCTCTGAACATAAAAAAAGTAATGCGCGTATTGAATTCCGAATCGACAAGCCCAAAGGGAAAATTATCGGGACACTGGAAATACCCTATACAGGTGATAGCACCTACGCATTGAAATTAACGGGTAACCTGCGACACGCAGAAGGCGTGCATGATTTATACCTCGTAGCAAAAGGCGCCATGCCATTTAGTATCACTTCTTTTGGCTTCATCTACAATTATTAATATAGCCATTTACGTTAGGTTCAATTTTTTTTTGGTGGAATGAAATAGGTATGTATATTTGCAACCCCTGACACGATATCAGTTGCCCAGATGGCGAAATTGGTAGACGCACTGTGTTCAGGTCGCAGCGCCCGCAAGGGTGTGCTGGTTCGAATCCAGTTCTGGGCACGAAGGTGGACAAATCGAGATTGCTCTTGGTTTGTCCATTTTTATTTTTATCAAAACCCGCGTCCAGCGTGTATATTAGCTTGACAGCTTCGTTTAGTCGAGCGGTTCGATAATAGATTCCGTTAAAAACGAGTTTTTCGGGGAAAATCAAACCATCTTTAGCTTTATAACTGAGTGCCTAAAAGAATTAATAGCGCGAAATCATCACAATATCTAAAAACTATAGCAATCTTATCCCGATTTAAATCTCTCTCTCATTTAATTCTCTTACTTTAGAAATACTTATGACTAGCGGCATTACATTCCCTGAGAGCCTTACCGATTTTCTTTACTGGATAAAAGAAACGACAGAATTTGCATGGAGTAAAAGTCCAAACGTGGAGTTTAGCCCCGAATATAGCAAGATAATGTATGGGGCGAAATGGATGGGATTGAACGATCAGGAGATTAATGAAATAGAGCGGGAGTATTCGATAAAATTTGGGAGTGAGCATCGGGAGTTTCTGAAGATACTACATACAGTCAACCGGAACCGTAGTGTAGCAATCGATGAAAACGATCCAACGGCCGAAACTCCGCCGGCCTTTTATAATTGGATAGCTGATAAGCCGGGTATTGAGAGAAGGCTTGATTGGCCATACCGCACTATCTTACAAGATGTTTTAGAGGCAAATAAAATTTGGTTAAAGTCCTGGGGACCACGACCCGAGTTTGAAAAGGAAAAGAGTCAGGTGTTTTCAGATTGGTTTAACAGCGCACCTAAGTTACTCCCTATCAGGGATCGCACATTTTTGATGGATCATTCCGAATCGGGCCTCAAACCATTGTTGTCCGTATGTGGATCAGATGTGATTATTGCAGGATGGAGTCTTCGCCATTTTCTACTGAGAGAATTTGCTGTCGAATTAAGTCTTGTGTATCGAGTATATGAAGAAGAAGGCCAATATTACTATAATGAAATTATAAGTGGGATAGATGAACTGGATCAACTCGAAACAATCCGATTGGACGATGCAGAAATACCGTATTGGAAAGAGATGATTACATACTGGTCTTCTAATTGGCAAGGCTATAGAGTATAGTGATCTATGTGAATGCACTATTCTCTGAATGCGATAGCATGAGGAACTAGTAGTTTTGGTTTTACCAAAACATAGCTGGCAATCAGGCAATGGCCTATCAATAACACTCTCTTTTCATCAGCAAATAAAATATAGATGATCCATTTTAAGCTGATGAAAAGAATAATAATTCACTTGGTCTACTAGCTGAACTTGTACTGCATGCTATCGGGAAGTAGCCTTTGGTTCGAGAAAAGTGCACTCCGGTGCACGAAAATGGACAAACTTAGGTTTGTCCATTCTTATTTTGGGGAATATCAACGTCCAGACTGTATATTTTGAATCATGCCCAAAATAGATTCAAGTGATTTCCCATATCTGTGGAAAGATAATTGATACTTGCTAATCTTATTCATATGAGCCAAGTGGCTAATTATTACAGAACCTTTTTTCAAAGTTGAAAGTAAACAATTATCTCACAGATTTGCTAAAAATAATAAACATATACTTAAAATAACGACTAATAATTATTTATTACTTAGAGGGTAAAACTACGAAAGCATCAGGAACCTCGAACCGAGATTTTTACAAAAAGGGCCTCAGTTTTTCCTTATAATAGTCTATGTCAACATTCATGATTGGGAGACGCATTCCCTAAATATTCCGTTACATGACGGTTAAAATTTAATTTTACAATTGCAATGGGGAGAAAAGGCAATTAGCCTTTTCTCCCCATTTAGGTTCGGTATGCGTGCCAGCGATTTGTGTCTGACGAACAATTACCGATAATTCTTTATGCTTTCTGATTAAAGATGTAATTTATCTTTCTTCGCCAGCAGTTCTTCTTCAGACTCCTGGCACATTTCGTCTGGTACACAACAGTCTACCGGACATGCAACTGCACATTGAGGTTCCTCATGAAATCCCTGACACTCTGTACATTTATCTGGAACAATATAATACAGATCGGTAGCCAAGGGAGCATTGCGCTGGCTGGCATCAATAATAGATCTGTCCATCAACACAAAATCACCTTTAACCGCTGTGCCATCAGCTATTGCCCATTCTACGCCACCCTCATAGATCGCGTTATTCGGACATTCCGATTCACAAGCTGCACAGAAAATACATTCATCTGTAATTTTAATAGCCATAGTAATTTTAATTTGGAAGCTTTCTATGCTTCATTATATAATAATAACCAATAAGGTGATAAAATTAGGAGAAAAATAGTTTATTATCTCAAATGTGGGTCATAATGCTGCATTGAAGCAACGGAAAAAATATTAAATCTTATCTTGTGTAAATCCATGTAACCCCGTCCCACATTAGTTGTAATATGGGACGGCTGTTTCTGTATTCAAATTATTTGTTGCAATTTAGCCGCGTAAACACAAATTACCTATGTTGAAGTACTTGTACCTGGCAGGATGCCTGTTTGTAACCCTGCACCTGTCCGCGGTCCCCACTGCCTTTGCCATTAACCCCACAGAAGATTCTACAAAGATCTTTCAAAGGGAGATGGATAACTATGTGGATTCCATTAAAAAAGCGCAGCACTATGAAACCGGTACCATCAAACTGGAAGGTGGTAAAGCGGAAATAACTGTGCCGGCTGGATTTAAGTTCCTGAATAAGAAGCAGAGCCAGTATGTGCTGACCACCCTTTGGGGTAATCCGCCGGAGAATTCCAACAATACGCTAGGGATGATTTTTCCAGAAGGTTCTGATCCTTTTGCCGATAGCAGCTACGCTTTTGTAGTGGAATATGAAGACATCGGCTATGTAAAAGATGATGACGCGGAAAAGATTGATTACAAAGAGATGATGAAGAATCTCCAGGAAGGAGAGCAGGCATCCAATGAAGAACGGATCAAACAAGGCTATGCCGGTATCCACCTGATTGGATGGGCGCAGCAGCCTTTTTATGACAAGCAGAACAAAGTATTGCACTGGGCTAAGGAAATCCGTTTCGATGACCAGGAAGGCGCCCATACGTTGAACTACGAGATCCGTATTCTGGGCAGACATGGTGTTTTATCCCTGAACGCGGTTTGCAAAATCAGCGAGCTGTCGGTGGTAAAAGCCGATATCAACAAAGTATTGCACATGGCTACTTTCACGGATGGTAACACCTATTTCGATTTCGATCCTAAAGTAGATAACGTGGCGGCATGGTCTATCGGCGGACTTGTAGCCGGTAAGGTACTGGCTAAAGTCGGTTTCTTTGCCATTATCCTGAAATACCTCGCGGCCGGCTGGAAGTTCATCGCACTGGGCTTTATGGCGTTGATCGCATTTTTCAAACGCCTGTTCAGCCGCAGAAAAGAAGAAAAGGAAATGGTAGCTTTTAACACAGTCAGCGAAGAAGAGCATAAAGAAGAAGTGGCAGCAGAAGACTCCCCTGAGCATACCCATCCCCCGGGAGAAGAACAGCAACCGGAAGATAAACCATGATAAAATAAAGAATGGAAATTTTAATAAGGGCATTTCTTTCGGGAGATGCCCTTACTGTTTAAAGACGTATGATGGCCTCCATCCGTTTGATAAGGTATTTGCCGTGATTGCGGATATGCTAGGCAATGCTGAATGCGATAGCATGTGGAGAGCTACTGGTTTTGGTTTTACCAAAACATAGCTGGCTACCAGTGATAGGTGTAATCTTTCTTTTCACTGGCAAAAGACACAGCCGCGGAAAGATGATGCGGATGAAAAGAAAAAGCCATTTATGTAGAAGTGGTTCGAGAAAACTACACTCCGGTGCACGAGAATGGACAAACTTAGGTTTGTCCATTTTTATTTTCGGGAAGGCCCGATTCATAATTTGTATTAGCTTCACCTTATCGAATACCTATAGATAGCAGCATAATATTTCCTGAAAACTTACTTAATAGCGTCTAATTTTTAATCATGAAAATTAAGTTTACCGATAGTGATCCCAGTGGATTCAAGCAAAATAAAGTTCTTAAATTTTCTATTTTATTTGTAGGTATTGTGTTGATCTTACTGGGGAGTAGTGGTTTTATTATTGATTTATTTTTCCCTGCTTCTTCTAACAGTTTCCATAATATTGCAGGTTATAGTAATGGTGGGCGTTTCCTGGGCGGAGCGGTGTTGTTGGTATGTTTTTATGGGTTGACAAAATCATCGAACAAATAAACGTTTCGAAGAAAACGAATATTTCGTGTTTATTTAATAATATTATCGGATGGTAATTGGAAGACGATTCAGGATTGAATTGATATAAAGTAGGTGGGGATTTTATAAATGCCCTTCTACTTTTTTATAGAAGTCAGACAATGTTAATCCGAAGTATTTGCACATTGCGGAAATAGTGCTAACAGTAGGGTTGGCCTTTGCCGTTTCAATTCTGCCAACATGGATGTTGGTATCATTATAAACTTCTTCCTGGCTTACGCCTTTCTGTTCCCGTAGATCCTTTAGGACAGCGGCAATTCCCTTTATTAGTTTGTTGTCTCTTATTTGCGTCACCATGAGTACAAGATGGCGAGAAAATATTTTATCATTAATGACGAATATGTCATTATTTTAACTAAATTAGCACTGAGACAACAATTCACTTATGCATAAAACCATATGTTTATGACTTTAGTCAGTGGACCATATTGCAAGATGAGTATTCTTGCGGTATTTTAGTCTGGCTTCCTGCAGGCTTAATAGCAGAGAATTAGCAGCTGCTCTTATTTGTTTCCCCTCCACTTTCCACAAGGTCAGCTTTTAAAATTTCTTCATCACAAAACAGGGAATTGCTACATCGGACATTGACCGATAGGGAGTGATTTGCTCATACTCTTCATTATCGAAATTATAAAACCATGAGAAACCAAACTTCATCAACGCTGTATCCTGAATGGCATCGGCAGCCATTCCGATTAACTAAAAGTGAAATTTCTAACCCGGAAACAGTGGTGAAAACCTTCATAGACGATTTTCCATTACCGGAGATTAGAAAAACCTTTGACGACTGGCTAAGCCGTATTTTAATCAGCAATGCGCCAGATCCCTTGAATTATATTTGGTTCAGAGAGGAATTGGAGCGATTCATGGAAGCGTGTTACATATCTCAGAATGGAAAAGCATTTTCTGAATCATCCACCAGGTACTTTATCGGTTTGCTGGGTCATGAACTAAAGGGGCAGCTTGCCGGAATAACTCAGGCGTTGGATGCTGTCGATTCACATAAACAGCCTGATGGTGCCTTCTCAGAAGAAGCGGCTGCCTATTTTGACTATACTAAAATGATAGTCCTGAATGCAACGGCAGTATATGAAAATATGATTGCCTCGTCTGTTGCTGCGAATGGTAATTTGAAAATCTTGAAGGAAGAAATGTTAGTGGAACCGTTTATCCATTCCTGTATAGATTCTTTTTATGTACTTAGTAACCTTCAAAATGTTCGGATTGAGCGGGATGTTTTTATGCGACCCGGTACCGTAGGCGTAATTGATTTTGTAAAGCTACGTCAGGTATTTTCCAATCTTTTACTCAATGCTTTTAAATATGCCCAGCCAGAAAGCTGCATCATTGCCCGCGCTCATGTCTATGGGGAGAAGATAATTCTAAAGGTAATTAGTCGTGGAGAAACAATTCCCAAAGCGAAGCTCCAGAACATTTTTGAGCCTTATCAGACATTAGAAAATGGCAAATCCGGCATAGGGTTGGGGTTATACTTGAGCAAACAGTACACTGATTTATTAGGTGGGAATATCGAGGTTCGAAGCAAAAGAGGTATCACTGTTTTTTCAGTCATCCTTCCTTTTTCATCAGTCAAACTTGAAAATCATGATAAGCAAGCATCCAAATTGTCTTTCTGACCTACACGGCGTTTTTACCAGAACTCCGGTTTTATTCAGGGAAAGAATGTGTGAGGAGTACAATTGGAGTACCCCAACTTTCTACCGGAAAATGAGGCTAATTAATGATTGGGATAAGGATTCCAGAGGGACAACCACGTTAAGTAATGCTGAAAAAGCGATGATGAAAAAGGTGGCTGCTGAAATAAATGCGTGGTTTCAAAGTCGCATTGTTCAGTTTATAGAATCGTAACTTAATATTGGGTTATTTAAGATCGGCAGGCTATCGGCCTGCCGATTTCATTATAATTATTTTCCGGATTTGAAGATAGATAATCGCGAGTTCCGAGCGATTATCTATCACAAAAGTGCCAACTTTGGCGACAACTTTTCAGGTGTTTGTGTAACAACCATACAACTTGCTGATGCCGCAAAAGACGCCTAAGTTTTTCACAATCACTACAAATAGCATTTTAATAACTTCCAGCCAACCTACAAAAAATGCACTATTGAAGTTTTCTCTAAGTAGCAAAATTCGCATTTAAAGAAGGTTAGTTAAAATTTTCCCTAGGACCTCAAAAAAACCTAATTTAGAGTCTGCCATCTCGCAATGGCTGTCAACCAATTTTGCGATAATATTTAAATAATGTGGCATTTGATGCCCAATTCATATTATGGATATTTCCTTGTACCTGGCTCAACAGCTGGCTGAAGTGGAGAACACTAATAACAATTTAGCAGATAGAGCCTCAATTTTGTATAATTTAATAGCGGTATTGTCTAATGAAGGCCTGAAAAGAGACCTCTATTTGTATGTAAAGAAGTTTATAATTCTTTATTTGGATTCCATTGAAGACAAAACTTATGGTTACGATACATTAGACAAAACAAAAATTACATCTCTATTGGTATTGTTGACTGTTGATGAACAGTTAGGACTCTTAAAGTATTTAAGGAGAAATTTGAGAAAGCGTCATTTTGATGATTTATGGGATCAGTTCGCGAAAACGGAGTTTAGATTGAAAATCCAAGGAGTGCAAGGTAGTACGTACTGGTATTTCAACCCCTGGTGCTTATTGAAGGTTTTATACTATAGAGCATTAAACTCTATAAGTTATATGATTATTTTACTTCTTGTTATCCTAGTTATACAAATAATTATATTGTTACCAAACCCTGGTACTATATGGCCAAGTATTTTTTCTCTCGAATACATGCCAATATCTGATAATTTCCTTCTAAATCATACGTGTAATGTTTTTTTAAAATTATTCGAAGTTGATTCCGATTTCAAAATAAAGCCTATTGGAGCTTTAGGCGTGCTTTTATTAGGTTTCGGGACAGCTTTCAAACTTTTAATTATTACCAAATTTATTTTTGACTCTTTACTAAAGAAAATAAAGATTTATGAGTGAGCTGCTTAATCTTGACAGAATAATTAGAGTTTTATACAGTTTTCTGTATAGAATAATATTACTGCTTTTAGCAATCATTGTATTAAATGCACGCACATTCTTATATTTTCCAGTAGAATACTACTGGTTTTCAATAGCACTGTATCTTATTATTATAATCCCACTTCGCTTTACATCCTTAAATAAATATGACACACTTAGGTTGATTGTAGATCAGACTTTCATCATATTTGTATTGTATGGAAACTTCGATAGTACACTGCCAGAAGCGATTTTTCTGTTAATCCCTCTAATCAATAGTCCGAATTTCTCTGGCAGAAAGAAGTCCTATATACTATTAATTATATTACAGTTGTTTACAATTTCAATATGTTATAAGAGGAATCCAAATTTCTCCGAAGTTTTTGCTATATGTATTACAACACTAATAAAGTACTTTGAGAGCATTAGGATTGATGTTCAAAATTATATTCACACATTTCATGAAGAGATGAGTGAGATTTACTTATCCAGCAGTTACTTTAACAAGGCTACTATTGTTTATTCTGAATTTTTAAAGAAAATAAATACATCTAAACTTATCGAAATTGGACAGGTAAAAGGAATATATCGCATAATATTTAGTACAAGGAAGTTGACAAGTACAATTATTGGAGGTAGCCAATTTGGAAGTAAAATGATAATTAACGATCCCGGGGAATTTGCAAAATCAGTAACTGCAGAGAAAATCTTTAGCAATTGGAAAATTAATATTGATAATGACGATCTATCTGGCAATATAATTATTCCGATAAAAAAGAATAACGATTCATACAACATATATATACTCAAATTTGAGCCTACTAAACATATTGTTAATTTTTCCAATTTAATTAGGGATAATGTTTTATTGAAGCCTTGCTTAGTTCCTGCATTCAATCAATTTGAAAAGCACCTTCAAGTTGAACAGGCAATTAGGCAAGAAAAAAAATCGCAATTGCGAGGAATCAAAGGAGGGTATCGCTACGTACTGAGGACTATAAGTGCTGTTCATTTTGTTAGAAATAAGCTCAGCCCGATAAAGAACTATTTGGATATAGCAGAGGATACAAAAACCTTTGGGCCTATTTCTGATGATCAAGCAGATACCCTTGCTCATATTATGTCAGCGGAGAGGGTAAAAGCTATCTCTTCATTAAAGGAAATTCTTACTAGGACGTCACATGTTCTCAATAACAAGCAGAACCCTTATAACGTCTCTTCAGATATTAAAACACAGAAAATAGATTTCATATATAAATTCACACATAGAATCACGAATGATTACTACCTTAAGGTGGCTATAAAGGAGGAGGCAGCTGCCGAAACACCGAATTTATTAGTCAATGTAAGTTTGAGAGGCTTGGAGCTTTTATTATCTGATATTGTAAATAATATGTATAAATATAATGATGGGACATGTTCTATAACATATAATATCACAGAAACCCACTTAGTTGCAGCCTTTCAAAATAATTTTAAAGAAGGAATAATGAGTGATGTAATAAAAGCCAAAAATTACATAAATTCAGAGGAGAATACAAATATTTTTAAAATGGAAAGTAAAGGTTTGTATTTAATGAAAGATATTTGTAAACAAATGAGTATCAATTTAAATTGTACCGTTAATACAAAAGATCGAACTTTTATTATTCTTTTAGAATTCCCACTATGCGCATTTTAGTATTGGAAGATGATTACAATAACATTAAAGGAGCATTTGATTACCTAAATGCTAAATATTACGACGGTAATATAATTATAGAGAATTATTCAAAGACGCAAGATCTTCCTGGAGATCTATTAGTATTTGATAAAATCTTTGTGGATATTAGTTTGCAGAAATCAAGTACGCAAGATGGGTATGCATTTATAAGAAGTATTTTGCCATCTTTTGATGCAAAAAATATTATTATCATTACAGGATCTGACAATGTGAATCAAAAGATAGAGGAGCATAATCTCGGTGATATCAAAATACTCAAAAAACCCATTTCATTTCTCGACGTAAAAAATGTACTAACGTAATTGCGACATGCAATTGACATAAGTAACTCACAACATATTCACTCAGAATAGATTAAGAATCCAGCTCTGAGCACTAAAATGGACAAACTTAGGTTTGTCCATTTTTATTTTGGGGTAAAACCTTTGGCTGGCATGGATATTAGCTTGACGGCTTCGTTGAGTCAGGCAGTATCAAATTGAAGAACGTCTGACCATTTTTTATGGAACAATAAATTACTACACGTTTCCTTCTATACCTAAAAGATCAAATATCCTCCCATATGGTATTAACAACTCACCATTTTAATATGCAATGCTGTTATCAGTGAAAAAATATTTACCACTTTATAAATTGATAGATACGACTTATCTCTAAACCTTAAAAAGACAAAACATTCAGGACGTATTTGCTGTGAAAATACCGCAGTTTTCATCCGTCTATAACTAATCAGGCGTTTTATATACTCCCATTTAGCTATATTTATACATACATCTAACCCTCCGTGTATGAAAAAAATGTTTGTTTTTATCCTATTGCTGCCAACAGCATTGTTTGCCCAACAAGAACAGGTAGACTTATCCATGATGCAGAAGATCCGTACAGAAGGACTCGAACACTCACAGGTAGCGGATATTGCGTACCATCTGACAGATATAGCGGGTCCGCGGCTCACGAATTCTCCAGGTTACAGAAGGGCCAGTAAATGGGCCGTACAAACCCTACAGCAATGGGGGTTAAAGAATGCAGCACTGGAACCATGGGGGCAGTTTGGTAAAGGCTGGAGTACAGAACATGCTTATGTGGCTTTAAAAACACCTTACTATCAGCCATTGATCGCCTATCCCAAAGCCTGGAGCAGTAGCACAAAGGGACTGGTAACAGGTAAGGTTATTTTACTGGACAGTCTTTCTATTGCGACTATTGATCGATTGGGAGCGGCCGTGAAAGGAAAGATCATAATAGAAAATACAAATGATACTTTGCTGCGACCAGTTCATATACTTTACCGTTATCCGGATAGCGTACTGAATAATTTACCGGATAAATACATGATAGAGAGCCGCGAAGAAGTAGTACACTACCTGGAAATAGTCAGGAAGCAGGCCGCTGTAAAGAAATACCTCGCAGCAAAAGGCGCCCTGGCTTTGATAACGATGTCTCCTAACGGGAGAGATGGCACCATGGAAGTAAGTGGCAGAAGTGGCTATGTAAAAGGGTATGAGCTGCCTTTACCCGAAGTGGTAATATCCAGGGAAGATTATCTCCGTTTCAGACGTTTACTTCGTTCATCCGTACCAGTGAGCCTGGAAATGGATATCCGCAATCAATGGTATACCGATGAGCTCAAGGGCCATAATGTTGTAGCAGATATCCCCGGAACAGATCCGGTACTAAAAAACGAAGTAGTCATTATAGGCGCACACCTGGATTCCTGGCATAGCGGCACAGGTGCTACAGATAATGGCGCTGGCTGCGCAGTAATGATGGAAGCCATCCGGATATTACAATCATTGGGCGTACAACCCAGACGCAGCATACGTATTGCACTATGGGGAGGAGAAGAACAAGGGGTACTGGGCTCTTTTAATTATGTGAAAAATCATTATGGTAATCCCGCTGATATGAAGTTGTCACCGGAGCAGCAGCAGGTTTCTGCTTATTTTAATCTTGATAACGGCACAGGAAAAATCAGGGGAATCTATCTGCAGAATAATGATGCCACCGGTCCCGTTTTTCGTAGTTGGCTACAGCCTTTTGCCGACCTCGGTGCTACCGGTATCACCAGAAGCAACACCGGCAGTACAGATCATTTGTCCTTCGAGGCTGTAGGTATACCTGGTTTTCAGTTCATTCAGGACCCATTGGAATATGAAACCAGAACACATCATACCAATATGGATACTTATGATCACCTGGCTGTACAAGACCTTCAGCAATCTGCCATTATCGTAGCCGCTTTTATCTATAATGCCGCTATGCGTAATGATAAGCTGCCGCGTAAACCATTACCACAGCCGGGGAGATTTTTATTTGACCTCGATTATCCGTTGTAAATGGCAGCGGTATTTTTCGAATAACAAAGAAGGGGTTTCAAAATTCCGATGAATCCCATAGAACTCATTACCTGCAACATGCATTTTCATTATGTAGGCTCCGTCGAGCCTATGCCTAGCACCCGCTAAGTGCCTATAGTAGCATTGCAGTAGAGGTGGACTTGATGCGGGGATGACGTCCGGATGTATAATCCCTATGAAATTGCATCAGAAGACGGATGGAGGTCAGCACTGGCCATAGCAAAGCTGCTTCAGTATTAAGGCTGTAGCTGTGAGAAGAGAATACTATTAAAAGGAAGCAGGTATAAGGGGTTTATTTATCAAAATATCTCCGTGGGCAAGATCGCTTTATTCCAGTTGAATAACAGCTGGATATGCGTGTGTATAGGTAAGAAGGGAAGGCAATATCGTCCGCTTTGGGGGAGTACGTTTTTTAGCATATTTGGGTACTTGTGGCGCTGCCACTGCAATGATATCGGCGGCCGTATATTGTCTGCTGCGCGATGGGCCATCCTTGTACATCGCTCTTACCTGGAAAACTACTACCAGTGAGCCTTGCCCGGGTACATCGAGTGAAACATTTGTTTCCTGGAAAGTGGTATCCGTATCTATCATGAGCGTAACCGTTTCGCTTCCCGCCACCTGGCGTGATTTAAAATCAATACGCGTTGCGATCACTTTTACTTCGAGGGCAGCCATACCTTTATACCCGTCGATGGTTTGTGCGGGAATATTTAATATCCCGTTATTCAAGAGCCGGGGAGCCACCGGAAAGAAACGATCTACTCCTGTATGCTGATTGAAGCGGAAGCCTGTTAGAGCCTCGTGATGATCGCCGGCAGCAATGAGCAGCCTGTTGAGCCGATTGATGTGGCCGCCGTCACAATGGATATCCAGGTTGCCGTAAAAAGCCTTACGGATAAAAGCGCCTTTTCTACTGGCGATGCCAAAGCGGCGGGATGCGCGACGGGTAGCAGCCGTTTGCTGCACGCTTTGAGGCATGGAGCGCAGAAAGTATTGGCCATTGCGCTTATACCCAATGAGAGGACCGAGTTTTCCCGTAAAGGGAAGGATAGACATTTGTTTTGCCATGGGAGATTATTTTGATTACTATAAATATAACATAATTCGGGGAACCTGTTTTCGGGACAGATGGAAGCTTAGCTAAAGGGAGTGTAATGGGTATTATATAATATTCAAAGATAGTGTAGTGGGGATTTGAAAATGACAAATGGGAGTGTATGGGCCTTTAGAGAATATTGAAAAATGGATATCCCCCCAGGTTTTCGGCTTGATCCCATCGTATCCTGAATTGAGCTTATGGGGCTCTAATTTTCATCTCTAGTTCCTGCTGCCTGCCTTCGGGTCCTGTACGTAGTTTTTTGCTTTCAAAGATTCCGACAGCTGCAATACATCTGGTAATGGCGCATAATTCAACCTTTCACAATGGGGGAGACAGTGAAAGTATCGAATACTAAAAATGATGTCACGCGAAATGTTATTCTTTGCACTTAGACCTCTGGCTGGCGTCCAGACATCTAAGTGATAAACTGTTGGTCAAACTGCCAGCGGTTCGTTTTCATAAAATGCTCCGGACAATTAACTTGCCATAAATGGTACCTTATTACTCTCTGTTGTGTATATATACTAATGTTCAGGAAAGTCACCTGTAGGCATTCCCACATAATATAGCTGCGGAGATTAGCTAAATCGGGAAGATGGTGGCAAAGGAAATTTATAAATAATAAAATTTAATGGCAATTAATACTCATATAAATAACTGGATTGATAGGGCTGACTTAGTAATGGATTACTACACGCTATTTATTAAAGCATGGATACCCTACAATGCGTGGTACATGCTTAATTTTTATGATGAATCAAGTAATCCAAAGAGAGATAGGGACGGCGCCATAATTAATCATATAAATGCAACATCAAATCGATATCGGGACAAGATAAAAAGTTTACTTAAAGGGATGGATGATTCTTCCAAGGAATTTCGTTGGCTTATCGGTCGCTTACATTATGAATTAGAAGCTAATCCTATTCCTGATTTTGAAAACAGAATCTCATTTTCAACAATTAGCTTAAATAGGAATAATACAAAAACACATTCTCAATCATCAGGACAATTTATATATTTCGTTGAATATAAAGACTCATTGCCTAAGACCTCAAAAAGGTGGTTTTTAGAAGTTCAGAAGAAAAGAACTAATCAAACGATTCACCGGGTAGAACTTTTTAATTGGTCCATAGTTGAGTTAACTAATGACTCTGATTTTAACGCCATTCCTGATTGGGAAAAGAAAAACCAATTGAAAGAAGCCTTTCAAAAAATTAATCCTAATAAACCAATTGAAATTATTATTCCAGGAATATCAAAGACAGGTAAATCTACGCAACCCAATAACAGTATTGTGATTGATGGAATAAGTGACCTTTATTTTACAAATGACTATGATTTGGTGAGTAAGATAATTGTTCAAATGCTTTACGAGTTGAGATGCAAATTGTTTCATGGTGAATTGGATCCGATAGAAGCAAACTCCGGAGTCTACGAGTTTGCTTATAAAATTCAAAAAACATTAATTAAAGAACTTAGATAACATGCAATTTATAGAAGCAAAAGACAAGAATTTAGCAGATGTCCTTTCAAATAACAGGTATAAAATAGATTCATTTCAGCGAGAGTATCGTTGGCAGCGAAAGCATATTGAAGCTTTGATAAGCGATTTGTGCATTTGCTTTGATAAATTTTATAATGTAGACGACACAATTGAAAGTTATGAAGATTATGGCGGCTATTATATGGGGCCAATAGTGCTCTGTGATGATAAGAAAAGTTTGTCGATCGTTGACGGACAACAGCGTTTGACTTCATTCACATTGTTGCTTATTTATTTATATCACGCACAGTTACAACTAATGCTGCCAGAGAATCAAGTCAAGGATTTAAAGCAGTTTTTGTATGTGACAAAAGGTGGAAAAACCACACTCGTTCTAAATGTTGAATCACGAAATGATGTAATTGAGCATTTGTTCACCAACCCCACGGAAGTATATGAAGCGGACGAAAAAAATAAGGATGAATCAATTCATAATCTAATAGCAAGATATGAAGATATAACTAAGCTATTTCCTGAAGAATTTATTTCAGTAGAGAAATTACCAATATTTATCGAGTGGATGCTGGATAAGATTATAATGGTTGAGGTAAAAGCATATTCTATGGAGAATGCGTATACAATTTTTGAAACCATGAATGACAGAGGACTAAGTTTAAACCCAACAGAAATTCTTAAAGGGTTTTTACTTTCAAAAATTGAAGATGAGAATAAGGGAGAAGAAATGAACTCATTTTGGAAAAATAGAATTGGTGAATTGAAGTCTGTTACTGGAATTGATGGTGATTTGGACTTTTTTAGAGCATGGCTAAGGGCAAAGTATGCCGAAACAATAAGGCCTAAGCAAGTTGGGTCTGAAAATGAAGATTTTGAATTGATAGGAACGCAATTTCATTCCTGGGTCAAGAATAATTCAACCAAAACATATTTGAAACAAACTGAGGATTACTATTTTTTCATTCGTTCTGATTTTGATTTCTTTTCAAATCTTTATATGAAAATTTTCGAACTTAGAAACACTTGTATTGAGGGATTCGAAAATATTTACTCATCAAATTTTTATCCAGTTGCGGATTCACTGACTTATCCATTGATTATTGCTCCAATTACAAAAATAGATGATTCATTTTTGGTGGATGAAAAAATCAAGATTACATCAAAATTTATCGACATTTATACTTTGACAAGAGTGATGGCAGGGAAAGCAATTACTCAGAGCTCAATAAGATATGCAATGTATGAGTTGGTGAAATTAGTCAGAAACCTGGACCCTTCTTCGCTAAAAGAAAAGCTCTCTTTTGAACTTGAACGATTGGGAAGCAAACCATTTTCACCGCTTAGTATCCTTCATAAAATGGACAATTGGGGTTTTTATCACTACCTTTTTGCCAGACTATTGTACAAAGAAGATAATGAAGTCGAATTTTCATCTCTCTTAAGAAGTAAAAAACAGAATTCTTTAATACTATTTAAGTTCTTTTCTTTTGAAGAAAAGCCTGAAAATATAGAAGATTTGAATTGGCAAATGAATATTGATTCTGTTGCGGGGCACTGTTTGGTAAGAAGATCTGATTTAGATAAGATTCATTCAAAAAAAGGAATGAAGCGACTGAACTACTTAATAAAGGCGGAGTATATGCCTGAAATGGCAGGGGTCGAGGTAGATAATATTGAGGAGTTTATTTCAATTAGAGATCAAAGACTTAGGGATCAGATTGATGAATTACTGGTTTATTGAGATAAGGACGGTCTCTTGGTATTCGAATCAATTGTAATGTATTTAGCTTTTGATGCTGGCAAAACGCAAAACGCAAAACGCATTCCGTATTCTTTAAAGATTTTAACATTATAAAAAAATATATACTTGGATTCAGGAGGATACACTCCATTTTATTTTGGAACAGATATTTTTTCTTTTGTTTAGCTAGTTTTATTGTAAAGCAATCCCGTAGCAAGACTGTATGTAGATGAAACAGGACGTAGTTACTCAGATTCAATGGCTAGGTGGAAACATAGAAAATGTGAAAGGAGCTCACGGGAAGATGACCTGGCTGTAATAGAATTCAGGCATCCTCGGTATCCTGATCACTATGGCGATGAAGCATATGGCGAAGACAAGTGATTATAAGCCGCTTTATATAGACGATAAACAAGGCTTTGCAAAAAGCTGATAGATCACTTCTTTTCTGACCATGAGGTTCCATACGGACAAACATTCTTTAGAAATAGACTGTTAACTCCATTTAAAGAGGGGCGTTTGGCTTTTATGAATGGAATGATATGTTTATTGACGAAGAGCAAGTGGATCTTAATTGTGATTGACGATACTGTCATGGCCTCAAAAGATGAAAGACTGAACCATCAACAAGTTGCCTGTTAAATCGGATTTGCTGCAAATTTAACTATGGTGGTTAGAAAATAAAGAACCTATCCTTGATAGGTCTATTCCATCATCCTATTGCCCCACGGCCTTATTAAGCGCAACAATCGCTGCTTTGAAATGTTGCCTCGTAATTACAAACTGGAAATTGACTTTTCTCAACGCTATCCCCACGCTTAAAATATTAATCTCGGCCTGGGCCAGTGCGGCAGTCGCTTTGGCCAATAATCCCGGCTGATCCATGTTTGAGCCTAGCAGGCAAACCATTGCCACAGGTTCAACCGTCACATGTTCATATTTTGCTTTCAGGTCCTTCAATAACTTCTGATTCAAATCACTTTCCCAGATGACGATGCTGATGCTGTTGGCGCTGGTAGCTTTAAAGGTATAGCTGATGCTATAACGGGCAAATACCTGCATGATATCGAGATCACTTCCCACGGCGCCTACCATTAGCGGGTCATAGATGTCGATGAGTAGTTGTTGGTCCGAACCGGTGATTACCTCCACGCGCTTATGTGCAGACACGTAATTTTTAGTGATCAGCGTGCCTGGATGTTCGGGTTCAAAGGTATTTTTGATACGAAGATTGATAAGGGCTATCTCCAACGGTTTGGCCGCTTTAGGATGAATAGCTTCCATGCCAACATCGGCCAGTTGGTCAGCAATGTCATAGTTGGTATACCCAACTGGTTGTACGTTTTCTATGCCTACCAATGCCGGATCGGCGGTTGACAGATGGTATTCTTTGTGGATGATGGCTTCTTCCGGCCGGAGGAGTTGCGCTATTCTGCTGAAAGTGACCTCAGAATAGCCGCGGTCAAATTCTCTCATGATCCCTTCCGTTCCCTTTACATATCCTGTGGCAATACAGAGACAGGTTTTAAGATCGATGGTCGCAAATTCTTCCCTGATGCGTTCATCAATCGTGAGGGAGCGTCCATCACCCAGGCCGCTTAGGTCCGCCAGGGCTACGTTAAGGGCTTTGTTCTGCAGGATGTTTGTCAGCACAAAGGCGGAATGGCTTTCGCCTACGGAGGCGAGAATCTCCCGAACCGCCAGCAGAATGCCTTCATTGAGGTATCCGGAGGCCAGCATGGTGTTGGCGCTATCGAGATAGGTCAGCACCCGGTTAATAATGCCATCAGTTACTTCGTCGGCATGCGCTATATTGAGCCCGAGAGGCCCGTAGTGGGCATTCAGCTGTTTAAGGTGAAGTCTGACGGCTTCAAGTGCCTGATGGTAATCATTTCCTGTTGCGAATTGATGATAGGCACCGGGTGCTTTTGTCTTTTTATTCTCCAGCAGCAGGTTGGTGACGCCGGAAAAAGCAGAAACAATAAAGACACGATTGTATAGTCTATCGCCGGTACGGCCGTAATAAATGATATTGTCGATTACATCTTTGAGGGCACTCATTGATGTGCCCCCGATTTTTTCCACAGTTAACATACTGCGAAACTATATAATTTATTAATGAAATGAAAGCGGGGAGCCGCCAAAATAATTTTAGTGCTAAAGGTAATCTTTCCGGCAGCTAGAACTTACCATTTGTATTTTTTCTGTCTTCTATTGGCGGAATGGTTTCAAATACGTCCCAGTGTTCTACTATCTTGTTCTCTTCCACCCTGTATAGATCATAGACGGCAGTATGTTTTCCCTGCCAATATGCTTCGCTCAATGCCAGTACAAAGTTTCCTTCTCCCAATACAAGGTGTAACTGTTTATATTCCAGGGGTTGTCCATTGGCTTTCCATTCCTGCATGGCTGTCACATAAGCAGCTACGCCATCGCCCAGGTATGGATGATGCTGTATGAGCAGGTCATTACTGAAATAGGTATGTATTTCGTTCCAGTTTTGTGGTATGAGGACATCTTCTGTGAACCTTGTTATGATTTCTTTATTGGCGGCCGTTTTATGATGATCTGTTGCCTTTGTTTTACCATCTGTCATGGTACGGCCAGCCGGATTTCTTTCTTTGGGTGTGGGTTGAAGATTATCCCAATGTTCAACGCTAATACCTTCTTCAAAGCGGTGTATGTCGAATGCCACAGTAGGTTCGAACAGGTAATAGTCTACATGTACGAAGCCATAGTCTCCGTCCTGGAATGCACGTACTACATTGGTATATATTTTTTCATGTGGCATCTGCGCGTGTAAGTCCAGGATGGCCTGTCTGCCGGTGGCAACATTCGGATTGTGCTGTTTGTACCTGGTAGGATGTAGCAGGCCCGTTTCCAGCAATGTGTTTGTTTCTATGCTATTCTGGATGGCTGCTGCTTTTTCGCTGTTTGATAAATTGTTCATGGTAGCTTGTTGTTTTAACATTTACGGAAGCAAAACTCCTGATAAGCCGGGATGCAAACAATACCCGTGAAAATTATCAGATAGGGGGAAAATTATCGCTATGGCGAATGAATGGCGTAAGGTGTATTTTTGCAGTAATAAGTATTAAGATGTATCAGAAGAAAACAACAAATGATCTGATTGCCTGTGGTATGGGCATTACAATGGAGGTGATTGGCGGAAAGTGGAAGCCCTGCCTGATACTTTCTATTAACAGGGGCCTTAAAAGGCCGAGTGAACTGCATAAAGCACATCCTCATGCATCCCCACGGGTGCTTAGCCAGCAACTATCGGAGCTGGAAGACTATGGGATCGTTAAAAAGTATGTTTATCCGGAATTACCGCCCAAAGTTGAATACACGTTGACGGCTTATGGTGAAAGCCTGTTGCCTATATTATTTGCGATGGAAACATGGGGAGAGAATTTTGAAAATGTATTTCAGCCTATGCACTTAAGCAGACAGCACAAGCTCAATAAAGTGCTGTGAGCGCAAGGGTGGCATCTTTCACAAGGCCACCTTTTATTTTTAAGTACATTTTCATACAATTTACTGAGATCTGAACACTTTTACGCGGGCATTCGGTGGGACCTTTGAGTACATCAAAATATTTAAAATGAAAATTGTACTTACCGGCTCTCTCGGGCATATCAGTAAACCGCTCACTGAAATACTGGTGAAGGAGGGACACCAGGTTACCCTCATCAGTACAGATCTCAACAAGCAGGCCCAGATACAGGCAATGGGTGCTCAACCCGCTATTGGCAGCATTCAGGACCTGCCTTTCCTCGTTAACACCTTTGCCGGCGCAGATGCTGTTTATTGTATGAATCCACTGGATTTCACCGCAAGGGATCTGGATGTATGGGATAGAAATATGGATAATTATATTCAGGCTATCAGGGAAACCGGGATAAAGCGGGTAGTCGTGCTCACCGGCTGGGTAGCGCACCTGCTGAATGCTATACACCCGGAGAAAAAGTTTGAGACATTGAAGGACGTGGCTATTACCTTTGTACGACCAGGCCCTTTTTACAGTAATTTCTATCACCTGAAGGATATGATCCGCCAGCAGGGCATGATTGCATCCAATTATGGGGGAGAAGATATGGTAGCTTTTGTGGCTCCGGAGGACATTGCAGATGCCATCGCGGAGGATATCAATACTCCGGCAGCTGCCGGTTTGAATGTGATGTATGTGTCCAGCGAGGAACTTACCTGCACACAGGCTGCACAAATCATAGGAGAAGCCATTGGCATACAAGACCTCCAATGGATAGTACTTCCCGGAGAACAAGTAAAACAAGGGCTCGAAGCTGCCGGCGTATCGTCTGAGGTGGCGGGATTATTGATGGAAATGCAGGAAAATATGCATAATGGGAAAGCACAGAAGGATTATTACCTTAACAGACCAATACAAGGAAAAAGAAAACTACGGGATTTTGCCAGGGAGTATGCTGCCTGGTACCATCAAAACTAAATACTATGGCCGGAAACCTGCCCCTGAAAATAAAAAGTATTCATGAGCTATTGCAGCTGAGAGGCTTGCCTGATACAAAACACCCGCTGATTAGTGTACTCAATATCGGGGAATTAAAAAAACAGTCTAAGAATATTGATATCGTGGTGACTGCTGATTTTTATTTTATAGGTATGAGCAAGTCCACACAGGCTTGTTTGAAAATGAAATATGGTCAGCAGGAGTATGATTTTGACAAAGGTGTGATGAACTTCATCGCACCGGGGCGGGTATTTAGTTTTAATGCCGATCAGATGGAGGCATTGAGTCAGTCCGGATGGTTGCTACTGCTCCATCCGGACTTTCTCTGGAATCATCCTCTTGCATTGAAGATAAGGCAGTACGAATTCTTTGATTATGCAGTAAATGAAGCCCTGTTCTTGTCTGATCAAGAGGAGCAGACTATCAGTGGGTTGTTTAAGAACATAGAACAGGAGTATAGTACTAATATAGATAAATTCAGCCAGGGGATTATTATTTCACTCATCGAATCTCTACTGGGATATGCAGAACGCTTCTACCAGCGGCAGTTCATTACCCGTAAAATCACCCACCATGGTATTGTGAGCCAGCTGGAAGCATTGCTGGAAAAAGCTTTTGCGCAGGAAACACTGGAAGACAAGGGGATACCTACGGTGAAAGAGATATCCAGTCAGCTTAATATTTCGCCTAATTACCTGAGCGGTTTGCTCAAAACGCTTACAGGCAACAGTACCCAACAGCACATACAGGAGAAGATCATAGAGAAGGCGAAGGAGAGACTGAGTATGACAGATTTGTCCGTAAATGAAATAGCTTTTGAACTGGGGTTTGAATATCCGCAGTCTTTCTCGAAACTGTTCAAAACTAAAACGAATATTTCACCACTGGAGTTCAGAAAGTCCAGCAGGTTTTAATCAAAAGAGGTAGGCGTGGTCATTCATCAGTTATCGTTGCCATTCTTTATTAAACTTTTCTACCTCGGCTTCTGAAGGAGCAGCAACTGCCATCACCTGTCCGGTCCCATTCTTTGATATATAAAACTTTAATGGGCTGAATTGTTTTGAGCTTTCCAAAATGGCTTCATAATAAACGTCACCATTTTTTACGCTTCGGTCTAGTTTAAAGAAGGACGCGTATGGTGCCAAACCAAGTCTGTACACGTTGCCGGTATCCACCGATATCGTACTTGCTGCGGTTACAAGAGAATAAGAATTGTTGGTGATAGCGGTATCAGGTTCAGGCAAATTTGATCCAGTCACAGCACTGTTTTTTTTACAGGCAACAATAAGCGGGAAAATCAGGAAGCAAACAAAATTTATATTCATAAATGAATTTACAAATATTATTTATACTTAAATGCTCATTTGCCACCCCATATTCCAAAACTTTTTCTTTGTAAAGTTTATTAAGTTAAATGAATAATTAAATATAGCTATGCCACCATTTCTTCTCCCTTTGTTTAAGGCGCATATACCAACGGCAGGGGATATAGAGCGTAGCCACTACCATTATCCAGACAAGATAAACTACAGGAAGATTGAATCCCCACCCGGAAGGCGGTGCGCCCCGGAAAGGAAAATTGAGCATGGTTTCAACAGAGAAACCACACAGAACTGTAACCAGTAACTGAGTAGCATGCATTAAATAGATGTGCAGCACGTAAAAGAACATCGGCACTTTTCCATATACACTTAATATATCCGTGAGCCAATTCTGTTTATACTCAAGAAGCGCCAGGGCAGTAATAGCTACTCCCAATGTCATCAAAATATAAAGTAAGGAGGGAGGATATTTATTACATTTTATAAAATCAAGGATGCTTTTCCACCAAACGTCCTGTAGTTGCCATGGAAATGGATCTCCATAAAAGTTGAAAAAACGCAATAGTATAAATAGTACCAGGCATCCCAATCCTATCTTTATAAATAGGGGCACTCTGAAAGCAGGAGGATATTTAAAGAGCGTTCCGAAAGCATAGCCAACAGCCATTACGCCTATCCACGGAATGAGCGGATAAAGAACGAATATACTTTCATAATTGTTTATCTTATAAATTCCGGACTCGTGCAGTAACATCCAAAGGTAGGAGGAACGCCCAAAGCTACTGGCGGGTAGCTGATCAAGGGTGTTATGTCCAAAAATGATCACTAAACCAATCCAGAGAATATATTTAGGATGTAGAAATATCAAACCGGATAAGAGGATCATACTCCAGCCAATGGCCCATATCACCTGTAAAAATATCAGGTGAAATCCCGGATCAAACTGCCAGCCAAAATTAAGAATGGTAAGCTCCATGAAGATGAGCCATACACCTCTTTTAAGTAGCGTTAAAGAGGCCTCTTTGTGGCTCTTTTTTGACAGCGATAGAAATGCACTGGTCCCTGACAGGAACAGAAAAGTTGGCGCACAGAAATGGGTGATCCAACGCGTCATAAAGAGCAGGACAGACGTTTTATTGAGGTCTAAAGGATCATAGTTAATTGAACTAAAGTAATCACGGGCATGATCAAGCACCATAATGATCATTACGATTCCCCGAAGCGTATCTATGGAGTTAATTCTCTGGTCAGTTTTGGTTGAAATTGCTTCCATTTTTTTATTATAATATCATTGTATAAAATTGTCGCATGACGAGGCCAGGGATGGCTTGTTTCCAAAAAGTTATAACAACGTAAATACATTTTCAATGATCTGATGAGCGTACCTGCTGGATACATGTTGTATAAAATCAGGGAAATCGATGGAAGAGTTTTCATTACACTCATCTGAAATGATCCGGATAACCGCAAAGGGTACGTCATACTCATAACAAACCTGGGCTACAGCCGCACCTTCCATTTCTACACAAAGGGTTTCCGGGAGAGCACCATACAGTTGTTCTTTATCCTGCTGACTGGCGAAAAACTGATCACCACTGGCTATCACCCCGGTATACAAGCGCGGATTATCCAGCGCAAAACGCGCTATTTCAACGGGTGCAATAAATGATCCGATACCTTTCTTTAACATACCTTCCACAGCTTGTTGCGCAATAGCCAGGTGCTGCTGATCTGTTTCAAAGTAGCTCATTCCCAACAGCGGAATTTCATACTGCGGCATTAAAGGACGTGCATCCATATCGTGCTGAATCAATCGGTCGGCTACTACAATATCTCCAATTTTTAGCTTCGCATCGATAGCTCCTGAAACACCAATGAACAGGAGATCCGTGATGTTAAATTTAGTAATCAGACTCGTGACAGTGGTGGCTGCTGCGACCTTTCCCCACCTGGAGAAAACCAAAACAGTTTTTATTCCATTGATAGTTCCTGCATAATATGTTCTTCTGCCAAAGGAAAACTCTTCTATACCAGACATCAGTTCCAATACGCTGTTGATTTCTTCATGCATGGCCCCCATAATGCCAATTACCTTTTCATTCATAAGAGTAAGCTTGTTTTGTATAACCAGTTGGTAGGGATGTTTAAGATATAAGTAGGCGACAAAAATAGACCAAAAGGGCGAAGTTCAAAATTTATTTAATTACCCGCTGCCACCGTCAGCAATGCTCCCTTGCATCGCGTATTTTGTACATCGGATATTTTACGTATGGTCGTAAATAACTTCATCCCTGTTCCGGTGGGAAGCAGGGATGAAGTTATTTACAGTAAGGATCAGGCCTATTTCTTTCTTACTAAAAGCAGCATACACAATACGGCGGCAACTGCATTGATGATACTAAACCAATCCCCCCATCTGCTGTAAAGAGTTGTATGGTATTGCGCATCAATGGTTCCCGTTAACAGGGTAGGAGTACCATTGTCGCCATTGGCTTCAAACAGCACTTTACCGCGATAATCGTTAATGGTCAGTCTCCCTTGCCGGGCATTTCTGATCATACCAAACCCGCCTTCCACGCTTCTCATGATGGCCATACGGCTATGCATCCAGCCATCAACGACAAAGTCCCAGGCCGGAACATATAAAAGATTGCTTTGTGACTTTCCATAACCCAGTATATACTGTTGGAAATCCATATCCTTGCAGATAGCAACGCCTTCTGTAGCACCGTTCCGATGGAATAATGCCCTTTCTTTTCCGGGCCTGACGGTGTCCAGTACTTCCCCTTCAAATAAATGGACTTTCTGGTAATCGGCGATGAGCTTTCCTTCATCAGAGATGACCCAGGCCCTGTTTTCATAATAATCCGCTTTCTTATTTGCTACAGAGGCAATGATAAATACCTGGTGAGCGATGGCCGAGTCTTTGAACATCTGCAGGATCACGGGGCGACCGGTATCCTGTACGGTAAACATCTTTTCAGGGAATACCACTACTTTGGCCCCTTGTTTTGCCAATACAGCTACTTCCTGCAGGTAGAGATTGGCCAGGTGTAAATTCCTGTCCTCCCCGGCCACATACTTCCTGTGATAGGCCTGCTCATCGATGGTGGCCATCCCCACGCGGACTGATTTTTTGGCGGAAGGAGTGTCACTAAGCCGAATTATACCGAAAGCCATTGTTGCAACAAGTATACCCACCGTCACGAATGATAGCGTCCTGACGGGAAGTTTATTTTTATACCTGAACAGGATGAGCGCAATGGCGGCCGGAAAAAACGTGGCCAGGAAGGTGATGCCTTGTATTCCTGCGAGGGAAGCAACCTGCACAACAGGCAGGAAATCGTTTTGTGTATAAGCGATGCTGCCCACTGTGCCATCCCGGGAGTAAAGGAACAGCAGGTATTCAAAAGTGGTAAATAATACCGGGAACGCAAACACGGTGGACCAATGCGTATAGGTGAGCATAATTTTACGGGCAGCTATCACCAGCAATGCAAATATCAATGGCAATATCAGCGTAAAGATCAACACCAGCGGCATAGGCAACACGCTCAATAAATAGGGGACCCAGCTGAGTCTGCCTAATAAATACCCGGCAAAAGCGATGGCAAACGCCCACTTTCCGGAAAGCCGCAAGGAAAAATAAAGTATGGGAATTGGCGCCACCCATAAGGTATACCAGGTATGTGCGGTAAGGCTAAAGGATAAGTACCAGCAAATGCCTGCAAAAAGTACTCCTGTGGCCAGTAAGATTTTGGATACGGGCTGTGAATCCGACATGTTATAAGTTTGGTATAAATGTCAAAGCTATAAAGGTTTTTCGGGGTGGAATTGTATATTTTAGACAGGCTGGTGTTTTATCAGAATGGCTGCTATCTTATTATCCTCTTTTTTAAACTGGCCGGGGGTGGTACCGGTAAACTGCCGGAAATCCCTTATGAAATGCGCCTGGTCAAAATAATTACACTCATAGCAAATATCGGTCAAAACATCCGTGGTCCGCATAATTCTGACGGCCTTATTGAAACGTAGTATTTTGTGGTAATACTTTGGCGTGTAGCCGGTGTTTTTCAGAAAAACCCTTTCCAGCTTCTTATAGTACCAACCTGTTTGCTGACAGATGGTTGCAATAGATATATCTTCCTGACTGTTACGCAGCGCATCGATGGTGAAGTTGACCAGCAATCTGTCGTCAGGTGTACTTTTTAATGCCTTTTTCAGTAATACATCCAGCGCCTGTACCATCTTCTCATCAGTAGACTGCTCCTGCAAAAGCATCTCCCAGTTTTTTAGCTGTGCACCTAAAATCAGGTCGGCAGGAATGATCGCGTTTAATAACCCGGATGCCGGTATTGGGGTAAATGCCAACAGGCCGCCGGGTTTAAATCTCACGCCCAGCATGCGGGTTTTACCGTTGCTTTGGGCATAAAATATCCTGTTACGTTGTCCCATCAGCATGGGACCATTCAAACGGGTCCCTTTGGGATTGTCTGCTGAAATTAACCAATCCAGCGGCGCACCAAAATTAAATATCAATTCCACGCGGCCACCAGGTATTAAACGATCCGGAGTATCCATAAACCCTCCAGGCGCATTTAATAGCCAATAGCATTCAATAAAGTCTGCTAAGGGAGCGGATGGATAATATTGCTGATAGCTGAACATGGCATGCATCACTTTAGTCTAATGACGGAAATTCGCCGGCGAGACTTTTACGGTCGTCCGGTGTGGGCTGTTGTATTGGATGGGCTTCTACCTGAACTTCTTCTGTAATCCACTCTGCCGCCGGGTCCTGGCTGATGACTGTTGCTGCGGCTACCAGCTTTTCAAAATCAATACGGGCTGACCCATCTTCCTCGTCTCTCAACACTTCCCGCGTTACAGGAACAGTTACATAGGTGTCTTCGTATATGATTCGTCTCATCCTCAAAGCAATCGAATAGGTTTTATTTTCTGCAGTCATATAAAGTTGGAACTAATTACCATACAAATTAATGAATTGTTCGCTTTGGTGGCGCTTTTTTAATGCATAATTTGTAAAGCACAAAAAGAAGCAGCCAACTGTTTTCAGCTGGCTGCCCGTCAAAGTTTACTTATGATGAAATGATTTAAATCGGAACCTGCTTTTTATCAGCGCAATGATTTGAAGGCGGCGCGGAGTTCTTCGGAGAAGAGTTGTGGTTGTTCCCACTGCGCGAAATGGCCGCCGTTGTTAGCCTCGTTGAAGTAAATAAGGTGATGGTAGCTACGTTCTGTCCAGCTGCGGGGCGCCTGGTAGATCTCACCGGGAAATACGGTTACCGCTACAGGGATGGAAATTTCAGCAGTCCTTTGCTCCACAGCATTGAAGTTGTTGTTATTGTTTTCCCAGTAAAGCTGTGCAGAAGATGCTGCAGTATTGGTAAACCAATAGAGCGAAATATCATCGAGCATTTCATCTTTGGTAAGTACTTTTTCCGCATTCCCGCCGCTATAAGTCCAGTCGTTAAACTTGTCTAAGAAAAAAGAAGCAAGACCAGAAGGTGAGTCCGTGAGTCCATAACCCAGTGTTTGCGGACGGGTTACCATGAGTGCAGCATAGCCACCGCCTTTGGTATATAAATTATTCAGTGAATTGAATGCTGCCTGTTCCTTAGCAGATAATCCGGCCGGTGCAGGATCTCCGTTTTTAAGTGCTTTTGCTACGTCAGCAGGTACTGTTGCCGGCATGTTCACGTGGATACCTATGAGGCCTGCATAATGCTGACGCGCCATGGCATCTGCCACTACAGAACCCCAGTCGCCGCCCTGTGCCACATAATGGGTGTAACCGAGGCGGGTCATCAGTTGATCCCATGCGTTGCCGATGCGTTCAGGCCCCCAGCCGGTACCCTTGGGCTTTTCAGAAAAGCCATAGCCAGGCATGGAAGGGATGACTACATCAAAGGCATCTTCCGCACGGCCGCCATAAGCCTCGGGGTTAGTCAGGGGGCCAATGATTTTTATAAGTTCGAATACGGAACCAGGCCAGCCATGGGTGATAATGATCGGCAGGGCTTTGGGATTTTTGGATTTGACATGAATAAAATGAATGTCAAGTCCGTCGATTTTAGTAACGAATTGTGGCAGTGCATTCAGTTTTGCTTCTGCTTTTCGCCAGTCGTAATTTTTATCCCAGTACTTTACGAGGCCCTGTATCTGCGCTAGTTTCACGCCCTGAGAGCGATCGGTAACCGTTTCCATGTCTGGCCATCTTGTTGCTGATAACCGGTGATGAAGATCAGTGATCGCCGCTTCCGGGATACTGATATGGAAAGGCCGGATTTGTTCAGCATTATTGGTATTAACCTGGGCGAAACCTGGCACGGTGGCCAGCATAAGTGCGCTTGCAATAACCCGGCTGATAAGGGTGTGTTTGTTCGTTTTCATCATGTTAGGTTTAAATTTTTTTTCTTTTTGTGGAGATGTTGATCATGCGGCAATCCTGTGGTTTTTTTTCAAAGGATGCACTTGCAATGAATAGCATGGACAGCAGTGATACCAAACCGATAATTAGTTTGTGCGGCCCGTGTGTATTGTGTTTGTCCATGGTGTTTATTTTTTTCTTATTTGCTTCTCAAAAGTATTTCAACCGCAACAGGTCGGCCAGCGCAAGTCAGCCAGCCGGACATAATCGTAGGGGAGTTAGACATATTGATTGGTGAACCGGACAGGCTAACTAGGCTTTTAACGTCATGAATAAAAGGGTGAGGGCACAAAATGATCAACCCCGCTATTATAGCGGGGTTGATCATTTTAAAAATTCATTATTAGCTCTGAAAGGGGACGTTACCCGATCCGGCAGGGCGACATGCTTTTCATGGTTTTAGGTGGCCGGAGACCATTGACTGTGGCCGGTTTAAACTTTTAAAACGAATCATTTTGAACAATTACTTTTCCTGTGTGTTCATTTTGAGAATTTATCAACCATATCGTATGCTGAGAATACTTCCTTTGATCATCCTTTTCACAGGGATCAGCCAATTTGCCTGGGCGCAGGATGCCAATTACTGGTCTGACAACTACGGACCTGCCGGATTTTTTACCCCAGGTGCAGTGCTGGCCAACAATCGCGACAGCGGGGTGCTTTTTTACAACCCAGCCTTGCAGGCCTGGACGCAGAAGAAGGCAGTATCTATTTCCGGAACTGTTTACCAGGTGGAGTCTATCAAAATCAAGAATGGGACGGGCACGGGGAAAGATTTAAAATCACGTATTACATCCAGTGTTCCGCAGATGCTGTCCGGGATGGTAGCATTAGGCAAAAAAAAGCCCGTGTATATTGGCTATGCGCTTATGCATACAGCCGTATTTAATTACAATGTATCCCAGCAACAGGACACCAAACTGAATATACGGGATAGTGCGAACGCTCCCGGCCTGGAGTATTATATCGGGCAGTATAATTTTCAAAATATAACAAGGGAAACATCGGCGCTGATCAGCACCGGTTTTGCACTTACAAAACGATGGGCGATAGGGTTTATGGCCGAAGGGCAATCGCGTTCCCAGCATTACAGTGAAACCTTCAGTTCACGGGCATTGCTCGGCAACAGTACCACCAGCACAATGCCGTTGGCCAGTAATGAAGGCGTCTACCAGGTAGACTATCATCATATCGGACTGCGATTAAAAGTGGGACTCAGCTATGAAATGGAAAAGCATCATGTTGGATTACTGTTTTCTTCACCACTCATTCACCTTGGAGGAAGGGGTACTTTACTGAGTAATAATGCTATTGCCAATATTCATTTCATCCCACAGGAGGTAGTGAATCTACTGGCGAGTACGCGGCAGACAAAACTAAAATCCGATTATAAAGTGCCGGCAAGTATTGCGCTGGGTTATGCATATGACTACGATAAAGGACAGGTGTATGTGGCCGCAGAATACTTCCTGAAAGTAAAAGAATACAATATCCTGACTCCACGTGCAGAAGGTTTTGTAAGACCGGATACCGGAGGCTCCCATTCTTCTACAGCGGCATTACTGGAAATGAGGGAAGCGAGGAAAGCAATTTTTAATATAGGCGTTGGCGTTAGTTATCAGCTGAAGCCGCAGTTGGTAGCATATTGTTCGCTACGCACTGACTTTAACTATGCGACCCGGGAAACCACTGATGGCTTTTCACCCAATACTGCGATATGGGACAATTATTATTGTCAGTTAGGGTTGAATATAAAGAGAAGCAAATATAATCTCCGCACCGGCATTTTATTGGGATACGGTCATACAGGCAGCTATCAGCAGCCGATTAATTTTGATGATCCCAAAGAATCCAATTTACTGACCGGCACCATCGGTACAGTACCGGCGACCCGCGTAACGGCAGGGTTAATGATCGCTTTTATTCATAATCTGTAAATGCTGATTAAATAAGTCAGCGCTATATGGAGAAGAATATGCTTCTCCATATAGCGCTGACTTGTTACATAGATTTATTCCTTCATTACTTTCAGGGTTCTCACCTGACCATTATGCACCAGTTTTATCACATAGATACCAGCTGGCAGTGAAGCCGCGGATATCATTTCCGTATAGGCGCCGGCGTTAAGTTGTCCGTTTACAGGTATCAATCTTTGTTTGCCTGTTATATCATACACCGCCAGTATCGTGTAGCCATTTGAAGGCAGACTGAATTTTACCGTAAAGTATGCCCCTGCAGGGTTAGGATATACGGAGAAGGCAGGTGCTTTTGATAATTTGGAGGCAGCCAGGCTGGTAGTTGTGTTAATTTTCACTTCCGCATAGCTGTTCCACAGGTTTAAGTTATTACCATGTCCGAGAATACGTACATACTTCGCCGTTTTACCGGTAAATGTAAAGCTCTCAAAATTGACGGAGGTACCACTGCTCTGCAAGCCCGTAGCGGCATTGGTCCAGGTGTTACCATCTGTGCTAACCTGTACATCAAATAGAGAACGGCGGGTATCACCTTTAAAAAATGCGATATCCACGCCAGTAACAGTAGCGGTGCTACCCAGACAGAATTGTATCCACTCTCCGTTGCCGCTTGCTGACCAGCGGGTATTCATATCATTGTCGAGGGCATTGGCGGCTACGTTTCCATCATCGCTGCTGGCAGTAGCCGGTGTGCAAGCCGGGCCTCCTGTTGAATCTGCAATCACTGCGAGTTGTGGACGATTCGCTGCTGCCTCTTTTGAATTGAGGAGTATACGTGGATCGTGTGCCTGCTGACTTTTCAGTACAAGCGTTATCTTTTTTCGTCCTGCCAGCAGTTCACTTTGCACATAGCTGGTTACATCCCAGGTATAATACCTGGCGGTATCATTGGTCAGTACGGCAGATGCTAAAGCGGTACTGCCGGTTGCCGGTTTATTATTCCAGGTAATGGTTTTTTCGGACCAGGTAATATTACTGGCCGGATATGCTGCGACTGGTACGCTGGTGGCAACCGTACCATCTACACGGCCAAATACTTTCAGTACCACGGATGATACAGCGCTCGCCGCATTGGTGAGGTCAAAAGTAAAGTAGGATTCACGGGCATTATTCAATTGTCCGGCTGGCGACACTTTAGTAATCAACAGGGTGGAATCTGTTGTACCAAATGTGATGGCTGCATTGGTTCCATCTCTCACGTATGCATCCTGTACGGGTGGCAATGTGGTGGCGGCGGGTGCTGCTTTGAATATAGCCGTATACGTAGTATCATTATCAGTAATCCGGATGTTCTGCACTCTCGCGCCTCCATGTACCCAGTGATCAAAAATATAGGTAACCCCGTTAAGCGTTTGCGGAGAAGGGGCATCCATGGGTCTTACCATCCCGGACAAGGTAGCCGAAGAATACGGTGTGGTAAAAGGAATATCATTGAGGCGGATCTGCAGCCCGGCGGGTTGTGTATTCAATGTTATATTGGAGGTAACCGGGAACATTTCTACATAAGTGGTATCCAATTCACCTCTGCTATCTTTCACAGAAAGAAGAATGCGATACCAGATATCTGTTTCCGTATGTCCTTCTGCAGAAATAACAAAAGTGCCTGTTTTAACACTGTCAGGTACCTGCGGACCGGGATGGATATGATTGGCATGATGGAAATCAATCCACCAATGAAATGCACTGGCAGGAAGTGTTCCATCTTCGGCATCCGTACCGGTACCTGTAAATCTAACGGTATCGCCTGCACGGAATGTGGCGCCGTTTACAGGAACTGTGATAGTGGCAACAGGTAGTGTATTGGGTTTGGCAATGGTCAGTTTTGCGTTGCTGCTGGTAACGCTGCCGGCGGTGTTGGTCACTACTACGCTATAAAGACCGGAATCTGCCGGTTGTACGTTGGAGATGGAATAACTGGCTGTTGTG
Source organism: Chitinophaga sp. RAB17 (assembly GCF_052114225.1). Classification (NCBI taxonomy): domain Bacteria; kingdom Pseudomonadati; phylum Bacteroidota; class Chitinophagia; order Chitinophagales; family Chitinophagaceae; genus Chitinophaga; species Chitinophaga sp. RAB17. The sequence goes on along the minus strand of NZ_JBFREI010000011.1, from coordinate 106,987 downwards.
GCACCACTGATATTTACGGCATTCTTTCTCCACTGGTAGGTGGGAGCGGGGTTGGCAGTAGCCACTACACTAAAGGTGGCCGTTTGTCCTTGCGGTATGCTAAGCGATTGTGGCTGCGTAACGATGGCAGGGGCCTGTGTGCCGGTGTAAATAAGTTTGTACAGCGCACTATTATCCCGGCTCAGGAAATAAAGATTTCCGTCATTACCTTGTTTAAGATAAACAAGTCCGCCGCCTAAACCTGTTGCAAAGGCTGTCCGTGTGGGCGATGCAGGGTTGATGTAGTTGATCCATCCTCCGCAGTAGTCCAGGAAAAAGTATTTGCCATTGTAAGTAGACGGATAGTTGCTGATGGCGCCATTGAAAAAAGCGCCTCCGTTGATGGCACAGCCTTGTCCGTCCGGAGGAGCCGTATTCCTGTTGGTGCTATATTTATAAATAGGATCGGTTAAGCCGGTACAGCCGGAAGAGCAGGTACCTTCTTTGTCGGGCCATCCGAAGTTACGGCCACTGACAGCAGCGTCGTTGATTTCTTCCCAGGTAGATTCACCCACGTCATTGATAAGGATCTTGCCGGTAACGGGATCAATGGAATTGGTGAACGGGTTTCGTAAGCCATATGCCCAAACGCGGCTGCGGGCAGCTCCGCCACTGAAGGGGTTTCCGGAAGGTACAGAACCATCGGAGTTGATGCGTAGCAGTTTCCCCATATAGCTGTCGAGATTTTTGGCATTGTCGCCTACTTTATTATCTCCTACAGAAACATATAGTTTACCATCATTACCAAAAGATAATCCGCCTCCGTTATGGTAGATCGCACTTAGGGTCGGAAGGTCCAGCAATGTGGTTTCTGATCCTGCAATATCTCCTGTCATTGTAAATCGGCTCACGCGGTTATGTGGACCGGAAGTATGGGTATAATACAGGTAGATATAGTGATTGGTAGCAAAGCCGGGATCTGCCGCAATACCTATCAGGCCGCGTTCCCCGCTGCTATTAACGGAAAGGGTAATAGCCGGAGTGGATAGCAGGCTACCGTTTTTGATGACGCGTAGCTGCCCTGTTTCCTGGCATACAAGTATGCGGCCATCAGGAAGAAAGGCCATCGCGCTGGGACTGCTGATACCATTGGCCACTTGTACCCGTTGGAAGTTGGCGGGTAGTGATTGTGCTCCGGCCGACAGCCATAAAAGTGGTAAGAATAAATAGAGAAGTAAACTTGTAATTGCGTATTTTTTTTTCATAACAGGTTTTCTTAAAAGAGAAATGTTTGAGGGTTCAATACCAGACATAGGTTGCCCGTTTATGCATAATCTTACTGTTATACATAGCAATGCTATTACACACTGATGCGGACCGCCTTTTTAACGGGTGTAATAAAAAATAGGGGGACTCATAAAGCAGTTTTTAAGGATGAACAATAGGGTTATTATATGTACAAAATATAGAAACGAAGTAGGTTACAACACTGGCTCGATGGTCTTTCAGAATAATACTACAGGTTACAATTATTTCTGCCGGAAACTACGTGGGATTTTAGCTGTGTACTGAAGTTATGCAATCGTTTGCAATAATTAGCATATTATTTTCACATTTCCCGATAGTATATTTCGGGTAATGCAGGTATGTGAAGAGAAAAGGGAAGAGATGGATCTAATGTAAATGTGCGAAGAAGGCCTATTGGCCTTCATTACTGTTCAATTGCTCTTTTCAGCATAACCAGTGTGGTATTCCAATAGAAATTAAGGTGATGGTAGATGACATCTGTCGGAAAGTTGGTTAAAGATAATTCCAGCGAAGTATGCTGCTCCATGGGAATTAAGGTAAACCGGATAATGGTATAATTTTCGTTTTTATCAGGGAGTCGGGATAAGGAGCTGAGGAAATTATAACTAAGGACCTGGTTAGGTAAATATTCCAGTACAATGCCCTTGTTTTCAAACCTGGCGTGATGGAACCCTTTTATAATAATAGGAGCTCCAATCTGCCAACTGGTAGTAATGTCCAGATCCAATGCTGCATCTCCCATCCATTTGGCCATTAAGGTAGTATCAGTAAGTGATTTCCATACTTCGGCGGCCGGTGCTTTGATGTCTGTTTTTTTGTCGATGATCTTTTCCATGGGAGAAGGTAGTGATAAAGTATGGCGTCAAATTAAGCAATGCGAATGGCAACGCAACAGACTTCTTGATGAGCTGAGTAAAATATGGGATTAGTGGTGACTTAATGCAGGAGTATCTCTGATTAGCGGAACAGCTATTATCAGTCCGGCGCCGGTAAAAATATTCAGGTATCACCGTGCCGCCAGGGTGATCGTCATCACCCTGGCGGCACAATTGCTTTCTGAGACAGGCTAAAAGCCTTCTTTTCTAATAAAAAAATTGCTCTAATACAATCTGACCATCTTTTACTTCATATAACATGATCTGTTCAATTTGTATTCTGCCGTGGCCGTCTACCGTAATATCCACGGTACGTCCTACTGAAAAATGGTTACCGCCTACTACAGGTAGGGTAGTACTTGCTGCATGAACATCTGTTATTTTGGCTACGAAGTCCTTTCCCTTTTTCCGAACGGCTTCTTTACCTTCGGCATATCCCATATAGGGGGAATTTTCAGGGTCTATACTTCTTACGTTGTCTGCAAAGAACTCGTCCTGGATTTCAAACCACTTTTCCTGCTGGGCAAGTTCGTTAAATCTTGTGGCCACTTCCTGAGTGGTCAATGCTGTTGCGATCATAAAAATTTATTTTTTTAGTCAGACAATTTTTTATTTAATAAGAATTCTAACTTTTTCAGTTTCGATGTCCAGAACTTATCAAAGAAGGAAATCCATTGCTGTAATTCATTGAACCCCTCCTGTTTCAGCGTACAATACCTTTCTCTGCCGATGTCTTTGATAGAAATAAATCCTGCAGAGTATAGTATTTTGATGTGCTTTGAAACGGCCGGACGACTCATGTCGAAATTTTCAGCGAGGCTGTTGATGGTTAAGCTTTCTTCTGAGAGTAGCGTTAGCATCTTCCTCCTGCTCGGGTCAGCAATTACCTGGAATACATCAAGTGTTGGTTGTGCCATTTATTCTGGTATTTATGCGGTCAGCGATCTTCTGTAAGTTTTTGAGCCATCCGTCTGTCAGTGCATTGTACATGTTGACATTTTCTGTTTCAGAAAAACCGCTATGCAAAAGGAAAAGTTGAGTCCCCTGATCTTTCTGTTCCAGTTTCCATTCCACTACAGATTCTATAGTGATCTTGCCGTCTCCGGAGCCGCTATTCCAGGAATAGGATAACTTTTTGAAAGGAACAATCTCCAATACCCTGCAATAAACTATTCCATCGAAGTTGAGGCTGGGTATGGGGTTGGTCCTGAATTGGAAATCATGCCCGATAACAGGCTGGAAATCATTTTTCATGAGCCATTGTTCCATCAATTCAGCATTCGTGAGATATTCCCACACTATCTCGGGAGGATGGGGGAAGAAGAACTGGTGATTAATGCTTGCTGCCATAATACGTAACTTTTAAGTTACCCAAAGGTATATGTAACTTTTGAGTTACCCAAATATTTTTTGAGAAAAAGGGAAAGGAAGACGAGCCGACAGATAAATCGAATCTATTTCATCCTTTTTTTATTAATATGCTGATGAATTGCTTACCACAAAATAATAGCAGATGGAAAAGTCATATTATATACAAGACGTCACTATTGACGCAGCAAAAAATCCACGACATTTTACTATACCTACTGAAAATGAGCTGGCTAACCTGAAGGTGGGAGAAAAGGTCAGACTTTTCTTCGTTTTTAATTTTCCCACAGACGATGGTTGCCGCGCAGAAAGGATGTGGGTTGAACTGTCGGAAACAAATGGGGACAAGTTAAAAGGATATTTAACAAATCAACCGCATTATATTAAAGACCTGAGCATAGGTGAGGTCATTGAGTTTGAGAAGAAACATATTGCAACAACCATCATTAAAAGAAACTTTGATGAAAAGAAGAAAGCAATCATCACCAGGAAAGCATTAACGGAAAAAGAGGTTAATTGGCTTATGCTAGGGGAGCCTAATAATCCCGAAGATAGTGGCTGGCAACTTTTTTATGGTGATGAGGACGAAAGCTATTTGAATGATTACAAAAACGCGGCTATTATTACGTTGGAAGAAGTTTTGAGTTTTGAACCACGACTGGAAAAAGCATTTATGTCAAATCACCGGGCTTTTGAGTGGGATGCAGATGAGAATGACTTTACAGAAGTGCATGATTTTAATGGCACAATGGATTGAACGCTTCGATTATTGGCGGGCATGTCAACTTAAGAGTTGTATACTTAATCAATAAGTATTCACTCTTAAGTTGATTGGATTGTTAAGCGATTGAATCCAGACAGGGTACACGCTGATTGGCAGATGTTGAGAACAAATCCAGCTCCAGGAATCCTTAGAAAGCTAACAGAAATGAGGCTGGTGCATATTTTTTCAGATCAACAATGAACCTGTTGTTTTTTACGCTAATCCGCTTCCCAATTGGGTTACCGCGTAAATCAACCGGTTGAACCGCTTTGGCATTACATTTTTCAGGAAAGCTAACCGTACAATTGCCTGAAATACCTGATTGTTCCCATAACCGTAAAATAGTTCCTTCGCCATCGGGATTTTCTCCAAAAGCGGTGACGAGTACACCGGTTCTTGAAATGGAGATACCTGTATTCATTGGCTTTAACTTTCCGGCTTCGCCTTCAGCTATTCCTGTTAATAAAGGTACACGTGCCTCCCAGGAGTTTTGAATCAGATCAGGAACAGCTGGAGTGTGTGCATCTATGGACCAGATCCGGACTCTTTCACTCCATGAACCATCCTGCCACAACGGGAAATTGGTATTCCACATGTTATTGTAAATATTTACAAATACGGAGGGTATTTCCGGGGAATGATCCAAAGCAAATTTCCACAGGCCAGGTTCGCCTAAACAAATCAACGGCGCATCAATAGGAGTGAGCCCCATTCCTGATTGGTTGGCCTGCGTAATAGCCACGCCGGAATTAACTGCCATCAGGTACTTGTTACTGCCGGAAATAATGTCTGTCTGAGGATTTATAGGGCCACCCAAACGTCCCACTGTAAAGTGAGGTTTCGCGATAGCAAAAGGAAAACAAAGCCATCCGCCTTCCGGTTGTTTGTCTGCCGTTTTAGAAGCTACTACCCATTCCACATCTACATAAGGCGTATTTCGGGGGAAGGTAAATATCAAAGTATATTTTTTTGCAAAGCCGTTTGTCTGCTCCGTAGTCAGCGTAGCGATATCCGCTACGGCTGAATGAGCCACCGTGATGTCCCAGTGATGTGGTGTAAAGGCGATGTAAGGCGCTTTATCAGCACTGATCATTCCGGGTTTCCCCAAATCATTCAAACCCCAGCCATCTTTTATCCGGCTATAGGCATTAAACCATTTGTCCACCTCTTTTGTGCTGAACCGTTCATGCAAAAACTGGCCAACAACATATTCTGAGGAAGTATCCACCAGTTCGCGACCAGTTTTCTTCTCAATTAAAGAGGATATTCCTCCCCGGGTTAAATCAAAAACTATGTTGAAATAGGGGGTGCTAAATATGGATTGGTTATCGCTTGTAATGGCAGATGTTTTTAAATCGCCGGGGGCATAAGTAACATAACCACCTGCAGGAATTTCTTTTACATAAAAAGAAGTTCCTTTTTCCCACGGATTTTCAACCAAACCGGATCTCTTCCAGGGTAAGGGATTATAAACGATTAACCGCTTTCCTGCTACGTTTACAGATTTTGCCAGCAGATCAAGATGAGTATTTAATTCCGTACTAACAATGTTGTTGGTATTGAGGATATACTGACGCTTTTCATCGTAGGATTTTAACCATTTCCTTTTGCTTCCCTGACCGGTGTTTCCTGCGTCACTATTTTTAAGTTTTGAATAATCGCCGTTTTCAGGAATGGGTTCTGCTTCGGCTTCAGCCAGCCATTTTTTCCAATCATCACCATAACTGTAACGTGGGCCATATTCAGCATTCATGCCCCAGGTATGTTCGGCGTACAAAAGGCTCTGTTCATAAGCTTTTGCCAGTTTCGCTGAAACAGATGCTGTGGGAATGCCCCATATGTTCATTTGTGTGTGCAGCGCATCAAGTGCTGGTGTTAACGGGCGGATATTTCGTGCAATTTTTGTTTCCCGGGGATTTGATTCAATACCATGAATCCAGGAATCGGGCGAGTCTCCTTTAATAGTAGGTAAATCAGGATGTTCCGCAAATATTGCCTTTGCAAAATCATCGAGCGTTCCAAAATGTATTTTTACTCCGGGCAGATCTCTTTGCGTTTGTGCAATGATGTCCTCCACTTCTTTTTGGTTAGGCGGGCCGTGGTTGTCACCCGTCATGATCATAGCAAGATAGTTCTTACATGGCCAGTTGGCAGGAGGTTGTATTTCAGAACCATACAGCGGGGTATATTGACATAAAACTTTAGCACCGTCAGCACCTTCCCACCAGAAGATTGGCGGAAAGCGTGGATACTGACTCGCAGGATTACAGCCCAATTGCAGGAACTTTATACCTGCATGGCTTAACAAGGTAGGCATCACCCAGGAATGACTGGGAACATCGGTCATTTTAGCACTGATAGGCAACGGCAGTCCATAGGTACGGGCAATTTTTGACGAGTAATTTAACCCGCGAACTAAATCTTCATAATCAAGCGACTCGGTGTGCGTGGTGAAAGGGAGGGCATGTACCACGATGGCTCCTTCCCTGATTGCTTTTTCTATTCTTATCTTTCGTTCCGGACTTTGCTGAGGTCCTAATATCTGTGCATAGAGCGGCCATCCGGGCACGGTCCAGGCAAAGCGTTTATCTTTCGGTAGTGTTGCATTTTTCTCTATCACCTTTAATGCCTTATCCATCATTTCTCCCCGGTATCGTGCAAAAACATTTTCCGGTAAATCCGTAAAGCCTAAGTCGAAGTGAGTTTTGAATACCAGCCATACATCTGTTACTTTTGAGATGCCTGCATTATTTGCGGGTTGCTGTTGTGCAAATGCTCCCGCTGTAACCAGGAAAAGGATAAAAAATATCAGGCAGATTTTTTTCATAATAATTCAATCTTTTTGAGTGTTTGATGCCAGGTTGATTACTTATTCCTGTTAGTCTTTTTTTACCAGTGTCCCTTTAGCTCCTGCTTTAATGGTCCACTCTTTACCTGCAAAATGTATATTGCGCAGCTCCCCGGTAAAAGGGCGTGGCGTGGATGAATCCTGAAGACCTGTTCCATCACCGGTTTCCGGAGAGAAGCCAAAGAACGTAGTGATGACCACATCACTGAACGCAACGCCACTGATACATTCTTTCATACAGCCCTGCCTCATGGCAATACGCACAGGCGCGTCATAGGCGGTACGGTTCGGACCAAAAAATTCACGGGCCTGCGCAAATGGACCTTCCCGCGTGACCACCGCCGTGCGACAGTAGAACGCATAGGCCCCAACCGGATCACCGAGCTGCCACAAGATATTAACAGTGAGTGGAATCCAGCCATCATAAGCGCCCATGGGCCCATGATCCGGGCGGTCGGAATTCACAGCCGCAGCATCTTTCTGACTCATTGCACGCATCCAGTCACGGGTAAGGAGTTCGTTTTTGACAAAGGAAATCATTTCTGATTTTTGTGCAGGAGAGAGGTCCCGCTTTAATGCGTTGCCGGTATATATGAAGTCTACGCAGTGCCGCAGTTCCACACGTTTACCATTTAAGTGCCATGCATTCCAAACGCCATCTCCTGGCTTATAGAGCGACAACACCACAGGAAGTAGCGTAGTCGCTTTTTTCTGCAGTTCATTTGCACGTACCGTATTGCCATGGAGGATATACCACTTTGCGGTTTCCCGCATCATCCATATATTTTGCGCATTGCAGGAAGGAACACAGTGGATATAAGCGGGTGCGCATTCAAGCAGGTTGTTGTTCTCACCATAGTTAGCCAATCCATCATGACCTTTGGGAAGTGATTCCCAGTTGGTAGCAAGTGAATCCATGGTTTCCATGATGGTGCGGCCATTTTCCAGTTTTTCATCGAGGAAGTGGCGATCATTTGTTACACGCAGATATTCATCAATGGTTTTAAAAATAGTACATGCGTTGAAGGCATAACCACCGATGTTGTCATAATGAATTGTATCAAAACCTGTCGTATCCCGCAAATCGAGCGCATAGCCACTGGCTTTTCCGCTACGTGGGTTCTGCACCAGCCAGCGTCGAAGCGTTGCCTTCATACCGGCGGGTTCCAGCAGCGCCCATGCAGTCGCCTGCATAGAGGCATCCCAGTAATATTGGGTGCCATCTTCCCGTTCACCACTGGTAATAAAAGAACGGGGGTGGACCGGAAACTGTGTACGTTCGAGGGCTAACATCGTCCATGCGCCCACGTAGTAGTTGCGCAACAATGCGACATCGGAACTTTTTAAGACAGGCAGATGTCCTGAAAAATGTGTATTACCAGGAGTGAATGCGTCTGCCCAACGATTCTCCCAGACCTTTTTACAGTCATCGAAGTAAGTGTTAAAGCTGGCTGCCCATTTGGTCACTAAAGCATCGGTTTGCGCCGTTTGTGAAGATGCCTCATCGCCGGCCGCAAATTCAACACGCATACTACCTCCTTTCGGTAGTTCCATGATCCAATGCCAGATAACGGTATCCTTTTCTGTTGATACCTGATCGGGCTTACGTGATGGACGCAGGATGGATGTGACTCCCTTACGTTGCGTGCTATTGGAAACCCCAATGCCATCCGCCAGGAGTTTTCCTGGTACACGCAAAGTCAGCGTAGTACGGCGCGGTACAATCGTTGTATTGGTGGCAATGATGCGACACATCACATTTCTTGATTCATTGATCATTCGGGTGTCAGTTTCCACTGATATGCCATTGCAATATGGATTGCGCCGAAGTGCCTTATAGGGAAAACAGCGGGTTTCCGTGGCCGGATATTCCTGCCCGTCTATGGTCAGTGTAGTGACAGGATGCCCTTTCCGCCAGGGATATATTCCCCCCGGATAATAGTAATAGGAGGTCAGGTCCCGGTTAACGACCAACATGTGGTGGAAATTATGGACCGCAGGCATATTATCGACCTGGTCCATCGGGATCCAGTCTCCGGCAATGTCATCAAGCGTAGGAATCCCCAATGCTGCCGCGCGTTTGGAAGAAGAATCAGTGGTTATTACAGGGAGGCGATCTGCCGTTGCAAAGACAGAACGCGTATTGAAAATAGCTGCTGTAAGAATAACAAAAGCTATACTTGTTTTCATAACGTAGAATTTAATATGTACAAACATATATACATATCGGTACATTTCAAAGAACTGGTTCATAAAATTATCCTGTTGATTGGGGTAAAATTTCCTGTCCATTTTCAGACATGGACTGTTCGGATATGGACGTCCATCGCAAAATAAAATGCGTAATATCGTTGTACAGCGCAGGTTTTGTGTATGGCAGCATTATTGTCACTTAACGGAAAATTACAAAATCATGTTAAGAAGTCATGCCAGGGTGGCCTGGAGAAATCTTTTAAAGAACAAGACTTTTTCTGTCATAAATATCATAGGGTTATCCACCGGCATGGCGGTTGCCCTGCTGATTGGTTTGTGGATTCATGATGAATTGACGTTCAGTAAAAATCATGCGCATTACGATCGTATTGTGCAGGTCATGCAGCACCAAACCTTTAACGGGGTGGTAGGCACGCAGCCTTCCAACCCTTATTTGTTGGGACAGGAAATCCGGGATAAATACGGCAGTGACTTCAAGTATGTGGTGATGTCGTCCTGGACGGGTAAACATATATTAACCCATAACAATGATGCGGTTTCCGAAACTGGCAATTTCTTTGAGCCGGACTTCCCGGAAATGATTACGCTTAAAATGCTGAAAGGCACCCGTGGCGGGTTAAAAGATCCGGCATCCATCCTATTGTCGGCCTCGGCAGCAAAAGCATTGTTTGGAGATACAGATCCCACAGATAAGTTGATAAAGATAGATAACCGGCTGGATGTGAAAGTGACTGGTGTGTATGAAGATCTGCCTTATAACTCCGCCTTCAGGACCCTGGCGTTTATCGCCCCCTGGGAGTTATATGTCAACAGTCAACCATGGATCAGGGCGATGGACAATCCATGGCGGTCCAACTTCACCCAAACCTATGCACAACTGGCCGACAACGCAGACCTGGAAAAGGTGTCGGCTAAAATAAAGGATGTGAAGCTGCATAAAGTGCGGGCAGAAGATGCGGCATTTAAGCCGGAAGTATTTCTGCATCCCATGAGTAAATGGCATTTGTATGCGGAGTGGGACAATGGAAAAAATGTAGGTGGAGGTATTCAGTTTGTATGGCTTTTCGCGATCATTGGTTTTTTTGTGCTGCTGCTGGCCTGCATTAACTTCATGAACCTAAGTACTGCCCGTTCTGAAAAGAGGGCCAAGGAAGTAGGTATCCGGAAGGCCATAGGGTCTGTCCGTGGTCAGCTGATCACGCAGTTCTTCAGTGAATCCCTGCTGGTAACGGTAATTAGTTTTGTATTGGCATTGTTGCTGGTGCAGCTGGCCTTACCAATGTTTAACAGTGTAGCCGACAAGAAGGTCAGTATTCCACTATCGAATCCCTTATTCTGGCTGATTGGCCTTGCGGTGACGCTTTTTACCGGTTTAATTGCCGGCAGTTACCCTGCATTATATCTTTCTTCTTTTGAGCCTATCAAAGTGCTGAAAGGCACTTTCCGCGCAGGACGTTATGCGGCCATTCCCCGGAAGGCATTAGTGGTGACACAGTTTACCGTGTCGGTCATTCTCATTATAGGAACTGTGGTGGTATTCCGGCAGATCCAGTATGCGCAAAGCCGTCCGACTGCCTATAGCAGGGAGGGACTGCTTGCCATTCCAATGAAGACGGCGGAGATGAAAGATCATTTTGAATTAATCCGCAACGAGTTGTTAGCAACCGGTGCGGTGAAAGACATGGCCTATTCTTCCAGTGGTACCACGGAGCTGAATGCTATTAATAATGGCTATACCTGGAAAGGCATGCTACCTGGAACTCAGGGAAACTTCGGTTCCATTAATGTGACACATGATTACGGAAAAACCATTAACTGGCAGATCATCGCAGGACGCGACTTTTCGAGAGCATTCGCCACGGATAGCACTGCTATGATCCTCAACGAGGCCGCCGTTAAATTTATGGGGCTGAAAGACCCGCTGGGGGAAATCGTAAAAGTAGATAGTAAACCATTTCATGTGATAGGTGTGGTGAAGGACATGGTAATAGAATCGCCTTATAATCCGGTCTTCCGTACTATTTTTACCATCGATTATGACAATGCGAATCTGATTAATGCTAAAATAAATCCTGACAAAAACACCGCTGCTGCGCTGGCGCAGATCGAGGCGGTCTTTAAAAAATATAACCCCGGCGTTCCTTTTGTGTACAATTTTGTAGATAAAGATTATGCTGAAAAGTTTGATGGGGAACGACGTATAGCAAAACTTTCCAGCTTCTTTGCGGTGCTCGCTATTTTCATCAGTTGCCTGGGATTGTTTGGTATGGCCTCTTTCATGGCAGAGCAGCGCGTGAAGGAAATCGGTGTGCGCAAAGTACTGGGCGCGTCCGTTTTCAATTTATGGCGTTTGATGACAAAGGATTTTGTATTGCTGGTAGCGATTGCATTGCTGCTGGCAATACCGGTAGCTTATTATTTCATGAACAACTGGCTGCAGCATTATAAATACCGCACGGAAATATCCTGGTGGATCATTGCATTGACGAGTATCGGCGCGTTATCCATCACTTTGCTGACAGTGAGTTATCAATCCATTAAAGCAGCCATGATGAACCCGGTGAAGTCGTTAAGGTCGGAGTAGGTATTTATTTAAGGAACTCCAGTTCGATATATTTTGTACAGTCGTTTTTCATTTCGTTGAAATTGTCCAGCAGGATGGCAGCGCCGCCTTGCCGGACAATTTCTTTTATGGTCTTATAGCTCTCCATAGCGCCTTCCACGCCTTGTCCTATCAAGTCAAAAATGATATGGTTTGTATTGGATAATGTAGCATACAGGCTGATGAGTTGCTGATGATGGCTGCTCAGCGTGTACATTTTTGTATGCTTGTTAATATGCGGGTGCTCATATATTTTGCTGGCAAATGCATGATGTGGTTGGGTATTCTTTTTTAAGTATTTCCCAACAGTTAATGGATAGAGGCGTTTTCTTATCCACGACTCCCTGAAATGTGTTACATAGGTGAGCGACTGATATATTTTAACAGCATGATCTGAAACCGCACCAGTTAAAATATTAATCAGTTGCATTTCCAGATCATGGAAATGTGCGCCACTATATAAGTAGATGACTACCAGCTCACCTTCCTGCAACTCAAAAGGAGGTATGAAATATTTACCGGTCCGGATCCCTTTGCTTTGCAGTATCATTGGATTACTCATAATATATCTGTTTATCAGATCGTGATCTAAAATAAGGTTAATATCGGCAAAGAAGCCATCAATTTTGGCGTATACCCTTACCCGGTATTGAATTAAATTCGTATCACAACAACGAAATCGAGGCTATTTACGATAGCGAAGAGTATTAATGTTCCCGTTTGTGAGGGCTGTCACAGGCCAATCTTGTAATTCAACCAAAGCAATCAAATCAACTGTCTTGAATATTCTATGCCCTGCAGGTTAAAATAGTATCTCCAATTCTATCAGCTGATTTATCATTCAGTTAATAAAAGCAATCTTATGAAGTAGACTTTATCCACTATGACCGGCTGCCGCGGAAATATCCGTCTGTTGCGGGTTACACGACTTTACCCCGCGGGTAGCATGCTGCTACCTGTCGTTATACTTTTCTCCAAACATTAAACCATTTATATGTCACATTTATCTCGAAAGATAATAGTGGGGTTGCTATGCCTGGCCATCAGCCAGGGAGCTGCCGCACAGCAAAAAAATGCACCGGCGCCATTGCCCGACCACTGTTCCTCTTCCAGGGCGATGCAGGAACTTTATAAAAAACATCCTGCATCCTTACAGGCTGCACGCAACCAGGAGGTTAATATCCGGAAGACAATCGCCAGGATGCAGCAACAACGGCAGGCATTCGAAACACAATCCGTGCAATATACCATACCTGTGGTATTTCACATTAATGACGCCGTGAATCCCTATAAAGTAACAATGGCGCAGATCCGTTCTGCCATAGACATACTGAACCAGGATTATAACCTGGCTAATCCTGATTACAGTCAGATCGATCCACGATTTATAGGACTGGCAGCCAATCTTCATATTACTTTCCGGTTGGCGGATATTGACCCGCAAGGCAATCCTACTAATGGTGTAACCTATCACTACAATGACCTGGATGGCCGTTCTCCGGATGGTTCCGGCGCTAATGTAAAAAGCGTTTCCTACTGGCCCGGAGAAAAATACCTGAATATCTGGATCGTGAGTGAAGTGGAAGAGAAAGGGGTATTCAATAATTCCGGCTGGACTTATCTTCCGGATGACTGGGTGGCCAGTAATCACCTGGATGGCGTAGTTTATAACTGGCGTTATTTGGGTGCACCAGGTGTAGGGTCTTCTGAAAATGGCTATCCATACATGAAGCGGGTGCTTACCCACGAAGTAGGACATTTTCTTAATTTACAACACACCTTTGAAAACGGTTGTACCGCTCCGGGTGATGAAGTAGATGATACACCGCCTACGCAGTCCAACTATGGAGGATGTAATTTAAATGCCAACTCCTGTGGTACGGTAGCAAACGTGGAAAATTACATGGACTATTCTTCCTGCACCAAAATGTTTACAGCGGGCCAGAGCGACAGAATGCTGGCTGCATTGACCGGTACGGTAGCGCACCGGAACAACCTGTGGTCAGCCGCCAACCTGGCTGCCACCTTGTTGTCGGATTCCACTAAAAGGATGGTGCCGGCTTTTAATTTATTCAACGAAAGTGATGTAAATAACGGAGCTGTAACGCTAACGGATACACTGAAAATGCTGGGCGGCGCAAAGTTTGCTGTCAGCAGTGGCAGCCTGACGCAAGGCACGCACTTTACGGTGCAAAACCTGCCTGCCGGCTTGTCGGCGGTTATCCAGGTGGTTAACAACACCACGGCGATATTATCTTTTACAGGGCAGGCTACGCAGAATAATATTGTCAATAATACCGACAGCTTAAAAATTACTTTCCTCAATGCTGCCATACAGGGTGGGGCGGCATCTCTCTATCGTTCTTATATCAACCTGGGTATTCATTTCCTGGATCCGTATAAGATCATTTACAATGATATCCCTGATATTGTGGTGAACAGCACCAGTAACTGGACTTTCTTTAGTTTTCATACAGGAGATGCAGACTTCGGCGGCTGGTTCAACAGCGGCAAACTGCGCCTGGAAACCTATCAGAAAGCAGCAGTGTGTGAAGGCAGCACCCGGAATATTTCTCCGCTGCCGGTGAATACAATGATAGGAGATACGTCTTCTTTTGTGGCAGGTGGTGCATACCCGGATGAACACGATATCTTCAGCAGCACTTATACCAAATGGGGTGGTAAGACAGCCTACGTAGGTGTTAAGTTTACCGTAGGAGGTAAGCCTCGTTATGGCTGGATTCGTATTACGGTAGCTGCCGATGGCAGTACTTGCACCATTAAGGACTATGCCTGGAATCAGGCGCCTAATGGCAGTATCAGAGCCGGTAATGCAGGAGCGCCTACGCTTTCCTGGTCAAAGACCCAGTTCCGCGAAGCACTCGTTAATGATGGTGGTATTACAGATTCCTCAGAAGTTGGTATCCTCGGTAATACCTTTGCCATCAGCTCCGGGAACTTCACTAACAACGTACACTATACCGTTAGTAATCTTCCTGCCGGTTTGAGTGTACAATTGAAAGCATTGAATAATACCACGGCAATCCTGAAATTTACCGGTAAAGCTACCAGTCATGCAGTTGCAAACAATGCAGCAGTGACCGTCAATATCTTACCTGCAGCTTTCAGTACGCAACAGGTAGCAGATAGCAGCCAGAAACAACTGCTCCTCAACTTCCGCGATCCTTATATGATTAAGTACGTGGATGTAAATGATACGCTTTACACCATCAATATGACCAATAACTGGTATTATTTCCTGGTAGATAATATTCCGGAGGCCGCCTATGGCTTGTGGGCAGACAGTGGCAGGTTAAGATTTGAAGCCTACCAGAAGCCGATCGTTTGCCAGGGTACTACCAAGAATATTTCCCTGCTGGCTCCCAATACAGTCATCAGTGATAGCTCTAACTTTGTGGCTGGTGGCGCTTATCCGGATGAACATAATCTGACTACCACCTCTTACACGGTATGGAAAGGAGCAACGGGCTATGCAGGATTTACTTTCACGACCGGTGGAGAAAAATTCTATGGCTGGTTCCGGTTTAAAGTAGCCGCTAACGGCAGCGGATATACGTTAATGGATTATGCTTACAATACACTGCCTGGTGGTAGCATTAAGGCGGGCCAAACCAGCTCACCTGCAACAGATTCCGGGTTCCACGTGTCTGATTATTGTACCGCAAGTACGGCATTGAACTATAACACCATCACACGGGTACGGTTCGCTAACCTGGACAATAGTTCACAATGGGATGGTTATAAGGACTTCACCGCACAATCAGCTAACGTAACAGCCGGAGGATCTTATCAGCTGCAGATAAATCTGAATATAGAATACTGGCCGGACATTTCTGTGGCCGCATGGGCAGACTGGAATGGCGATAAACAATTGAATGATACCACGGAGAAAATATTTGTTAAACGGGGTACAGGTCCTTTCACTCAAACGATTACAGTGCCTGCCAATGCGAAGAATGGTACCACGCTGCTTCGCGTTAGAATGGGGTATGGCAGTAATATGAAACCTTGCGGCATTGATGGTTACCAGGGTGAGGTAGAGGATTATACCATCAAAATAACCGGAGGTACCGCGTTGCTGAAGAAAATGGCGACTTCCAATTACAGGTTAAGTGCAACCAGTCCTTTTTCAGACCGGATTAATATCAACTACCAGTCCACCGTAACTGGTATGGCAAAAGTGAAGCTGTATAACCTCAACGGCTATATGCTAAAAGAACAGGATGCGCATGTAATAAAAGGTAATAACACCTTACAGATAAGTAATCTGTCTGCATTACCGTCAGGCGTGTACATCATTGATGTATCCTATGGCGGAGAAAGACATACCGTGAAAGTGGTGAAATAGGAGCTATTCCGGAGATAAAGGCAGGTGGTATATCGAAAGATGTACCACCTGTTTTTTTAGCTGCCACTATACACCATGTTAATTATGTCATCCAATCCTTTATCATTCCCCAGTGTTCCCCAGGTTAAATGTTTCTGTGGTGAAAGTCGTGCTTCACAAAACAGTGGCGCCATGGTTTCCGGCGCTATCCGGATCAGTTCTATCGCCTGCATGGCCAGTGCCATTTTTTCAACGATGATGCGTGCTTTATACTCATCCGGATGTGCTATCAGCGGTTGTAAATTTTCCAGGTGATGATCTAAGTGTGTATCGAAGCCTTTGGCTTGTTCTAAGTAATCCATGAATGCTGTGATGCTGTGGGGTTCTTTGTGCATGCTGCGCAGTACATCCAGTGCCTGTATGTTGCCGGAGCCTTCCCATATAGCGTTCACCGGCACATCGCGGTATAGCCTGGGCATAATGGATTCTTCCACATAACCATTGCCACCAATACATTCCAGGGCTTCACCGAGTACCAGCACTGCTCTTTTGGTGTTCCAGAATTTTCCGATAGCGGTAGCGATGCGGGTAAAGTGCATGGCTGCTTCATCGGTGAGTGCATCATCAAAACCTTTTGCCAGGCGCATGGCGAGAGCGGTGGCGGCAGCGGATTCCAGGCATAGATCGGCCAATACATTTTTCATGAGTGGCTGATCGATCAGTTTTTTTCCGAAAGCACTTCTGTGGCGACAGTGATGGATGGCTTCTGCCAAAGCCCGCTGCATGGTGGCAGCAGAGCCGATAGCACAATCCAGGCGGGTATGGCGTACCATCTCCATGATGTTGGCCACGCCGCGACCTGTTTCTCCGATGAGCTGTCCCCAGGCTTCGTGGAATTCCACTTCGCCGGATGCATTTGATTTGTTGCCCAGTTTATCTTTTAACCGCTGAAAGTAGAGCGCATTCTTTTTTCCTTCCGGTGTAAACCGGGGCACCAGGAAACAGCTTAGTCCCTTATCTGTTTGGGCCAGCACCAGGAAAGCATCGCTCATGGGGGCACTGCAGAACCATTTTCTGCCGGTAATTTTATAGACGCCATTGCCTGCGGGTTTCGCAAAAGTAAGATTGGCACGAACGTCACTGCCGCCTTGTGGTTCAGTCATGGCCATACCAAAGGTGACGCCTTTTTTTAGGGTGTATGGAATAGGTCTTGCATCGTATTCATTGGAAAGTACCAGTGGCAGCCATGCTTTGGCAATGTCGGATTCGATTTTGAGTGAAGGGACTACTGCAAAGGTCATTGTTAAAGGACAGCTGCTGCCTTCATCTATTTGTTGTTTAAGATAGGACAAGGTACTGTGTGCGAGGTAGGCGCCTTTGTTGTTGGCCGTCCATGCGATGGAATGCACCTGGTGACGGATGGCTGCTTCCATCATCTGGTGATAGGCCGGATGATATTCAACGATATCCGTGCGGTTGCCAAAGCGATCATGCGTTTTTAGCACAGGAATATTTTTGTTGGCCAGCTCACCGGCATGCTGCATAGCATGACTTCCCATCAACGCACCGAATTCGGTAGCCTGCTCCTGTATCCAGCTGCCATCATATAGCTGAAGCGCCTTTTGAAGCAGGGGATGAGTGGTAAATGAATTGTAATTTTCAAGTACGGGTACCTGGTTGGCGGAGGTGTGAAAATCAAAATCAACGGGAAGCATATAATGTGATGTTTGATATACACTAATTTAAACTATTTGCGACAAAGGCTGTGGGAGCAATACTATAAAAAAAGGCCGCTCCATCCGGAGCGACCTTGTATGACGGGTTGGTTTTAAGCTTATCTTCTTTTCCTGTAAATCAGGAGTGCTGTTGCCAGCAGCAGCAACGATACGGGGATCACCCCAAAGAAAAATATCCRCATGGTGAGGATACCTGCATCATCGCTGTCTATTACATCTCTCGACCTCATTGCGCCGGTATTGATGGGGAACTCTCCATAGGTAAACCAGCGGAATATTTCTGTGGCAAATGGCTGGTTCCATACCGATGGCTTTCTACGGGAAATTTCTGCGGAACTCATGAAGTCGGCATCGCCGGCAACAATAATTCGCTGCGTTTTTCCGGCTTGTTTTCTTTCCATGGCAATGACCAGAGGCTGGTTATTTTTCGATAACAGCAGTGGTACTACCTGGAAACCAGGCGTGGTACCATATTGCAGGTTAACGGCGCCTGATACAGATACAACGCCACTGTCGGCCTGATAAGCTCCCAATGCCGGTGAGATGGCGCCAGCTTTATCAGAGAAATGAGACAGGATGAAATCCGATGCATAGTCCCTGCTTTCTTCCTGCACAGTAGCATCGCCGGCATGTACATCCAGTTGCTGCAGTAAGGGCGCCAGCACCGCCTGTGATCCGGGCTCCGTCATCAGGAACAGGTTCCTGCCACTGGCGAGGTATTGCTGTAGCTGTTCCTTTGCCTGGGGAGAAAACGCCGTTTGTGGCGCAGCAATCACGAGTATGGTAGTATTAGGAGAAATATGCTGGAGATCCAGGTTAACAGTATCCACCGTAAAGCCCTGGTTGATCAGCGCAGCACGGAAGGAGCCTTCTTTTACAAACGTTTTCAGCGCCGCATCTCCGGCTTTGGCAATACTTCTCTCTCCATTACCGGTGAGGAAAGTAACCACAGGAATCCGGGAAGGGGTGACAATATGTTTCAGCGCCGCAGTAAATTCCCGCTCACCCGGATAGATCATCATATCATTGTAGTACCGTAGAAAGGTTTGACCATCGCCATATTGGAGCAGTCGGACCAGCCGGTTTTCTTCCGGCCGCAGATCTACCATTTTCCGGATAGTGGCTGGTGGCAGTACCTTTTTAAAGTCAAGGTCCTGTATGTCCGCTACTTTTTTGGCAATGGCGGCATCTGTTTCTCCCGGGTAATTTTTATAGAGATTTTTGTTATCACCAAAATCATAGTAGTACACATAGTTCATTTGCAGGTTGGGCATAAACCGGCGGTAGGGGATCATCAATCTTTCATCCGCACTTTTCTTTTCTGGAGAGCCCAGGTAATAATTATCATCCAGGATGTTAACGTAGGTGGTAATCTTCAATGGCTTATCCATTTTCTTTACCAGTTCGCGGCTTTGTGGACCCAGGGTATGAATCCTGGTAACGGTCATGTCAATATAACCGGTAGCTGCCGGGAGCGCGCTGATATAGCCAACAAGGAAACAGAAAGCGACCAGACCAATGTACCTGGCAGTACGGAGCCAGGTGGATTTAGCTTCCCGCTGATCCTGCAAACGCATGCAGGTAATCGTCAGGAAAAAGCCGATGACGAGGAAGAAATACAGTACATCTTCGGAACTGATTAACCCGGCAATGAATTGCTCTGTTCTGCCGGAGATAGACATAAAGTACGTGATATGTCTTACCGTATCATTACCCTGAAACAGGCCACCAATAAAGTTCAGCAGGGCCAGTACTGCCAGTGTGCTGATCGCTGCCACTACCTGGTAGGTAGTTAAGGAAGACATGAATAAACCGATGGCCGCGTAGGCACAGATCAGCAGATACAGTCCCAGCGCACCGGATGACAATAGTTGCCAGTCGATATGTTCAATAAAGTAGGAACCGGAGATACTGTATAAACAGATAATCACCAGTAGGAGTGCGCCATATCCCATCATGGCCAGGTATTTTCCCAGCACAATATCTTTGACTTTAATAGGGGAGGACAATAATAATTTGATAGATCCGCTATGTGTTTCCCGGCTGATCAGGCCCATGGTTAATAAGGGAATATAGAAGTAAAGCGTACTTTTTACGCCGGGATAAAAACCTTCCCTGCCGCCAAATACCATGGCGGTCACTTCTGTAAAATGATTGCCCATGCGTTGTGCGCGGCCAATCATCTGGATATAGTGCAGGTAGTCAATACCTATTTGTATCGGGAACACAATTAAAATGAGCCATGCTACCGGTGAATGAAAAAGGAGGCTCAACTCCTGCCGGGCGATTCTGATAATTATTCTCATTACTGTAAAGCAGGTTTAGTTTTTTTATTGGATAGCTGGGCGAAGATGGCGTCCAGCGAACTTTTTTCCAGGGTGATTTCTTTCAGGCGCCATCCGTTCTGTACACTCAGTTCCACAATGCTTTCGGAGATATCTGTTGCTGGTTCAAAGTGCATGCGGAAGGATTTATCTGTCAGCAACTCCACTTCCTTAATGCCTTTTATTTTTTGTAAGATGGTGAGCGAAGGAGGATTTTCCATGGTGGTAATCAGGCTATCCGGTTCGATGTAATTATTGAAAGATTCCATCGTGTCCTTGAACACCATCCTGCCGCCTTCAATCATGATGATATCCTGGCAGGTGGCTTGTATTTCAGAGAGAATGTGGGAAGAAAAGATAACAGCACGATCGGTGGCGATTTCTTTGATCAACTGTCTTACTTCCAGGATCTGGTTGGGATCGAGACCGTTGGTGGGTTCATCCAGTACAACCAGCAGAGGCCTGTGAATCAATGCCTGTGCAATGCCCACGCGTTGGCGGTATCCGCCGGAGAGATTGCCGATCAGGCGATTACTGAAATGGGCTACGCCGCATCTTTCTTTTACCTCCGCTACCGCGGTTTTAATGCGCCGTTTATCTACGAACCGCAGATGCGCGCAATAGGTCAGGTATTCATCTACGGTTTGTTCTAAATACAAGGGTGCATTTTGTGGCAGGAAGCCTATTCTTTTCTTGGCTTCTTCCGGGTGCGTACGCATATCAATGCCTTCAATAAGTACTTTGCCAAGGGTTTGACTGAGTACACCACAAAGAATATTCATGGTAGTGGATTTGCCGGCGCCATTGGAGCCGAGTAATCCTACAATACCTTTTTTATTGATGTCGAAACTGACATCCTGCACTGCCCAGTCTTTACTGTACCGGTGAGAGAGTCCTTCAATTTTAACGATGTTATCTTGCATTTTCTGATTTGATTAAGTCAACAGGAAAGTAAGGGTGCCGGCATCACCGGCACCCATGGAATAGGAATCAGGACAAAAACATTAAGGATTCAGTGGCCAGTCCGGGTTGAAAATGGTGGCTGCCGGCCATAGCTGACGCAAATAATTATTACTGTTGGGCAGCAGTTCATATGTTTTGTCTTCTGCTATATGGGTCACCGTTTTTTGAAACCGGGTTTCTTTGTTCAATCGTTTCAGGTCAATTACACGCATACCGGTGAAGGCCAGTTCCCGTCTTCTTTCTTCCAGTACAAAGCGCAGTACTTTTTCTGCATCATTGCTGAAATCGGCCGGGGTAAAGGCTTTATAGGCAGCGGGTGTAATGCGGTTCCATCTTAATTTATTAATATCATCGAGTGCGGCCGATAAATTGTTGGCGCGCGCATTACATTCTGCCCTTACCAGGTACATCTCCGGTACATTCAGATAGTTGCTGTAATAATCGCCCCGCAGAAATATTTTTACATGATAGCGACTCATGTAGTTGAAAGGTGGTGCTGGTGGCCAGCCATCTGCATAATACAGCATCCAGCGGCGGTCATCGTTGCTGAAGAGTGCCGTCAGTTCGGGAGAGGCGCAAACACTCATCCCCAAACCAAAGGGCCGGAGAAAGTGACGTGCCACAATCGTTTCTTTGTTGTACTGACAATCCGGAATATCTGTCCACCCCACTGGTGCGCCGGGTACATTGGGAAAGGGACCGGGAATGATCACTTTATAATCATTCATGTTAGCCAGTTCTGACTGCAGGGAAAGTGTGAGGTCCGCATTCTTTTTAGCATTGGCGTAGTCGCCCATAAAAAGATAAACCCTGCTTAAAGCTGCATAGCCACCGGCTTTGCAGCCCCTGAACTTCGTCAGTTTATGATCGAGTGGCAGGTCGGGTATGGCTGTATTGATATCGCTGATCACCTGGTCATATACTTCCTGTATCGTGTTTCTTTTGAATTTGGCATTAATGTCTGCAATCAGCGCAATAGGAATACCCAGCTGTGTGGCAGCAGTGGCAGCATCATAATGATGTGCGTATATATTCACCAGCAGTAAATGTTCCATAGCGCGGGACAGGAGGGCTTCTGCGCGGATACCTTTTTTAGTGGCTTCTGTCCCCTCTGTGGCATCCATCACATTATTGATGATGGTGTTACTATAAAAAATTCTTTTGTATCCTTCGCTCCATTCGTAGTCGGTATTACTTTCTGAATAGGGAAGTGTATTGAAAGTATAGATCTTTCTGCCCGATAGCGCTTGTTTGCTGAACAGGTTGCCTGGTTCTCCCTCTGGCAGGAAAGCATCATCGGAGAGCAGGTCCCAGAAGTAATCACCGGAATTGAGATTGTTGGCTGAATTGAGCAGACCTTCGTAATCGGCTACTGTTATCGGGATAAATTTATCTTTAGGCTTAATGTCCAGGAATTTGGTACAACCGGACAATATCACCAGGCATATTATGATAGTAAGATGGATTTTCCTCATGGCTGTTGGTTTTAAAAAGTGACATCTAATCCTGCCATATAACCTGGCATTACCGGTGCTGTTCTGTTGGCATAGTTGGAAGCAGGAGAGTAGGCTTCCGGATCAATACCAATAGCGTTTCTATACCAATGGAAAGGGTTTTGTACCTGCAGTGTTAATTTCGCGGAGGAGATTTTTTTCATCGGCGATAACATCGATGCAAAATTGTAAGACAATGAAATATCCCTTACTTTGATATAGTCTGCCTTGAGTACATTCTGGTCTGCAGCATACCAGGTCTGGCTGTAGTAAGAATCAGAACTACCTTTGAGATCTGGTGCGGGAATGGTACCCGGAATTTTTTCATCTCCGGGTTTGCGCCAGAAGTTGATCACGCGGTTATCCGTATTCCGCGAGGTAAATCCGTAGCCGATAAAGGGCACTACATCCCGTATTACATTCCCTCCGTTGGCGATGATCATGATATTCAGGGTGAGCTGATGATATGTGAAAGTGTTGGTAAAACCGGCAGTATATTTTGGCCGCATGGTGCCACTATATACCAGTCCGTTAATATCCGTCATGTTGGCAACAGGGGCGCCTGCCTGATCGTAGTTTTTTACCACTTTCCCGGCAGCATCATACAGGAGTAAGGTACCATTGGTAGGATCCAGTCCGGCAGATTGGAAGCTAAAGACTGCATCCATGGGATAGCCCATGCGGTTTACACCATATCCGCTGGTCATTCCGAGAACGCTTGGATCTTTGGTGTTAATTGCTGTCATCCTGTTTTTATTCAGGCTAAGTGCGAGGTGACTGCTCCAGGAGAAATGTTTGTGCTGAATGTTTTGTGTATGGAGTGCCAGTTCTATTCCTTTATTATTCAAACTACCAAAGTTTATCAACGAAGAAGGGAACGCATTGGTAGGATCAGTGGCTTTATCTCCCAGTAAGTCCGAGCTCTTACGGATATAGTAATCTATGGAGCCGGAAATCCGTTGTTGAAATAGTGCAAAGTCAACACCTATATTGGTAATGGCTGTCTTTTCCCATCTCAGTGATTTGTTGGGAGGATAAATGATGTTGGAGCCCGTGGTATTTGCTTCCTTCACAAAAAAAGATTGTGCCTGCAGGTAGGGGCCTACGGTCCGTGCCACATTACCGCTTAAACCATAGGTAGCACGGATACTGAGGCTGCTGAGCCAGGAAACAGGCTTCAGAAAATCTTCTTCTGATATCCTCCAGCTACCACCTACAGACCATAGGGGCAGATAACGGTAACGGGGATCTGTACCAAACAGGTTGGAATTGTCGATACGCACGCTACCTGTTACATTGTATTTATCATTATAAGTATAGCCGGCATTACCATAAGCAGAGATATAGCGGTCTTCTGTATAGGTGAAATAATTTCTATCATTGTAGTTATAGAAGATAATACCACCAATGGCTTCCGTTCCTTTTAAATTCCCCAATATACTTTCGTTAACTGGCTGGAATTGCAGGTTATTGTCGTTGTAGCCCATTCTGAAAACAGAAGTGTTTTCCTGTATTACTGCTCTTCTTTCTGTACCTGCCAAGGCGGAAATATGGTGGCGGGTGTTGATATGCTGGTCAAAGTTAAGCTGGGCGCGGGCCGTATAAGATCTGTTGTTGGATCTTATTTCCTGTATTTGTCCGCCATCCGGTACATTCTTAGTGATCACGCCGTTAATGATTTGTGTGGCATCATTGATCAGGTTCTTCGCGTAGTAGGAATCGGAATTGAAGAATTGTGCATAGTTACCGGCGCCGCGTTCTGTCTGATATTTCAAATCCAGGCTAAGTCCTTTAATGATTTTCGCAGTAAATCCACCCTGTAAGCGGAAGTAATTGGAGCGGGATCTGAAATCAGTTTTATCGATTTCATCCAGTGGATTGTAGGTTTCATCCAGCAGTCCCAGTTTTTTTAAGCGGTCTATTTCGTAGGCAGATTTCAGGTTATTCCAGGGAGAGGAGCTACCATCAGGGTTCCGCAGCACTTCATACGGCATGCTTCCGTAAAAGCCGGGTGGATAATCCCGGGCATATTTACCATTAGCGATATTGGTAAATATCCCTGCTTCTGCGTCCAGCCATTTGAATATTTTTACTTTATCTTTTAAGCCGATGTTGACGGCTTCCGTGGTATTCTTAAGTGCATAGCCGCGGTCTCCGGTATAGTTCATATTCAGGTTATACTGATGCACGTCGTTACCGCCGCTGGCAGAGAAGGCATGCCGTTGCTGGAAATAGTTCCGCATCAGCAGATCTCTTATCTGGCTTTGTCCATCCGAACTTCTTAGTCTGTTGAGCGTTGCATCCAGTTTTGCTTTGGTGATCAGGTGCTGTTCATATTGATACAACGCCTCATTCACTTTTGGCTGCGCACTTCTCAGCGTCCTTTCATCATAAGTGGGATGCCAGATATTAAACAGTTCCTGCTGCAGGTCCACCATTTGTGGTGAGTTGAGCAGATGCTGGTAACCAATATCCGGTTTAGGGAGCAGGTAAAAGGAGCTGCTGAAGTTGACTGTCATCTTCCTGCTGCTGCCATAGCGGGTGGTGATGGAGATAACGCCATTGGCGGCCCGGGTGCCATAAATAGAAGCCGCGGCGGCATCTTTCATCACGGTCACATTCACTACATCTGCAGGATTAATAAAGTTAAGATCTCCTTCATAAGGGAAACCATCCACTACATAAAGTGGTGCCTGGTTGCCGTATATGGTGGAGAGTCCGCGGATGGTAACGGTACCATTCTGCATAAACAGTCCGGGTACGGTGCCTTCCAGCCGGTCGAGGATACTGGTTTCCAGTCGGGCGCCCAGCGTTTTTTCTGTGATAATGCTAAATGAACCAGTGGCCCGTTCTTTCGGTATAGATTGATAGCCGGTATTGGCGGTCACATTTACATCTGTGAGGTTGGAGGTGAGAGCCGAGAGCGTAATGGCCCCAGTGTTACCACTTTTCAGCATCGCCGCTGTTATTACCAGTTCTTTTGTTTTGAATCCGATAAAGCTGAAGCGCAGCACCTGGCCGGCGGATGCAGCGATGGTGAAATTACCCTCGATATTGGTAATGGTAGTTTGATTGGTGCCGGTCAGCATCACGGTGGCGCCAGGTAACGGGGCACCGGTGCTATCAGTTACCCGGCCGGTTACGGGAGATTCTTTTCCGGCAAGGTCTTCTGCTACATCGGTTGGCGTGAGTCGTTTACCAGACAACATAATCGTGTTGCCGGCAATTTTGTAGTTAAAGGGCTGGTCTTTCATGACCAGGTCCAGAAAGGCCAGCAGCGGCATGTCGCGAACATTTACAGAAATCGCTGCCGCCTGTTTCAGCAGATCCGATTTACCCCATACCACAAATCCTGTTTGTTTTTTAATGGTGGCAAACAGTTTTTCCATTGGCACTTCCTTCCCTGAAAAGGTGATGGACTGTGAAAATGTGCTGGCTGATACATGTAGGCAAATGGCAAGAAGAAGGACACTTGTTAGTCTCATAATCCGGAGCATTTTGGTTGGGAGCCGGCATGGCAAGTCCCAACGGCTCCAGTAAGCAATTTTTTGCATAGATTTGCAGCGTTTGGTTGTTAATAATGGCGGTCGCGAAACCCTGTTTAAGATCAACTGAACAACCCTTTGAGCGATCAAAGGTGACCGGAAGTGTTAGTCGCACTTCCGGTTTTTTTATGTTGGTTGACCTGTTGTGTTAATTTGTTTCTTTTATTTCAGGCATAGTATTTTTTATATTAAGGCATTACAATCAGCCGCCGGCCTTCTTCCAGCCGGAAATGCACTTCTGCACTTTCCAGTCCCGCCAGCACATCCGAAAGCTTTAATGACCGGCTCATTTCTCCGAAAAAGTGTACATCCGGAACATTTCCTTCATATACCACCTCCAGGTTGTACCAGCGTTCCAGCTGCCGCATCATCTCTCTTAAACCCACTCCTTCGAAATTGAATAAGCCGTTTTTCCAGGCAATGGCTCTTTCAACATTGGCATCGGGTATCATTTTCAACTGTTGATTTTCCCAGCGTACCTGTTGCCCCGGTTTTAAAATCACCGGCTGGGATGCTTCATGGGTAAGGGATACGCGAACAGCCCCTTCTATTAAGGTAGTCGCTATATTTTGTTCATTCGTATAGGCATTTACGTTGAATCCGGTTCCCAGTACGGCCACTTCCAGCTGTTTACGCACCTTCAGTTTAAACGGCTGGGCTGCCTGTTGGGCGACTTCAAAATAGGCTTCCCCCGTGAGTTCCACCAGTCTTTCTTTGCCGCTAAATGCCACCGGGAATTGGAGTACACTGCCCGCATTCAGCCATACCCGGGTGCCATCCGGCAATGCCACCTTAAATTGTTTGCCGTTGGGCGTAGTGATGGTATTGTAAGCTGTGGCTTCGGTACGGTTGCCACCGGGCGTGTATTGGAGCCCGTTATCCTTCAGTACTACACGGGTATTGCCCTGGGTAGTGATCTCACCGTTACCCATACTATCCAGTACCACCTTTGAGCCGTCTGCCAACGTTAATATGGCACCATTACTGCCAGGAGTGGCGTCCGGTGCGGCTCTGGTAGCCATGCCGGAAGGAGGCTTTTGCTGCTGGTAATGATTCAGCAGGTAGGCGGCTGTTCCCAGCATAAGCACTACCGCCGCTGCCCAGCCCCACTTGTGCAGGAAGTGGATGCGGTATACGGGTTTGCTCACCGGCTCTGAAAGCTTATCGGCCTGCAGGATCTTGTCGGCCACTGACATCCAGTGCGGATGATCGTATGGCGGCAGTGCTGATTCTTCTGATGCTTCCAGCAGCGATTCCACCTCGCTAATGGTATCGCTATCCTGTTCTACCAGGGTAGTGAGCTCCAGCAGTTCTTCCGTGGTGGCTGTGCGCTGGACTAACCGGTCCAGTAAATATTGTAATCGGGTGTTCTGTTCCATTTAATGTGTGGTGAATACAGGTAAACGAAGCCTTTTATCTCCCTCTCTCTATTACCAGACAATTGAGCGGGAGAATGGTACCGAAAAAAAAGAAAGTTTTTTTCACGTTAGCTGAGGATATCAATGAATAGGGCCAGCAGCAGGGGATAACCGGCTTTTTGGAGGGACTGGCGAATACTTTTCAACGCCATCACCAGCAGATTTTTGACCGTGCTGACAGCCAGCTGCATGTGTGTGGCAATTTCCGCGATGCTCAATCCCTGTTCTCTGCTGAGGCGATAGATCTGTTGTTGTTTTTCGGGTAACTGTGCCACTGCTTTGTTGACCAGTTGCAGCAACTGCTGGAAGTCGATGGTGTCGGAAGCCGGGATGGCGCTTTTTGGCGCTACCGCATCTATTACTTTATCATGGATCGTTTGACGGCGGACATAGTTCACTGCCAGGAAAAAGCAGATCTTTTTTATCCAGGCGGCAGGATGGATTACTTCCGTGAGCTGGTCGCGGGTGAGCCATATTTTTAAAAAAGTATCCTGCACCAGGTCATCTGCCACCGCAGCGGATCCCGTAATACGGGCTGCCAGGGCCAGCAGCCGTGGTGCATGCATTTCAAAAAGGCTCCTAAACGCCGCTTCATCACCGTTGGCAACGCGTTTATAAAGGTCAGGAGCATCAATAGAATGACCGTCGCTCAATTAAATGATATTTTATAATACTGGCTATGAGATGGTAATAAAAAACAGACAGGCGATTCGCCGTAGTTTGATTGATATTCACATGTTGACATTGGTATCATCGACAAAATAACAAATGTGGAGACAAGATAAAATATTAATGCTGAATATTATCTTTCCATTGTATCAATCTTCCTGTACAAATGAACGTTTTGACCTGTGGCAGGTCCAAAAATGACGGGTACTTTTATATAGTAAATCAATTTATTAAACCAAAATCCACCCGATGAACACTATCTGTACCCGATCGCCACAGGTGACTATTTCTCCACCTCGTTACCACATTTATATATCCAGAAACTTGTAATTCCTAAACCCTGACAACCAAATGAAACCCGGCCGATGCCCTATCGGAATGGAGGCAATATGTCTTCCAACAGTGAACGATTACCCGGTTGTCGAAACATTTATTATCAACATGAAAAAACATCTTATTACCCGGTTGCTGGCCATGCTGGCAGGTATGCCGTTATGTTCCCAGGCCGTCACCCAATCATTACCAGCTGCATCCAGCCAGGTGATTCCCCTGGGGCAAGACAGTAGCTTTAAAATGATCAGCCGTTCCCAATGGGAGCTGACGCAGGTGCCCAGCACCGCCAAAGAAACCGGCCGGCTCAAAACTTCCCTGCAGGTAGCAGACTATGAACCGGTAGGACTGAGGGCTACCGCCAATACCCCCCTGGTATTAAACGTCACCCAGATCAGTGGTACCGGTTTACCTAAACTGATTGTAGGCACTTACGACCGTCAAACCGTGAGCACCTATACGCTCACCGCCGGCGTTAATACCATCACGAATGTAAATGGAGGAGATCTCTATTTGCAGTATGCTGCTGATAATCCATCGGAGGCCAACAAAGTACAGGTGACCTTCCAGAGTGGTTACCAGGAAATGCCGTTCTATATCCTGGGAGCCACCACGCACAACGATTGGCTGAATATGCTGGCCGCAGATACATTGTCACCCAATGCTACACTGGTAGCGAACCGTGTATTTATTGTGGTATCGCGGGTGAAGGCAACGGAGTATAAAAACGAAAATCAGGATACATTGCTGCAATTGATAGACCAGGTGATGCAGGCGGAAGGCGATATCAGCGGTCTGGACAACAGTACGCCCGTGCACGCACCCTTCCTGAAGAATAAGCTGATGCTGCTGGAAAAAGCCAGTGGCAATCCTGATGCCACTTCGTTGGGTCGTGTACGTATTCCCACCGGTAATATTAACTGGATCCTGTCGCCTTCGTATATCCTTAACAGTGGTGGCTGGGGTGTATTCCATGAAATAGGGCATCATCATCAGCATTATAGCTGGACATGGTCTACCTGTATTGAAGTATGCGTAAATATTTATTCCCTGGCGGCCAAGCGGGCCATCCATCCGAATGATCCGGGTATCGGCGCCAGCGACTGGAATAATATTTTTACGTACCTGGCACAACCATCTGCATCGAAGAATTTTAACGCCAGCAGCACCGCACTCTTTGTAAGACTAGGTATGTTTCATCAGCTATGGCTGGCTTATGGAGACTCCTTTTACCATACGCTGCATAAAAGGAGCAGGGATGAAGCGCCTTCTCCAAGTGGCGACGAAGCGGAAATGCGCGGGTTCATGATCTATGCCTGTCAGATCAGTGGCGAAAACCTGGGCAACTTCTTCAAAACCTGGGGGCTGAATGTGAGTCCATCTATTTACGCAGAACTGGACGCACTGGGACTGCCGGCACCCGCAGTCGATCCCTCTCTGCTAAGAGATGATGTGGCCACTGCTATCACCATGCCGGCTTCAAATACCGTGTATGCGGCAGGTGATACGATACTGATCAATGCCACCGCTTTCGGACCCCGGAAAGTAACCAAAGTAGCATTCTTCCAGGGCAGCACAAAACTGTCAGAAGATACAACTGCGCCTTATTCTTTCGCCTGGAATAATGCAGCGCCGGGCAGTTATACACTGACCACGAAAGCTACCATTGCCGGAGGACAAAGTGCCGTTTCTGCACCTGTGAATATTACATTGAATGCTATTAGTCTTACTGCGCCGGCAGACTATTCGGCCTTTGCTGCGGGAGTAGCCATACCTTTTACGGCCAACGTTGCTGTGATTAACAGCCCTGTGCAGCTGGTGGAGTTTTATGCAGACAGTATAAAAATAGGTACTTCTGCCACCGCGCCTTATGGCTTCAACTGGGCGCATCCAACAGCCGGCACGCATAGTCTCCTGGCAAAAGTGATCTACCAGGATGGAACAGTAGCTTTTTCTGCCAGCAGCGGTATTGTTGTAGGTGGTACTTTCCCCATCGCTGATTCGTATGTGCGTGATGGTGGTACTGCCAATACTAATTATGGCAGGGACCTGAGCCTGGTAGTGAAAAAGGATGGTAACAGCGGCTTTAGCAGAACTACCTATCTGAAGCTGGACGTAAAAGACCTCGCCAATATTGACACCGCGAGGCTGCGGATGAACATTGCAGGCGCCGGTGCAACGATTGGCGGCACGCAATGGCAAATCTGGAAATGTGAGGATGATAGCTGGACAGAAACGGGCATCACCTGGAATAATAAGCCTGCTACCACCACTTTACTGGCCAGCCAGCCGGGTAAGAAAACAGGTTATGTAGAATGGGATATCACAGGGCCTGTATTGCAGGAACTGGCGGGCGATAAAACACTTACTTTAGCCGTGGTCTCATCCGTGTCAGGGCAATCAAATGACGCGACCTTTTCTTCCAGGGAAGTAACAGATGTGAAAACCAGGCCCGTGTTGCTGATTGATATTGTAGATACCATAGCGCCATTGCTGACTGTACCTGCTGATACAACAATTGACTACAATACTTCGGCAGCACCGGCTATTACCGGTTATGCCGCCGCTACAGACAATAGTGGCATACCGGCAGAAGTGATTTATGCAGACAGCAGTTTGCAGGACGCTGACACCACAAAAGCAGCGCACTACAATTACCTCATCCTCCGCAGGTGGACAGCCACTGACCGTGCAGGCAATCAAAATATAGCCGTGCAGAACGTGACGGTACAGTATCAGAAAAGTGTATTCAATACCGTTAGTCTCTTTGCGGGAACGACTAATAACGGCGTAAACGGAAGGAGAGCGGACCTGCGTGCGGAACTGATACTGAATGGAACCTCCGTAGCATCCGGCACCCTGCTGAATCAACAGTTGAACGGGAATTCGCTGAGCAGCAGTCAGCTATTCCGCATTCCATTGAGCGGTAGTCCTGTTGTATATACACCTGCTGACCTGCTGCAGTTAAAGGTTTCAGCCCGGAGAGCAGGAGGGAATGGTACGTTTGGGGTGAAGATATGGTACAACACAGACTCGCTGGATGCCACTTCCAAAGGATATAGTCAGTTGCCTAAGTACGCCGCCGCCGGATCTGAAAAAACGATGTTATTCCTGGGAGGCCAGTACCTGTTACAGGCGAATGCCGGTAACGCGCCTGCAAGCGTGGAACTCAAAGTAGATAATAGTTTCCGGGAAGTAGCTACCTGGTCCACCATCCAACAAAGTGATACGTGTATAGCAGCCACCTATCATGATGCCCCGCTACAGGCCCGATTGCTGAGCGCTGTGGCTTATCCCAATCCCAGCAACGGTGATTTCACATTAACGGTGACGAATAGCAGCAATAAAGAGATACAGGTATTCGTACTGGATTTTTTCGGCAGGGAAATCAAACAACTGAAATTTCCGGCAGGACAACCGGCGCGTTTTGGTAATGACCTGAACCGCGGCGTATACTTTGTGATTATTAAACAGGATGTAAGGGAAGCTTTTGTGAAACTGGTCAAGCAATAAAACCAATTGTTTATTATTGAAAACGGATAGCAGGTAGTATGATTCCTGCTATCCGTTTTTTTGAAATATTATAACAACCGGAAGGTCTCCTGATGTTTAACTCAGCGTAAACCGCAACACCACAAACGCTTTGTCAATAGGCGTAGCCATACCTTGTATACTTAGCTTCCAGTCTTTGATAGCATCTGCCGGTTCAGTAAGCGCGAGACTTTTTAATGCGCCGATAGGCTGACTATCCGTTAATGGAGCACTGTTTAAGGAAAAGATGGCTGTCTGATCACTGGATACCAGGAAGAAGTCCTGCACTACCAAATGTTTCGAAGTATAGGTAGCGTAATAAGGCAGGAAGTTGGTCAGTTTGCTGAGATCCATCGTATTGTTGCCGGACGCATCTTTTATGGTCATCGCCTTATGCCATTCTGTAGGCAGATCGTGTTTCAGGTCCACAAAAATAAACAGTCCTTCCTCTCTTGCCAGGTCATCGGTTTTTTTAATGAAGTTGGTAACGCTCTTTGTCGCAGCAAGTTTGAGCCGGTCGCCTCCCTCTACAGCTGTATAACGGATAGAAATAATAATGTCGGTAATGGTATCATAATCGAATTGCTGGAATGTAGGCAGCTCAAAACGCCATTTGCTGATCACGCCGGCGCCTTCAAACGGCAGGTAACGCTCATCTTTAAAATTTAATTCAAACATGCCACTATCATTTTGCCCGGAACTGGCGGCAATAGCTGAAATGGGCACCATGAATTTCATAAACCGGTCATCACTTTCATCCGTCTTTTCCGGATAATTATTAGTCGTGGCAAGTGCAGAATTTCTGAAGGTATGATCCAGCAAACGCAGCGTGGCATTTAAACCGGTATATGGACCTGCAATACAGGGAACAGAAATGGATACCGCCTTGATCCTGCGTTTATAATGTCCGGGATAGTCCATATCAAAAATATATTCCGGTATGGAGAATTCACAGAAACCATTTTCCTTCAGCGACAATAACGCCAGTGGATTTAGCTGCCGGATAGAAATATGTTTGTTGATTTCATAATCATATCCCCGGTTTTCCTGGTAAGCAGCCTCCAGTTGTTTTAAGCCCACATACAGTTGCTCGCCGGCCAGCAAACCATCATGACTGGCATCCCAGTAGCCATTCTGGATAAAGCTGGTAGACGACAAGCCCCGTTCAAAGCGATATGTTTTCTCTGCTTTCTGCGCAATATCGTATGCTACACTATACACCTGCCGGTACAGGGTTTTGAGCTTTCCTTTCATCCAGGTATATAGTTCTGCGTTTGAATATTTATTTTTCAGGAAGTCTTCTATTTCCTGGGAATTATCTATTTGCTTTTGCTGATTGATAATATCCTGGTTTGCCATGGCGATCCTTATTTGCTGCGAGGCGATCTGTTTATCGATCTGTTTGATTTCGTAGCCTGCAGCATTGGCCTGCATCACCCGTTCCTGCAGGGCGCGTTTAAAGCCTCCTTTCTTGGCGGCGCTGGCCGACTGGTACGACATGTAGTTGGCGGTCATCTGAAGGGCCTTAGACATGGTTTGTGCAGCCTGTCCCAAATTGCTGCCACCGTAGCTGGTGCCTACACCCACGCCGAAGGGCTCTGCTGCCCCGGTAATCATCGGGATGGCAAATAATATTCCGGCGATGACTTCCGGCGTGCCTGCGGCCAGTTGAAAGCCGGCTGCCAGCGAGGCCATGTTCATATCTTCCTGTTCGTAAGCAATTAATTTCAACCCGCTGTCATCTATTGGCATTTCAATGGCATTGGCGATTTCTGAATAGTCAGTATCTATGTCAGGTACTTTTCCGGCATCTTCACCAATGAGCTGCAAATAATACTGCATGCGGTAAACCGGCGATTTCCGGTTTTGTTGCAATCCTTCGAGGGCGCTCTGTGCTTCATCTACCTGTTTTTTCTTGATTTCCATCTGCAGATTTTGCATCACACCTTCATGCTTTGCACGAATGAGTGATAAAGATTCATTGTCTCCTTTTTCAATAGCAGACAATATAGCGGCGCCAAGCGATTTAAGTTCATTGCATAATTCCAGTGCCTTTTGCAACAGGTAAAAGAAACGATAATTAGGCATGGAAGTGTTGAGATCATTCAGTACTGCGTCTATACTTAAGCCTTGTGCAGCGGCATTTACCAGCAGCGCCGGATCAATCGGTGGCTGGAACAGCGGTAGTATCCGGAATACGCCTTCTATATTTTCAGAATGCCGGATTTTAAACAGCCTGTCGTCCAGTGTATCCCAATATCCCATAAGGGTGGGGTTATTGGGAATACAGAAGTAGAGGGTAGCTGCAAATCCAAAAATATTGGCGTATTCAATTTCCTTCTGTGCATTCACCACTCCCGGCGCGATCAGCTGATTACTGAAAGGCGCCACCAATTCCAGCTCTACGATGGCATTGCCAAAGGCATCCCATTTGTTCAGCAGGGATTTATATGTTTGCGGCTGAATTTTGCCGCGAACAGGAATAAATGAAGGACGCTGTCCCAGTATATGATATGCCAGGATATACATTTGTGTGGCTTGGTTAATACTTTCTATACTATCCTGGCGGAATAAATAATCTCCCCATGCCACCAGGTTATCAATGTATTTCATGACCACCCACTTCATATATGCTACGGGACGATTACGGGCTACTACATGCGGCATAAACGGATGGTTGCGCCATTCGGTCATGTCTTCTCCGGCCGCAGTATTGGCCTGTAGTTGATTGAATATTTTATCGAGAATACTTTTTGAATCCATTTCCTTGAATGGCGCAAACTGCCAGAACCTGGTATCATCTTTACCTTTGGCCATCGGGTTAAATACATAGTGGTACCATTTCATGGCTTCCTCAAACTGCTGGCCTTCACTGAGGGCATTGGCCAGCATCATGGGAGCATGGAAAAACAGTTCCCAGTTGTAGAGGGAGTAAGGGCGTTTCAGCTCATGATACGTTTGTACCTGCTGATTGGTATAGGCGCCAAAAGTATCGCCTTTGTTGATAGCGGGAGATAAATTAAAGCTAAAGAAACTGGCCACATCCGGGAGGTTGATGTTGCCCAGCAACTTGCTGCTAAAAGGATGATTGAAATTATTGGTCCCTGGTAAGCCATTCGATAGCTCCACCTGGTCCGGCGACTCAAAATAAATGTCTTTATTGACTCTTTTTTTATCGGAGGAAGCTATTTGCCAGGAATACAAATCTCCTTTTGACTGATTGAAAAAATCGATGGGAATTGCTTCCGTTGTCACCGGGCTGGCATTGTTGATGACATTGCCATTAAAACTGAATGCTCCCCTGAAGGTACCATCACTGTCGTATTTATCATCCACATTGATCAGCACATGATCAGGATATATCACCGGTACAAATTTAAAGTACTCTATGTCCTGCATAATGCTGATGGGCGCAGAATTGAAGAAGTCACTTCCAATTTGTTTTTGTGTCCATTTACCATTCTGGTATTCACTCCAGCCCATTTTTATTTCATAATAATCAATAGGCCGGTTATCGTTGGAAGACGTTTTAGCCAGGTCATTAAAAGTTGTACTTCCGTTTTCCGCAGGTTTTGTTTTTTTGATCATCTGTGGGAAGAAGATCAGCAGGCGGTCGTTCCAGACTACTGGTATGAGGAAACAGCCATTGGTATTTCTTGTCCGGGTTAACAGCCCCATAAATATCCCTGTAAAATTATCTTTATCCCAGCTTGTTTGTATGATTCTTCCTACGGCCGTTCCATCAAGGGCTGGAACGTGGATGGAGATTTTTTTAAGGACACCGATGGTATTTACATTTCCTTTCCAGGTATAGCTGCCACCTGAAAAATCAGGTGTATTAGGCAGGTAACCTTTAATACTGCAATGGGTAAGATAGAAATGGGTATAGGGTGATTTGTATTTGTGCGTACCCGAAACGACTATCAAAATCTCCTTATCCGTGATATCATAGCTGGGAATATCTATCTGCATCTTCTCCCAGGGATACCAGTTGCTTTCTACGAGGTCGAGGTAACGATAGTAGAAGAAGAAAGGTGTATTCCGTGTACGGGAAAATACATGGAGCTTTGCCCCGGGCGACCATTGGTTGCCCGTTGGGGTGCCATCAATATAAAATCCCACCACTTCCATATTCGATATCTCGTGTATTTTGTAGAGATATGATTTCAGGGCATCGGTAATATTTTGTTTATTGATATCTTTTTGAAGTAGTTCGCTTTCCAGTTCTTTGAAGAAAGCGCTTTTGTCGTCCCTGAGATCACTTTCAATCCAGTTTTCAGGATATAAAAATACTTTCCGGTTGGCTTCCCATACGCGGTATCGCTGCATCCAGTCCCAGCGGTCGCGGTCAAGGATGTCGTTGGAGATGCCCGATTTATCTGCTTCCAGTCCCAGGAAGCAACGTTGTATAAATAATTGTACGGATGATATGGCCTGTACAATCCGGGAGGTTTCCATCACCGCATCCATCTGCACATCAATCAGGAAATATTCAAAAAGACCATTGGCATCTGTTACGCCCCAGTTTTGTATTTTTTCATCTACCAGCAAATAGCCGATGAGAGCATCTTTTTGATGGTTTCTCAGTAAATCGTTGGCAGGTTTGATCACCTGTTCCCAATCCGTTTGTTTGTATTTGGCATGAATAGCTTTGTTAATGCTTTCTGCAATCGTATGACAAACAGGGAAGGTCGCCCCCGGCTGCGCCCAGTTAAACAGCTGGTCCACATCCATTCCTATTTTGCTGGTAACCCCAATGGCCTGCTGCAGGGTGAGTAAATTGATTTCGTTTTTGAAATACACCGGATCGTTCCAGTTAAAATGTGCAGGCGTAATCAGCTTCCCGATAGCAATAGGGTCCCACAACGTTAATGCGGCTATTTTAGGAACCAGCTGCGTCTTGTCTATGCCGGCTGTGCCAGTCCATTGCAGGAATTCCAGCAAATTGGTACCGGTTGGCGGCAGTGAATTGCGCAACCTGGTATATGCTTCCAGCCGCAGCCACTGGGTGATATCAGGAGCATTAAAGTCAATACCGAAATCTGGAACATTTTCAAAAATATAGTTGACTTCATCTGCACTGATACTAAAACCATTAATGAGTATGGCGGCTTTTATCAGCAGGGTATAGGCGGCACTGGTACTATTGCTGGCAAAATCAGGTAGTAAAACGGCGGTAGGAATAGGCGCGGGCATAGCTGTAGCCGTTTTCCAGCTCAGGTCTTTTAACGAGCTGTCCAGGTCATTTACCTGGAAGGTATAAATTTTTCCTGCCAGCAATTTAGTAGGTACCGACCACCATTCATTGGTGGGATCATCCTGTTGTACAAAAGGAAGTGCAGTATTACCCAGCAATATTACCGGCGCTACTGTTGTGCTGCCGTTTTGCACAATGAACGTCACTACACTGTCGGAAGCTGGGATGAGAAAGCCATTCCAGCCGGTGGCAGCAGGAGCCGTGCTGTTTTTAATACTTTCAAATATGTTGTAAACCGGCACGGGTGTGGGAATAGCAGGTACCTGTAAAATGGTGGACACCAGCAAATCCGTTACGGCCAGGTCCATCCCCGTTTGATCCGACAAGCGGCTGATGATAAAGCTGTGATATAACTGCTGACGGAGATAAGGCAGAAAAACATTCAGAAAAGCGAGTCGCTTTACCGGTGCAGTATTGGGATCCGGCAGTCCATCGATCATCTGGTCGGCGGTCACTATTTTATCGCCCTGCAGTAAAATATTTTTGATCGAATCACATACACCTGCTAGCAGCAGCTTAAATTGTTTGTCCTGCTGTTTGGTGATGCGGTCCATAGAAAGATCCCAGTTCGGATCAATACTCAAATCCTTAAACGCGGTGATTTCTCCGGGGGTAAGAACGCCCGTTACCTGGATACGCCCGTTGGCCCAGTCATAAATCAGTTTAGTCCTTAACGAGAGCAGATCGGCAGATGGCGGGCTGGCAATGAGATCATTTTTACTATCAAGACCATCGCGGGCAGTATCAAGATGCGCGGGCACATTGGTGCTGAATATATTGGTGCCATTCAGGATGCCCATGATGAGCGTTACTTCCGCCTGGTTATATAACAAACTGACTTTAGTTTTTACCAGTTCGTTGGAAGCCTGGTTTTGCAGATCGGCCTGTTGATCATCAAAAGAAGCCGTTAGGTCGGCAGCCACCAGATCGGGATTCGCGGTATCAATTCCATTCAGGCCGTCATACATGTTTTTAGCCAGTTGAAGAATGGTGATGAGGGCGGGCGTAAACGGCTTTTTAGTATTATCAATGTTATGGAGAATATAATTCAGTTGCCGGTAATCAAACCCGGCATCATCCATTTTTGTCCAGTTGTTGATGAAGGTGAGCGTTGCATCCGCACTGGTGAATGGATCCCCGAAAATGGGCCATGCTGCAATGAAATCCGGTATTCGCAAGCCAATTACTTTTGCAAGTAAGGTATACCGGTAAATAAAAGAGAGGTTGGCCAGTGTCAGGTTCACCAGGGTAGGATGCTGGGTGAGGATCGCATTCAAATCATCTGAGGATAGATTGAATGCGGACATCAGCACCGGGATATGATCTTTAATAAGAATGGTGGTGGTCAGATAATTGCCGTCACTATCCGGTTGAAAAACGGTGTCTTCTCCGGTAATATTATGCGTTAGCAACAGGCGGGCGTACAACGAAGGATCGCCTGCGGTGCTGATATTGCTCCAGAAGGAGAGTAGCTTTATCAATTCCAGCCCGGTGAGGTCCAGTAGTTTTTTTACGGCCACCAACTCGTGAATGAGTGCGGTGTTAATGTTATAATGCAGCCATACCTGTAATTGTTTGTTTTCGCAGCTGCAGTCATCTATAGTTTTGCGCTGACAATCGAGTGGATCAAATGTGTTGCCGGCAGGGTAAGAAAGACTCATGATGGCTTTGTCTGTTTCATCGATGCTCCATTCCAGTTTGCGCCACAGGCGGATAAAGCGGTGGAAGCGATCGTATTCCGCTTCTGTGACAGAGGAACCATCTAAATGGATCATTACCGTTTTGGAAATGTCGCAGTCGGCAGTAAAATCGACCCGGCTGAATTTGTTGTTCTGAAAATGACCGATGGTTTTATTATTCAGTACAACTGATCCTGTTAAGCTTTTGAAGCTGTCATTATAAGATTTATATTCCCCTTCAAAAGTGATGATACCGGTTTTACAATCTATCGTTGCCATGCGGATAGATTGTTTTCTTTCTTCTCTGTACAACACACAATCCCGTATTTCAAACTGGATGGCAGATGAGGCTACTGCTGCAGCTATATTGTGGGTGGGGCTATTCACGATCAGGGTGCCATTGATACAATGACAACCTTCATCGAGTACAATTATTTTGCCTACTTGTTTAAACGAACAAATCAGCCAGTGTTCTATTTCTTTGAGATCTATCGGTCGTTCCCGTTGTTTCGGCTGACAAGGGTCAGGTGTTGGTTTTTTAAAGTCCAGCCCTTTTGACGCTGCCCATTTT
This sequence comes from Chitinophaga sp. RAB17, assembly GCF_052114225.1. NCBI lineage: Bacteria > Pseudomonadati > Bacteroidota > Chitinophagia > Chitinophagales > Chitinophagaceae > Chitinophaga > Chitinophaga sp. RAB17. Next base: position 67,166 of record NZ_JBFREI010000011.1, on the reverse strand, counting down.
TCCGGATTGTGGATGGCTTCCAGTTGCTCTTTCAGTGAGAGCGTCATGAGGTAGCGATAGCTGAAGGGCAGGCTTTCCATAATGGTCAAGGCTCTGCCTTCCGGCATCATAAAATTCAGGAACCTCGTTTTTAATAATGCTACCAGTTCCGAATACTGAATGCCTGTGCGTGGCAGCAGTTGCCGCTTCACAAATTGGAGTCCCACCATTGTTGCATCATCGGTGCTGAGCATCTCCGCGGTATTAACGGCGGTGGTTTTGGATGGATCGTCGTAGCCGTAGTAGTCGCAAACAGGCTTTACCTGGATGGCATCATGGTATGCCTTCGCGGTGTTGGCATGATTGCATTGGAGGTCCCATTGATTTTTGCTGACGAAAGCTTCTTTCGTCAGGATGATGTATTCATCCTGGGTAATCTTTAAATATTCGGCATCCGTGGCGCGGGTAAGGTATTCATGATGATATTGGTCCAGTTGTACATTCCTGGCCGCAGCAGGATCCGGGTCGGGGTTGGTGACATCCGCGTCACTGCCTACCGGATCAGGTGTGGGGGTAGCATGGATTTGCCGGGGTGAGCGGAAGGTATCCATTAGTTCGTAACGACTGGTTTGCAGGAATTCCAGGTAGTTCCGGATCACATCAATAGGCTGATGATAGGGTAAGTTAAACGGATATACTGCTTTTGATAAAATCGTGTAGGCCTGGTAGTTAGTATGCTGTGGCTGGGCCAGCAGTTCGCTGCTGGTTTCGTTGGAGACATTAAATGCCTTTAATTTTTTAGGATCATTGTATACTGCATATTGCTCCATTACTTCATTTACCAGGTCTACGTAAGGCAGAATGGTATTGGTGTTGGCGCAGGTGAGCTCCAGGCAGCCGAGGTCCGGGCGGCGATCAAATAGTTTTTGTAAGGGTGTTCCTGAAATATCTGCCGGGTTACTTTTTATTTTGATGGAAGGATCTGCGCCGGATTCTTTTTCACTTAAATTGTTATTTCTTAAGTATTGCAGCAGTTCCACAAAGTACGAAGCTGCGCTGTATACGGACGTACATTCGCCACACTCGCAGAAGTCGGCATCTGCAAAAAGCGCATTCCAATCCAATGGGCTGGTGGGAGTGGGGTTGGTAGTGGCCTGACCGGCTGCATTCATTGATTGATCAATTAAAGCGATGCCGGTGCCACGCATGGTTTCTATGGCAGATGCCATGGCTTGTTCTCCGGTTACCCGTCTTGCCATGGCGACTTCGTGGATGCTGGCAGCCGTGTTTTCATCCAGGCCATTGGCCGTCATCATATTAGTGAACTGCTGCCGGGGCATTTCACTGATGCTTAAGCCGGTGGTGAAATTAGCGGATAATAGCGCCGGTACGGCTTCCGGAGCAGGGCTTACCCGGACTATTCGCTGTAATGATTTTAAATCATTTTTTACTTTTTCCTGATCATCCGGAGAGACGTCTTTTAATACATCTGCCTTATTGAGCAAATCATAAACAGGATGCGACCGGATATTAAAGTCCGGATTTTTTTCCAGTACTGTTGCGGTACTGGCACCGGAGGGCGTGTTTAAGAGGGGCACCTTCGGATCTTTCACCATGTTAACTACCACTGCTGTTGGCTCGTGCTGAAAAAGACGGGTGTGCAATGCTTTTGCGAAATCAGTTTTATCTGTGCCTGCGGGGACCGCGTCATCCGGAATGCTGTCGGCCAGGGAAGTTTGATTGAAATGGAGCGCAATATCCCGCAGGGTATTGGTGGCTTTATCCTTTTGAAATTTATCTACAATGTGCGTGTTATTGCCCGACCAGCTGGCCAATGCAGCAGTAAACTGCAGTTTGTTCAATAGTTCCGGCGTAAATGCTTTATTTCCTTCCAGGGTGGATATAGCGGCTTTCGCATCCCCGTTATGGGTTGTTAACAGCGCGGTAAAAGTGCTGAGTAAGGCTTTGTCGTTGCCGAAATCAGCATGGAAAAGATGGGTGGAATCGCTTTTGGGGGCTATCATGATAGTGAATTTTTAATGTTTTTTTGTATCAACTATATACACATGTAACTATATTGTTCCGGAAGTGCCGGGCAAAATTCTTCCTTGGATTTTGATGACAGAGGGCCTTCTACATCCATGCCTCTTTTTTTGCTTAACACCTCTTTCATAAAAGTGGACTCGCCTTCATTAACGGAACCTACCGGGTTAGGCCATTTGGACTTAAACAAACTGGCAATCAGGCCGGCTAAGCCGAAGATGGCGCCGCCAATTAACTGACCAAATGAAGCACCTTCTCCAATCCATTCCGATCCCGATATACTATTTCCATAGGATTTAGATTTACGACTGCTGAACGCACCTATGAAAGCGCCAACAATGGCCCCGATAATGGTGCCTATCATTGCGCCAATGGTGCCCGCGATCATACCAATGATGGGAATTAAACCACCACCGTTCAACAGGAAAAATGCATCTTCATATTCATCTTCTACTTTTTTCAAGCCTTCGTATACATTCCGCCATTCCTTCTCTGAAAGTTTTCCCAGTTTTGAATGACCTTTTGTTATCACGCCTTTGTCCTGCATTAGTTCGAGTGCCTTCTCGTTATCCCTTACCAATGCCATAAAATCCTCAAAGCTTTTACCACGCACTGCCAGGTCGGCTTCCGGGAACATCAGATGACCTAATCTGTCGCCCAGCAGGTACTCGGATTTATGGTAGTGCGCATCCTGTATCGGATGCAACAGGTTTTCTCCGGCGCCTTCCAGGGTAGGAGAGGTTTCTTTTTTGAATTTGTTATAGAAATGGCTGAATTTTTCTTCAGTGGTGCCATTATACAAGGCATGGCCTTCTACATTCGTTTCCTTTACATAGTGGCCAAAAAAGTTCATGCTGTTGCTGGTGGCGTCCAGCTTATCTCTACGGTCACTGACGTTAGATGCTCTGCCAATGTTCATAGCCTCGTCATCGCCTACATACTGCGATGCAATGAGTATGGTTAGGTATTGGTGGATGGCAATATCTGCCCTGCCATTGACGTCCGATCGGGTAACGGCATTGTTTCGTGCGTACCGGTAGAGATTTAATCCTGCACCAGTGCCAATAGGATCTGCGCTACACCATCGTCCCAGCCAGGTAATATAATATCGTGCAGTATGGTATTCCAATCCGGTTTCTTCATCCCGTTCTCTGCTGGTGTAACGGTAGCGTTTAGCCGCCACGTTTATAGCAGTATTGTTAGCCTGAAAGGCAGTGGTACCAAAGGGATGGTATTCTTCATAGTTGATGATTTGTGCACTTTCATTCAGCTCCAGGGTAACGCTTTCCAGGTGATTGTCCAGTTGATACCTGATTGTTCTTACTACCGGCGCCTGTTGCTGACTACCTCCTATGATAACAGCCGGGGCAATTTCTGTGTCCAGCATCGCAATACGGGTTTTATCATCCATCACATGCAGGGTTTCCCTTACCAGCCCACTGGAATTATTATATACTTCATAGCTGCCGAGGTAGATCCGCTCTTCTTTTTTGGAAGGCGTATTACCATCGGTGGCAGCATATTCTGTTACTTTCCGGGTTCTTTGCCCGGTGCCGTCATACACATAGTAGGTAGTTTCCGGTGTGCCGTTGTTGACCACCTGCTGTGCCGTGGCTTGCAGTTCTTCTTTAAAATTCCAGTTCATCACCGGGAGGTGCGGCATACCAGTCATGAAGCCATGCTGTGCATGATGTGGGTATAACCAGGTTTGACTGCCCATGATGGTACTTTTTATCCGGTTGTTATGGTCTTCATATAAGTAATTTCTTGTCCAGGAACCTCCACCAGCGCTGTGCGCCATCTGTTTAATATTTCCCACCACATCATATTGATAACGCTGACTGTAATTCCGCAATGCGTTGTTATCGCTGGTAGCATGTTGATTTATAAAAGGAAGGTCATTCCAGTTATCGGTGGTGCCAAATGAAACAATGATATCGGCTTCCCTGCCGGTAGCATTGATCAGCCGGTATTGCGCATCATATGTATATTCATTGGCTGCAGCTACGAGGGTGTTTTTAAAGAAGGTATCAGGCAGCGCGGGATCATTTATCCGAAGTACGTTGCCGGTGGGATCGTACACGTATTGCAGATCCTGTAACTTTTTCGCAGTACTGTTGGTCGTAACAAGACTGCTCAGCCGGAAGCTGAGGCGATCGTACTTATATTTAGTTAATACATCATTGCCATATAAGATACTGCTGCGTTGCCCCTTTTCGTTGTAGTCAATGTTTTTTATAAAGGTGCTGTCATGGCCATTTTCATGGAGTGTAACGGAGTTGAGTAATCCCGCGGGATTAAAGTCCGGCGTGGTGATTTTATTGTCGGGGGTTGTTTGCCGGACAAGTCTGTTCAGCGCATCATACGCAGTAAAGGTAGTAAGTGTATATTCCGGTGACGTAGCCAGTAAGCTGTCGGGGTTCACAATATCCCAGTCGGGCATGTTTTTGTAATCCAGCGCAAATATGCGGGTGGTATCCAGCAGGTTGCCTTTAAAGTCGAAGGTGCCGGAGATGATTTTGCCGGCGCTGTCATACAGGTTTTTCAGCTGGCCGATGCGGTTCAGTAATTTTTCTGCAGTGCGTTCTGCGGTGGTCATGGCGGGTTTGTCGCCGTATACTATTTTCTCATACAGGGCCTGCGCATAAACAACGGTGTCACCTCCGTTGATGCGTTTGCCTGTTGGCCGGTGTAAGGCATCATATTCAAACGATAGTTCGTGTCGTCGTTCGTCCCACATCTTTAGGGGGTTGCCCATGATGTTATGCAGCGTCCAGCGTTTGCCGGTATCCATACTTGTTTGCACTGCCCGGTGGCCCAGCATATCATAGCGCCATGCCATTACGGTATTACCACGGGCATCTGTAATGGTCAAAGTATTTCCTTCTATGTCCATGTCTGCCCGGCTGAAATATTTTTCTTCCAGCACGTTGCCGATGCCGTCTTCCCAGCGATTATGATCTATGCTCAGTATCGGTCTGGCTAACGTATCGGTGATCACGCAGGAAGGCGTATTGTAGTGCACCGCTGATTTTATTGCGGCTATTTTCTCCGGATCATTTGGGTCAGGAAGGTTAATGCGGGCGGCGTACCAGGCGCTTTCTTTAACGGTGTCGTTGACATCATAAGAGCATTGCTTCCAGGCGTCAAATACCACCCTGTTAAACGTTCCATTGGGCAGCTCGGTTTTAATGCTTCTGCCGGTGCCATCATAATAGAGGATAGGAGACACGCCTTTTTCTACCCAGGCAGGATCGTTTTCGTAGGCGGGGGTGGTAGAGAAATACGGTTCATATTGCCGGATAGGATTGCCTTTATTATTCAGTACGGTCCGGCCATTGCCTACCCAGCGTAATTGAGTACCGGTATTTAACACAGTGTTATCAGGCAGTTGCACTTCTCCGGCTTCTGCCTGTATTTTTTTCATGGCTACCTGTCCAAATCCATCGGTATATTCAAAACTGATTTGCAACGGGCTATCCGGATTAACCGCGGCGTGTTGCTCCCGCTTAATGACAGCCGCTACACAAGGTTGCTGATGAAAGTCATACACCATTCTTACCGAGGCGTTGTGGAGTAGCAAATGGGCTTGTGTTTGTAATTGGGTGTAGTCGCAGATACCCGGTGCCGGTGTATTGGCCAGCGCAAAGAAGGCGGTTATATTTCCGGATTCAGGTAATTCGGTGTAGGCGGTGATCCCGATTAAGTTGTCAGCTTCTTCTCCCTGCAACGGGTCGCTGCCGGCCTTTCCCTCTATGGCAGTGGCTTTCACCAGTCCCAGTTCATCTGTGATGACGGACGAAATATTATCGTTGATGTCCAGCATGCGCAGCGGCGATAGCGTACGATAGCTGAATGCCAGTACCTTTGTTTCATTCTGATGGGCATCAAGTGTTCGTTGCAGGAATAAGTAATAAGGATCGTAAAATACGGTGGAGATACTTTGCAGGGGATCGGTATAGCTAACAGGGCTAAAGAACCGGTTTTTTATGTTGGTCAGCGTTTCACCACTCTGACAGAATTGTACGGTGCCTGACGGTATCCACCAGTTGGTAGCATCGGATATAAAGCCTCCTTGTTGCAGGTCTGTATCTCCCACTGCAAAAGGTAAAGAAAAAGCATCGGGCACAAAAAGATCCTGTAACAGACCTGGTGTATACGCCAGTTGGTAACTTTCGTAAGTGACGCCGCGTACTTCCATCATGCCTCCGGTAAGCGGTAAGGTGAGGGAAGCGTTGTAAAAGATGGTTTTAACATGCTCTGTCAAACGTTTCTGCGGCGAGATGTTATTGGCGGTTTGCTGATACGCAATTTCGGGAGTGGGATCTATTACCCCTTTGAAGTCGGCGATCGTAAAAGCAGGATGACCAATACCCGGCGTAAAGCCGGTGAGCTCATAGGTTTGGGTTTGCCAGGGTTTTCTCAGGTAATAATTTTCCGGTGAGATAATATCTTTCGTAAAACTGTTTCGTGTAAAAGTGATCCATTGTTGCTGCTGCGCTTCTCTTGCTTTTTGTTTTGCCAGGGCGGTGGCGGGAGAATCGCCCGGAGTCGGTTGCAGCAAGGGTTCCTGCTGCTGCCGGGGATATACTACGGATACAGATTCCAGCACATTGCCCAGTTCATCGGTGGCAATGGTGAGCGTATGTGCAATACGGGGATCTGTTGCCTGCCGTTCATATACGTAGTTAATCGCTTCACTTTCCTTTACGAGGAAAGCGGTGTATTTATTGATCCCGCGTTCCTGTAGTAATTCAATGAGGCAGTTGTGTGTCGCAACGGAAAATGGAATTTGTTCCGTTTCAAAAGCGGCAGCTTTGAAGGTGATAAAAGCGGGATCATTGTCTGCATAGCTGTGAGCTGACTTTTCATCCGCTATTCTTTTCGATGCATCGAGTCCAAATATTTCCTGGCGCAGCACCATGCCTTTACATGCCCTGAGGGCTTCGCGCCATTCGGCGGCGCTGAGCTGGTCTATCGAGAAACCGCTGAGTTTAGGATTGGGTATGATCACTGCATCGGGTAGTGCATACTCTGTTGCAGTGGTGCTAAATCCATTATTTTTAAAAAGCACGTACCAGTATTCCTGGTTGAATTGACCGAGGATCCTTTCTCTGTCGAGGAAGGCGCCGGTATGAAACCAGGTTTTGGTGAGCACCGGTGGCTGATGATGCTCGTTGGCGGGATTGGCGGCAGTAAATACATCAAAGTCTTCTGTATCGGTTTGTTCTACTCTGCCAAACCCACGAAACTCCCGTTCTGCAGGATCATAATAGCCATGGTGATAAGTATACTGTGTGGTATATCTGACGTTGGTGACTGTTTCGGTGATAATGGTTTGTGCAACTACCTGAACAGGGAAAGGAAGTTGTGTGATCCAGGGCGTTCCATTTTTTTTATCCTGTAGGTAGTAATGCGTGGAACTTTTATAGACGATGGTAGTTAGCTTGCCCATGCCATTGTTATGGCTGCACATGATATGTGGCTTACGGCCACCCATTAAATCGATGTAACGCATCGGTGTGCCGCGATACGCAGGTAATGTAGAGGACCATACAATGCAGGCGGTTCCATTGCCTGTGAGATCTGTCACCGTAATTTTATTGGGTTGTTCTGTAGGAAGAAATGGCTGGATGGTGGTGACGTCACTCCAGGCATTGCCACTGAAATTCAGGTAGGCACGGAATTCCTTTTTGCCGAGGTAAATCATATCGGTAGCACCGGTGCCACTGATGTCTGTCAATTGCAGGTACGCAGGATTGAATGCTTCCGGTGTATCAAAGAGGGGCGAATTATCCATGGTGATTTTGGCGCTGAAACGTCCATATCCCATATTGGCCCAGTAGCAAACTTCTCCGTTCCGGATGCGGACAAGATCTGTTAATCCATCACCTGACATATCCGCGAGGAAGATCCGTTGTTCCGGATCTGAAAAAAGAATGGCCGCTCCTTTTTCTTCATCATAGGGTTTGGTGGCCAGTTCCGGCGTACCGTAACCTGTTTTGCCTTCATTTTCCCAATACCAGAATGCACCCAGATCAGAAAACAGGATCTCTGGTTTACCATCACCATTGATGTCGAGCATGCGTACATTCGGGTCATGCAGATCGAGGTTGAGCGTTTTCAGGAATGAGCGGAAGGGTTGCCAGTGGCCGTCCTCACCTAATTCAAAATAGCCCTGGGAAGTGGGCGAGTGGACTACGATCTGCTTCTGTCCATTGGCATCGAGGTCCTGTAGTTGAAGGGTACCATTGCTGATGCCGGTGAACGATGGTTTAGGGATGATGGCGACGGCGTTGTCAAAGTGGAGGTCTCCGTTTTCATCTGTTCCCCGGTTGGATTTATAATACCATCCGTTGGCTTGTTCTGTGAGGATACCGTTTATGCCTTCGTTATATAAATCTACCCATTGATAGTTGTCGGCAAGTCCGGTGGGCGCATGTACGAGGCTTTCCGGGCTGATTTCTTTTACCTCTGTATTCCAGCGCAGCCATTGATAATCGAAGGTTAGTGGTGGGAGTGATTTAACGGAATAAGCACTGTTATGCCATATATAGCCTTGCTGGGTAATGCCCGTCAGATAGGTCAGTGCAGTAGGCCGGTCACAGCCCGGAGGCGGTGTATTGGCAGGAGTGTAGGTAAAATTGAGCGACTTCACCAGGGTGGGCATACCGGCGTTCAATTCCGTGAACGTATGAAACAACAGCACCCGTTGACATAACCGGTAGCTGCGGAGTTCAAATCCTGCACGACAGCTGGAGAATGGGTCCTTACGGGCCTGCCAATCGCCGGGATCGTTGGGTGTTGGCAGCAGCAGGTCATGCTCGCCATAATCAAATACCAGCTCAAAGAAATGATCAGGATCAGGGGGCGGCTCTACAGCATAAACGGAGCTGGGATAATAAGGCGTTTTGTTGCCGTATTTAATACGTTTGAGATGTTTGTTGGCAAAAGGTTGCAGGCCGTTGTACCTGTTTTTTTCGGGCAACGCTTTCGCCACATTTTTAAGATCTTCTGCTTTGTATTCATACCAGATCCAGGAGCCTTTATCATCAAAACTGCATTCCGGCAGCCACTTAAAAATCTGGTGGGGATCATCCGGATGCATGATACGGTATGCAGGACTGTAGCCAAAGAAAGTAACCATATTTTGCGGCGTGGTGACACGCCAGTAGTAGCCATTATCTGGATGAAAGATCCGTTCTATCCTGGAGAAACCACTTTCTATCCGGGGGCGGTACTGTCGGATGGTAAAGCCACCGATGGTTTCCTGTCTTACCTGCCACGCATTGCTTTTCCAGTCCATCAGCGGCACCAGTTCCTCCAGACCGGTAAACATAAAAAGATCTTCACCGGAGGTGTCATCGATATCATTGGTATCAAAATACCGGGGCAGTTTTTTATCCGTGCTGCGTTGAATGGCCGGCAGACCTATGTCCCAGCCAATGCCAAAAAGACTGTTGCCGGTACCTGAATTATAAGACAACGACAACTGAGGCTGGAAGCCATTCCTGTTAGGCGTGCAGGGTAAGGGAATGGAGAAAGACGCGGTTCCATTTGCTGCATTTACCTGGAACTTTTCATCTATGCTTTTTAATGCACCACCACCGGCAGGAAGCGATATCCGGGGTATGTTCAATGCGTTTGACGGGGTATTGCGCTCCTGCCCGAGCACGGAAAATGAACCATGCCTATCCTGGACAGCGCTGTCATTATTATCCATAATGTTCTGATACTTTTAAAATCGGGGTTTGGGGTATCGAGGTTATCTTTTGGGGATCTTATTGCTATTGACCTTTATCCAGTGCTTCTCTCTAAATATAACACTATAAAGATAAAAAACAATTTTCTCCTACCGGAAGTATACCAATTTTAATATGCCCTTCGGTTAAAATTGGTATACTTCCGGGTAATTTTTACATAGGATACATTCGGGAAATAGAATAAATTGGCGTCCAATAACCTGATTCCAGTGGCGCTAACTGATTCCGATAAGCATATAAGGCAACTTCCTGTACACAACAGCCACCTTGCGGCAGCAACCGGGCTTGCCGTTTTCTGGAATGAACTGCAGCAACATAATGAACACGGCCTGTATAAAATCTATCATGAACTGTATGATAGCTTATATCACTACGGCATCTCGGTAGTGCCGGATACGCAGATGGTAAAAGAAGCCATTAATGATGTGTTTGTAGAGTTATGGAAGAAGCGGGAACAGTTGATCATGCCTGACCATATACCGAATTATATTTTTATCTGCTTTAAACGCCGTCTCAGTAAATTATTAGGAAAAGAAAACAAGCGCTCGGGTAAATATGCCGGGCAGTTATTCCAGGAGCCGGAGGAACAGCCCTATGAAACGGTGTTGATCAACCTGGAATCAGATGGACAGTTACGTGATAAAATGGAAAGGGTGCTGGCGCAGTTAACCGCCCGGCAAAAAGAATTTATCCGGCTTCGCTTTTATGAAAATATGAGTATGGAAGAAATTTCTCTTCAGACCTCTGCTTCCATCCGCACCATATATAATACCCTGCATACCGCCATTGTACAGCTCCGCAAGATTATGTCCCTCTTCGTGCTCACACTTATGTTGTATTTTGGAAAATAGTTTCCATTTCTTTGGTAAATAATGAAGATACCGGTCCTCTTTACATTAAACGGGTGATACATGAACCTACAATCCTTCATGGCGGAAGACTTTATGCTGAATGACTCTTTTGTGCGTTACTGTCTGCAAAGTAATGAGGAGGATGTTGCTTTCTGGAATGACTGGATTGCACGGAACCCACATAAGCAGGAGGAGACAGACAAAGCGCGGGAATGGGTACTACGGTTAGGTGTAAAGCTCAATGCGGAGGAAAAGCAGGAGGAGTTCAATAAGCTGCGTGCACTTATTGAAACAGATCATGACTCGGTAAAGCGCCGCAGAAATTATCTCCCTTATGCCGCAGCTGCTGCATTGGCTGGTTGCATGGCTTTTGCCTGGATGTGGAAAAAACAGTCACCCACCAACAGTAAGGCCATTGCTTACACCACGTATCGGGCGGATAGCGCCCGTAAACAGGTATTGCTGGCGGATGGCAGCACGGTGATTTTAAACCGGAACAGTGAATTGCGCGTACCTGATAATTACAACCAGCAGGAGCGTCATTTAATATTGACGGGAGAAGCATTATACGATGTACAAAAAGATGATCAGCGTCCCTTTACCGTTACTGCAGGTAACACCAGGGTACAGGTGCTGGGTACCGTTTTCAAAGTGCGGGCCTATCTTTTCGACAGCAGTGTACAGGTATCTTTGCTATCCGGAAAAGTAAGTGTAGCTGCAGCAAATAAGGCAAAGGAATTATCACCGGGACAAACTGTAAAAACAATCCACGATCAGCTGATTACCGGCACCTTTGATGCCGCGCGGGAAGAGGACTGGCGTAACGGGAAATTGTCGTTCAGAGATGCATCCCTGTCTGAAGTGGCAGATCAGCTGGAATACTGGTATGGTGTTAAAGTACACATTACCCCGGGCAATTATCCGGCTATTCATTTCAATGGCGAATTCGTGAACAAATCTCTGCCAGATGTATTAGCTTCTATTTCTTACATCACTAATCTTAAAACAGACATTCATAAAGGCGAGTTATTTATCAACCATTAATTATAGCAGCAAGGCTGCGATTCCATTCTAAACAATAAACTTTCTAACGTTATGAGAAAGAAACGTATCTCTTGTACCTACAAGGGTATAGCCCGTCGTGCGCTCTGTATCGTGGTGGCAGTATGTTTGCTGTCATGGGTACAGGTTACCGAAGGACTTAAAAATAAAGTCGAAATAGGGTTCTCTCAATCCAGTGTAATCAGCGCTTTGCGTTACCTGGAGAAAAATACCGCCCTGAAATTTTCTTACAACCGCGATGACCTTGAACGTACCGCAAAATTTACCATCGATAAAAAAGTACGTACCGTAGAGGCCTTACTAAAAGAAATCTGTAACGCTACAGGTCTCGAGTATAAAATAACGGAGGACATGATCCTGGTAAAGCCAGCCGCTCCACCCGCCACTTCTAAATCTGATCAGCAAAAGGAAGGAGACCTGCAGGGTATCATAAAAGCCGCTACCGGTGAACTGATGCCGGGTGTGAGCGTAAAGGTAAAAGGAGGAGGCAGAGGTACATTGACCGCCGAGAATGGAAAGTTTAATCTTACCGGCGTTCCCGAAAATGCAGTACTGGAAGTATCCTTTATAGGATATGAATCACTGGAGGTAAAGGCCACCGGTCACCAGGACCTGAACATTACCATGTACCCTTCTGTAAAAGTATTGGACCAGGTAGTAGTGGTAGGATATGGTACACAGCGGAAAGGTAACGTGACCAGCGCCATTTCTTCTGTAAAAGGAGATGTGATTGCGAATATGTCTACCAACAACCCGGTGGATGCATTACAGGGCAGGGTAGCGGGTTTAACGGTAACAAATGGCGGCGGACAACCCGGTGCTCAGGCGGATGTACGTATCCGTGGTCTTAGTACCATGGGTAGTCACAAGCCTTTATATATTATTGATGGATCTCCCGGCGATGCGACTTACCTGAGCAATAATGATATTGCTTCTATGGAAGTATTGAAAGATGGTGCTGCGGCCTCTATTTATGGTTCTTCCAGTGCCAATGGCGTTATCCTCATTACCACCAAGAAAGGTAAGAAAGGGGTGCCTGTCATTGATTTTAATGCTTACTATGGTGTGGTAAACCCTACCGGTAAATATGATATGCTGGATGCTGAAGGGTATAAAGCCGTTCACAAAATGATGTATACAAATGCAGGTCGTACATTACCTGCTTTTGTCACTAAAAATACCGGTGTGAATACCAACTGGCAGGATGAAATTATCCGTCCCGGCAGTGCCGAAAATTATAACCTGAACCTTCGCGGTGGTGGGGACTATATCACCTATGCCCTGAGCGGAGATATTACCAATGAAAAAGGTACTTATATAGGATCTGATTTTAAGAAGAAAACGATCCGCTCCCGCAATGAATACAAGAAAGGAATTTTAACGGTAGAAGCTAACCTTACCTATTCCGAAACGAAAGCTACTGTACCAAGATTCGCCGTGCGGGAAGCTTATTTCCAGTCACCTTTACTCCCGGTCCTGGACCCTAAAGAAAAATATGGGTATGGTTTGCAGGTAGATGGCTTGCCGAAGTATCAGAACCCCATGGGAGCAGATCATTATTTTCAGAATTCCACCAACACACAATATTTTAATGTGAATACCCGCTTCACGCTTGCGTTGTGGAAAGGGCTGAAGTTTGTGACGAATCTGAACCTGGTTAATGAAAATGATTTTGGCTTCACTTACCGGCCGGCAGTGCGTATCAATGCCAACGATGGCGCCGTGCCTTATGCTTATCTCTACAATGTGCGCACCAACGCCAGGCAACGGCTCATGGAAAACCTGCTGTATTATGATGTGACATCAGGTAAGCATTCACTGAACCTGCTGGCAGGTTACACTGCACAGGAACGCACCAGCGAATGGCTGGATGTTACGGCAGATGGTAAAACAACAGTACGCACTGTTCAGAATGGAGAACTGGTAGAAAAAACAGTTCCCGGTGGTTTCCTGGACCCTTCCTTCGTTACCATGGATGGCGCATTGGGCGGTACTTTTGGCGCCGGTGGCAGCAAAACAAAATATGTTCGTTTATCTACATTAGGTCGTATCAACTATGCATACGATAACCGCTATATGGTGCAGTTATCCATCAGAAGAGACGGCTCTTCCAAATTTGACCTGGCCAGGCATTATGGCGTCTTCCCTTCTGTAGCATTGGGATGGAATATGCAAAAAGAAAATTTCATGAACAGCATTACCTGGCTGGACATGCTGAAGTTACGTGCCAGTTATGGTGAGTTGGGTACAGAAGAAGCATTGCTTCCCTATGACCACCTAAACCTGATGGTAGTGGATAATACCTGGGCCGGTGGCTCGGTGCAGGGTAGTGGTAGTACACCATGGCCTGGTATCATTGGTCAGGATCTGTTGGGTCGTGAGCTGCACTGGGAAACCAGCCGTTCCGCCAACGTTGGTTTTGATTTCAGTTTGATTCATAATAGTCTCAGTGGTTCCTTCAACTACTTTAGTAATAACACTGATGGTTTACTGGTCACCAAAGAAGTACCGCCATCTTCCGGTGTAAACAATCCAACACTGAACGTAGGTAAAATCAGGAACCGTGGCTGGGAGCTGGAACTTACTTACAGCGGTGGCCGCAGAGAGGGTTTGCAGTACAGTCTTACCGGTACTTTCAGTAGTGTGAAAAACGAAGTAGCCTCATTGGCCAATGCCGGACAAACTTTATATGGCACCGGTCTTAAATTTGGCGCTGACCATTATGCCAACCAAACCCGTGTAGGACGTGAAGTAGGTGCTTTTTATCTGTATGAAGCAGATGGTATTTTCCAGTCGGATGCAGACGCCGCCAACTATAAAAGCAAAACCGGTGACCGCTTACAGCCTGCCGCTAAAGCAGGTGATATCCGCTTCCGGGATACGAATGGTGATGGTGTGATTGACGAAAATGATAAAACGTATCAGGGTTCCGGCTTCCCGAAATTTGAATATGGATTTAATATTACCCTGAATTATAAAAGAATAGATTTCTCTCTTTTTGTGCAGGGAGTAAATGGCAGCAAGGTGTATAATGGTAACCGGTTTGAACTGGAAGGAATGGATGCCGGCCGTAATTTCCTCACTACCACATTAAATGCCTGGACACCGCAAAATACCAATACAGACATGCCACGCGCCGTGTTGGGTGACCCCAACAGAAATGCCCGTGAATCTACCCGGTTCCTGGAAAGCGGGAACTACCTGCGTCTGAAGACTATCCAGCTCGGCTATACGTTGCCGGAAAGTTTATTGAGCCGCTTCAAGATCCAGAAGATCCGGTTTTATGCCAGCGGACAAAATCTGTTGACCATTACCAAGTACAGCGGACTGGATCCTGAAGTATCCAGGGTATCTGTATTGGATACAGGGTTGGATCGGATGCAATATCCACAGAACAAAAAAGTAATGCTGGGTGCGCAATTGTCTTTCTAAGCATAAAACTATTTAAAATGAAAAAATTACACTTATATATTCCGGTTGTACTTGCATTACTGGCCATCGCGCCGGGTTGCAGAAAAGACGTGTTGGATCAGCGTTCTCCTGACAAGCTGGAAACTGACTTGTACTGGACTTCCAAAGAAAGAGCGCTGTCAGGGTTGTCGGCTGCTTATTCGCAGGTAGAAGGATTTGTATATTGGGATAACTATGTAGAAGCACGCTCTGTGCGGAGCTTTTACCGCGAAGATTATGTAGAAGCAGGTGATGATGCTTATAATTATTCCTGGTGGATAGAGCATTACAATTTCAACTTCACTTCCGGTAACTACGCCATCGATTTGTTATGGCGGGAAAACTACCGTGGTATTTATTATACCAACCAGGTACTGGAAAATGTAACGGCGATGAAGCCGGAAATGATAGATGATGCGTCCCGCAACATGATCCTCGGAGAAGCACATTTTCTGCGTGCTTACTACCACTATAAGCTGCTTGTTGATTTTGAGAAAATCATTATCAGGGATAAGGTTCCTTTGAAGGAAGCAGACCTGCCTAAAGGATTATCTGAGCGAAAAGAAACCTGGGACTTTATCTGTAATGAGCTGAAGGCTGCAGAGAAAGTACTGCCGCTGAGAAGCGAGCGTCCGGATGCTGAATTGGGTCGTGTGACCAAAGGAACTGCACAGGCATTGTTGGGAAAGGTGTATTTGTATCGTGCGGGAGAAGATAAAGGTGCTGCCACCGCTTTGCTGACTGAATCAGGAGAGTGGCTGGGTAAAGTGACTAGTTCTAACCAGTATCACCTGGAGAGCAATTTTATGAGCATGTTCAACGGCGCCGCCAAGAACACCCAGGAATCCATTTTTGAATTACAGCAATCTTCTGATGTTAATAATGGTGCGGCCTATGGTTCTTACCTGGGTGATTGGGTAGCCGCTTCTCAAATGGGTGGTTACGGAGAGATTTATGGCACACCGCGGTTGCTGACAGAAATGCTGAAAGAAGGCAGAACCGCCAGCGATCAGTTGTATGATCACCGTGTATATGCCAGCATCGTTTTCAACGATCCTTACTTTAATGATGGCACTACGCCAAGGGCTTATGGCTATACGTACGATGATATCTTCGGGGCGGGCACCAGTGTGATCGCTTTCCGGAAATGGGTTCCTGCTTCGCTGGATCGCTTGGGTAATGATAATGCCATCAACGTGCCGCTGATCCGCCTGGCAGATGTGATGCTGATGCAGGCAGAAGTATTGAACGAGTTAGGTAAATCCGGCGCGATGGACCTCGTGAATGCCGTGCGGGACAGAGCGAAAATGCCTGCTTTAAACATCACCGGCAAAGCTGCCGTGTTCAACCAGATTGTGCATGAAAGAGTGATGGAGTTTACGATGGAAGGTTGCCGCTACTACGACTTGCGCAGATGGGGTTTGCTGGAGGCAAAGATGAAAGAAGCCGGCCGTTCGTTCTCGGCAGACAAAGCTTTTTATCCACTTCCGCTGAAAGAAACGGTTAATAATCCTATGGCTCAATAAGCGGATGTATGTACTATAAGTTACTGTTGTTACTGGCGCTGCTACCGGGCATCACTCCCGTTTACGCACAAACGAATGACTGGGAGAACCCGCAGAAGGTAGCAGAAAATGTATTGCCACCGCATGCCCATTTCATACCCTATATCAACACAGCAGCAGCTGTACGCCGGGATTCCGGGCGTGCAGCTGTGTTGCTGCTGGATGGCACCTGGCAGTTTCATATTGCCCGCAATCCCGCTGCACGCCCGGGGGATTTTTATAAGAAGAATTTTGATGTCTCCCAATGGAAAAAAATACGGGTACCGGAAAACTGGCAAACAGCAGGATATGACAGTTACATTTTTACAGATGTAGAATATCCTTTTCCACCGGATCCGCCAAGAGTGCCGGTAGACTTTAACCCGGTAGGTTCCTATCGCCGGGATTTTACCGTACCTGCCAACTGGAAAAACAAACAGGTGTGGATACACCTGGGCGGCGTGAATTCATTTTTCTATCTATGGATAAACGGACAATATGCAGGTCTTAGTAAAGACAGTAAAACGCCGTCTGAATTTGATATCTCCCCATACCTGCAAGCCGGTACCAACAGCATTGCCATCCAGGTATTCCGTTTTAACGACGGCTCCTACCTGGAAGGACAGGACATGTGGAAGCTGAGCGGCATAGAACGCAGCGTATACCTCGTGGCGAGGCCAAAGCTGTGCTTGTACGACTTCTTCGCAAAGCCATTACTGGTCAATCAATATAAAGACGGACAGTTTAACCTGGCCCTGACATTGAACAGACTGCCCCTGGCTAAAGAAGCAGGGCAGCGGATGCAGGTGCAGTTATTGGATCAGGGAAAGGCGCTGTTGACCAAAGAATGGACAATAGGAAAAGATAGTACCTGGGAGATGGAAGCCCTGTTGAAAGACGTGAAACCCTGGAACGCAGAGCATCCGGCGCTGTATACCCTGGTGATCACACACCTCGATCAGCAAGGTGCCGTCGTGGAAAGTATGGCGCAGCGGATAGGTTTCCGTACTGTTGAAATAAAAGGTGGTTTGTTTTTACTCAACGGAGTAGCCATTCGTTTCAAAGGTGTGAACCGCCATGAACATGATATGTATCGTGCCCGTGTAGTTTCAACTGAAGGCATGCGCCGGGACCTGGAGGTGATGAAACAATACAATATTAATGCGGTGCGCAACAGCCACTATCCTGATACGGAAGAATGGTATGACCTCTGCAATGAGTACGGTATTTACGTGATAGATGAGGCCAACATAGAGTGTGATGGTATGTCTTTTCATCCATGGCAAACACTCTCTGATAAACCGGAATGGAAGCAGGCCTACCTGCATCGCACCAAACGTATGGTGGAAAGAGATAAGAATTATTGCAGCATCGTTACCTGGTCGCTGGGAAATGAAAGTGGCTTTGGACAGAATTTTATCTCTACCTATAAATACATCAAAGCAAAAGACAATACAAGACCGGTACAGTATGAAGCTGCCGGCAGCAATGAGTGGACGGACATTATATGCCCGATGTACAAATCTGTTTACGCCTTGAAAAAATACCTGCAGGCGAAAGATAATCGCCCGGTTATTCAATGTGAGTATGCGCATATGATGGGTAACAGCGGCGGTAATTTGCAGGACGACTGGGAGATGATGTATCAGCATCCACGGCTACAGGGAGGCTTTATATGGGACTTCGCTGATCAGACCTTTTTAAAGAAAGATGCCAACGGCAGGCAGATATGGGCCTATGGCGGTGATATGGGTACCGTAGGCGCTACCAGCGACACCAGCTTTTGTGCAGACGGCATGCTGGCAGCAGATCGTACCCCGCATCCGCAGGCATTTGAAGTAAAGAAAGTTTATCAGAATGTACAGGTGAAACCCGAAGCAGGCAAATGGCGGGTCAGCAACCGCTTTGACTTTACTAACCTGCAGGCATATACGATTCGCTGGAAAATTAAAGGAGACGGGGCTATTATGGCAACAGGGGACTGTCCGCAGCTATCGCTGGATCCCGGTAAAGATACGCTGATGAGCATCGCCCTGCCTGATATCACACCCACTGCAGGAACGGTATACTACATTCATTTTGAAGTAGCAGATCAGAAGAATGCTATCGTAGCTACCGAGCAGTATAAGCTGCCTGCGTATCTGCCGATTGTGAAAAGCACCCTCGCAGGTCCGCCATTGGAAGTAAAAGCAGATGGCAGTATTGGCAATGCTTTATTCAGCGCCGGATTTAATAAAAGTACCGGCTGGCTGGAAACATATACGTCCAATAACAAGCCACTGATGCAAGGGCCTTTGCTGCCCCATTTCTGGCGTGCGGCTACCGACAATGATATTGGTAACAGCCTACAGGTGCGTTGCGGCATCTGGCAACATGCGCTGGAAGATGCAGTGCTAAAGCAGTTTGAAGTAACGTCCCTGGGTACTACGCGTACGCAGGTAAAAACTGTTCACTATCTCCCGAAAGTAAAAGTTACCTACGCCACCACCTATACCATTGCCGTGAATGGAGACATTACCGTAGCCGTACAGTTTACACCGGCCGATACCTCCCTGCCGGAAATTCCCCGCATGGGCATGCGCATGATATTGCCGGCAGCATACGACCAGGTTAGCTGGCTGGGTCGTGGACCTTTCGATAATTACCAGGACCGGAAATATGCCGCCGATGTAGATGTATACCATCTGCCGGCAGATGCCCTGTTCCATCCTTATCCACGTGCGCAGGAAAGTGGTCACCGCACAGATATCAGCTGGATGGCGCTGCAGGATAAAGACAAATCCGGATGGCTGTTTTTCTCGGACACTTTACTCAGTGCAGGGGTATTACATTTTAATATGGATAACCTGGATTTCGATCGTAAGCAAAATAAACATGGACATTCTATATTGAATGAAAACCTGATCTGGTGGAATATCGATTACCTGCAACAAGGCGTGGGCGGCGATAACAGCTGGGGTGCCAAAGCACATCCGGAATACCAGTTGCCCTGCCGTACTTATCAATACACTTTTACATTAAGACGATTAATGCCCGGCACTGAACCGGTACAACAAGCTAAACAAAGATTCAAATAATATGAGGAAATGGTGGTGGTTATTGTGTTGCAGCACCCTCGGGGTAAAAGCGCAGCAGGCAGACAGGCAGCAGTTTACAGACGTACTGGACATCAAACATTTTGTAACAGATACCTCCCGGGTAGGGGTTAGTTTTTTTTCAGATATGGGTGCATGGCATGCATATGCACTGCCTGCCAGAACAAAGGACTACGGCGCTTTCATTGGCCCGCTGCTCATGGATATGGATGGTCGCTGGCTCAGCAATACCATTGCTAAGCTCCATGTGTTTGAAGCAGGGAAAGAGCTGCTGCCGGAGAAAGGGACACACCATTATTATCCGGGACTAATAGAACAAAGCTATGAACTAACGGATATGGCTATCCGTTTGCAGCTGATTTTCAGCAGTGCCAATACGGCGATGATTCAGGCTACCATTACCAATCAGGCTAACCGGCACAGGGAATTATCATTAGAGTGGGAGGGAACCGCAGCGCTGCGCGGCCAGGTATGGCAACAACAGGATCAACAGTTGCAGATTAACGGCAACGGGCATACGTTTTATATGACGTATTTGTCGGCAGATAAATGGAAAATAAAATCAGGGGGTAGTAGCTATTCTGCCGTCAAATCCATCCGCCTGCCGGCAAAGGGGATCTGGCAGGAAACACAGTTACAGAGCTATCGGGAACAGTCAGGTACAAAAGACTTCGCCGCGGCTTTGCAACAAAACAGGCAACGCTGGAATAATTACCTGCAGGCATGTTTTACAAGTGATACCACACAGCGCCGCCTCATGGTGAAATGCATCATGACGCTGATCACCAACTGGCGCAGCGCTGCCGGCGATCTGAAACATGACGGCATTTTTCCTTCTGCCAGCTACCAGGGATTCTATGGCTTCTGGGCATGGGATAGCTGGAAACAGGCCGCTGCCGTATGCGTGTTTAATCCTGCGCTGGCAAAAGATAATATCCGCGCCATGTTTGATTATCAGCAGGCAGATGGGATGGTAGTTGATTGTATTTATACCAACAGCAAAGAAAATAATGCACGGGATACCAAACCACCGCTCGCTGCATGGGCAGTGTGGGAAGTGTTCCGGCAAACAAAGGATACTGCTTTTATCAAAGAGATGTATGCACCATTGGTACGATATCATCATTGGTGGTATGCCAATAGAGATCATGATGGGGACAGTCTTTGTGAATACGGCGCCACTGACGGTACCCGCATTGCCGCCGCCTGGGAAAGCGGCATGGACAATGCCGTGCGTTTTGATCATGCCCGGATGCAGCAGAATAACGCACATGCGTGGTCGCTAGATCAGTCGTCCGTAGACCTGAACGCGTACCTCTATGCAGAAAAATTGTATCTTGGCAAAATGGCTGTGTTGCTGCATTTGCAGGATCAGTGGACATTAGAGGCGACATCGTTAAAAGAAAAAATCAATCAGCAGTATTATGATGCTGAGACGGGGTTTTACTATGACCGTCATACTTCCCTGGTAAAAGTTGCCGGTGCGGAAGGCTGGATACCGCTGTGGGCAGGCATCGCCAATCCGCAGCAGGCAGCCTCGGTAGCGGCGGTGCTGAAACAGGAAAAGAAATTTAATACCACCGTTCCTTTGCCTGTGTTAAGTGCCGACCATCCCAACTTTGATCCTTTGAAAGGATACTGGCGCGGTCCCGTATGGCTGGACCAGTTTTATTTTGCGGTGGCAGGACTGAAGGCGTATGGATACGACCAGCTGGCAGATGAATTTTTAGGTAAGCTATGGCAGCATGCCACCGGTATGAATGATCAGTTGCCACTGTATGAAAACTATCATCCGTTGACCGGCAAAGGCTTGAATGCACCGAATTTCAGCTGGTCGGCAGCACATACTTTATTGTTATTGCGCGAGTAAATTAAATATCATGGATATAGCAGAAATGAAAGTCCTGGTGCAGGAGCACTACGGAATGGAGGTAAGTGTACAACCGTTGGACGGCTATGAAGAAAGCAACTACCTCCTGACAGATAGTACCGGTCGCCGCTACATTTGCAAGGTAGCAGGCATGGACAGTAACTGGTATCTGCTGGATGCCCAGGTGAAGATATTGCAACACCTGGCAGGTACGCCGGTTGTTGAAAGTTTTCAACAGGTGCAGTTAAACCGTAGTGGTGAAGCGATAACGGTTACACCTGCAGGCTACATGCGGATACTTACTTTCCTGGAAGGGAAGATATGGGCAGAAGAAATAACGCATACCCCATCGCTTTTAAATAGCCTGGGGCAATTTATGGGCCGAATGGATCGTGCATTGGAAGGATTTGCGCATCCGGCAGCCTATCGTATCTGCAGCTGGGACCTTCGTAATACAATGGCAGCAAAAGCGCATTTAAGTGCCATTAAAGACCATGAACGCCGCCGGATGGCAGCTTACTTCCTCCTGCAGTTTGAAACGGAAATAGTGCCGCAGCTGCCGCATTTGCGGATGGCCGTGATACATAATGATGCCAATGATTATAACGTATTGGTAAAGAACGAAGCTGTCACCGGCCTGATAGATTTTGGGGACATGGTATATACACAACTGGTGAATAACCTGGCTATTGCCTGTACCTATGCTATGCTGCATCAGCAGGACCCGCTGGCCGCCGCCGCAATGGTAGTGAAAGGCTACCACCAGGAATGGCCATTAACAGCGGAGGAAATTGCCTGCCTGTATTACCTGATCGCTGCGCGTTTATGCATCAGCGTTACCAATTCAGCCAAACATACGGCAGAAGGAAGCAGTAACCCTTTTCATTTTATCACGGAAAAGGCTGCCTGGGAATTATTATATCAGCTGATAAAGATAAACCCGATGGCGGCCACAGATGCTTTCCGTATAGCCGCCGGTCTTTCTCCTGAAATTATTCCCGAAGACAGGTATACCTCCCTGCTGGCGGAAAGAAAACAGCACATTGGGCGTAATCTCAGCATCAGCTATCAGCGACCGCTTAAGATATGGAAAGGTGCGCTGCAGTACCTGTATGATGATAAAGGCCGTACATATATCGACTGTGTAAATAATGTAAGCCATGTAGGCCACTGCCATCCCAGTGTAGTGCACGCCATTCAGCAACAGGCTGCCCGGCTTAATACCAATACCCGCTACCTGCACGATGACCTCGTAGCCTATGGCCGGGAGCTCACCGCTACCTTGCCGGAAACATTACAGGTTTGCTATTTTACCAACTCCGGTAGTGAAGCCAATGACCTGGCCATTCGTATGAGCCGTCATTTTACCAAACAAAAGGACGTGATCGTTCTGGACCACGCCTATCATGGCACCTCTACTGTAGCCATGGAGCTGAGTCCCTATAAGTTCGATGGCAAAGGAGGTTTCGGTAAGCCTGCCCATACCCATAAAGCCGTTAACCCGGATCTGTATAGGGGCCCTTACCGGTATGGACATGAAAATGCCGGCGCCGCCTATGCACAGGATATAGCCGACATCATTGAAAGATTATCCGGTGAAGGAAAAGGTGTTGCCGCCTTTATCTGCGAAACGCTGTTGGGCGTGGGCGGACAAATTCCGCTGCCTCCGGGATACCTGGAAAAAGTATATCAACATGTGCGGGCCGCCGGCGGTCTTTGTATCGCAGATGAAGTACAGGTGGGCTTTGGCCGTGTTGGTAATCAATTCTGGGGCTTCCAGCTGCAGGACGTGGTGCCGGACATCGTTGTATTGGGTAAACCTATCGGCAATGGTCATCCACTGGCAGCAGTTGTTACTACACAAGCCATTGCAGACGCCTTCAATAATGGCATGGAGTACTTCAACACCTTCGGTGGCAATCCAGTATCTATGGCCTGTGGCAGAGCAGTATTACAGGTGATACAGGAAGAAGGGATGCAGCAACATGCACTGGAAACAGGCGAACATTTTTTACAGGGATTACGGCTGTTGATGGATAAGCATACTATCATTGGTGATGTACGCGGGCATGGCTTATTTATTGGGGCGGAACTGGTACGCAACAGGGATACCCAGGAACCTGCTGTACCGGAAATAGATGTAATAGTAGAAAAGATGAAGGACCGCGGATTCCTGATCAGCACAGACGGACCATTACATAATGTATTAAAAATAAAACCACCCATGGTGTTTAATAAGGAGAATGCCGATGCTTTTTTATGGCACCTGGATAAGGTATTGGAAGAATTGTAACCAACCATCAGCATCATACACCTCTACGACAACGGGTATAGCGTCTGCTATGCCCGTTTTTCATGATGGGGGTAACAATTTATGCGGTTTGTTGATATACCTGTACATAACAACAAATCGCCCGATCATGAAAACAATTACTATTACCATCGCACTTATAATTTACAGTAGCATACACCTGCTGGCACAGGAAAACAAGCCAGGACAACCCATAAAAGGTGTTATCGTAAAGGGAGGAAAAAATCCCGGCGGGAATATTTCCTTATCAGCCAACGGAGGTACTTCTTCTTCCACCGGCGTATCCAATGGCTGGAGCCTTCATCCTAATATAGGTCTGGAATTGTTTTGGGGTGGATTTGGTATCGGTGCGGATGCAGGTATTTTTACCAGTAAAATGGACAACGACTTCCATCAATACCGTGAAGCGTTAAAAGGAATGGATGCTTTCAGCATTCATGACGGCAGCAATAAATGGACCAGCAGCTACGTGCTCGCCGGCCCGCAGTATACTTTTCGCAAGCGCGCACTGGCACTTACGTTCTCTCTGAAAGGAGGGATCACCCACCGTACTGCTCCGGAATTCGCGATCGTAGATAATATTTCTGGTACCAACGTATTGGCTTATCAGCCTCCAGCTGATGACGCCAATAATGTTTTTACGCTGAAGCCGGGAATAAGTCTTGCCTGCAATATCTCCGGTCGTTGGGCAGTGGTGGCTAATGTGCAGTACCTGCTGCAACCCGGACAGCAGGAAACCACCATCTCTTACAGAGATCTTAGTCACGTTGATTTTACCGGAAATGGCAAGGAGCTGAGTGCACAGCTTTCCAATCAGCCCTATATTACCAGCACTACCAGGGGGCCCGATAAATACATGAGTGCCGGAGTTGGTATTCGCTATACTTTCAGAACGGGCTACGTGAGCGGTGGCAGTGCCGCACAAAGGCATCGCTTAAGAGGTAAAGTCACCAAACCGGGTACACTTAACCTGGAGACTTCACCTGAGGGGAATAGTGCTACCAATACAGCTACGGCTACTGCAGAAGAAAAACGTACCTACACCGGCGGTCGTAAAAACGAAGAGCAGCCAGCGGCAAAAGGTATTTCAGAAAAAGGTGTTTCCCGTCCCTACAAAGAAGATGTTGAGTTTTTAAATTCCCTGTTCGTAAATAACGGCAACGAAAAAGTATTGGACCCCAAATTGTTTAAACTGGTCACAGCAGACAATGAATTAAAAGGAATGAAAGTTTCTTTCAAAAAGGATCATAAGGTATATAGGTATCTGGGAGATCAGCAGCGCATTGTAGAGATATTGCAATCTGCTAACCGGCCCGCAGGCTGTACTGATTGTACTACCAGGGAATGCAACGGAAAGGTATACGATTGTGCCTGTGTAAATGGCTTTTGTTATTGTATTATTTGTGTTGAAATTACTAAACTGAGCGAACTGGCAGAATAGAGGGGTGTTGTTAATGTCAAAGCCCGGCAGCTGATAATATCGGCTGACCGGGCTTTTGTATTTAAACGTGATTTACGTCAGTTACATTTTGAATGTCATGGAGTATCTGTCACGAAATATTTTCTAAAGCAGTACAGCATTTTGTTGTTGAATTTTGTCTTTCATAGGGCCAGGGGTTTAAGCAAGGGGTAATAAGAACAACCGCACATATCAGTTTATCTCCGCCAGTAGTTCTCTGATGCTGGCCAGGTGATGATCATCATGTTCTGCTACAAAATGTGCCAGATCAATTACCCGCATCGGCGTTTTCAGACGGGGATGCAACGCAGTCTTTACTAACTGTGCATCATCCAGGTTCGAAAGTTTGGCAACGAATTGTCTTCTGTGTTCCCTGAACCGCTTCAGTAATACCCTGATCTCAGTAGCATTATGATTGGCTTTATGAGTGGTTTGATTCGATAAATCGGCTACCCTTAACTCAGGCAGTCCTTTAATAAAATCATCCACCCGGCCAGACCAGAGGGGCTCCAGGTCAGAAAGATGGCCTATTTCTTCTTTAATGGACCATCGATCGGTTAACTTACGGGTGAGTAAAGCAGGGGCCAGTTTGCCGGCCAGTTCTTCGGCCCGGGCAGGGGTACCACTTAAACGTTCAATAATGGAAGGCATCAGCCCATTGTCTTTAATGGAGGGGAATACTCTTTCAAACCAGGCAGTTCTTTTCATTACACATAGAATTTTTAGGATGATGTAAGTTATCTGTTTTTTGATATATGTTTGCAGGAAGATTTAATAAACTGGCAAACATCCCGCTCTATGAAAGCAACGATCCTGTTATTATCTGCCTTCAGCGTCCTTTTATTTTCCTGTTCCAAAGATGACAAACCCGCTGCCAGCCCCAGGCTCATCTTTAAATATAAGTTTGATGCATCCCAGGAACGGTTGAATAATAAGGGTAAACCTGCTACTATTGCTGCCGGCAATGCAGCCCAGTCGCCCGTGATGAGAGGACTCAGTGCACATTACATTGAACTGACGCCCCTGCCGGTGACCATGCTGGGGAGGGGAACCGTGTTGTATAAAAATCAGGAAACAACTGCTGGTGGCTCCGCAGCCATTGATTTTAGTAAGGCCGTGATAGGAACAGATAACAGTGTATTTTTTGAAATGCCGCTGAAAGATGTGAAACCGGGAAAATACCAATACCTCCGGGTATCATTGAGCTATCAGTCTTACGATATTCAAATCAATATCGCCGCCCTTAAACGGGAAGTTACCGGTACGCTGGCTTCTTTCATTGGATATAAGAACTATATAGATCATTATAAGATCAAAGACAGCACCATTACCGTTAAAGGCAACAGACCACAGGGCTACTGGGGGCTCGAGGTGGCCGGAAAAGTGATCACCGGTCAGGCACCTGCCGGTGCTACCACCGTCCCAAACCCGCTGGCCGCCACTTCTCCGGTTCCAGCTGGTTCCTGTGTGGTGACAGGTACATTGGGCAATTCATTTGAAATTACCGGTAATGAAACAAATGATGTTGTGATAACGGTTTCCTTGTCGGTGAACCATAGTTTTGAATGGAAGGATAAAAATAAAAATGGTAAGTTCGATCCGATAGAAGGAGAAAAGGTAGTGGACATGGGTATCAGGGGGTTGAAAACGATCATTCAGAAATAAATCCTACTTGTTTTTTTATCAAAAAAACGCAACTTAGCCGGAAGTATCTGAACAATCCGACTAACATGAAAGCATTTGAAGCAACGGTATTATCTCCTGCTGATATAGATAGTTTATTGCAGCTGCAACAAAATAACCTGGTGCAGCACATCTCTTCCCAAACCGCTAAAACACAGGGTTTCCTGACATTTGAATATACAAGGGATATACTGGAAAGAATGATGACAGATATGTCGCAGCCAGTCATCATATCTGAAGAAACCCTGGTAGGTTATGCGTTGGCAACATCTATCCGGGTGGGAGAAGAAATTGAATTAATGCGCCCCCTGGTAAAAATGGCCAGTGAACTGACCCTGAATGGTAGCCCCGTATCGCAGCTGCGGCATTATTTTATGGGGCAGATATGCATCCGGGAAGGCTGGCGTGGAAATGGTTTGTTCGATGCATTATATGCCGCTCATAAAACATTGTTCTCTCCCTACTTTGATTGTATGATCACAGAAATTGCGGTAGATAATCTTCGCTCCCAGGCAGCCCATGCGAGGGTAGGCTTTCAGAAGATACATACTCACAGAGATGCTACCACCGAATGGGTTGTAGTAGCATGGGACTGGCGACCATAATATCCCGCTTCATTTCTGGTTTATTCTTTGTCCGGGCCCATCGCACTATCTTTGAATATTATACAATACGCCATACACTCCCTTTAGCTAATCTTCCATCTACCCCGAAAACACCCTCCCCGAATTATCTTATATTTATAGTAATCAAAATAATCTGCCATGGCAAAACAAATGTCTATCCTTCCCTTTACGGGAAAACTCGGTCCTCTCATTGGGTATAAGCGCAATGGCCAATACTTCCTGCGCTCGATGCCTGAAAGCGTACGGCAAACGACTGCCACCCGCCGCGCATCCCGGCGCTTTGGCATCGCCAGCAGGAAAGGCGCTTTTATCCGTAAAGCGTTCTACCCCCAACTGGATATCCATTGTGACGGTGGCCACATCAATCGGCTCAACAGGATACTCATTGCTGCCGGCGATCATCATGCAGCCATCACAGGCTTCCGCTTCAATCAGCATGCAGGAGTAGATCGCTTCTTTACGGTGGCGCCACGGCTGTGCAATAACGGGATATTACATATTCCCGCACAAACCATCGCCGGGTATAAAGGTATTGCTGCCCTGGAAGTGAAAGTGATCGCAACGCGTATTGATTTTATATCACGTCAGGTGACAGGTAGCGAAACGGTTACACTCATGATAGCCCCCGATACCACTTTCCAGGAAACAAATGTTTCGCTCGATGTACCGGGGCAGGGTTCACTGGTAGTGGTTTTCCAGGTAAGAGCGATGTACAAAGATGGCCCATCACGCGGCAGACAATATATGGCCGCCGATATTATTGCAGTGGCAGCACCACAAGTGCTCAGATATGCTAAAAAACGTAGGTACCCCAAGCGGACAAGATTGCTTCCTAACCTTACCTATACATACGTATATCCAGCTATCATTCAACTGGAATAAAGCCATCTTGCCCCCGGAGATATTTTGATGAATAACCCCCTTATACCTGCTTTCTTTAAATAGTCTATCTCTTTCCACAGCTCCCCCCTGGTAGGGAAGCAGCATTGCTATGGCCATTTCCGACCTCCATCCGTCTTCTGATGCAATTTCATCCCGGTTATACATCCGGAACTCATCCCCGCATCAAGTCCACCTCTCCTGCGCTGCAACTATAGGTACATAGCGGATGCTAAGCATAGCCTGGACGGAGCCTACATAATGAAAAGGTAATGCTGGCTATATGGGTGTTCTTAATGCACTATAAACTTTATGCTTAAAATTCACACTATCCCCCAGGTTTTCAACTTGATCCAAAGAAACATTTAATGGGCGTTTCATATTTTTTACTATATTTATTATCAATACAATACGCAGCTTTTTCTTTCATTTTTATATCACTTCTTTAATCGTACAACACGTTTAAACATGAAAAAAGTAACGGGCCTTGGCGGTGTATTTTTTAAATGCGATAATCCGAAAAGTATGAACGAATGGTACGCCAAAAACCTTGGGTTGGCTACCAGTGAGTACGGAGCAACGTTTGAGTGGCGGCATGCCGATGATTCGTCGAAAAAAGGAACCACTGCCTGGTGTACGTTTCCGAAGGATACCAAATATTTTGATCCGTCTACCAAGCCATTTATGATTAATTACCGGGTGGAAAATATCGTTGCACTGGTAGAAGAACTGAAAAAGGAAAACGTGACCATTGTTGATGAAATTGCGGAATATGACTATGGTAAATTCGTTCATGTGCTCGATCCGGAAGGGAACGTGATTGAGCTTTGGGAACCCAAAGAAGATTTGGATCCGGATAGCGCGGCAGGATAGAATTTTCTTTGGCATAATTCGTTAGAAGAACATCATTATTTATGGCTGCATATAACGGGGCCGGGTATACGATACCCGGCCCCGTTATATGTACAGCATTTTACACCACTGCGATATTTTTTCACTGCCAGTGATTAAATTTAAGTTATCTCGTGTTTTGTGAATCGGAGTATATATATTCTAAACATAAAATTTCTTATTTTTGAATAGATAGCCTGTAGAATGAGTGACAGTGATTAAATGAAGGTTTGATGAAGGATGCCAGTTTCCATCAAGTTAGTGAACATGAAAAATGAAAGTGTAGCCCTGCTAAACCCTTGCGTATCCGTTTTTTTTATTATCCGCCGTATGATTTAACCTGTTTCCAAACCAGGATTTTGTGAAGTATGCCTGGATAGATTACCGGCTTTTTAATGCATGTTTTTGCTGAATAAAAATGATTCAGTCATGATCCTTTTTGCCCATTCGAACGAATGATTTATAAACCCAAATCTATCCAAAGACAATGAAAAAAAATCTGAAAGGAATTGCCTTGCCCGCATTAGCTGTTTTATTCGCCGGCAGCTGCACAAAAAATCTGACAAGTAACCCGCTCCAGTCAGACGTGAACAAATTAGCCAGCGGAGTTGCCGCCGCTGCACTCACTATTGACACCGCTACCATCACGCTGAACTGGGGTACGGTGTATCAGAAAATAGATGGCTTCGGATCGTTTGCCGGCCGTGCCGTCCCTTTCTTTGAAGCCGCCAGGCGTGATAGCTTTATGCAGTTGCTCTGGGGAGAACCAGGCTTGCAGCTGAATATGATCCGCGGCGAAGTATTGCATACTTATCCGTTTGACAAGCCATCTGGTGTGGTAACGATCAAGCCTGCCGGCGTAAGCATCGATGATGCTGCCAATAGCGCCGCCTACCTGGCCCTGACGGCCGATCAGAAAGAACAGCTGGCACAACTCTGGATCCTTAAAAAAGTGAAAGAACGCTACCAGGTACCCATCATGTTTGCCAGCACCTGGACACCGCCGTTGTATATGAAAACAAATACCAGCAGCGAGAGCGCAAAAAATTTCAACGGACTTAATTACAGCTGCTGTTCCACAGATTTTGCCAACTACCTGGCAGGATTTGTAAAATCATACCAGAACGAAGGACTCAGCTTTTATGGTATTTCACCCACCAACGAACCTGAGAACGTTTTCTCCGACTGGGCTTCTTCTTACTGGACAGCATCGCACCTGGGACAATTTATTACCAATAATCTTCGTCCGGCATTAAATGCACAGTCACTGAATACCACGAAGATCATCTCTTCTGAAAATGCTGCCTGGGGAACTGCTAACAGTTTCCTTTCCGGCATGGATAAAAGTAATGTAGACATTCTCGCCGGTCATGGTTATGTAGAAATAGGCGACCTGATTTTAGGCAAGAGAGGCCTGAATCAGAACCCGGTTACCTGGAATTATGCCACCGGCAACAGACCGGTATGGATGACAGAAGCTTCTGATGATAGTGGTACTTACGATGCCACCATGACAGGCGGTTTGAAGCTGGCCATCAACATGCATAAGTTTCTTGCGGAGTGTAACGTGAACGCCTATGTGTACTGGCTCGGCATGTTGAGTTTTAATAACAATGAATCCCTGTTGGGTACCAATGGCGATGGCACTATTTCTTACCCTAAAACATATGACGTAATGGGGCAGTATTCCCGATTCGTTCATGCTGGTTACTATCGCTTCAATAGTACGCTGGCTAATAATTCAACCCTGAAAATATCGGCCTTTAAAGATCCGGCCACCGGTAAGTTCAGCCTGGTAATTATTAACCCGGGAGGCAATGAAACACATTGCCGGCTGAATCTGTCTGGTTTCGCCGCCGGCAGCATTACTTCGTATGTCACGTCAGCAGCTTCCAGCACGCACTGGCAGCAGAGTGCTGCTATTGCGCCGCAAACGAACGGCAGCTTTGTATTAACCGTTCCCGCTACCAGCGTCATTACTTTTACAGGTACTGCTAACTGATAAATTACGAAGACTACAGCAAAGATGCCGGCAATGATCTGCCGGCATTTTGCTTTATGTTAGATCTCTTTAAAAAAGTATATTTGATGACTATTGCTAGCTATTGTATGGGCATTATTTTATCACCGGGTCATTACTTTGGAAAAGAGCAGCAGTTTAATGAGAATGCTTCCTTTAAACTGAATATTACGGCCTATCAGCCGCAAGTGGAGATCCATGAACATTATCATGAAAATGCTTACCTGAGCTTACTGATCAATGGCAGTTATGAAGAAGTAAACAAAAAGACCAGCAGTGGGATTACTCCCGGTGAAGTGTTGTTCAGACCTGCCGGATACAATCATGCCAATCATTTCCACGACACAGGTGGCCGCTGCCTGAATATTGAATTCAAACAAAACGGTTTGCAGGAGCTCGAATGGAGAGGTCCTTTGCCGGATAAAATGACGGTATATAAGGCCGGCACATTTGATTATTTATACCGGCTTTTGTATTTCTTTTCCCAGGATCCCGGTATCTCCCTGTCGGAAGAATACATTTTAAGCTGGCTATCAGAATATACTACCGATAACATTCCTGTTCGTTTGCCCTGGTTGCCCAGGGTGAAAGCGATCCTGGAAAATGAATTCGATACCCATCATACGATTAAATCTATCGCTGCCAGGGTTTTTGTACATCCCATTTACCTGGCCCGTGCCTTCAAAGAAAGAGAGGGCATCACCATTGGTGAATACCAGCTCAAAATGCGGGTAAGAAAGGCCATGGCGCTTATTTTTACGACCACGCTGCCGGTGACAGATATTGCCTTCGCCGCCGGTTTTTCTGACGCCTCTCACCTGGTCAGATCTTTTCGTTTCTTTTACCTGGCTACTCCCCGCCGGTTCAGGTCACTCCTGAAAAGTTAATCCGGTACCATTTTAATTGTGTCTGGTGCTGTTACTTTGTAAAAAAAAGTATGCGTCCCGTTATTGTCGTTATTTGTCTGTTATTGCCGTTGTGTTTATCTGCCCAGCGCAAGCTGGATTACCAGTTGCAGGTACAGGTAGATCTGTTGCAGAAAACATTTGCGGTGCAGGGAAGTCTTTCTTTTGAAACAACGAAGACCAGTGCAGACTCTGTTGATATTACCATCAGCAGAGGCGTGGGAGAAGTGAAGCTGCAATTGGAGGGAGCGAAGGGCCGCATGGATACCAGCATTAATGCAAGTGGCGATAAGGTGTATCGCTGGTATTTTAGTCAGGCGTTGCCCGCAGGTACCGGCCTGCGATTTACCTACGCTTATGAACGGGGCAGCGCACCCACTTTTCAATACTACCTGGATAGTATCTTCTGTATGGCCGGTGGTTATGGATCGGCATGGTATCCACAGGTGATTTCCCGCGAGGAAGATAGTACTGGTAGTTATACCCGGGGAACCGGCACCATTGCTGTTACCACACCGGCCAATATCATGGCTGTGATGGCGGCTGGTACGCTGAACACGACTGCAGTGGCAGATAAGCGCACATATACTTTCCATTATACCCAGCCGGATATCTTCTCCCTATATATCGGAAATTATTCCCGACAGGAGTATAAAGGCAATCGTTCTTTTTATACTTATAGTTTAAGTACAGCCATTGATGGCAACGATTTGTCACGCAAATCCGCTGCCGTATTGGATTTCCTGTCCGCTCAATTTGGTCCGCTAACTATTCCAAACTTTTCCATTATTGAATTCCCGGAGTATGTGTCGGAGCTGACCGGCATTGGCGGGGCCAGTATCCTGGGTGGGGTAGTGATGCCCACTGGCGCGCTCCGGCAATTCAATTATGCGCTCTTTGGTCATGAAATAGGACATCAGTGGTGGGGGAATAAAGTGAGGTCAAGAGGTGAGCGGGGGGCGTCTATCATTTCTGAAGCCCTGGCTCAATACAGCTCGTTGCAGGTGGTATATCATTTCGATAGCACCCACGCGGCAGATTACCGCAGAACGGGCTATCCTGGCTATATCAAAGATCAATGCGGACTGGGCTATCTGAAGAATGTGGCTGCCGGAAATGACGAGCCGCTGGTGGCATTGACTGGCGCCAATGATCATATCCTTGCGGACAGTAAAGGTTTCCTGGCGCTGGAATTTTTATCAGCCACAGTGGGTAAACCGGTATTTAATAAGGCCATGCAGGTGATTGGTGAAAAGTATAGCAGCAGGGGCGTTAGCTGGGAGGATTTTCAAGGAGAGATAGAAAAGGCATACGGGCATCGGTTACAGTGGCTTTTTGACCAATGGTTCGAAAGAACAGGTGTACCTGAATGGCAAAGCAGCTGGCAGCAGCAGCAGAATAAATTGCGGCTGACGGTGACACAAAAAGACAGCATTTACCAGCTGCCGCTGGAGGTAATGATCAGGTACAGCAATGGCACTACATCTTTGCAACATATTACGATCCGTGATCGCAGTCAAACATTACAACTGCCTGTAAATGGCTCCGTGACAGCTGTTCAGTTAGATCCTTACTTTAAGGTATTACATTGGGAGGAAGCATTGGTACCGATCGCCATGTCGCAGGCCAAAGTGATAAAGGTGCAGAATTTACGCCTTCAGGACAAAAGTGCGGAAGCCATCAGCCTGGCGCAATCCTACCTGAAGGAAGGTATTCCGGATGATAGCGCCGGAGTGGAGTTCACACTGTTATATCAGCTGGGACGTATGACCGCAGTGCAAAATAAGCCGGAAGAAGCCCTGGCTTATTACCAGCGCTCCCTGCAATGTGTGTCGCGCGCACCGGAACTATTGGCCTATACCTATTACCGGATAGCACAACTGGCAGCCGCGAAAAAAGATACCACATTACTGCAATGGGCCTGCGCCAACGCCGTAAAAGCAGATAAACTCAATCACCGGGCCGATGGTATGGAAGCCAGGGCTGCACTGTTATTGGCAACTGCTCCCCGGCATCCGTGAGGATCATTTAATTGCCCCATCTGCCATGGATGGTATTTTCTTCCATCCTCGTAATACCGCTGCCGGTAGAGCGCTCCCGTAATAATTCACCCGCAATGGTATACGGGTGACCCTTTGCCGGATTGGCCCTGCATTGTCCCACAATGCAATCGGTAATTGCGGTAGCTAAAGATAAGCGGGGATAGGCCGTGAAAATGGCGCTGGCTTGTTCTTCCGTAACAAACGCGGTCGTAGGACCGCCAAAGTCCATTACAATTCCGGCTCTGGTTAACCGTGGAACAGGGCCTCGTCTTTCTGCAATGCCCGAAGAGGTGTGCAACGCGATAGCCTGCCATACGATGTCTGCGTCTTGTTCACTAAAAGAATTCCCGGAGAGAAAGAGCAATGCCTGGTCTGCACCCTCTACTTCAAACCGTTGTGGTCCGTTGCCGGGTGCTGTTAATCCCATGTCATGAAATATGCAGGAGATAAATAGCAACTGCTCATTGTAGTCAGGGTCGGTAAGCAGGCCGGTATGAGCGGCATACAAACGCGCGAAAATGAAACTGCGGATACTATGATGATAAACCGGCATGGTTTCATGTGTCTGTACAAATTGCAAAGCCTGGCGGGAAATGTGGTCATCAGGTAAGCGCAGGAGGTCTGTAAGGGTTTGTGGTTGCATGATGTTTTATTTTTAGTGAATAGGCATAACAATGCCATTATGAAAAGGTCTTATTTTCATATCAATAGGTTGGTCAGGGGAGATGGATACCTACGCCCTGTTTATCAGCGATGATCTTTGGCCAGCGCTGTCCGGAAATTCTTTCTGTAATCGCTGGGGGAAAGCAGGAGTTGTCTTAAAAAGATCCGCCGCATCGACACCAGGCCTCCAAAGCCGCATTTTTCTGCAATGACTTCTATGTTGAGGGTGCTGTCTTCGAGGTATTTCCGGGCGAGTTCCACCCGGATTTTTTCTATGAACTTTGCGGGCGATAGTCCGGTTTCACGGGTAAACATCCGGCTGAAATTGCGGGTGCTCATATTCATTTGTTGCGCCAGCTCCACTACGCCAATTTTGGTATGCGCATGTTTTACCACCCAGGACCGAAGAGGCCCCGATAGGGTGTTATGAATAGCATATCCTGGCAGTAATGCACCGAAGGAAGCCTGTGAGCCGGGTTTCTTTAAGTAAAGGACCAGTTTGCGTGCCACCTGCGCGGCGAGGTCTTTGCCATGGTCTTCTTCTATGAGCGCCAATGCGAGGTCCATGCCGGAGGATACGCCACCGGAAGTATAGATGTTATCGTCCTTAATAAAAAATGGATTGGGATTTACCTGTACCCTGGGGTAGCTGTTTTGCAGTTGTTCGCAGTACTCCCAGTGTGTAGTGACCTGCCTGCCATTCAGTAACCCGGCTTTTGCTAACGCAAACGCGCCTACGCAAACAGAACCTATTCTTCGTATATGCTTTGCCGTGGTAGCCAGCCAGGCATAAAATTCATCATAGTATTGACTGTTTTCTGCTTCATTGTCGTAGCCTGCCACAAGGAGGGTGTCGATGGGCTGCTGAATGCCCAGTACAGAGGTGGTGCAACTCAGCTGTATCCCCGCGCTGCAGGTGATTCGGGTAGAACGCCCCGGAGAGGCCAGTAATACGTCATAATCTTCGCCGGCGGCTCTGGCGGCCAGCATTTTGCCGGCCGTCACAAATACGTCCACCGGCCCCGCAATATCCAGTAAAATATTACCCGACATAATAACGATGACGGTGAGCTTTCGGTCCCGGATGATGGGGGCAGGTGGTGTTGCGCGTTTCATAATGTAAAAGTAAGAAGCTGGCAGCTTGTCTCAAACGACATAAATTATACAATTTAGGCCAGAACGTCCTTTTATATTTTCCCCGCTATTGGGCAGCATGGTAGCGTAACTGCACATGATACACGCCATTCCGGTATTTACGGGTGTAGGTGCCGGTAATATGCCGGTAGGCCGCTGAGCCACCGGTAATCGGGAAATCATGATCCGGGGCAATGGTATCACCGGGAGTTAAATTAAATACACCGGTAGCAGAAATGCTGCCGTCAGGAAACTGGAAGACGGTGGTCGTCACACAATCGTATTGGCCGCTATGACCGTTTAGATACATGCTGGAGAATACATCCTGGGTGATGGAGCGGCTGCTGTCGCTCCCATGACAGATGGCCAGCGCCTGTTCAATAAATCCATTGTATACACCGGCTGTCGTTTGCTGATGGTTATACAGGGTGTCAAACTGTTTCTGGATATCCGGTTGCTGGTAAGTGAGCGAAACAACTGTTTCACTGGAATGCCCGGGCTGTTTGCAGGCGAAGCAGAACACCACCATGCAGGTAAAAAGAATGGTTTTCATAGTACTGGGTATTGATGAGTATTCCCCCTTAAATTAAGATATTTTTCATCACGGAATACAAATTCAATATCGCTTTTATTGGCCGGTGAAACATACTGGGAGAAAGCCTGATAGACCGCAGCAGCCCTTTAATTAAACAGCGGTCACAGAAAACGTTGTTGGATTAACTCCATGAAAGCCGGCCTGAACTTGTCACTCAGTGGGATGCTTTTCCCTGCAATAAAAATGTGATTGTCCTGGATCTTATCAATCCGGCCAGTGTTCACGATGTAGGAATTATGTACCCTGATAAAAGGAGGACCCAGCTGTTCTGCAATATCTTTCAGTCGTTTATATACCAGCGTTTCTCCTTTAATAGTCACTACCCGTACATATTCCTTTTCTCCTTCAAAGTATAATAACTCCGGTAATCGGATCTGCTGCAATGTTTTACCGGATTTTACAAAGAAGTAATCGGCATCTGTTTGTTGCGTGGGAATATCCGGCAAACGGGGATGGCTCAACGCTGTTTCTACTTTTTGCCTGGCTGCCAGGAAACGCTTCAATGTAATGGGTTTCAGCAGGTAGTCGATGGTCTGGAAATTATAACTGGCAGCGGCATACGCGGTATATGCAGTAGTAAATACAATTTTTAAATCCGGTGGTAATAAGCCCGCGAGTTCCATGCCATCCAGTTTGGGCATGTTGATATCCAGGAAGATCAGGTCTGCTTTATTGGTTTTCAGAAAAGCCAGGGCCTCCAATGCGTTATAGCATTTTGCCAGCAGCTGCCAGTCGGTCGTTTGCTGTATATGCAGCTCCAGCAGGTTGACTGCGTTGGGTTCATCATCTACTATGATACATTTCAAACTCATATGGGAACAGATAAAAAGGCGGTGAAATGAGTCGCTGACTTATCCGTCTGCAACGTATAGTTGTTACCGTATAACAGTGTTAACCGCTTCCGCAGATTATCAATCCCGGAACCATGACTATAGGCTGCCGTATCTTCCGGC
Organism: Chitinophaga sp. RAB17; assembly: GCF_052114225.1. Classification (NCBI taxonomy): domain Bacteria; kingdom Pseudomonadati; phylum Bacteroidota; class Chitinophagia; order Chitinophagales; family Chitinophagaceae; genus Chitinophaga; species Chitinophaga sp. RAB17. Next base: position 29,348 of record NZ_JBFREI010000011.1, on the reverse strand, counting down.
AGACTGTTCTGCGTAGAGAAAAGCAACCGGTCATCCTGTTGTGTCAGCGAAATATGGATGACATTATGCATACTGGTTTTATCAATGCCGTGCTTGAAAATATTTTCTACAAAGGTCATCAGCAACATAGGAGGAATACTGCAGCCTTCTGATACTTCACGGGTGAAGTTAAGCGTTATTTCATGCCGGATGCGGATCTTCTCTAAGGCAATATAGTTCTCCAGGAAATTTATTTCGGCAGATAAAAATACCAGGTCTTTCGGACTTTCGTCTACAAAATATCGCATGATTTCAGACAAACGTTCTATCAACACCGCCGTACGTGGGGCTTCCCGGTACGCTTCGTAATAGATGTTGTTTAACGTATTAAACAGGAAATGCGGCTGCACCTGTGATTTCAGGAGGTTTAGTTCCGTTTTTGCATTTTGCAGTACCAGCGCAGCTGCCTGTTGCTTCAGCGAAAAATATACGATGGCCATCCTGAAAATAAAGCTGAGCAAAAACAACAATGGTATTCCTGCCAGGTACCGCAGCAGGATGGGGAATGTTATCGGCTGGGGCGTAGTGGTAAACCAGGTGTTATAGATCCAGCCCGACAGGTAAGCGCGAATTAATCCTGTTACCAGTAGAAATAACAATACCGCAAAAATATACCCCACTATGCGACCCTTCAAATATAACTTCGGATACAGCCAGCTAATGTTGCCGTAGATGATGACTACATAAAAGAGCCCATTCATGGAGGAGAAAACGGCGGCTTGTTTAAAGCCGTCTTCCGGTAACATCGAAAAGAACATCATTAAAAGTACAATCAGCCATAGTAGCCATTGCAGACGGGTGCTCGTTGTCATCTCCCTGAAAAATTGCATGCCTCAATTTACGAAGGTTTTGAACTTATCCCGCAGGGTAGCTCTTTTAAATAATCGCCTGGTCCCTATTATTCAACGAACAACGATGGAGGTTCAACCGTCTTCGGGATATTTTCAACCATCACCGGGTGACGCCCGGAAAATGCAACCATTTAAAATATAGCGGGGAGCATTGAATGTATTTTCAAATCTCCCGAAAACAGGAAAACTTTGATACCAGTTGATCACCTATGTTTCCATTTAGGGATCATTCTTCTTCATTATTCAACTTAAAATCCCAACAAGTATGTATCTGAAGTCCTGTAAACGAATATTTTTACCGGCAGTTATTGCGTGTTTGCTGATTACCTCGTCCGTTACAGCCCAAACGGATACGATCGATCAGCAACATCACCGGCTGAACACCAGCTTCCTGAAGCCAGGCGTAAAACAGTACCTGGTGTATTTCCAAAGCCCTGCACATGCCAATAAGCTGAACCTGAGTTTGTGGGTGCGTGAAATTGAAAAGACCAGCAGAAACAATGAACCAGTATTCCGGATTACGCAGCACTGGTACGGTGAAGATACCGCCCGGTATGCGGTATTCAGCTCCGTTAACACCGTAGCGGACTTTTCCCCCTTATACCATGCAGAAACCAGGGGGACGGCGCAGAAGGCCTATAACTGGTCCAAAACCGGTATTACAGGCGATAATACCCCCGATAATAAGGCGGCAGATTTTAAACTCGGTTTTGAACGCCCTAATTATAACTGGCACCTGGACATAGAAACATTTGAAATGTTGCCCCTGGCTGCCGGCAAAACTTTCCTGATCAACTTTTACGATGCAGGCCTGGAGCCGCCAAAATACGTGACGTACAAGGTAACAGGCAGTGAGGTATTGCAGACACTGAATGGTCAGCAAACAGACTGTTGGAAATTATTTACGGAAGGAGATGCTCCGATGGGGGGGCATTATACCCAGACTTTCTGGATCAGTAAGTCCGGTCATGAGTTACTGAAGGAAGAAGATAGTTTTGGTGGCATGTACCGGTACAAAGTGAAGCTCCCCGGATTAGCACCCTACCTGGAAGAACGATTTGTGCAAGCGAAATAAAACAAGGATGATAAGCCGTACAAACAGTTTTATGCCTGTTTGTACGGTTCATCCCGATAATGCCGGCTAACCATTTCAACCGTTCCCGGTATTCCACAACTCTTACAAACCTGCTCCCCACAGGCGCGCCCGCTTCTTCTGCCAATAGCATATAGGATACTGTTTTATAAATATCCTGTGCTGTCATCAAACTTTTCCTCTCTGAAATCGTTATAAGGCAGTACCCCGGAGAAAAGCATACTCCGGCACACAGGCATCACACATTTCAGCATCATTAAAAGGCAGAAAAAATGGACATCCAACAGTTTGAAGATAAAGGACTGGCGCATTACTCTTATGCTATTTACAGCGAAAAAGTCAATGAAATCATTTTGATAGACCCCTCCCGGGATGTAACGCCTTACCTGGATTATGCAATCTCCCTGAATGCAAAAATCAGCGGGGTGATTGAAACACACCCGCATGCCGATTTTGTCAGCAGCCACCTGGAATTGCACCAAACTACCGGTGCGAAGATCTATTGCTCTCAGCTGGTGGGTGCTGCCTATCCGCATACCAGCTTTGATGAAGGAGATAAAATTATATTGGGAGATATCACGCTCAAAGCATTGAATACACCCGGCCATTCGCCGGATAGTATCAGTATTGTGCTGGCCTATGCCGGAGAAGACAGGGTGGTATTCACGGGAGATACTTTGTTTATTGGTGATTGCGGCCGGCCGGATCTGCGGGAGAGTGCGGGTAATGTCACCGTCGGGAGAGAAGCATTGGCGCGTATGATGTATCATTCTCTCCGGGAAAAATTAATGGTGCTGGACGATGATGTGCTGGTATACCCTGCACATGGCGCCGGTACACTTTGTGGCAAGTCGCTCAGTGAAGAAGACAGTAGCACCATTGCAGCAGAGAAAGTAAGCAACTGGAGTCTGGATGAGTTGACAGAAGCGGAATTTGTAAAGGAACTATTATCCATGCAGCCATTTATTCCAAAATATTTCCCCTATGATGTAGACATCAACAGAACGGGGGCGGCGGTGCTGGCAGCCTCTCTGTCAAAGGTGCCGGTTATTTCCGGAGCGCCTGTGTTTGATGCAGGAACGATGATCATTGATACCCGGCCGGAAGCCATTTTTAAACAGGGGCATTTGCCCGGTGCGGTGAATCTGCAGGAGGGGGGTAAGTTCGAAACGTGGCTGGGGAGTATAGTGGCTCCCGGGGAACCTTTTTACCTGCTGGCAGGCGAGGAGGTTGTTTTGCAAAGCGTGATCAGGAAGACCGCCAAAATTGGCTATGAATCATTTATAAAAGGGGCTGCGGTGTATGCGGGGGGATCGGAACAAATAGATGCTATACCACTGGCCGATTTCAGGGCTCATCCGGAAAATTATACTATTGTAGACGTACGCATGGCCACAGAAGCGGCGGAATACAAAATTTTCGATTCCGCTATATCGATTCCACTGGATGAATTACGGGAACGTACCAACGAAATTCCTGTAAACCGGCCTGTAGTAGTACATTGTGCCGGTGGCTACCGTAGTGCAGCGGGCAGTAGTATCATTGCAGCTGCGCTGGGAGACCAGGTGAAAACATATGACCTCGGCAATGCGGTTAAACAATTTGAGCCTTAGATAACTGCGCTGTGCCGCGGTTGCTTATGGGCCAGGTGCTGCACGCCCCAGTCATACAGGGGCATCACCACGGCTATCAGGGAATGGCCCTGAGCTGTAAGCGTATATTCCACTCTGGGCGGAATCTCCGCAAATATTTCACGGGTGAGTAGTTCATCCTGCTCCAGCTCACGCAGCTGATTGGCCAGCATCTTGCGGCTGATACCCGGTAGTTGTTTTTCCAGCAGGCTAAACCGGTTAACACCCTGTGTAATCAGATGCAGGATCATAGGCTTCCATTTACCACCTATAATGTTCAGTGTAAGTGCCATCGGGCATAACGCCGGCGGATATATTAAAACCGGGGACATCTCTTTTTTCATATTCCTTTCATTTTAGTGCAGGTAACTATAAAAGTGGCTAAGTGAGTTTTTGGTTACCTATGGGGACTTCCGTCGATTAGCCACAACTTTGTAGAAACTTATACGATGAAACCACTACAAAGAACCACTTTTTTTACGGCCCTGCTGTTATTATTAACCGCTGTTCATCACGTTTACGGCGCGATTATCTATCATACCCACTGGCGGTTGCATGTCCTGTTTGTAGCCATACCGGTCATGTTACTGGTATACCTGCTGGACCGGCTGTTACGGAAGTATCCGGATAGTTATCCGCTTTTGGTATGCTATCTGCTTTCGGTACTCTTGTTTCCTTTGCTGATCATTGGTTTATACGAGGGCGTATATAATCACCTGGTTAAAAATATTGTTTTTTTAGTAACCGGTAACAATTCTTTTTTCCTGCTGCTGTTTCCGCCACCGGTTTATGAATTACCAGGTGATTTCTGGTTTGAGGCCACGGGTATATTACAGGCATTTCTTTTTTATCCGCTGTTAATGAGTTTTAGTAAGATGATAAAATCAGCGATCCATTACCGGAAACAAATCATATAACAATTGTTGTCGCATAATACCCCATACTTTGCCTTGTTTGCACCCCTTACTATTGATAAAATGATGGTAGATTTACAGGAGTGTCTTTATTGAGCAGGCCGCTGTGGCTTGTATTCTTCATCAGAAAAATATTTTTTATGTTCAGGAACACAAAAGCATTCAGTGGATTTTCTGTGAATAATCTGCAACAGGCAAAAGATTTTTATCAGCAAAAATTAGGATTGGAAGTGGAAGGAAACGGGGAGTATATGCTGACCTTAAAAATTGCCGGTGGTAACAATATACTGATCTATCTGAAACCGGATCATACCCCTGCTACATTTACCATTCTTAATTTTCCTGTGAGTAACGTGGAAGAGACAGTAGATAAGCTGACGGCGGCAGGTGTTAAATTTTTACAGTATGAGGGAGCCATCAAAACAGATGCAAAAGGCATTCACCGCGGGGATAGTGATCCTACTGTCGCCTGGTTTGCAGACCCCGCTGGTAACATACTTTCCGTTGTTAGCCAGTAAGCAGGAGAAAAGGTAGTACGCGTTATAATGCCGGTGTGTATCAGACACACCGGCATTATTATTTTATTATTTTTCAAATATAATTTTTACATTAGGCCGTTATCATGTGAATGTATCATGTTTGTGACATGCCCATAACCTGTATTCTTTACAACCTCATACTTTAAACATCAAAAAACAATGAACAAGACAATTTTATTTTCTGCTGCCATGGCAGTGACAATTGGATTTGCAGCCTGTGGTGGTGGCAGTAAGCCGGCTAATGACAGCACTGCGACATCAACTTCCAAAGTAGCATTGAAAGATGATAAGCTCAGTGGTTTTATGCTGGGTGGTATTTATTTTATAAACGGCTACGGTGGTCAGGAAGAAGTAAGCAAAAGGATCACTGGTGCTGATAAACAAGCTATCATTGATGGCTACAAGGAAATACTCGAATTTCCTTTTAAACCGGATGATGCAGCCGGTGCGCAAGGCATGCTCAAAGATGCCTGGGGTGTCACAGATAAAACTACACTGTTGAAAAGCCTGGATGAATTGACAGCAGGAGATGCTAAAAATCCGCATCGCGCCTGGGACTATGCACGTATCGTAAACAATGCCTGCATGGGATATGCTGCAGGTTATATAGGAAAGGAAGAGGCGGAAAAATATATCAGCGCTACTTTGCCGCTGGCCCGCAAAGATTTTAAAACATGGGATAATTACTTTGCAGACTGGCTGGCAGGTCGTAAAGTATGGGGCGGCGATGAAAGCCATACCAAGGAGTTTGAAGACCTGACTAAAACCATCACCAAAGGAGATAATAATATTTACCAGATATTACCGCTGAACTAAGCGTTATTTTTTTATGAAGAAGGTTGTACTGCGTCTGGTGGTACAACCTTTTTTAGTAATTTCAAGGCTCGTCTCTTACCTAAAGCATCATGCATACTTATATCACTGGCAGTCTGTTGTTATTATCTGGCTGTATGGCCTGTCATCCGTCTGTGAATAACATGTCCGCCGTTACAACGGAGCAAGCAATCCGGAATAAGGACAGTGCTATCTCAGCGGAAATCATGAGTGCTCCTCCACCTTCACCGAAAATAATTATATACGACCTGGATCAGGATCATAAGCCGGACACTATCCGTCTGGCCACCACCGGAAAGAATGGAAACTTTTACTGTGCAGATGAAGTTACTTTTTCCCTGACACGGGGAGGAAAAAAGACTTTTTCGGATGGCTGCTGGGGCCAGGTAGATAGTAGTTTTCAGAAGATGAACCATAATGCTGTTGCATCTGCCGAGGTTTTTATCTACAAAAAACAGAAGCAAACCTGGGTGCTGATTTTTGGAGAAAGGGATGTTTCCTCTACTGAACCAATGGCAGTTATACGCATTGAGGATAGTCAACCTGAAATGATCCTGCATACAGAAATAGATTTCCCCGTAGCCGTAGGAGACGACAATGCGCGGCACCAGGTACTTTTGATAGGTAAAGGAGTGTCGGAGAGAGAGGGTGGTGACGACAGTCTGCATACGACTATATTTAGCTATGATCCTTACTATGTATATAACCTGGAAGAGGATGGAAAGATTGATAGCATAGCTATGGAACAATACAACCGTACACATTATGTGTGGGCGGGCTGGGGGCCTGCATCGGACGCACGGGTGATGGTCTGTGAAGATGGCCGGCGACAGTTGATAAGGAAATAAAAGCGGGTTCGCTTAGTTTTTCCTACTTTTGTCCGCTAAATAAGGAAAATTTATGGCTACTAAGATTACAGTTAACAACAATGGTTCACTTAAAATAGAAGGTGAGTTTGAAATCGTGGACAAAAACGGCAACAACTACGACCTGGGTGGTCGGGAAGCAGTAGGTATCTGCCGTTGCGGTTTGTCTGCCAATAAACCTTTTTGCGATGGTTCTCACAAAGGTCATTTCGAGCATGATGCGGTAGCATTTGCACTGCCTCCTAAAAAATAGTGAATAGCAACGATACTTACAGGCTCAGGGAAGCGGTTACAACCGGCTGCTCTGAGCCTGTTCTCATTTTAATGCACTCCATCTGATATGGTCGAAATAAACACTTTTGCACCTGTTTTTGCAAGGTAAATAATTGCACTTTTGTGAGATATTTATAGCCAGAGACATATGGATATCCGTTTTTTCCAGGTAGACGCATTTACGAATCAGCCTTTCAAAGGCAACCAGGCGGGCGTATGCCTGCTGGAAAGCATGCCGGACGATGCTACGCTCGCCGCCATCGCCGCAGAAAATAACCTCGCCGAAACCGCATTCCTGCTACCGGAGCAGGACGGATATCGTTTGCGCTGGTTTTCTCCATTGGTGGAAATTCCGCTCTGCGGACACGCTACCCTTGCCAGCGCGCATGTATTATGGGAAGCCGGGCTGGTACCCCCGGAGACAACCATTCAATTTTATACGCTGAGTGGTGTGCTGACAGCCAGTCGTAGTGGCGACTGGATAGAACTGGATTTTCCTGCCAGGGACAGTGAACCGGCTGTTTTACCGGAGCTTTGGCAGCCCATGTTTGCACAAACGATCGTGCATGTGGCGTATAGTGTAGACCGTTATATTGTGGAATTGGCATCCGACAAAGCAGTGGCTGATTTTAAACCGGACCGGCAATTATTGCTGGCTCATAAATGTATTATTACTGCCAGGGCCGCAGCAGACTCCCGGTACGATTTTATTTCCCGTTTTTTTGCAGGTCCCATAGGCATCGACGAAGATCCGGTGACCGGCTCTGCACATTGCAGTCTCGCTCCTTACTGGGCCGAACGCCTTCATAAAAATGATTTCTTCGCCTACCAGGCATCTGCACGTGGTGGTGAGCTGAAAGTGCTGCTACAGGGTGATAGAGTATTGTTGAAAGGAGAAGCAATCACTGTGATTGAAGGGATTTTCCGTATATAGTTTTTGACCATCATAAAACCCAACACATGAGTCAGTACGAATTATTTAAAGACCTGCATTACCAAACCACGCCATTGTTGTTAGGCAATGCCTGGAATGTAGCCAGTGCCCGGATACTGGAGGATAACGGCATCACTGCTATCGGTACTTCCAGTTCAGCTATCGCCGATACCCTGGGTTATAAAGATGGAGAACAGATTCCGTTTGCTGAATTGCTTTTTATCATCGAAAAAATAGCCCGCCATATTAAGGTGCCATTATCAGCAGATATAGAAAGAGGATACAGTAGTGATCCGGCAGTGGTGGTACAACATATTGAGCAGTTACATGATATCGGCGTAGCAGGCATTAACCTGGAAGATTCTGTGATGGCAGACAACCTCGTTTTAGCACCGATAGATGCTTTCAGCCGCAAACTCAGCTTCATCAGAAATGAACTTTCCCGCAAAAATATTCCCCTGTTTATCAATGCCAGGATAGATACTTTTTTGCTGAATGTACCGGACCGGCTCAACGAAACTTTCGCACGCATCAAGGCATTTGAAGCAGCAGGCGCCGATAGTATTTTTGTGCCTTTCATCCGCGAATTATCTGATATCCGCGAGGTAACTGCTGCTACTGCTTTACCGGTGAATGTGTTATCTATGCCGGAACTACCTTCGTTTGCCGCATTGGCTGAAGCAGGTGTAAAAAGAATCAGTATGGGTGGTAGTGTATACCGGTCCGTGAATGATCACCTTAAAAAGGTAGTACATGATATTACAGTGGCAGGATCATTTGCAGGCGTGTTTCAATAAGGGCAGGAGGTATGCTTTCATCAGCATCAGGAGTAGTTTAACAATGGTCAACGCATCCCGTACGTTTTTGGGCACGCTCTCCGGGGCGTGCTTTACTTTTTAAATATCCAATAGCCCAGCACCAGCCATAAGAGCCCTTTTATGAGGAAGAAAAGGAATCCCCAGAAGCCAATTCTTTTGAGCCACTTAATAATTTTTTCTTTCCTGTTATTATTTGCCGTCATAACAAAACGAAAATACAAATTTTTCGGTTAGATAAATGTATCTTAACCGGCTAATATATATTCCTGCTTATGAAATTATTGTTATGGTCAGCGACCATTCTGGTTACGCTGAGCCACTCCCTGACAGCACAACAGCTGGGCCGTTCCCCCAGCAGAGCCAATAATACCAACAGTACAGATATCAGCGATAAACCAGCTATCAAATGGCAGTTTAAAACAGGAGGAAAAGTAGTGTCTTCCCCGGTGATCAACGGGCATTATCTTTTTATCGGCGCAGCAGATTCCTGTATGTATGCGCTCGACCGTGATAACGGGAAACAATACTGGAAATTTAAAACCAACGGTGCCGTAAATGCTACTGTGGCCTGCGATAGTACTGCAGTATTTTTTATGAGTGAAGATGGCAACTTTTATGCGCTCGACATGCATACCGGTAAACTCCAGTGGACCTTCAAAACAAAAGGGGAGCATGCTACCGATCCCTGGGACTATTTTCTATCCTCCGCTACGGTACATCAGGGTATCGTATACGTAGGCAGTACAGATGGTCATATCTATGCATTAAACGCCCGCACCGGCAAACTGCAATGGAAATACCTCACCGGTGGCGCCGTACATGCGGCACCTACTATAGCAGAAAATATTATCCTGGCCGGCAGCTTTGATGGCTTCTTTTATGCAATCAATACGGATGGTTCGCTGCGCTGGAAATTTGATACTATGGGAGAAAGATATTTTCCGGTGGGAGAAGTGCAGTTTCACGCGGTAGTAGCAGACAGCTGTGTTTATTTCTGTGCACGTGATTATAACGTATATGCGCTGCATCTTCGTACCGGTAAAGGATTATGGGTATATCATGAATCCGGTAGCTGGACCAGCGTGCCCAGTCTGGCCGGCAAGCGCCTGCTGGTATCTACCTCCGATACTCACCGCGCCCTTGCCTTTGGTGCGGCCTACGGTAAACTGCAATGGCAGGCGCCTGTACGTTTGAATGTTTTCAGCAGCATCACATCGACTAACGACTACGGCTATATGGGAAGTCTGGATGGTAAAATTCAGAAGATGAGTCTGCGCACTGGTGAAAGCGTATCTATTTTCCAAACCGCTGCCAGCAAACAGCAGGAGGCCCGCTTCTTTAATCCGGCTACCAGCGAATTATTTCCTGACCTGATGGCCAGATATAAAGATGATTATATAAAGATGTACACCGATTTCCTGGACATGGGCAGCATCTTATCTACTCCCTGGCTGGAAGAAGGCGTGCTCTTCTTCGGGAGTACCGACGGGAATGTATACGCGTTGCAATAAAGAATTACGAATTAGGAATTACGAATTACGGATTTGTGGGGAGATGGTCGTGCATAATCTTCGCGTTTACGATCTCCCCACAAATTCGTAATTCGTAATTCGTAATTCGTAATTCGTAATCCGTAATTCCGTACTTTTGCGCTCTTTTAGCAATTATTTTTAAAGATGCGTGTAGCAGTTTCGAGCAATAAATTACTTTTTTCCCTGTTCCTGGGCCTTTGTGGCAGCGCTTCCGCGCAAAAGTGGACAGATAGCACCCTTATCACCCGTCATCTTGATGAGGTAATTGTACAGGAAAACAGGCTGGCAGCGCCTGTGAAGGCCATCAACCGCAATATTACCATCATTACCCGTAAGGAGATAGAGGCTTTGCCGGTATCTTCTATTACAGAGGTATTGTCATATGTACCGGGTCTGGATGTACGCCAGCGTGGACCGGAGGGCATCCAGGCGGATATAGGGATCGATGGCGGCACCTTCGACCAGACCCTGATCCTGCTAAACGGCATAAAGATCACAGATCCGCAAACAGGCCATAATATGATGAATTTGCCGGTATCCCTGGTAGATATTGATCATATTGAGGTGTTGCGTGGCGCTGCGGCCCGTATTTACGGCATCAACGCCCTTAATGGGGCCATCAACATCGTGACCCGTAAAGCCACCGAAAGCGGCCTTATTATCAACGGGAGCGGTGGTAGCAGTTTTAAAAAGAATGAAAACAATAAGCTGTATGACGCTTACAGTCTTGGTGCCAGCGGCGCCCTGGTAAAAGGCGGCAACAGCCAATCTTTATCCATTAGCCGCAACCAGGGAAACGGATATCGTTATAACACCGCATACGACAACTACCGTGCTTTTTACCAGGCGGGCTTTAATAATGATCCCCTGCACCAGTACAATGTAATGGCAGGGTTCATTAACAATAACTACGGCGCCAACGGGTTTTATGCTCCTCCGGGAGATCTGAACTCGGAAGAGACAGTAAAAACCTTCCTGGCAGCCGTCAGCAATACTTCCCGTATTACCCGCAACTGGGTGATGACGCCCCGGATCAGCTACCGCTATACTAAAGATGATTACATCTACATAAAACCCAATAAGTACCGCAATCTGCATAACACCAATGTGCTGGGTGCAGAACTGAATAATACCTTCACCACCGCCATCGGTACCTTTGGCGCCGGCGTGGAAGGACGGTATGAGCATATTAAAAGTACCAGCCTGGGTAACCACGACAGAACCAACCTGGGCCTGTCCGGTGAATACAAATCAATAGCAGACCGCCGTTTTACTTTCTCCCTCGGCGGATATCTTAATTACAATTCTTTCTATGGCTGGCAATTCTTCCCGGGTGCAGACGTGGGCTTTAATATTACCCCTGATCTGAAACTTTATGCCAATGCCGGTACTGCACAACGACTGCCTACCTATACAGACCTTTATTACAAAGGACAGGGCATTATCGGTAATGAAAACCTGGGCCCTGAAAAGGCCAGTTATGGTGAAGTGGGTATCCGTAAATTCAGTGGTAAATTCTCCTACAGCGGTTCCGTTTTCTACAGACAGATCAGCAACTTTATTGATTATGTAAAAGATACCGCAGGTGTGGCTAATCCGGCTACCATCAACTGGCAGCCACAGAATTTTCAGCGTGCAGATATGACCGGATTCAGACTCAATGCCGGATATAATACCGCACTGCAGCCGCATTATGTGTTTAATAGTATCGGTGTAAATGCCGGCTATAACTATCTTTCTCCTTCTTTCAAAGGTGATGCCCTGTCTACCAGGATCTCGCGTTACGTCATTGAAAGTTTAAGGCATCAGTTTACCGCAAATGTGCGCACAGAGCTGTTGCAGCATTTCAGCGTTTCTGCTGCGGCACGTTATTGCATGCGTATTAACTATAAAGACTATACGCTGATAGATGCGCGTATTGCGTATAAGCAATCACGTTACCAGGTATACGCAGATGCCAGCAACCTGCTGGACGTGACTTATGTGGAAGCAGGAGCCGTGATGATGCCCGGCAGATGGGTGACAGTAGGAGCGAGCTTTAAGTTGTAAGAATTACGAATTAGGAATTACGAATTACGGATTTGTGGGTAGACAACAGCAGATGATCAACATTTGGCTATCTACCCACAAATCCGTAATTCGTAATTCCTAATTCGTAATTCTCAATTCGTTATAATCCCTGCATTGATCAACCCCTTGCTGTCTCCCCGTATAAACACCGTATAAATTTTCCCGGTTTCGAGCGTGATATTACTTAGCCCTGATTCCTGCACCGGCAAAGGTTCAGCACCTTCGGCTGCACTCACCACCAGGGAAATCGTACCGGCGTTTACGTTAGTGAACGGCGCACTGTCATATGCGGATCCCTTAAGGTTGCTGCCTCCGGCGCTGCCGTATGGGATGTTGCTGTAAAGCGTGGTTTCCGTTCCATTCTGCCGGAGTTTTACACTCACGCCAGCGATGCCGGGAGCCAGATGCACAAAGCGTAATTTGGCTTTACCGGCAGCAGGGGCGGAGAGATCATCATAAAAAAGCAGCAGCGTATCTTTGGTGACATCATTTTTAGCAGGTGCTGCAAACACAGTATGGTAGTATCCGGCAATAGGACCGTTAGGACCTCCTGTAGCACTGTATGCGGCGCTGTTGCCAAACTGCCGCGATACTTTATAGGCAGTGCCGCTGCCTTCCGTAAAGTTGATCTGTACATTACCAAAAGTAGTGGCTGCATAGGGTGATGCCGTGCCTGGCAGCACTGCGGTGGCAGTCACCTTTTGTGTAAATGTCCAGAATTGTATGCCGGTGTTTTGGGTGCGTGCATTAACGAAACGTATATTGGCAGACAGTGGCGGCCGGTCTCCTGCATTCACATCCAGGTAGTCCGTTTTGCTGCAGGCGCTGAAAGCCAGTATGGTAAAGCTGCTCAGGAAGAAAGAAAGATTGTTTTTCATGAGAGAATGTTTTAAAGATTAAAAGCGTGCATATAACCTGGCAAATGGCTGTATACCTGCACTGCCATTCTGTATGCCTACAATAGAAGGATTACGCAGACCGGAAATGGCTGCATCTGAATAATCACCCAATACATTAAATGCATTGTTTACGCCCACTGTTACCTGTACTTCTTTGCTGATATGATATCCTACGGAGAAGTCAGTCACCCAGACAGGTTTCAGCTCCTGGAAATAATAATCAGGTTTGGGAAAATTGGCGTTGAGTGCTGACGCAGTAGTTACAGAGCCAAAGTAAATGGTGCGTGCCAGGAAGTTGAACCGGCGTGTATTTAAGATAGCCTGCAGCGTTATTTTTTGCTGAGGGATGTTCGTCGTAACCCTGGCTTTTTCCGACTCACTGAAAATAACATTCCTGTATTGTTCCAATCCTTTTGGAGTGTTGACAGCCGTTACTTCATTTTTCACAAAGTTGCCGCCTGCCAGCAACTGGAGACTGCTTTTGTTCAGCGGTATTTTATAACTACCGGTAAATTCAATGCCTTTGGTACGTGTGCTGAAGGCATTGTAGAAAAATTTCGCCTGCGTGGTACCGGTGGCAAGTAACAGCGCACGAACATCTGGCGGCAGATTAACATCGGTGGCGGAGAAGTTGCCGGTATTGCCCACTCTGTTTTTGATATCGATAAGATAGGCATCTACACTCAGTTCTACATTTCCTGCCGGTTGAGAGGTAATGCCGGCCGTGTATCCGTTCGATTTTTCCGGGGTAAGGGAAGGTATCCCCAGTGCTCTAGTGGCGGCATTTTTGTTGGAGGCGGTTACCTGGTCAATAGCGCGACCCTGCTGAAAACTGGTAGATGTTTCTGTATAATAGAACTGGGCCAGATCGGGTGCGCGGAAGCCACTGTTGGCGGATCCGCGAATGCTGAGCCAGGGCGCAAAGCTATACCGGGTAGCTATTTTGCCGGTGGTAACATTGCCAAAGTCTGAGAAGTTTTCTGCACGCAGTGCGCCGGATAACAACCACTTTTCTGTGATATTGAGTTCCAGGTCTACATAACCCGCTACAATGGCCCTGCTTACATTCACTTCATTGGAAGGCCGGAACCCTGCATGGATCTGTGATCCGGGCGAGAGGCCATTCAATGCAATGAGTCCTCCGTCGGTCAGATAAGGGACGCCACCCACGGTGGTATCTACGGAATAAACAGGACGAAGGTCTGCTTTACTATAGGAGGCTTCTTCACCTGCGATGATCTGATAGGTTTCTGTGCGGTATTGTGCGCCGAAGGCCAGGTTAAGGCCCTGCAGCACCTGGGGGAAGTAACGGCTGATATCCAGACTCGCCGTATTCTGAGAAGCATTGTATTTGCCGGCATCAAAAGTAGTGGGGCTTTTTGCACCCAGACTCGCATTCAATGAATTGCTGATCACGTTGCCGAAATCATTTTTGCCGTAGACATTCGATACGTCTAATTTCCATTCTCCTGCCCGCGCTTTCAGTCCAATAGCAATGGATTTATCGGTGATGGCATTATCCATGGCGGGTAAAAAGCCGTCAGGGTACAGGGAGGTGTTGTTGCGCTCTGTCCAGCCAGGGAGGCGGTATACCGCGGTAAACTGGGAGTTGCGGTGACTGATACCTCCGAATGCATATACTTCTGCCTGGTCACTAACGGGAATGGCTGTATTAAAAAAGAGCAGTGCATCTTTAGCTTTGTTGGAACCTCCGCCACGTTGATCAAAGAAGTGCCGGTCTATGCCCCGGCTTTTCAGAATGGCGTCATCAATTTCTTTGGTATAGATATTATCATAGCCGCGGGTGTTGGCGCCGCCGCCATAAATAGGACCATTGTATAATCCGGCGTCATCGCGGCCTGGCTGCAGGGATACACCCTGGGTGGCAAATTCGGCGGTGGCATTGAGGTAGCCGCCGCGGGAGCCGATCTTTACACCATAGTTTATATTGGAACGGGTGCTGGCGCCATCGCCTCTGCGGCGGATGCTGCCGGTAGTGCTGACAATCACATTGGAAGATTGCTTCTTCAATACGATGTTGATGACACCGGCAATGGCATCAGAGCCGTATTGCGCGGCGGCGCCATCCCGCAGTATTTCAATACGCTCTATGGCGCCGGCGGGGATGGAGTTAAGATCATAGCCGGTGGCGCCGTTGCCCAGGCCGCCCCAGTTTACATTGGAGCTTTTATGCCGGCGCTTGCCGTTTACCAGTACCAGCAACTGGTCTACACCCAATCCTTTAAGCTGTGCCAGACTGAGGGCAGAACCTGCATCGCCTGCATTGCTGCCATTTACGGAATGGAAGGAGGGGGATACATACTGCAACAGCTGTGTGATGCTGGTTTGCGGGGCTGCTTCCTGCAGTGATTTAATATCGATGACATCTACGGGTACCGGTGAGTTCAGCTTGGTACGGTTCGCACTGCGGGAACCTACAATCTGTACTTCGCCCAGTTGTTTGGTTGTATCTGTCAGGTGTTTGTCCTGTGCTGATAGTGTTGCTGAGAGCAGCAGCAGAGGGGAGATGACCGGCAGTATAATTTTTTTCATGCCCTGGTTGATTTTTATGGTTAATGATGTGTGACTTTAAAACGATCATCTGTCAGCGCTACCAGGAAGTTTTCCAGGTCTGTCATTTCCTGCTGGCTCAGGTTCAGTGGTTTGTTGAGCGACAGATCCCTGTTGATGCCATCATGTACAATGTTGTTGGGTTCATTGTAATAGGCAATGACTTCCTTTAGTGTTTTGAACATACCGTTATGCATATACGGAGCGGTAACGGCTACATTCCGCAAGCTGGGGACTTTAAAGAAACCCATATGGGCGCTGTCTTTCGTGGCTTCATACCGGCCTGCATCTTTTAGGCTGGTACCGTTATAAAGACCGATGTTTTTGAAACGATCCGCTGTAAAATCTTCTCCCGAATGACAATTATTGCAATTGGCTTTACCAATAAACAAAAGGCGGCCCCGTATAGCCGATAGCGTTAGTGCGCTGTCGTTGCCGGCAATGTAGCGGTCATAGGGGCTGTTGGCAGTTTCCAGGGTACGTTCAAAAGCAGCGATGGCCTGGAGTACATTTTTAGTGGTGGCCGGACTGTTGAATACCTGTTGGAAATAAAGCCGGTAGCTTTCCTGGTCATTCAGCCGCTGTACGGCTTCTTCAATAGGCAGGCCCATTTCATCGGGATTGATGATGGGTTGTAATGCCTGATCTTCCAGGGTGGCTGCTCTGCCATCCCAGAAAAAGTTAGGGCGACCGGAAAGGTTGGTAATGCCAGGTGTGTTTCTTTTGGTAGGTGTATGATGGATGCCTTTGCTGAAGGCAATAGTGTCTGCAAATCCAAATTGAGGAATGTGACAGGAAGCGCAGCTTACACTGCGATCTTTTGACAATAAGGGATCAAAGAACAGCTTTTCTCCCAGTTGGGCCTTGCCAGGTGGATCGCCAGACCGTGGGCCGGTATTGAATCCCGCGATGATAACGCCTGCACATAGCATGCCCGGTAAAATGAATATCATTTTTCTCAGCTTCATGGTGGTAAAAGTTATGGAGGGCATAAAATGCCCGGTAGCAACATGGGGGTTGCGAAAAAATATTGGTCGATTAAAGTGTTGTGTTGCTGTAAGGAGGCTGTAAAAAAGAAATGGTTATTGGCATTCCCGGGAGCATGGGCGGGAGTGCCCGTGCTCCCCAGGAATTATTATAATGGGGTAGTAAAAAATGAACGAATTATTTGGCTGTTGCTACCAGTACTACATCCAGATCAAAGTCATCATAGATGGCTTTGTCGCCGATGCCTTCAAAGAAGCTCTTGGAACCGTATTTAATATTGTATTTGGTACGATCCACTTTAATAGCTGCTTTCGCAGTGAGCTTGTTGCCGGCAACAGTTACGGTTGCAGGAAAGGTAACAGGGTTGGTGATGCCTTTGATAGTCAGGTTGCCGGTTACTTCGTAGTTGCCGCCGCCTTTGGAAGTTACGCTGGTAGTAGCAAAAGTTGCTGCTGGAAATTTCTCTACAGAGAAGAAGTCTTCACTCTTCAGATGTCCGAGTAATTTCGCGTTGCCGCCTTCATCTTTAATATCAGTAACAGCAATGGTGCGGGTGTCCAGTGAAAAAGTACCACCTTTCAGTACATTGCTTTCTACTTCCAGTTTACCATCGGCTACATTGATGGTGCCCTGGTGTTGGCCGGTTACTTTTTTGCCGGTCCAGCTCAGTTTACTCTCTTTAGCGTCTACCTGGAAAACAGTTGCTTTCCGGGCTGAGGCAGATTTGGTTGGTTTTTCTCCTTTGTTGACAGTAGCAGGTGTAGTGAAAGACATCAGAAAGATGGATCCTCCAATAAAGAACAGAGATGCTAATCGTTGCATATGTTGTGTGTTTAAATTTGGTGCGAATTTAAGGTGGACTGGCGGATTAGCGGTTACGAGATCCGGAAATTAATGTTAAAGTTATTTTTCCGCTATGAGTTCATCCAGATCATGGTTCCATTTGGCCACATAATCTTTGTAATACTGGCCCGTCACTTCGCCGGTATACCCGGTATGTATTTGTCTTACTTCCCCTTTACGGTCTATGATAATGGTGGTAGGGAAGGCCATCATGCGGTTGAGCGCTGGTAGCTTTTCTGACGCCACTTTCTTATCAGCAATGCCACCAAAAAGAATATCATATTGAATGTTGTATTTCTCTTTTAACTTACCTAATGTGTACTTCGCATATTCCAGGTCATCTTTCTGTTCAAAGCCAATGGCAATGGCTTCTACACCACGGTCTTTGTTTTTGTTATACCAGGGCGACAGGAAAGAGGTTTGATCGGTGCAGTTAGGGCACCAGGTACCGATAATTTCTACAATGACCACTTTGCCTTTATACTTGTCATCGCTCAGGGAAACGTTGTTGCCGCTGAGGTCAGGCAGGGTGAAGTCCAGTTTTTTATAACCTTCTTTCAGGAAAGTAAGCTTGTAAGGATCCGGCAGTTCGGCGGCGGCATTTTTTTCTCCGTCAAACCGGATGTTGTTATAAATGCCTAAGCTGATTTCGCCGGTGAGTGATTTATCGTCATTCACTTTTCCTTTAATGTAGATGGGGCTGGGGCCGGTGAAGCCGGACAGTTCAAAATCATCTCCATGAACGGTCCCTTCCAGTTCGCGGCTGTCGCCTACTACCGACATGATAACACCGGTTAACTTGTTGCCTTCCTGTTTCAGTAAGCCAATACGATTGGGAGTAGGCTCTTTGCTGGCTATTTTCAGTTCCCACTTGCCGCTGATATCAAAGGCAGGAGCGGCTTCTGTGCCAGGTTCCGCAAAGCGGTAGTTTTGCCCGTGTGCAGCAGTAAAGGGTAATGCATTGCCCCGGAAGTTAGGTACGAGGCTTCTGTATTCTCCTGAAATTTTACCGTCAGACTCAATGTGCGCCACCAGGGCGGCATCATAGGTATTCATCTTTATAAATAAAGAATCGTTGCCGAGGCGTTCCACATGGAAGTTATCCCGCCTTGTGCCGTTGATCAGTGTAAAAACAGCATGTTCGGGGTCTTTGCCTTTTAACTCAAAATTAAAGGGTACCTGGGATTCGCTGAGGGTGAATACACCGCGCCAGATGCCTTGTTTTACGAATGGTTTTTTAGGGGCAGCGAACGAGTGGTTGCTGAACAATCCTGCCACCATCAGGCCGGTTAAAAATAAGTGCTTATGCGTTTTCATGATTGTATATTATTGGTTGAACAATGCAAGTCGATGCCGGTCCTGGTGGGGCGACTAAGCGGTGCTACAAATAAAACTGGTGGTAAATACTGATGGAGTGGTGGCTTTATCAGCGGTGGTAAAACAAAGATAAAGTGGACTTTTATTATTTCCAAATAAAAGTCTATTAATTTTGTAGACTATTCGTTTGAGCGGAAGCAGAAGGCAGAAAGCAAAAAGCTATTTTCGGGGATGATAGGAGTGGAGAATTAATTTGACAGCACTTTTTCGTTTGTAAAAGGAGCAAAAAAAACAGGTATATCATCGCTTTTATCATCCGCGAAAATAGCTTTTTGCTTTCTGCCTTCTGCTTTCTGCTCAAAAAAGGGTTATTTTTGCGGTTTAAACCTCCTGACTTGAGTAATTCTGTTTTTTTAATAACACCGCCATTTACACAGTTGAACACGCCGTACCCGGCCACTGCTTACCTGAAAGGATTTCTGAACACCAAAGCTATTACCTCCTTCCAGGCGGATCTGGGTATCGAAGTCACCTTGCGTTTATTTTCAAAACAGGGACTGGAACAGTTGTTTGCACATATTGCGGCGGCCCCGCCGGTAGCGGCTTCTGAGAATATAGCCCGGATGCTGGTATTACAGGAGGATTATATACAAACCATTGACGCCGTTATTTTATTTTTACAGGGAAAGAATCCTACGCTGGCACATCTGATCTGTAAGCGTGATTATTTACCGGAAGCCTCGCGTTTTGCGCAGCTCGATGATCTGAACTGGGCCTTTGGTTCCATGGGGTCACAGGACAAAGCCAAACACCTGGCAACGATGTACCTGGAAGATTTATCGGATCTGATCATGGCCTGCGTGGATCCACATTTTGGTTTCAGCCGGTATGCAGAGCGACTAAGCCGTTCCGCCAATAGTTTTGATGAACTGTATGACGCCTTGCAGGCGGAGTATACTTATATAGACAGTATTTTAACAGACCTGCTGGCTACGCATATGGAACAGGTACAACCTGCTATGGTGGCTATTTCTGTGCCTTTTCCGGGCAATCTCTATTCGGCATTGCGTTGCGGACAATGGGTGAAAAAGCATTATCCTGCCGTAAAAGTGGCCATGGGCGGTGGTTTTCCTAATACAGAGCTGCGCTCGCTGGCTGATGCCCGTGTGTTTGAATTCGTGGATTTCATTACCCTGGACGACGGAGAAGCCCCGATAGAAAACCTGTTACTGTTCCTGGAAGGGAAAAAGACAGCGGAGGAACTGAAACGTACTTTCCTGTTAACAGAAGAGAAAGTAACGTATATCAACAGTAAAGCCACCCATGATTATAAACAGGCGCAACTGGGTACACCGGATTACAGCGACCTGCTGCTGGATAAATATATTTCCGCGATAGAAGTAGTCAACCCTATGCACAGCCTGTGGAGTGATGGCCGCTGGAATAAGCTCACCATGGCGCATGGCTGCTATTGGGGCAAATGTACTTTCTGCGATATTTCTCTTGATTATATAAAGATCTACGAGCCCATCACGGCCTCGCTGTTATGCGACCGGATGGAAGCGATCATTGCACAAACGGGGCAGAACGGATTCCACTTTGTGGATGAAGCGGCGCCACCGGCGCTGATGCGTGCGCTGGCACTGGAAATTATCCGCCGTAAGCTCACCGTGAGCTGGTGGACTAACGTGCGTTTTGAAAAAAGCTTTACACGTGACCTTTGCCTGTTGCTCAAAGCATCGGGCTGTATTGCCATTTCCGGCGGACTGGAAGTTGCTTCCGACCGTTTGCTGGGACTGATACAAAAAGGCATCACGGTAGCCCAGGTGGCGCGTGTAAACCGCCATTTTACGGAAGCAGGCATCATGGTGCACGCATACCTGATGTACGGGTTTCCGACGCAAACCGCGCAGGAAACGATCGACGCCCTGGAGATGGTGCGACAGATGTTCCAGGCAGGAATCCTGCAATCTGCTTTCTGGCACCAGTTTACCATGACGGCGCACAGCCCTGTTGGACTGGACCCTGCGAAGTTCAACGTGCAAAAAGAAACTGAAGAAACCGGCACCTTTGCCAACAATGATATCATGCATATTGATCCTACCGGTGCGGATCACGAATCTTTCAGCTATGGACTGAAAAAGTCGTTGTTGAATTATATGCATGGCGCCTGCTTTGATTACCCGCTTTCCAAATGGTTTGAATTTAAAGTACCCAAAACATCGGTGCATCCTGATTTTATCACCACGGCACTGATGGAAGAAGAAGCAGGCACTATAAAGCCAACTTCCAAAGTTGTATACCTGGGCAAACAGCCGTCCATGGAAATTATTACCAAATCAAAGAAGGGCGCCTCCTGGGAAATGTCTTCCTTAACATTCCAGAGTAAAAAAGAAAAAGTAAATATCAGCGTACAGCCACCACAGGGCGTATGGTTAACAACAATGCTACAGGAGCTGGCGGTAGCCAATCCTAAAACGTATACCCTGCAGGAAGTGAAAGACAGCTATGAAGCAGCAGGGCTGGACGATTTTGAACTCTTCTGGGATAATAAACCAGTTAATACCTTGCATAAGCTGGGGCTGCTGAAGATATAGCGAAACAGCTGTTAGCCTTTAGCTTTTAGCTTTTAGGTAATGCGAAGAACGACATATGATAATCTCCGCTGCATTGTCTAACAGCTAACAGCTAAAGGCTAACAGCTAAAAAGGCTAACAGCTAAAAAAATCTTTACCGGGGTTTTTCCCGGTATCAGTCATGAGGAAAAAGTTAAATATTTGTTTCCACTAAACTGACCTAACAATGAGTGATCAAATGTCCCTTGCCGGCTACGGTTGTGATAGCCAGGGCCACCTGAACCCTACCACCGAACAGCTGGACTACAACATGCCGTTTACCCAGGATCCGCAAACCTTTGGTATGCCGATTACTGTTGCGGCTTATTTTGGTATGCTAAACAGCTTTTACGAATTGCTGTTAAGCAATCCGGCTTTGCTGGCAGCTTTTCAGGGAACTTTCTTTGTTGATTTCAGCAAGGCATCGCTGTTACGTATTCTCAGCCAGGAAGGATGTGAATACATTCGTTTTCACTTTGCTGTGCCTGAAGCAAATAAGAAAATCAGTCTTTCGGCAGAAGGGCTCACTGCGAACATGGAGCAGGTAGGTTATGCGGCGTTACTTGCCAAAGCTACTACCAACAACATGGCACACTTCACCGGTGATCCTAAAATTGAAGAAAGAGGTAATGGAAAAAATCCGCCACCTCCTGAATTGAAGCATTTGTTTGATTTGTTAAAAGCGCAGGGCTCTCCATTGGCTACTGCGGATCTGGATACTTTATTTCAACCTATATAGCATTTAAACTTTTGTGCCGATGAACGGATGGGTGTATGCTTATTATGTATTGCTCGTAGCCTGCTTTATTATCAGCCTATTTCACCTGGAACACAGGGAAGTAAAGATATTAAGCGTGCTGCTGGGGGTATCTATTATTACAGAAGTAATAGTTGAGTTGATCGGCACAGAAGGTTTAGGTTTCTTTATAGTATATCATTTCTTTGTGGTGCTGGAATATAGTCTGATAACAATTATTCTCCGATCAGGAATCAAGGATTACCGATGGCGGTTATTAATGGGCGTTTCTATTTTTATATTCGGAATAGTGTCCCTTTTTTACAGCTTTGTATTGGGTGGGTGGCATGCCTTTCCTGGCATCAATATCACGATAGAGAGCTTCCTGGTCATCTGCTGGTGCCTTTTATCCTTTTTTTCTATAACCCCGGATAGTGAAGCGTCTATATTCCGGCACCCTGTTTTTTGGCTAACCCTTGCTTTCTTTATTTATTTCGCGGCATCTGTCAGCGTAAATGCTTTTTACAACCTGTTGCTGGAGAATGATACCGCCAGGGCAAGGCATTTTTTCGCAGTATTGAACTCATTATCCAATTACCTGTTGTATATTATGCTGATAAAAGGCGTCGTATGCTTCCGGTCAAACAGGATCTCTTTGTAGCTGTGATTTTTATTTCACTGTTGGTTACCATCATGGGACTGGTGGTTGTATCTGCAGTGATTAGTTATAAAAAGAAGCAAGATGCTTACTTACATCAGCTTAAGTTAATGAAGGAAGATTACGACAAACAGTTAATGTGGTCCCAGATTGAAATGCAGGAAGAAGCCTTTGCCCACCTTGGACAGGAACTGCATGACGATATTGGCCAACTACTGAGCAGCACCAAGCTCCTGATAAATGTTACCCAACGGAGCATGAAGGAAATTCCGGACACCCTGCAAATAGCGGAAGATACCCTGAGTACAGCTATTCAGCATCTGCGGGCGCTCTCCAAATCTTTCAGCCGGCAATGGCTCGACCAGTTCAGTCTGATCGAAAACCTGAAAGCGGAAGTGGAACGGATCAATTCCAGCAGGGCTATACAAGTGAAGTTTACCCATGAACTGATGGTACTGCCACTACAGGCGGAACCTCAGATCATTTTGTTTCGTATCATACAGGAAGCCATGCAAAACTGTATCAAACATGCCCGCCCACAGGTGATTGATATCAGTATCAGAACAGCAGATCAACAACTCATCCTCCTTATCGCTGATGACGGCTCCGGCTTTGATAAAGCCAGCATGTCATCCATCGGTATGGGTATCCGTAATATGCAGCACCGTACCAGTTTACTTGGCGGCAATATCCGCTGGGAAGTTACTACCGCCGGTGGCACCGCAGTATTGATCACATTACCCCTTGAATAATTTTTATGAACATCAACATTGGCATTGCAGACGATCATCAGCTATTTCTTAAATCACTCAGTTTGCTGATCAGTGGCTTCAGTGGATTCCAGATAGTAGCAGAAGCTATGAATGGAAAGGAAATGCTGGACAAATTAGCCCACCTGCCGGCAGCACCGGATATCCTGTTACTGGATGTAAACATGCCGGTGATGGATGGCGCCAAAACCACCGAAGCCGTACTTAAGTTATATCCCACCGTTAAAGTAGTGGCCCTGTCTATGAAAGACAATGATGCTACTATCATCGAAATGCTGAAAGCAGGTTGCTGCGCCTATCTCCTGAAAGATATTCATCCAACGGAACTGGAAAAAGCATTACGTGAAATTTTTACTACCGGCATCTATTACAACGATGCTTCCAATGTCAACTACCGCCGCCTGTTGTTACAATCAGAGCAAAAACAAACGCTTACCGACCGGGAACGGGAGTTTCTCAGCCTGGCCTGCAGCGACCTTACCTATAAGGCGATTGCCGCTAAAATGAATGTAACAGAAAGAACAGTAGACGGCTACCGGGAAATATTATTTAATAAGCTGAACGTGCAAAGCCGCACCGGCATGGTGCTGGAAGCTTTACGCCGTCAGTTGGTAACGCTGTAGCAATGTGTTACTATCAAAAAGGAACGGGGATCATATCATATGATCCCCGTTCCTTTTATATGCTACGGCTTCCGGTTTTACCGCTATAACTCCTCCGTTTACCGCTTTTTCCAAGGCGTTCGCCTTTTTGTCAGCGGTCGTCAGCGGTGTTGTTGTATTTTCGATCGTCAATTAAAACCAAATCTGCTTTAGATGAACAATCAACAACAGTCGTCTGACCCCATTCTGGAAGTGAGTCAGCTGAATGTCCGCTATGGCACTTTCCAGGCGGTAAAAGAAGTTTCCTTCGCGGTACATGGTGGTGAAATATTCGGTTTGCTGGGGCCTAACGGTGCTGGCAAAACGAGCACGCTCAGTGCCATTGAAGGATTGTTACGCCCTGTTTCCGGTAGTGTTTCCGTAGCCGGTTTCAATACGCAGGAAAAACCCTTGCATGCCCGCGCCAATATGGGCGTGCAGTTACAGGCTACCAGCTTTCAGCCGGAGCTGACCATCGCCGAAATTATCCGGCTCTTTGCCAGCATTTATGGGGTAGATCTGAATGATGAGAAGGTAAAGCAAAAGCTGTCGGAGATCAGCCTGGAAGATGCGGCCGGTAAAAAAATATCGGAACTCTCCGGAGGTCAGCAACAACGGGTATCGCTGGTGATATCCACCATTCACGATCCGCAGCTGGTACTCCTGGATGAACCCACCACCGGACTGGACCCACAGTCAAGGCGGCAGTTGTGGGAAAGGATAGAACACTTCCGTAACAACGGCCATGCCGTATTGCTCACCACGCATTCCATGGAAGAGGCGGAAGCCATCTGCGACCGCATTGCTATCATCGACCACGGGCATATCATTGCGATTGATACACCGGAGGCATTAATAGAAAAGCATCGTCATGATCCGGAAGTACTGAAAGTAGTACGGAAGGGGAAAGTGACCCTGGAAGATGTATTTATTGGTTTAACCGGCACCGCAGTTCGCCCATAATTAAACGCGCTTAACATGGAAACAAGAATACCTAAAAATTCTGCCGTGATGTCCGCCCTGCTGCGGGCAGATTTCACCACACTCTGGCGCAACCGCCGCTCTTTTCGCCTGGTGCTGATCGTACCATTGATTATACTGGTTTCCTGGAAAGGACTGATCGATAAACTGGGCGGCGTATTTGTACTCTCTGCCTGTATTACCATCGGGCTTACCAGTATAGGTCTGATGGGTTACTCCAACAGTATTGCGCGTGATCGCGACAGGGGCGTATTTCAGCGGCTACGGGTAGGCCCCGTTTCGGCCTGGACAATTATGATCAGCCGTATATCCGTACAGATAGCGATGATTGTGCTGATGACAATATTGGTTTTTATAGTCGGATATTTTGTAGATCATATAAAGATATCGCCTGCCGGTTATGTGGCCGGTTTATTAATGGCTGTGCTGGGAGGTGCTGTGTACCTGGGTTTGGGGCAGGCAATTGTAGGACGCATTAAAAATCCTGACACCGTAAACTCCACTACGCGGCTGGTTTATTTTGTTTTTATTATGATCGGGATGTTTGGAGAATTTGGAGTGCTGGGAGATGTCATAGAAAAAATAGTGATCTGGTCGCCATATGGAGTGGTAAGAAAAATACTGGCGGCGAGCCTGGATCCGGCTACCTGGAAGCTGGAAACAACCTATGCGCTGCTGGCTTCCATTGCCTATACTATCATTTTTGTGATACTGGGAGTGAAGTGGTTTAAGTGGGAGAGTAAGTAGCGGGTATTGTATTTACAGGGAGATGGATACCTGCTCCATCTCCCTGTAATAGCTGTAATATTTACTTCGTTGCCGTCATTTTTGAGTTGAGGAATTCCCATTCATTGATGTGGGCATTCCGGTGTTCCTTTTTTACAATAGCATCAAAGCCGGCTAACAGGTCCCGGTGAGCGGCAGCCACATTATGTTCTTCTGATTTGTCGTTGTTGAGATCATATAATTCCCAGGCTGCGTCCGGGTTTTTCTTCAATCCGTTTTTTATGGCTTTCCATTGGCCCATACGGATAGCTACTGCGCCACCGTTCTCCGGATATTCAAAGTAGATATATTTTCTGCTGGCTTGTTGCCCGTGTTTGCCGGTCATTTCCGGGAGCAGGGATATGCCGTCATTGGCGGGAGCGGAGATACCGGCAATGTCTGCAAACGTAGCCATCATATCATATTGTACGCCTGGCAGCTCAGATGTTTTGCCGGCAGGGATTTTCCCCGGCCACCTGGCAATGAATGGTTCCCGGATACCTCCCTCATAAAGGTCCATTTTAAGCCCTTTAAGGCCGCCGACACTATTGAAGAAGGCTGGGTCCACACCACCGTTAAATGTGGTGCCGTTATCGCTGGAAAACAGGATAATGGTATTGTCGTCCAATCCCATGCTGGCCACCAGGTTCATGATGATGCCTATTTGTGTATCCAGGTAGGTGATCATGGCTGCGTAGGCAGACAATGGATATTTATGCGGGGTATATCCCCGTTGTCCGTAATAGGGCTTTTCATTGAATTGTCCGATGTATTGCTTCAATGCACTATCAGGCACCTGCAGGGAAACATGAGGTATCGTATAGGGCAGATAGAGGAAGAAAGGCGCCGAATGATTTGATTTAATAAACTGAGTAGCTTTTTTCGTCATCTCATCTACCGCATAATCTTTTCCTTTATAGTAATCAAAATCGCTGTCGGTGGCCGTTGCGGGCTGCAATGATTTATGTACGTTGATGAAGGTGTTGTGCAGACTGTCGGCTTTACCATTTTCCCACAGGTGGGTAGGGTAGTAGTTATGTGCCTGCTTTTGATCCAGGTAGCCGTAGAAATAGTTGAAGCCCTGTTTGTTGGGATCACCACTGCTATACTGCATGCCCAGTCCCCATTTGCCAATGGCAGCAGTGGTATATCCGGCCTGTTGCAACATGCGGCCGATGGTCACGGTACCTTCCGGCAGCGGCATTTGTCCACCTTCCAGTGAATCAGCAAAACCGCCCATTTCGTAATTACCCCTGATATAAGAATGTCCGCCATGGCGGCCGGTAAGCAACATGCAACGGGCCGGTGCACAAACCGGTGTGCTGGTATAAAACTGGTTGAAGTGAATGCCTTCTGCAGACAGCCGGTCAAGGTTAGGCGTCTTTATTTTCTGCTGACCATAAGGGCCTGTTTCGGCATAGCCCAGGTCGTCGGCATAAATAAATATGATATTGGGTTTTTGCCTGGCCGTTGTAGCTTTTTTGCTTTGTGCCACGACCATCATGCCCGGCAGGACAGCCAAAGTTAGCAGGAGGATTCTTCTTACCATAACAATCAAAATATTTGCGTTAAGATAAACACGTTATGGTAGAATAACTATGGGAGCAGCATTTATTGCGCAAGCGTTTGCGTACGGATAATCACTTCATCGATCCGGTGGTGATCCATTTTCCTGATTTCAAAAGTGACCTGGTTCAGCATTATTTTTTCACCCGCCTGTGGGATATGTCTTAGTTTACCGATCAGCAAACCAGCGATGGTGATATCTTCTTTTTCGTATTCCCGCAGCCACTCATAATTGAGTGTTTCCCGGATATAGCTCAGCTTCGTATAGCCATAGGTCAGCCAGCTTTTATCCGGTTGTTGTACCAGGAAGCGTTCCGTAGCGTTGAATCCGGGGAGACTGCCACCCAGCAGACCGGCCACAATATCATGGTAAGAGAGAAGGCCCTGGCATTCCCCGAATTCATTGAGCACAATGCCCATATTGGTGCCTTCCCGCCTCAGTTGCTGGAAGATATCATATACTGCCTGGTTGGGCGCCAGAAAAGAAATAGGGGCGAGGATATCCGCCAGGGCTTTATCCGGATACAGGAGAAAATCCTTTGCACCCAATGCGCCTAAGACTTCCTTTTTATCGTTCAATACCGGAAACGTGCGGTGGATACTACGTTTAATCGTTTCCGTTACTTCCTCCCGGCTCATGCTTTCTTTCACATAGGTGATCATGGAAGCAGGTGTCATAATGTTTTCCGCCATGAGGTCATAGGCAGAAAAGAGATTTTTATGTAACGTGAGTTCGCCTTTGTCGATTAATCCCTGTTTATAAGCTGCTGTAAGCATACTGCGTATATCGTTCTCCGTGAGTTTCTCTTCCCGGATGGTATTAATCGAAAACAGGCCCAGTATAAGCTTGGTACTCGCCGTGAGCAGTTTAATAAACGGATAAGTTACTTTGGAGAAGATGATCATAGACGGCGTGATCAGGTAGGAGGTTTTGAGCGGGTCCAGTAGTGCAAGGGTTTTAGGAATCAGTTCCCCGATCACAATGGTCAGGTAAGTAATACCGCCCACACCCACTACCAAAGCTGTTAAATGCGCCCCGTAGGGATGCATACCCCATTTGAAGAAAACCGGTTCCAGCCATGCTGCCATCAGATCGCCACCGTAAAGCCCTTCCAGAATGCCTACCAGCGTAATACCTACCTGCACCGCACTCAGGAATTCATCGGGTTCTTTAATGAGGTTAAGCACGTTCAAGGCTTTCCTGTTGCCGTTATCCGCCTGTTGCTGCAGGATATTTTTATCTACGGATATCAGTCCGATCTCGGCAATGGAGAAGTAGAAGTTGAGCGCAATAAGTACAAGTATAATGATGATGGAAGCCATAAGGAGGGCGGTTTTGTTCTTACTAACAACAGTGGGTCGTTATTGTTTATGCTATTGGTTTTCAATAGCAATGAACATGCCGGGTGAAAAAATAGTGGAGTAAAATTTTGGAAAAATAAAATGGGGATGTATATTTGCAACCCCTGACACGATATCAGTTGCCCAGATGGCGAAATTGGTAGACGCACTGTGTTCAGGTCGCAGCGCTCGCAAGGGTGTGCTGGTTCGAATCCAGTTCTGGGCACGAAAGTGGACAAATCGAGATTACTCTTGGTTTGTCCA